>NZ_BAAHOA010000002.1:0-758579 GCF_054655175.1 Ruminococcus sporogenes | reverse complement strand
CTGACGAAACATCAGCGGCAGAAGGTGGCGAATCATCGACTGCCGAGGGTGAAGCAGGCTATACTGGTTCACTTAAAACAGGCGGCGACAAGATGACAATTCTTTGCTGGACACCTGACGACGTAAACCCTATGCTTGAAATGTGGAAGGGTGATACTGGTTATACAGACGACCAGATTAACTTTGTAAACTTCAGCGTAGGCGGCGGTGAGGCTGCTGCTCAGTACGATCAGTATTTCCTCGGCGGCGACGACGTTGACCTGTTCATGGTTGAGGCTGACTGGGCTCTCAAGTATATCAATGACGATTCTGCAACAGCTCCTATGAGCGAGCTTGGCTTTAAGGATGAAGACTTTGCCGGTCAGTATGCTTACACAATGGATATCGGTAAGGACTCAAACGGCGTAATCAAGGGCGTTTCATGGCAGGCTGCTCCTGGCGGTTGGTGCTACAGAACAGACCTTGCTGAACAGTACCTCGGAGTTAAGACGCCTGAAGAAATGCAGGAAAAGGTTTCTGACTGGGATAAGTTCCAGGCTACAGCTAAGGAAGTTTACGAGGCATCAGGCAATAAGACAGCTCTGACAACAACTCTCGGCGGTATCTGGCAGGCATTTGCTGCTAACAGATCGCAGCCTTGGGTTAAGGACGACGCTCTTGTAATTGACGATTTCTGCAATACATTTATTGATCTCGCTAAGGATATGAGAGACAACAAGTATGTTATGGATCTTAACCAGTGGACAGACGAATGGAAGGCAGCAGGCCAGACAGACGACACAATGGGTTACTTCGTTTCAACATGGGGCTTCGGCGAATCAATCCTTCTTTCTGCTGCTGGCGGTGAAGGCGGCGCTACATACGGTAAGTGGAATGTTTGCAACGGACCTACACCTTACTTCTGGGGCGGTACATGGATGTGCGTATCACCTAACACAGATAACGCAGACATGGTTTACGATTTTATCAAGTACTTCACAGTTGACGAAGCTTCAATGGAAAAATATGCTCTCGGCAAGCCTGAGTATGTAAACAACATGAACGTAATGCAGAAGATTGTTGATGAAAAGTCAAACAGCAATCCTCTTCTCGGCGGTCAGGATCAGTTCGCAGTTCTTCACGAAACAGCTAAGAATATCGACCTTAACGGTCTGATCACTCCATACGACGCTTCTATCAAGCAGGCATTCATAGATGCAGTAAACGCTTACTGTGCAGGTGAAACAGCAGATGCTGCTGCTTGTATTGAAGACTTCAAGGACAGAGTTGCTGAAAGCGTTACAGATATTACAGTAGATTAATCTGATAATATAATTCTGTATAATGTGCTTACGGGATGGATTTACCCATCCCGTAAACATGTATTTAATCTGATTTCTTAGAGAGAGGTGTACTTATGGCATCTGCTGCACAAAGGAGAATTCGCTCGATCAGCTATGCTAAATATGGTTATTTTTTTATATTGCCATTTTTTCTGGTATATTGCTTTTTTCAGCTTTATCCTTTATTTAACACGTTTTACCTGAGTTTCTTCGGAAACGGAAAAAAAGTTGACGATTTTGTAGGTCTTCAGAACTTTCAGGCGCTTCTTTTCGGTACCGGTATGGGACGTACATCTTCAGCTATTCATGAAACGTTTATACAGACGCTTGGAAATACTTTTATTGTCTGGATAGGCAACTTTATTCCTCAGATAGTTCTGTCTCTTGCACTTGCTGTTTGGTTTACAGACGCTAAACTGAAGATCAAGGGCAAAGGATTTTTTAAAGTAGTAATGTACATGCCTAATATTCTTACTGCCGCTTCTATTGCAGCTTTGTATCTTTCGCTTTTCGCTGAATCTAAATACGGTCCTGTCAATAACCTTCTTATGAGTATCGGAATTATTGATAATCCTATTAAGTTTGTAACAGGCGTTTGGCAGTCAAGAGGTATGGTCATGTTTATTCAGTGCTGGATGTGGTTCGGTAATACCATGATAATGCTTATGTCCGGTATTATGGGATTGAATCCATCTCTATTTGAAGCTGCTAATATCGACGGTGCAAGCAGCGGACAGGTGTTTAGAAAAATTACCCTTCCGCTTCTTAGTCCAATGATGCTTTATACTGTTGTTACATCAATGATAGGCGGATTGCAGATGTTCGATATTCCTTATATGTATACTAAGGGAACGCAAAGAAATGAGTATACAAAGACGGCTGCTGTATTTATCTACGAACATTTCCGTGAAAAAATGCCGAATCCTAACTACGGATTCTCTGCCGCAGCGTCGGTTATTCTGTTCTTCATTACAATAATTCTCGGTTCCGTAGCATTTTATATGAACAGGGACAAGGATGAACTTGCTAAAAAGAAAGAACGAAAGGCCAACATGAAAGCCTTGAAAGCTAAGCAGAAGGGATTGGGAGGTATGGAGATATGAGTAACAGTAATAATGTTAAAGATAACTACACTGCTAAGCTCCGTTTTAAATCAATTCTTTTGTTCTTAGTCTGTGTTATTTTAACTTTAATTTGTATTGTGCCGATTTATATACTTTTTATAAACTCGACGCGTACACATGTTGATATTATTAATTCGGTTACTTTTATTCCCGGAGATCAGCTTGTAAGAAACATAAAAGAGCTTCTTACAAACGGTTTGTATAAATTTGATCCGCTGATAGGCTTTAAGAACAGCGCTATTATCGCTATTGGAAGTACAATTTTAAGCGTATTTTTCTCTGCTCTTACTGCTTATGGTCTTGTCGTATACGATTTTAAGCTAAGGGGTCCGGCGTTTACATTTATTCTTGCTGTTATGATGGTACCTATGCAGGTTACTTCAGTTGGTTTCTTACAGTTCATGATCAATCTTGGTCTTAATGACTCGTTTATTCCTCTGATAGTTCCTACTGTTGCTGCTCCTGCTACTGTATTCTTTATGAGACAGTATCTGAAATCATCATTTCCGCTTGATATTGTCGAAGCTGCAAGAATTGATGGATGTGGAGAATTCAGAACATTTTTGACAATTGCTATACCGATGATGAAGCCTGCTATTGCAGTTCAGTCGATATTTGCATTTATTCTTAACTGGAATAACTTCTATCAGCCGTCAATGATTCTTACATCAAGAAAGTTTGAACAATTAACAATGCCGATGATGATTAATGCCCTTAAATCAAATGATAAGATTGCGGATTATGGTGTTATTTATGCAGGTATTGCGCTTTCAATCATTCCGGTTGTTATAATTTATCTCTTGCTTTCTCGTTTTATCGTTGCAGGCGTTGCGCTCGGCGGCGTAAAGGAATAAAACTAAATATCAATGTTATAATAAAAACAGCAAGCTTTTATGCTTGCTGTTTTATTATTTGGAGGAATTATGATAAGAAAATTTATTGAAACAGATAAACAGATCTTTATTGATATGTGTATGGATTTTTATAGCGGGGAGGGAGTGGATCATTCTATACCAATTGAATATGCTTCCACTACTTTTGATAAGCTTTTAAAATCTTCGCCTTTTTGTGAAGCATATTTATATGAAGATAATGGTATTGTATATGGGTATGTATTGCTTTCGTTTACTTATTCAAATGAATCAGGAGGCGACGTGGTTTGGATTGAAGAGCTTTATACTGCTCCGACAGCGCGGGGAAGGGGAATCGCTTCGTCATTACTTAAGTATGTTTTAGATTGCTATAAGCATTATTCCAGATTCAGACTTGAAGTAACCGAAAATAATCAAGGAGCGATAAGACTATATGAAAGAAATGGTTTTAAACAGCTTAATTACCTTCAGATGGAAATATTAAAATAAAAAGGACGCTTTAAGCGTCCTTTTATATTATTAAATTGCTTTTTCGAAAGTCAGTGTAATTGCTGTTCCTTTATTGAGAACACTGTCTATATCTATTTTCGCATTATGAAGTTTAGCGCCGTGTTTTACAATTGAAAGACCCAGTCCGGTACCTCCTGTTTCCTTTGAATGACTTTTATCAACGCAGTAAAATCTTTCAAATACGCGTTCCGTATCTTCTGCTGGAATCCCTATTCCGGTGTCTTTTACTGTCAGCTTAGGATTTCCGCCGCTATTATCAATGTTAATATCTACTTTTCCGTTATCCTTATTATATTTAACTGCATTATCGCATAAATTGAAAATCATTTCATATAAGAGGTGAGGAACAGCATTGATTTCAACAGATTCGCCGCTTATATTGAACGTGACGTTTTTATCCTTTGTCTTCTGAGCTAAAGCGGCTACTATATCCTGAGTGACGGTAAGCAGATTCACCGGTTCTTTTTTTAATTCATTGTTATTTTCATCAAGCTTGGAAAGATTAATAATATCGTCAATCAAATTAATTAATCTTTTACCTTCGTTATATATTTTCTCCGCAAACATCTGATAATCCTTAGGATCAGCCCATCCGGATTTCATTATTTCGGCATATCCCGAAATTGTCGTAAGCGGGGTTTTTAACTCGTGAGATACGTTTGCTGAAAATTCTCGTCTCATAGCCTCCCTTGAATTCTTTTCCGTCGTGTCTATCAAGAGTATAACCGCTCCTGTTACCAAGTTATTATCAAAAACCGGACTGGATATCATCAAATAATTTTTATTGTCAATAGGCATGTTTATTTCATTGGCGTTTCCGTTAAGAGTAGACTCTACCGCGTCTATAAATGCCTTCGAATGATTGAATTCCAGAATACTTTTGCCGGTATAATCAACATTCTCGTTACCAAGAATTTTTAAGGCGCTTTTATTGTAGGAAAGAATATTACGCCTGTTTATAATAATAAGTCCCTCGCTCATATTCTGAGTTACAGTTTTGAATTCGTTTTGCTTTGCTTGAAGCTTATCTATAAATTCATGTATATCGCGGTTTTGCTTTTCAATACGAGACAGAAGCGGTGAAAGCTCGTCGTAGGCTATATTTGACTGAGGGGAATCAAGGTTTATTTCATTAATAGGCTTTACAATCTTTTTTGTCTGAAAGCGCGATACAAAAATAACTATAATCAAAATAATACATGTTATTAATATAAGATACGGCAGACTGCTGAAAATGTCGCTGAAAATACTGCTGGTGGTGTCAGATATTCTTAATACTGTGCCGTCGTTCATTAAAATTGCATAATAATATGTTTTTTTGCCAAGCGTTTCAGAAAGCCTTGAGCTTTCACCTATGCCGCTTTTAATGGCTTCTTTAAATTCTGAACGGTCGGAATGGTTCTCCATTTTTTTGCCGCTGTTGTCAAAAATAACGTTACCGTCGTTTGCAATCCATGTAATTCGGCTTGGTGAAACATCTTTAACGGAGTCGAGATATTCGACTCCGTTATAATTCATTGCGGCAGCCATATATTCCGCTTCATTTTGTATATAATTAGTCATGTTCTTATAATTTCTGTTATAAAGAACTAAAGAGATCATCAGCGCTGTTATAAGGACTGAAAATGCCGCTATACAGCACATGCTTAAAGATATTTTACGTTTCATAATCTGCTCCGATTTTATAGCCTACGCCGCGTACAGTTTCTATGATGTTTCCGCTTTCACCCAGTTTTGAGCGGAGAGAACGGATATGAACGTCGATTGTGCGGGTTTCACCGTCAAAATCATAACCCCATATACTTTCAAGAAGCTTATTTCTTGAAAGAACAAGACCCTTGCTCTCAATCAGCATACAGAGCATTTCAAATTCCTTATAGGTCAGAATAACGTTTTCTCCATTTACCATTACTCTGTGTTTTCCGGGGTTTACAGTAATATCTCCCGCATGAAGCTCATAATCCGAAGGGTTGTCGCTCGTTCTTCTCAATACTGCTTTTATTCTGGAAATGAGTTCAAGCATTCCGAATGGCTTGGTGATGTAATCGTCAGCGCCGTTGTCAAGTCCTAATACCTTGTCATATTCAGTACCCTTAGCGGTCATCATAATAACAGGTATGGAACGCGTCTTAGATGAATTTCTGATTTTTTTTAATATTGTAATTCCGTCCTCGCCCGGCAGCATAATATCAAGAAGTATCAGCTCAGGTTGATTGGAATTGGATAATGCTATAAAAAATTCTTCTCCGTTAGAAAAAGTATCCGTTTCAAACCCGGCCATTTTTAGCGTATATGCTACAAGCTCTCTTATACTGCTGTCGTCCTCGACAATATAAATCATAGTGTTTCTCCTTTGTAAACACCTGTTATCGAAAATTCTACCCATTCTGCAATATTTGCCGCATGATCGCCTATTCTTTCAAAGTATTTGGCTATCATAAGCATATCAAGGCAGTTTTCACTATTTTCCGGATGCTTTGTTATATATTCCACAAGATATTTTCTTATTGAAACAAAAAGGTCGTCTATAATATCGTCTGAACCGATAACTCTGCCGGCCAGAGTAAGATCCCTCTTGATAAACGAATCAATCGCATTTGTCACCATTCTGACCGCAGCATTAGCCATTTTATCAACGGGAACAACCTTTCGAAGAGGGGCAAGCTGTAGGAATCTTGTTATTTCAGCAATATCCGCCGCTTGATCGCCTATACGTTCCATATCTGAAATCATTTTCATCGCGGCTGAAACAACTCGGAGATCCGTCGCTACAGGCTGCTGCTGAAGCAGCAGCTTCATACATAACGCTTCTATATCGCGTTCCTTTTGATCTATTTCAGATTCTATATGAAAGACTTTCTGAACAATTTCATCGTTATTATCTTCTAACGCGTCTACCGTACCGGAGATTGCGTCCTCACAGAGAGCTCCCATTTTTATTAGCTCTACATGCAGCGTTTCAAGCTGTTTATCAAATTTATTACGCATTTAACCGAACCTCCCTGTAATGTAATCCTCAGTTTTTTTGTTGGACGGCATTGAAAAAAGCTTTTCAGTTTTATCATATTCTATTATTTCTCCGAGAAGAAAAAATGCTGTGTTGTCGGAAATTCTGACTGCCTGCTGCATATTATGGGTTACTATGATTATAGTATACTCCTTTTTCAGTTCAATTGCAAGGTCTTCTATTTTAGATGTTGAAATGGGATCAAGAGCGGACGTCGGCTCATCCATCAGCAGAACCTCAGGCTGAACGGCCAAGGCTCTTGCAATACATAGGCGCTGCTGCTGTCCTCCTGACATACCCAGTGCGCTTTTTTTCAGTCTGTCTTTCACTTCGTCCCAAATTGCCGCGTCTCTCAGCGATTTTTCTACTATATCGTCAAGCTTGGATTTAGAACGTATTCCGTGGGTTCTTGGACCGTAGGCTATATTATCGTAAATGCTCATCGGAAACGGATTTGGTTTCTGAAAAACCATTCCTACTCGCTTTCTCAGCAGATTAACATCCATTTTTCCGTAAATATCTTCACCGTCAAGAAGAACGGTACCCTTTATAGAGCACCCTTCAACGAGATCGTTCATGCGGTTAAGCGATTTCAGCAGAGTTGACTTTCCGCAGCCGGATGGACCGATAAAAGCTGTAATTTCGTGATCAGGTATTTTTATGCTGACATCTTTAAGAGCCTTGAATTGACCATAATAAAGATCTAGATTTTCTACATTAAATTTATCCATGTTTTATCCTTTCGATAATTTTTTTGCAAGAAGTCCTGAAATGCTGTTGATAACAGCCACAAGAGCCAAAAGTACTACTGCTGTTGCATAGCATTCGTCTATATGCAGCCCTTCGCTTGATAGATTATACATATGAACTGCCAGAGTTCTTCCGGAGGACATCAGGTTAAGAGCTATTTTCGTACCCGTTCCGGCGGTAAATATCAAAGCCGCAGTTTCTCCGCAAATTCGACCGGTTGCCAGTATAATACCTGAAAGTATTCCGGGGACGGCAGGAGGAAGTACGATTCTGAACACTGTGCGGAGCTTTCCAGCCCCAAGTCCGAAACTGCCTTCTCTGTATGAATCCGGAACAGATTTAAGTGCTTCCTCGGTTGTTCTCATTATAAGAGGAAGAATCATTATTGCGAGCGTTAATGCGCCGGAAAGAATGGAATAGCCTAATTTCAAGGTGGTTAAAAAGAACAGGAAACCGAAAAGACCGTAAACAATAGAAGGAATACCTGAAAGAGTTTCAGTCGTCATTCTTATTATCCCGACAAGCTTGTTTCCTCTTTTAGCGTATTCAACCAAATATATGGCGGAAAAGATACCTAAGGGAACGGCTATAATCAATGATATAAGAGTCATTATAAATGTGTTTATAATGGAGGGAAGCATAGAAACATTATCGGAATTATATGTAGGTGAGAATAGCGATAAAGAAAGATGAGGAATGCCTCTTATCAGTATATATATAACAATGAATATAAGGGTAATAACAGTTAAAGCGGCGCATATAAGTACAAGTATCAGCAGAATCTGGGAAACCGGGGAATTCTTATAATGAGCCAATCTTTCTTTGAGACTTTGTTTATTCATAGGATTCATCTTCCGTTCCTCCTTTTAAGCATTGAGGAACAGAAATTAATAATAAGTATAAATACAAAAAGCACTACTCCGGTTGCAATTAAAGCTTCACGGTGCAAGCCGGTTGCGTATCCCATTTCCATAGCGATATTTGACGTAAGGGTACGTACTCCTTTAAAAATACTTTTCGGCATACCCGTATTATTTCCGGCAACCATCATAACAGCCATAGTTTCTCCGATTGCGCGTCCTATTCCGAGAACTACTCCGGCAAATACGCCAGAGCTGGCGGCGGGAAGTAAAACTGAAAATACGCTTCTTTCATGCGTTGCGCCGAGAGCAAGAGAGCCTTCATAATAGCTTTCGGGAACCGCTCTGAGCGCAGATTCCGATACGCTGATAACTGAAGGAAGTATCATTATCGCAAGAATTACCGACGCAGTTATTATTGAGCTTCCCGTAACGGGAACAATCATAACAAGTCCGAAAAAACCGTAAACAACGGACGGTATTCCGGCAAGAAGATCAATTGCAGGCTTGAGTATTCTGTGAAGCTTTTTAGGACAGAACCTTGCCATAAATACTGCGGTCATTATACCGATCGGTACGCCTATTATGATGGCGCCGGCCGTAACATAAAGACTTCCAAGGATAAAAGGCAGAATTCCGTATATATCGTTAGAAGGCCTCCAAACCTCGCCTGTTAGAAATTTTAAAAAACCAATTTTCCCGATAGCCGGAATGCCGTTTGCAAATAAAAAAAGGCATATCATAACAACGGCCAGTATAGATACGCAGGCGGCTATAAGGAATACTCCGCCCATTAACTTTTCCAGTAAATTTTTCTTCATATAGATCTCCGTTCTGCTAAATTGCAGCATTTACAGCATATTTTATGCTTGGCGCTTAAAACGTCAAGCATAAAATATTACATATGATTTTATGAAAGCTATTTTATTATGGATTCCCAATTGCCTATTTCTCCGATATAAATAGATTTGATTTCATCGCTTGAAATATCTGACGCAGGATTATCGTTATTTACAATTACCGCTATACCGTCCATGGCTATTACCAGAGGTGTAAGACCTGATTCAAGCTCGTTGTCCTTAAGCTCTCTTGAAGCCATTCCGATATCGCACACACCGTCCGCAGCAGACGTCATTCCGGTTGTAGAATCGTTTGTCTGAATTTCTATATCTGCGTCGGCGTTTATTTTTTTATAAGCCTCTGCGAGTTTTTCCATAACGGGTGAAACTGATGATGAACCGGCGATAACTATTTTTCCTCCCGTATTATTTCCGGAATAGGGCTGAGCTCCGTCTATACTGATATAACCGTTGTCAGTGATTATCTGCTGCCCTTCGCTGCTCATTATGTAGTTTATAAAATCCTTTGCTGCGTCGCTTAGAGCGTCCTCCTTATAAGCGATATTAAACGGACGGGCTATTTTATAGGTTTCATTTTTTACGTTATCTACAGTCGGCTCAACTCCGTCGATTTTAACGGCTTTAACGGTGTTATTAAGAGATCCGAGAGAAATATATCCTATTGCATACATATCTCCCGAAACCGTCGTCATCATAACTGATGTATTATTGGTAGTTTGAGCATCCGTAGTTGTTCTGTCGACCTTTTCGCCGCTTTCATCCTTTTCTTCAATACCGAAAAGCTCTACAAAAGCGCCCCTCGTTCCAGATCCGTCCTCTCTTGAAACAATTGTAATATCCTCTTTTGCACTGAATGCTTCAGATCCGCATCCTACTGCGAGCAAACCCGATAATGCGGCAGACATAATCAAAGCTAAAGTCTTTTTTAAGCAGAAATTTTTTTTCATAATTAATCTCCTGTTTTAAATCCGTCTTTTACGGCAGGCGGAACGCCAAGAATTCAAGTTATATAATCATCGGTTAATGATTACGTATTCTATTTTAAAACAGAAATGTAAAATCCAAAAGAGATGAAATGTTAAATCTGAGTAAAATAAATTTTACATAATCCTGAATAAATGTAAAACAGAGATAAATAAGAAACCTGTTTACTTTATTAACTTTTTATTATTAGTTCTCCCAAGAATATAATCAATTGAAACATTATAAAAATCCGCAAGTATTAGAAGATGTTCTACCGGAATAGTTTGAAATCCTCTTTCGTAACGTGAATATACTGTTTGACTTGTGTGAAGTATTTCTGCTATCTGCGTCTGGTTTAAATCCATATCCTCACGAAGATCTCTTAATCTTTGAAAATACATATAATTATTTCTCCTTTTTTCGTTAAAAATATACAAAAATATATCTAGTACTAATTGGTACTATTGACTTTAACACAAGAACGGAGTATAATGTAAGTGTTAGTACAAATAAGTACTAACAACAGTGTTTTCATAAATAAAGAAAAATAAACGGAGGTACATAATGTCAGAAACAAAACAATGTAAATATTGTAAGGAGGAGATAGCGTATGATGCTAAGATATGCCCTAACTGCCGTAAAAAGCAAAAGAGCAAGAAAAGGATGGTTTTTGTAATTGTCTTAATAATAATTATTGTCGGTGCGGCGTCAGTAGCAATTGGTAGCAAAGAAACTTCTGGTAAGCTTGGTTCAGGAAAAAGCAGTTCATCATCTGAAAAAAGCAAATACTATACAGTGGGTGAATACGTTGAAAAGAATGATGTAAAAGTAAGCTTTATTTCAATAAAAAACAAAAATGGATCTGGATTTTTTAAGCCGCAAAGCGGAAATACATTTGTTTATGCCGAGTTTGAAATAGAAAACAATTCAGATAGTGAGCTTTCAATTTCCTCAATTATATGTTTTGATTCATATTTTGATGGCTATTCGGCAAGTATAAGTGCGTCAGCAATGGCTGATGAAAATTTTTCAGGTTTAGATGGAACTATTTCACCCGGTAAAAAGATAAAAGGCGTTATCCCTCTTGAAGCGCCGTCCGGTTGGAAGGAATTTGAGGTGAAGGTAACGCCTGATTTCTGGAACTCAGATGGAATTATATTTAAAGCAACCTCAGAACAGGCGAAATAATTAATAAAAAAAGCATCAGCTTAGGCTGATGCTTTAAATATTTGATGTATTTATTTGCTTATTTGCTTTCGACAATATTTCCCATATCGTAAAGTCCGGCAGATTTGGATTTTATAAATTCTGCCGCATTAACCGACCCTTCGGCAAAAACTGCTTTAGACGCTGCGGAATGCGAAATTGTAATAGTTTCATCGTTTCCTGCAAAAATCACCTCATGCACGCCTACAATAGTGCCGCCTCTTACAGCATGCAGTCCTATTTCGTTCGGCTCGCGCTTTTGACGTCTGGAATGTCTGTCATAAATAAATTTCATTTCATTTTCGCGTGTTTCGTTAATCGCATTTGCAATCATTAGAGCAGTACCGCTCGGCGCGTCGATTTTCTGGTTATGGTGCTTTTCAATAATTTCTATATCAAACTGATTGCCTAAAATAGCGGTTGCCTTTTTGGCAAGCTGAACGAGCAGGTTTATTCCAAGCGACATATTCCATGAGAAAAATACCGGTATCTGCTCAGACGCTTTTTTTATCTGTGCGATTTGATCGTCGCTGTATCCTGTTGTCGCCAATACTACCGGCGTACCGGTTGCTAAACAGTATTCAAGCAGCTTATTTAAGCATGATGGATGTGAATAATCAATAATGACGTCCGGCTTTTCCGGAAGATCATTCGGAGATTTATATATAATAAAGTCGGCATATTTATCAGTATTTATATCAATACCGGCGGAAACAATACAGTCGTTTCGCTGGGATACGCAGCTATAAACGGTTTTCCCCATTTTTCCGTTTGCTCCGCTTATTACGATTTTAGTCATAGTATGTAATTTCCTTTCATTTTTAAACAGCGCCGCATATATTCAGTATGCGGCGCTGTAAAGCGGTTTGTTTAAACGAGTCCGAATTTGCTTAAAGAAGCTTTCAGATTTTCTTTGTGTACATCGGTCATTTCACAAAGAGGCAGTCTGCACGGTCCGGCAGCCATACCCATCATATTCATGGCTTCTTTTACAGGTATCGGATTGACCTCAATAAAAAGACTGTTGATAAGCCCAAGATATTTCATCTGAAGCTCTGCGGCAGCCTTGATATTATTTTCAAGGCAAAGCTTAGTCATTTCATGCGTTTCCTTAGGCATTATATTCGAAAGAACGGAAATAACGCCTTTCGAGCCTATAGACATCATGGGAACGATTATATCGTCGTTTCCGCTGTATACGTCAAGCGTATCTCCGCATTGGGAAATAAGCTTTGAGGTATAGCTTATATTCCCGCTTGCCTCCTTGACCGCTACAATATTTTTAAATTCTGCAAGCCTTTTGTAAGTATCAATTTCAATACTGACACCTGTTCTTCCGGGTATATTATATAAAATAATCGGAATGTCGACGGCTTCTGATATAGCTCCGAAGTGAGCAATAAGTCCCTTTTGAGAGGCCTTATTGTAATAAGGCGTAACAAGCAGCAAACCGTCGGCGCCCTTTTCCTGCGCCGTTTTTGAAAGCTCCACGGCGTATTTAGTGTCGTTGCTTCCCGTTCCGGCAATTACCGGTACTCTGCCTTTAGTCTTTTCCACGGTGAAGCGTATACATTCAATATGTTCTTCGTCTGTCATTGTAGAAGCTTCTCCGGTTGTTCCGCAGACAATTATAGCGTCGGTGCCGTTATTAATCTGATATTCTATATTTTCTGCAAAACCTTCATAGTTGATAGAACCGTCATCGTTCATTGGGGTTATAATTGCAACGCCGGCTCCTGTAAAAATAGTATTTTTCATAAGAATCTCCATTCTGCTGTGAAATTTAATTCAATCAGTCAAAGTATCCCTTTGCCGCAAGCAGCTCTGCCAAAAGAACTCCGCCGCCGGCAGCTCCTCTTAATGTATTATGGGAAAGGCAAACAAATTTATAATCATATTGTGTATCTTCTCTCAAACGTCCGGTTGAAACAGCCATGCCGCCTTCGAGGTTTCTGTCCAGCTTAGCCTGAGGACGGTTATCTTCTTCAAAGTAGTGAATGAACTGTTTTGGTGCGGACGGCAGATCAAGCTCCTGAGGCGCACCCTTAAAGTCACGCCATTTTTTCAGAATATCGTCCTTTGAAGGCTTTTTGTCAAAAGAAACGAAAACCGCCGCTGTATGACCGTCTGATACCGGAACTCTTAGACATTGTGTTGTAATTGATGGCTCTGACGCATTGATTATCTTATCGCCTTCAATGTGTCCCCATACCTTGAGCGGTTCCTGTTCTGATTTTTCTTCTTCTCCGCCGATGAAAGGAATAAGGTTATCTACCATTTCGGGCCAGGATTCAAACGTTTTGCCTGCTCCCGAAATAGCCTGATATGTGCAGGCAAGAACCTTAGTAATCCCATATTCTCTCAGAGGATGCAGTGCCGGAACATAGCTTTGAATTGAGCAATTTGATTTAACCGCAATAAAGCCTTTTTTTGTACCAAGACGTTTTCTCTGAGCCTCAATGATCTGAATATGGTCATCGTTTATTTCAGGAACTACCATTGGAACGTCTGGCGTTCCTCTGTGGGCGGAATTATTAGAAACTACCGGAATTTCTGCTTTCGCGTATTTTTCTTCAAGAGCCTTGATTTCGTATTTTTTCATATCTACCGCGCAGAAAACAAAATCAACAAGCTTTCCTATTTTTTCAATATCGTCAACCGCGTTTAACACGATCATATTTTTCATTGCTTCAGGCATCGGAATCTGCATAGCCCATCTTTTTCCGGCAGCCTCTTCATAGGTTTTTCCGGCCGATCTCGGAGACGCGGCTAAAGCCTTGACTTCAAACCAAGGGTGATTTTCAAGCAAAGTAGCAAATCTCTGTCCGACCATACCTGTTGCACCGATGATTCCAACTCTGTAATGCTTCATTTTAAAAACTCCTCTTGTTAAATATAATAAATTAAAAAAACCGGTTGAAAACCGGTCCATCATACGATATAATAGAAATATTGACATTGCAACTATTTTTAAATTGAATGCCGATAGCTCTCCATCAAACGCTGATGACAATCACAGTCCTGTTAAGACTGCAATCAGAACAGATTTTACCGGAATCTGCTCTTCGGCAGCTTTGCCTTTCGCGTCTGAATAAAACGGACCGGTTATCCTATCAGGCGGTACTAATCGCGGCTGCACCTCTACCATAGTTTTTATAATATCACGTTATTCTTGTTATGTCAATACAGTTTTTAAAATTTCGAGGTGGAAATATGAAAAAATCTGATTTCAACTATGATTTACCAGAGGAATTGATTGCTCAGACGCCTGTTGAGCCGAGAAATCATTCCAGACTTATGAAAATCGACCGGGCCAGCGGAGAAATAATTCACGCCCGTTTCTATAATTTATGCGAATATCTTAAAAAAGGTGATTTGCTTGTGCTGAATGATTCAAGGGTACTTCCCGCAAGGCTATACGGCGAAAAAAAGGGGACGGGAAGCTTTATTGAATTTCTGCTGCTTGAGCAAAGAGGGGATAAGCTGTGGGAAATAATATGTCGTCCGGGGAAAAAAGCAAGAGAGGGCGCCGAGTTTACATTTGGGGATGGAAAACTTTCCGCTGTTGTTGTAGAAGTGAAGGAAGACGGAAACAGGCTTGTTAAATTCAAATGCGACGGAAATTTTTATTCTGTTCTTGATGAGATCGGACAGACGCCGCTTCCGCCCTACATAACAAAAAAGCTTGAGGATAAGGAGCGCTATCAGACGGTTTATTCAAAGGAAATCGGTTCTTCGGCCGCGCCTACCGCCGGTCTGCATTTTACAAGGGAAATGCTTGAGGAAATAAAGGCAATGGGCGTAGATATTGCTTATGTAACGCTTCATGTTGGTTTGGGCACATTCCGCCCCGTAAAAGAGGACGATATTTTAAAGCATAAGATGCACAGCGAACATTATCATATGAGCGAAGAAACCGCTGATAAAATAAATCGTACAAGAAACAACGGAGGACGGATAATAGCCGTAGGAACAACCTCGTGCCGTACGCTTGAAAGTATGAATCTTGATAACGGATTGGTAAAGCCCGGAGACGGCTATACCGATATTTTTATTTATCCCGGCTATGAATTTAAGCTTCTTGACGGACTTATAACGAATTTTCATTTGCCTGAAAGCACGCTTATTATGCTTGTATCGGCATTTTTGGGATATGATAAAACAATGAGCGCGTATAAAACCGCCGTAGCTGAAAAGTACAGGTTTTTCAGCTTCGGAGACGCGATGATTATTATTTGAAAATAATTCTGCCGGAAAAAGTCGGTTAAATGTGGAAACAGGAGGTAGCTTTAATGGAGCAGTTTTTTAAGAGCATTATTGATATGGATATTGCTCCGATAGTCGTTTGCAGTCTTGAACATAAGATAATTTATATGAATCCGGCCGCCGCGGAAAGCTATAAAAAAAGCGGCGGCTATGGACTTGTCGGTAAATCTCTCCTTGACTGTCATAATAATGATTCGGTGTGTAAAATTAAAAGCGTTATTAAATGGTTCAATGAAAGCCGCGGCAATAACCGTATTTTTACATTTCACAATCGGAAGCAGAATAAAGATGTTTATATGATAGCTTTACGAAACTACAGGGGAGAACTGATCGGATATTACGAAAAGCATGAGTATAGGACGCCTGAAACGGAAAAGCCTTATGAAAAAATAAATAAGATTTCGGAGGAAAGAATAAATGAAGCTTGACGGATTTGGAATAATGGTTGGGGATATGAAAAAAATGGTTCAGTTTTATCATGATGTCCTCGGCTTTGAAATTGAGTGGTCAGAGGGGATGAATAATGTTTTCCTTGAAAAGGACGGCACGCTTTTTCTTATGTACGGAAGAAGCGATTTTGAAAAAATGACTTCGAGAAAATATGAATATGTAAAGGGCTTAAACGGACATTATGAAATCGCAATGAGCGTAAAAAATTATGCTGAGGTTGATGAAGTATTTGAAAGAGTTGTAAAAATGGGAGCAAAGCCTGTTCTTTCGCCGGAAACCGAAGAATGGGGTCAGAGAACCTGCTATATTGCCGATCCCGAGGGAAATCTTATTGAAATCGGTTCATTTAAGGAGGAATATCAGAATGGATAAGTTTAAAACTTGGGTAAAAAGGCCAGTGAATTTTAATATGGCTTCTTTGCTTCTTATAGCGGCAATTCTGCTGATTTTTGCAGCAATATGTTTTGGAAGTTATCTTGAGAGTGAAGCAGAGCTTAATTCTCTCAAAACAGAAATTAATAGAGTTAGAAGCCAGGATGAAATCGATGATGTAGAAGGATACGGACTAATAATTAATTCGATTGGTTATGCAATTGGCGCTATTGGAGGAGCATTCATCTTAGGCTATTTTGTATTTATTCCAGTGATTATAGCTCTGGTTATTATTGCTTTTTCTGTTGTGTCAAGAGTTATTTATTCTGCTGTAAGTTCAAAAAGGCTGCTGGCATATAGAATAGTTTCGGGATTCGGTTACTTCTTTATGCTTGCTGCATTTCTGCTTTATTCTTTGATTTTTTTCTTAGATATTGCAGCAGCAATACCGGCAATTGCTTTTGATTTATTGGTAATATCCGTATTTGTAATCGGCGTTAAAAATACATATTCAGAAAAAATAAAATACGGAGGATATTTACATGAGAAAAAAACAAATGAAAACGATTAATATATTCTTATTTATCGGCTTTTTGTTTTTTATAATCGGAATAATATTTTTCGCAGTCGGAAGCGCGATTTTGATTTCAGGTAATTCCTTTATGAAAAACGCGGAGAAAACCACTGCTGAAATATCTGAAATTGATTCCTATTATTCAGGAAGCAGCCGTTCCGGAAGTAAAAAGCATTATAATGTGATCGTTGAATATGTAGTTGACGGAGAAGTTTATGAAAGAACGCTAAACGAATATAATTCCGGTATGTATGAGGGCAAGGAGATAGAAATTTACTATAATCCAGATAATCCCTCGGAGATTAAGACGGGTTCGAAAATATTAGAGATTATTTTTATGGGAATCGGCGGACTTTTTGCAGTAATCGGAGGAGTATTTTTCTTAAGAAACGCAGTAAGGAAACGACGCATAAAATCTATTATAAAAAACGGAGAAAAGATGAACGGAACTGTTACAAATATTAATGTGGTACAGAATGTGAGAATAAATAACCGTCATCCGTTTAAAGCTGAATGCGAGGTTGTAAATTCTTATAACGGCGAAAAATATCTATACAGCTCGGAAAGCGTTACCGAAGATATATCCGGACTTATAGGCAGAGAGGTAACAGTTTATGTTGATAAGGGCGACAGAAGTAAATATTATGTTGATATTTATGAACTTATAGACGCGCGATATGCGGACGAAAAAATTCATGATTACAGATAAAATAAAGGAGAATCTATGTATACGTTAATAAAAAAAGAGGGAAAGGCGAGACGGGGAAAGTTTGAAACTGTTCATGGGACGTTTCAGACTCCATGTTTTATGAATGTCGGTACCGCCGCAGCAATAAAGGGCGGGATTTCTTCAATTGATTTAGTTGACCTGAAATGTCAGGTGGAGCTTTGCAATACATATCATCTTCATCTTCGTCCTACTGATAAGGTAATTAGGGAAATGGGCGGTCTGCATAGGTTTATGAATTGGAAAAAGCCGATTCTTACAGACAGCGGCGGTTTTCAGGTATTTTCACTGGCAAAGCTGCGTAAGATTAAAGAAGAAGGCGTTTACTTTGCATCGCATATAGACGGCAGACGTATTTTTATGGGACCTGAAGAAAGCATGCGGATACAGTCGAATCTTGCGTCTACTATTGCTATGGCGTTTGACGAATGTATAGAAAATCCGTCTGAACACGAATACGCGTCAGATTCTATTGAACGTACTACCAGGTGGCTTTACCGCTGCAAAGAGGAAATGGAAAGACTTAATTCCTTAAGCGATACTATAAACAAAAAGCAAATGCTTTTCGGAATAAATCAGGGAAGCACGTACGATGATCTGCGCATAAAGCATATGGAGGATATTTCAAAGCTTGATCTTGACGGATATGCTATCGGAGGACTTGCAGTAGGCGAGTCTACGGAGGAAATGTATAGGATAATTGAACTGGTCGAGCCGTTTATGCCTGCCGGCAAACCGAGGTATCTTATGGGCGT
The DNA here is from genome assembly GCF_054655175.1 of Ruminococcus sporogenes. NCBI lineage: Bacteria > Bacillati > Bacillota > Clostridia > Eubacteriales > Oscillospiraceae > Ruminococcus > Ruminococcus sporogenes. The sequence goes on along the minus strand of NZ_BAAHOA010000002.1, from coordinate 739,961 downwards.
CGGTACGCCGAGCAATATAATAGAGGCTGTTTACAGAGGAGTGGATATGTTCGACTGCGTTATGCCGAGCCGTAATGCCAGACATGCCACAGTCTTTACATGGTCCGGTATCATGCATCTTACAAACAAATGCTATGAAACTGATGAAAGACCGATAGATTCTGAATGCGACTGTCCCGTTTGCCGCAGTTTCTCAAGGGCTTATATACGCCATCTTTTTAAAGCCGGTGAAATGCTGGCCGGACGCCTTGCGGTTATGCATAATCTTTACTTTTACAATACGCTTGCCGAAAAAATTAGAGATTCCCTTGACTGCGGACATTTTGAACAATTCAGAAAAAAATACTCCTCTTTGCTTTCAGAGAGGATTTAGGAGGACAATATGGGGTTGACGGAGCTTATTTTAATAGGAATAGGACTTTCGATGGATGCATTTGCGGTTTCGGTAACAAACGGTTTATGCTGTAAGGAGATCAGATTAGGCAAAATACTGCTTACCGGACTTTGCTTCGGCGGATTTCAGGGGCTTATGCCTCTTATAGGCTATTTTTTAGGAATGGGTTTCGCTAAATACATAACTGCGTTTGATCATATAATTGCTCTTATACTTCTTGGATTTATCGGAGGACAGATGATTTTTGAGTCTTTCAGGAAAAATGACGAGAAATGCGATGTTGTCTGTCTGAGTGCAAAAATGCTGCTTATGCAGGGGATAGCTACCAGTATTGACGCCTTGGCCGTAGGAGTAAGCTTTGCTGCTCTTGAAAACGTCAATATTGCTTTTGCAGCGTCGTCAATTTGTTGTATTACTTTTATATTCAGTATGGCCGGCGTTTTTATAGGCAAAAAATTCGGCACAATTCTTAATAATAAGGCTCAGCTTGCAGGAGGTATAATTCTTGTGGGAATAGGCGTGAAGATTTTTGTGGAGCATACGTTTTTCAACTGAGATTTTTGGAGGTAAGAATGCTTTTGGAATATGTAAATTATGCCCGTGAAAGCGACGCTTATATTGAAAGTGCAGATTTTATCGGAGAACATTTATCCTATGATTTATCTAATCTGGAATTTCGATTCATTAAATTTATTAAATGTAAGTTTGAACGCTGTGATTTTTCTAACAGCGATTTTCTTGAAACTGAATTTTTAAACTGTAACTTTTCAGGGTGTTCCTTTAATAACGGAGGATGGAAAAGATCGCGTATTATAAGCTGTAACGGCGACAGGGGAAATTTTAATCAAAGCGGATTTAAAGAAGTCGACATTTCTGACTGTTCGTTTTGCTATGCTAATTTTACCGGTACGGTTTTTAATGACAGCAGAATAAGTGAAAGTAATTTTAAAAGCTCTTTTTTTCAGGAATCAAAATTGAAAAAGGTTAATCTGAAGGATGTCAGATTAAGCGGATGTGATTTTTTTAAAACTTCTTTAAAGGACATAGACCTGACCGATTGCTTTATTGACGGAATAACGGTTTCGGATACATTCAGAGAATTAAAAGGCGCGGTTATTACACAGACGCAGGCTGTAGATCTTGTTTCTATGCTTGGAGTGAAAATAAGGTTGTAGGGATTTTATGAGATTTTATTATTGATGGGCATATTTTTTTCCTTTATATATTATGTATTATAATTTCCTTATCATTAACAGTATTTAGTATTTGGATGGTTATATCAGTTCTTGACTATGGAGGTATTTTATAAATTTTAGTTAAAACGTGAAGAAAACATTTTCATTAAATTTTCCTTATAAACCAACAAAAAAAGCTAAAAAAGCCCCGTTCACACAAACGGGGCTTTGTGCTATAATGTAGATATAAAAAAGAAAGGACGGTAAAAACTATGCAGGCAACATTAAAAAGAGAAAAAATCGTTCCCCTCGAAAAATCTACTTATATGGAGGTTGTGGGGAACAACAGGATTACATACCGCGTTACCACAAGCCGTATCGTGCAGCGCGGAGAAGAATATACCGCATATGGAATTGAGGCTGAGACCGGCATAGGTCCCATTAAATTCAAGGAGTCAATAGATGATTTTTCAAGGGAGCTTGGTACTGCTGTAAGCTTTGCGGAAATGCTTGTGGACAATAACATCAAGCCGTCGCTTATATATAATGCGGCGCTGTGCTTTCTTCGTGAAAACATTTAAAATTACACATTTCAGATAAAATCTATTGAAATTTCCTTTATATTGGTGTATAATAAATACTATTAATAAACTCGAAAGGAAATTTTAATATGTACGAAAACCTGATGGATACAATAGGCTTTCTTTCCAAATCCGATGCGGAAGTCGGAGAGGCAATGGCAAAGGAGCTTGCAAGACAGAAAAGAAATCTTGAGCTTATCGCCAGCGAGAATATAGTTTCTCCTGAAGTTATGGCGGCTATGGGCTCGGTTCTGACAAACAAATATGCAGAAGGATATCCGGGAAAACGATATTACGGCGGCTGCGAATGTGTCGATATAGTTGAAGATATCGCTATCGAAAGAGCAAAAAAGCTTTTCGGCGCGCAGTATGCCAACGTTCAGGCGCATTCAGGCGCACAAGCTAACACAGCCGTTTATTTTGCGCTTCTTGAACCGGGCGATACAGTTTTGGGAATGAGTCTTGCTCACGGCGGACATCTTACTCACGGCTCGCCTGTTAATATGTCAGGTAAATATTTCAACTTCGTTTCTTATGGTCTGGGCGATGATGAAACTATAGACTACGATAAGGTTGAAGAGCTTGCAAAGGAAAATAAGCCTAAGCTTATAGTTGCCGGCGCTTCTGCATATCCAAGAATAATTGATTTTAAGCGTTTGTCTGAAATAGCTAAATCAGTCGGCTCATATCTTATGGTCGATATGGCTCATATAGCCGGCCTTGTCGCCGCAGGATGCCATCCGACTCCGGTAGGCTATGCGGATGTTGTGACGACGACAACCCATAAAACTCTAAGAGGACCGAGAGGCGGTCTTATTCTTACAAATGACGAAGAGCTTGCAAAGAAGATTAATAAGGCTATTTTCCCGGGCATACAGGGCGGTCCGCTTATGCACGTTATTGCAGGAAAAGCGGTTTGCTTCGGCGAGGCGCTAAAGCCTGAATTCAAGCTCTATCAGCAGCAGGTTGTAAAGAATGCGCAGGCTCTGGCTAAGGGACTTGTTGAAAGAGGCTTTAATCTTGTTTCCGGCGGTACGGACAACCATTTGATGCTGGTTGATTTACGTCCGTTCGATATAACCGGAAAGGAACTTGAACACCGTCTTGACGAAGTTTATATAACGGTAAACAAGAACGCTATTCCTAATGATCCTCAGAAGCCGTTTGTAACAAGCGGTTTAAGAATAGGTACTCCCGCCGTTACGACAAGAGGTCTTAAAGAAGAGGAAATGGAGAAGATTGCCGAATATATCTATCTTGCAGCTAAGGATTTTGATAATAAGGCGGACTTTATCCGTGAGGGCGTAACTGAAATCTGTACCAAATATCCTCTGTATGAATAATATAATCGAAACAGAAAGGCTTATAATTCGCAGGTTTAAAAGCTGCGACGCCGAGGACTTTGCCGAGATACTGACAGATGAAAAAATAGTTTATTTTGAGCCTTATGATGTTTTCTCTTTTGAGTCGGCGAAAAAGGAAGCAGAAACTTTATCGCATAACGAAAGCTTTTATGCTGTTGTACTAAAATGTGAAAATAAATTGATAGGAAAGCTTTATTTTCATAATGAAAATAGCTTTGATACCTATGAAATCGGATATACGTTTAATTTCAATTATCAAGGTAAGGGCTTTGCAAAGGAAAGCGCAATGGCTTTAATGAATTATGCTTTTGAAAGCATGAACGTTCGCAGGATTATAGCATACAGCAATGTGAAAAATGAACGTTCCTGGCGGTTGCTTGAAAGACTTGGCATGAGAAGAGAAGGAATTCATTTAAAAATGTCATATAAATTTTTGGATTCTGAAAGTAATCCTATCTGGGATGATTTTTATTCATACGCTGTTCTGAAAGAAGAATTTATATAATAACATACGCTTTATTCCCCCGCCTTTGAAGGACGGGGGAATATATTAATTTTAAGGAGTTAGCTATGTCATCACCTTTAGCCGACCTTATCCGTCCTAAAAAGCTTGACGAAGTTGTTGGTCAGAAGCATTTGCTCGGAGAGGGAAAACCGCTTAGAAAAATAATAGACGGCGGCAATATTCCGAATATGATTTTCTATGGACCGTCCGGGACGGGAAAGACATCGGTAGCAAGAATTATTGCAGAGAATACCAATATGTCGCTGCACAAATTAAACGGTACGTCCGCCTCTACGGCGGATATTAAACAGGTTATTTCCGAAATAGGAACCTTTTCCGGAGCTAACGGGATACTGCTTTATCTTGACGAAATTCAGTATCTTAACAAGAAGCAGCAGCAGAGTCTTTTGGAATATATGGAAAACGGACAGATTACCCTGATAGCTTCAACCACCGAGAATCCTTATTTTGCTGTATTTAATGCCGTAATTAGCCGTTCAACAGTTTTTGAATTTAAACCTCCCGAAAAATCAGAGGTTAAGAAGGCCGTGGAACGAGCGTTTGAATTACTTGAAGAGCAAAATAATTCTGTATATGAAATTGAGAACGGAGTATCAGATTTTATTGCGGTAAGCTGCGGAGGCGACGTCAGAAAGGCGATCAATACGGTTGAACTCAGCGCTTTAGCTGGGGAACCGGCAGAAAACGGAGTAAAAATCAAGCTTGAAACAGTTCAGCAGCTTGGCCAGCGGTCAAATATGAGATATGACCGGGACGGAGATCAGCATTATGATATTTTATCCGCTCTGCAAAAATCTATAAGGGGATCTGACGAGAATGCGGCTCTTCATTATACGGCTCGTCTTATTGAAGCCGGCGATATAATATCGTTATCGCGGCGCTTGCTGGTTATAGCCTGTGAAGATATAGGACTTGCATATCCTAATGCTGTAACGATTGTAAAATCATGCGTGGACGCCGCTATGCAGCTGGGGCTTCCGGAGGCCAGAATACCTCTTGCTCAGGCTGTAATTCTGCTTGCGACCGCTCCTAAGTCGAACAGCGCCTACGAAGCGATTAATTCGGCAATAGAGGACGTCCGAAGCGGAATTGCCGCAGATTTTCCGAGATGTCTGCAAAATAAACATTTTGACGGAGCTGACGCTAAAATTAAAGGTCAGTTCTATAAATATCCGCACGAATATCCGAATCATTGGGTTAAACAGCAGTATATGCCAGAAACACTTGACGGGAGGATTTATTACAGATACGGAGATAATAAACAGGAGCAGTCGGCTAAAGGCTACTGGGATAAGATAAAGGGCGGTGAAAAAAATGAAAAGAATAATTAGTATGTTAGGCATAATCGGTATAGTTTTATTTGCAGTTTTCAGTATTATAGATCATATATTTTTTCTTGACGATAAAGTATATTCTGTATTAATGCTGATATCCTTTATAATACTGCTGCCTATGCTTATCAGGGAACTGCTTTCACTCAGATATAAGAACAAGCAATGACGGAAAAATGCATTTAGAGAAAAATAAATCATTGTTATTTGCCGGCGTTATTATGAACGGCAAAAAGGAGATTAAATGAAAAAGCATAATATAAAATTCAGAATAATCGTCTCAGCGTTCGCATTGATTATCACCGCTTTCTGTACCGTTCTTTCCGCTGTTATTCCTCTTGAAACAACTCCTGTAAAAACAGCAGGTTCGTTTGCGTCAATTTTTATTATCACTGCCGCCGCATGGAAATTTCCTGACAGATTTTATCTGCTCGCTATGATTTTTGACATTTTTGCCGCGGCTTTGGGTTCGGTAATTAATCTTTATAGGTATATAGGGTTTTATGACAGATTTGTTCATTATTTAAACGGAATACTGCTTGCAGAAGCGGGAATGCTTATTATTTTATATCTGTTTAAAAAATATGATCTTGCTGTAAAAAATGATATAACGCTTTTATTTGCTTTTTTCTTTTCTTCAGCCTGTGCAGGATTTTGGGAAATATATGAGTTTACCGCAGATAATTTATTGAATATAAACATGCAGGGAAATAATCGGAACACAATGGGCGATATAGTTTCCGGAGTACTGGGCGCGGCGACGTATTTTATATTTATGGGATTATACCTGAAAAGAAAAAAGCATGCTTGATAGTCTAATATACAGTATTACATCTGATTTCCAATAAAATATACAGAATATATAAAAATTTTCATAAACCTCTTGACAAAATAAAAAAACGGTATTATAATAGACAAGTATGCGGGTGAATTGTATACTCGCGTCAGTATTTTTTAGGAAAAGGAGGAAAAATATGCCAACATTTAATCAATTGGTTCGTAAGGGAAGACAGGTTCTTGAGGTAAAATCCACGGCTCCGGCTCTTCAGAAGGGCTATAACGCAAAGAAGAAGACCTTGATTGATCAGAGTTCTCCTCAGAAGCGCGGAGTTTGTACTGCTGTAAGAACATCTACTCCTAAGAAGCCTAACTCAGCTATGAGAAAGATTGCCAGAGTAAAGCTTACAAACGGAAATGAAGTTACAGCTTATATCCCCGGAATCGGCCATAATCTTCAGGAACACAGCGTTGTTCTTATAAGAGGCGGACGTGTCAAGGATCTTCCGGGTGTGCGTTACCACATCATCAGAGGCACTCTTGACGCTCAGGGCGTTGCCAACAGAATGCAGGCTCGTTCAAAATACGGCGCTAAGAAGCCGAAGGCAAAATAATTATTGAAATAGGATAACTGCCACAGGATTATATGTGGAGATTTAATATATTAGATCCTCTGCATTGGTCTTGACGTCTGTACAAAGACGAGTACCTATGAATTCATGAAAACATGTGAAGGAGGGAAGCGAAATGCCAAGAAGAGGTAATATCGCAAAACGTGATGTATTGCAGGACCCTTTGTATAACTCAAAGCTTGTTACACGTCTGATAAATAATATTATGCTGGACGGTAAGAAGGGTGTTGCTCAGAAAATAGTTTACGGCGCGTTTGACATTGTTGCTGAAAAAACAGGTAAGGACGCTCTTGAGGCGTTTGAAGAGGCAATGGAAAACATTATGCCGGTTCTTGAGGTTAAAGCCCGCAGAATGGGCGGCGCGACATATCAGGTTCCGATGGAAGTACGTCCTGAAAGACGTCAGACTCTCGGACTGAGATGGATAACAAAGTACTCAAGAGAGAGAAATGAAAAGACAATGAAGGAAAGACTTGCCGGTGAAATCATGGACGCAATCAACGGAACAGGCGGCGCCTGCAAGAAGCGCGATGATACACACAAAATGGCGGAAGCAAACAAGGCGTTTGCACACTACCGCTGGTAATCTGCAATTGTTTAATTAAGGAGAAAAATTATGCCAAGAGACTGTTCGCTTGAACATACAAGAAATATAGGTATAATGGCTCACATTGACGCAGGTAAAACCACCACAACAGAGCGTATACTGTTTTATACCGGTATTAACCATAAAATAGGCGAAACTCACGAGGGTGCTGCTACAATGGACTGGATGGAGCAGGAGCAGGAAAGAGGTATCACTATTACTTCTGCCGCTACTACTGCATACTGGGCAGGCCACAGAATTAATATTATAGATACGCCCGGACACGTAGACTTTACAGTTGAGGTTGAACGTTCATTGAGAGTTCTTGACGGCTCTGTTACAGTTTTCTGCGCAAAGGGCGGCGTTGAGCCTCAGTCGGAAACAGTTTGGAGACAGGCTGACGAATACCAGGTTCCGAGAATGGCTTATGTAAATAAGATGGATATCATGGGCGCTGATTTCTACAATGTCGTAGATATGATGAAGAACAGACTGCATTGTAATGCTGTTCCGATTCAGCTTCCTATTGGATCGGAGGAAACCTTTAAGGGTATTGTCGATCTGGTTGAAATGAAAGCTTATGTATACTACGATGATCTCGGAAAGGATATCAGAGTTGAAGATATTCCTGAGGATTTGAAGGAAAAGGCTGAGGAATATCACGCTTCCTTGCTTGAGCAGGTTGCCGAGCAGGATGAAGAGCTTATGATGAAATATCTCGACGGAGAAGAGCTGACGATTGAAGAAATCAAGGCTTCTATAAGAAAAGCGACAATAGCTAATGAAATGGTTCCTGTAACGTGCGGTACTTCATATAAGAATAAGGGCGTCCAGAAGCTTCTTGACGCAGTTATAGACTATATGCCGTCGCCGGTTGATGTTCCTGCTATTAAGGGAATTAATCCTGATACTGACGAGCCGTGCGTTAGGCATTCGTCTGACGAAGAGCCGTTTTCAGCTTTGGCGTTTAAAATTGCTACGGATCCGTTTGTAGGAAAGCTTTGCTTTTTCAGAGTTTATTCCGGTACCGTAAACGCAGGCTCAACCGTTTTAAATGCGACCAAGGATAACAAGGAAAGACTGGGACGTATTCTTCAGATGCATTCAAATCACAGAAAAGATATTGAAACTGTTTACGCAGGGGATATAGCCGCCGCTGTCGGTCTTAAGAACACGACTACCGGCGATACGCTGTGTGATGAAAAGAATCCTGTTATTCTTGAATCTATGGAATTTCCGGAACCTGTTATTCAGCTCGCTATTGAGCCTAAGACAAAAGCAGGTCAGGAGAAGATGGGCATAGCTCTTGCAAAGCTTGCAGAAGAGGATCCTACATTCAGAACCTATACTGATGAAGAAACCGGACAGACTATTATAGCCGGAATGGGCGAGCTTCATCTTGAAATTATTGTAGATAGACTTCTGCGTGAATTTAAAGTAGAGGCTAACGTAGGCGCTCCTCAGGTTTCCTATAAGGAAACTATTAAGGGCAACTCCGACGTCGATCATAAATATGCAAGACAGTCGGGCGGTAAGGGTCAATACGGTCACGTAAAGATCAGAGTGTCGCCTAACGAATCCGGTAAGGGTTATGAATTTAAGAATTCAATTGTCGGAGGCGCTATTCCAAAGGAATATATTCCGGCAGTAGACAAGGGAATACAGGGCGCTATGAAAGCCGGTATTCTTGCCGGATATGAAGTTGTGGATGTTTGCGTAGAGCTTTACGACGGTTCGTATCATGAAGTTGACTCTTCAGAGATGGCGTTCCAGATTGCCGGTTCTATGGCATTTAAGGAAGCTATGAGAAAGGCTGAACCGGTTCTTATGGAGCCTATCATGAAAGTATGCGTTATTGTTCCTGATGAATATACCGGTACCGTTATCGGCGATCTTAGTTCACGCCGCGGACAGATACAGGGTCAGGAAACAAGACCGGGAGCAATTCAGGTTGACGCCTTGGTTCCGCTTTCAGAAATGTTCGGATATTCAAACGAGCTTCGTTCAAATACGCAGGGACGCGGTCAGTATTCTATGGAACCGCACAGCTATCTTGAAGTTCCAAAGAACATCGCAGAAAAGATTATGACATCAAGAAATAAAACAAACGCCTGATTTCCGGCTTTGTTTGATATTTTCAAAAAAACACTTGAAATCCTTAGGAATCTGTGTTAAAATGGTATTCATAAGGAATCAATTTAATTAAATTTAAGGAGGATTTTTCCAATGGCAAAGGCTAAATTTGAAAGAACCAAACCACATGTAAACATTGGTACAATTGGACACGTTGACCATGGTAAGACAACTCTTACAGCCGCTATCACAAAGACTCTTGCACTTAAGGGTCAGGCACAGTACGAAGCTTACGATATGATTGATAAGGCTCCGGAAGAAAGAGAACGTGGTATTACAATTAATACAGCACACGTTGAATATGAAACAGATAATCGTCACTATGCTCACGTTGACTGTCCCGGACATGCTGACTATGTAAAGAACATGATCACAGGTGCAGCACAGATGGACGGAGCTATTCTCGTTGTTGCTTCTTCTGACGGTCCTATGGCTCAGACTAAGGAGCATCTGCTTCTTGCTCGTCAGGTTGGCGTTCCATATATCGTAGTATTTATGAACAAGGCTGATCAGGTTGATGACCCTGAGCTTCTTGAGCTTGTTGAAATGGATATCAGAGCTACTTTAGATGAATATGAATTCCCAGGCGACGATACTCCTATCATTAAGGGTTCAGCTCTTGCCGCTTTGAATGCTCCTGATGATATCAACGATCCAGCATACGCTCCTATTATTGAGCTTATGGATGCCGTTGATTCATATATTCCAACTCCTGAGCGTAAGGCAGATCTTCCTTTCCTTATGCCTATTGAAGATACTATGACAATTTCCGGTCGTGGTACTGTTGTTACAGGCAGAGTTGAAAGAGGACAGCTTAAGGTTGGCGATGAAATTGAAATCGTTGGTCTTAAGGAAGAAAAGGATAAGACAGTTGTAACTGGTATCGAAATGTTCAGAAAGACTCTTGATTACGCTGAAGCAGGCGATAATATCGGCGCGCTTCTCCGTGGTATTACAAGAGATCAGGTTGAAAGAGGACAGGTTCTTTGTCAGCCGGGTTCAATTCATCCGCATACTAAGTTTAAGGGTCAGGTTTATGTTTTGAAGAAGGAAGAAGGCGGTCGTCATACTCCATTCTTTACTAATTACAGACCTCAGTTCTATTTCAGAACAACTGACGTTACAGGTATTGTAACTCTTCCTGAAGGCGTTGAAATGTGTACTCCTGGCGATAACGTTGAAATGAACGTAGAGCTTATTACACCGATCGCTATTGAAGAAGGACTTCGTTTTGCTATTCGTGAGGGCGGACGTACAGTAGGTTCTGGCGTAGTTGTAGCTATTAATGAATAATAATTAATATTAAAAAGCGGAATTTAATGTTCCGCTTTTTATTTTTTTACATAGATAAACTAAATATAGTAATTTAAAGCAGTTTATTTAATTAAACTGCTTTGTTGATTTTATACAAAAAATTCATACTAAATTTGTAAGCATTTATCTTTTCAGATTCGCATTTAAACTTGACGTTTTTTTGTAATTGTATTATAATAATATGTACACGGTGGTGAAGTGTGGGAATTTGATGTAAAATATTCACTTTTTTGGTGATTAAATCCTTAATAGTCAGAAAGGCGGTGTCGGAGATGGCTCTTACAGCTCTAATGGGTACTTATCATCATAACATAGATGCTAAGGGAAGAATGAGCTTTCCGACGAAGCTTAGAGATTTACTGGGAGGAGAATTTTACGTTACCAAAAGCATTAACCAGAAGTGTCTGACAATTTATTCTAAAGAAGAATGGGAAAAACTCGCTGCAAAGGTTGCTGCTTTGCCAGATTCTATGGGCGGTCTCGATATAAAAAGATGGCTTTTTTCGGGCGCCGGCGAATTGATTCCGGACAAGCAGGGCAGAGTTCTTATTCCGTCTGATCTGCGTGAATTTGCAGGACTGACAAAAGACGTTGTTGTTATCGGCTTAGATGACAAAGCGGAAATCTGGGATAAAGAGCTGTGGGACAACCAGCAGAGTAATATGGATATGGAAAAAATGCTTGCAGCAATGCAGCAGCTTGGTATCTAAGGAGATTTTATATGGAGTTTTCTCATGTTTCAGTGTTGCTTGACGAGAGCGTTGAAGGTCTTGCAATAAAGCCGGACGGTATTTATGTTGACGGAACGGTCGGTGGTGCGGGACATTCAAGAAAAATTGCGGAAAAGCTTACGTCCGGAGGACTTCTTATTGCTTTGGATAGAGATCCGGACGCAGTCAGAATTGCTGCTGAAAGGCTTAACGGCTATAATGCCAAGGTTATAAGAAGCAATTATTCTGATCTGCGTTTTGTGCTTGATTCCTTAGGGATTGAAAAGACTGACGGTGTTCTGCTCGACCTCGGTGTTTCATCACATCAGTTGGATACGGCGGAGAGGGGTTTTTCATATCATAAGGACGCTCCGTTAGACATGAGAATGAGTCAGGAGGGTATAAGCGCTTACGATATTGTAAACAATTATACTAAAGAGCAGCTTTCTAAAATTATTTTTGAATACGGCGAAGAGAAATTTTCAAGGAAAATAGCCTCTGAAATCGTATTAAAAAGGCAGGAAAAACCTGTTGAAACCACTCTGGAGCTTGCAGAAATAATTAAAAGCAGTGTTCCGGCTGCGGTTAGACGGGAGAAAAACCCCTGCAAAAAAACATTTCAAGCTATAAGAATAGCGGTGAACGGTGAATTTGAACATCTTTCAAAGGGGCTTGACGCCGCGTTTTACAGTTTGAAAACCGGAGGAAGACTCGCTGTTATAACGTTTCATTCCCTTGAAGATAGAATTGTTAAACAGAGATTTTCCGGATGGTGCAAGGGCTGTATCTGTCCGCCGGATTTTCCGCAGTGCGTCTGCGGCAGAATTCCTGAAGGTAAGCTTGTTAATAAAAAGCCGATAGAGGCGCGTACGGACGAGCTTGAACAGAACAACCGAAGCAGAAGTGCTAAACTAAGAATAATAGAAAGGAGATAGGTGCTTTGCTATGGCCGCAGACAATTCAGCTTACGACTACTTTTTGCATGATAACCCCCATAAACCGGCAGACGCTTACGATGAACCGGTGTATATGCCGAGAATGCCTGCGGAAGAACCGGAAATTATACGGGCGCCGAAAATCACCATGAAAAAGACCCCTCCCAAAAGAGGCTCAGCTTCAAAGGTGTTCCTTATTGCACTCTCTGCATTTTCATTAGCGTTTATTGTCCTTTCGAGCAAGGTGGAAACAAACAAAATGTATCGTCAGATTTCAAGTGCAAATCAGAATCTTGAGAGTATGCAAAGTGAAAATGTCCGTCTGCAATCAGAGCTTGAAAGTAAAATGACGTTAAAAAACGTTGAGGAATACGCAGTTAAGGTTCTTGGACTGCAAAAGCTCAACAATTCACAGATAAAATATGTTGAAACTCAGACTGATGATGTAGTAGAAATTCCCGAAGAAGAAAAAAACATTTTTGTCAAGGTAAAAGATAAATTTGACAAGCTTGTGGAATATATTTTTGGGTGATGCAATATTATTAATTAAAGGCAGACAAATATAAATAAAAGAGCTGTCAGGAGAGAAACAAACAAAGAACAACAAAACGGGTGTACGGAAATAGGATCTCGGCACAGGGGATACGTCTGCAAGTATCAGTGTGCCGGTATTCCTTTTAAATATTTAATATGTGCCGTTTACCGGTGTAATGACCAATTCAGTAAATGAATGAATTTGTTGTTATAATTAAGCATATTTATAGTTTGTTTAATTATAAAAATAAATAATACATTCGCCATGGCAGGGGAAAATTCAATAATCCCTGCCTTATTTTATATAATCTATGGAGGCTTTTATGGCAGACAAACCTACAATTCAAATGAAAAAGCGTACCAATAGAATAGTGCTTATAGCTATATTGATATTTGTCGGATGTATAATCGTCAGACTTTTTAAGCTTTCTGTTCTGGATAATAAATTTTATCAGGAAAAGGCTAATGAATATCATTTCGGAACTATATCTATTTCGGCTAACAGAGGTGCAATTTATGACAGCAATGGCGTAATTCTTGCGCAAAGCGCCACTGTTTATAAAGTTTATATGGATCCGGATCTTTTCAGAAGCGAAATGGAAAAAAAAGCGGAAGCTGTAAGCGCACAGCAAAAACAGCTTGCTAAGGGAGAGCTTCCGTCAGGTACAGTTATAAAAAGCGCTGAAGAGGTCCAGAACGAGATTATTGATTTTTTGGCTGACCAACTGGAAATAAAGTCTGAAACAGTTAAGAACGCAATGAATGAAAACACGCAGTATAAAATTTTAAAAACACAGGTGGAAAAGCCTGTTGCTGACAGCATTATTGCGTTTATGGACGAAAATGACGTTAATTCAATTCAAATAGAGGAAGATACAAAAAGATATTATCCTCAGGACGAACTTGCGGCGTCGGTTATAGGCTTTACAAACGCAGACGGCGACGGGCAGTATGGATTGGAATATCAGTATGACGAGTATTTATCCGGAACCGACGGTAAGGTGATTTCCGCTAAAGATGCCAACGGAAACGAAATGCCATACAGATATTCAAAAACATACGAGGCGCAGGACGGCAATTCTCTTTATTTGACTATTGACAGAACTCTGCAATATTCCCTTGAAAAAAATCTTGAGGAAATGGTTAGTCAATTTGAAATTGAGGACAGAGCCTGCGGTATAATAATGAACGCCAAAACCGGAGCAGTCTTAGCAATGGCTACGGCGCCGGGATTTGATCTAAATAATCCGTCGGACGTTGCGGATATCCAGATAGCTCAATCGGCTCAGGATATGGGACTTCTCGATATAGATAAAAATGAAGTCATAAAGGAGGATAAGGCGGCTTCGCTGCTTGCGTCCCTGACAGAAGAACAGTATAACGACGCATATGTAGACGCCCGTGAGCAGCAGTGGAAGAATAAAGCTATTACCGAGCTTTACATACCGGGCTCTGTTTTTAAGGTTATTACAAGCTCGGCGGCTTTAGAGGAAAATCTGATAACCTTAAATGATACGTTCAATTGTTCGGGTTCTGTTACGGTTGTTGAAGGAACGTCTCCTATACATTGCTGGAAAACCTCGGGGCACGGTTCACAGTCATTCGTTGAAGCGATAACGAATTCCTGCAACCCTGCCTTTATAGAAATAGGCAGACGTTTAGGTTCTGAAAAGTTTTTTGATTACTTTAAGGCATACGGCCTTACGGAAAGAACGGGAATAGATCTGCCCGCAGAAGCTACAAGCTATTACCAGGGCGTAGAGGGTATGGGACCTGTTGAACTTGCTTCCTGTTCGTTTGGTCAGACAAATAAGGTGACTCCTCTTGAAATGATCACCGCGTATGCCGCCGTAATAAACGGCGGAAATCTGGTTACTCCCTATGTTGTAAACAAAATAGTCGATAACGATGGAAACGTAGTTATGACAAAGGAAAAAACTATAAAGCGTCAGGTGATTTCTGAGGAAACGTCAGAATTAATGTGCCAGACTCTCGAAACAGTCGCTCTTAGCAACGGCGCATATATTAAGGGGTATCATGTAGGCGGCAAGAGCGGTACCTCCGAAAAGCTTGACGATTATGCCGGCGACGAGGAAGATCCGATGAGATATGTAGCTTCTTACTGTTGCTTTGCGCCTGCTGACGATCCCGAGGTTATAATGCTGATAATGGCCGACGAGCCTATGTCAGGCGAATATTACGGAAGTCAAATAGCCGTGCCTTATTCCAGAAAGGTTATGGAGGAGATTCTTCCTTATTTGGGATATTATCCTGAATATTCAGAGGAAGAGGTTAGAAATATGGACGTTACTATTCCTTTTGTAGAGGATATGACTATAAACGATGCAAAACAGGCTCTTGACGCAAAGGGACTGACTTATCAGATAGTCGGTGATGGTGAAACGGTATGCGGACAGATGCCGCTTTCAGGAAGCGTTGTTTCACAAGGCGGAACAGTTATACTTTACACGCAGAAAAATTATACTCAGGAAAATGTAGAGGTTCCTGATCTTACAGGATATTCGTTGTCAGACGCAAGCTACTTAATTACATCCGCGGGATTGACGTTTGTCGCAAGCGGCGCGTCAACTGATTCATCGTCTTCGGTGGTTCAATCTCAGTCGGTAGAAGCGGGAAACATCGTTCCGAAGGGAACTGTAATAGAGCTTACATTTGGCGTAAACGATCAATCAGGCTGATATGCCGTTTGAATGAATTAAGAGGCTGATAATAAAAGACGGGCGGGTGGAAAATATGAAACTCTATAAGCTAATAAACGGAATTGCGGAAACGGCATTGGAGGATATGGAAATAAGCGGTATAACCGATAATACGTCGAAGGTAAGGGAAGGATTTATTTTCGTATGCGTTAGAGGCGCTTCGTTTGACGGTCATAGTGCGGCGGAAAGAATGCTTGAAAAAGGCGCCGCGTTAGTCATAGCGGAATATGATCTGGGACTGGGATACAGGCAGATTATAACAGAAAATTCTCGGGAATTTTACGGCAGGCTCTGCGCGGCATGGTTTGATCATCCTGAAAGAAAGATAAAGGTTTTGGGTATAACAGGAACAAACGGAAAAACCACTATAACAAATATTATAAAGAATATATTAATGTCCTGCGGTATAAAATCCGGACTGATAGGAACTATAAGAAACGAAATTGGGGACGACGCCGTCCACACCGATAATACTACTCCTATGGCCTTTGATTATATGGAGCTTCTCAATAGAATGGTGAACGCCGGATGTAAATATGCTGTTATGGAGGTTTCATCATTTGGGTTGGTTCAGCATAGAATAGGTCCGACGCATTTCGAAGTGGGAGTTTTTACAAATTTGACTCAGGATCATCTTGATTATCATAAAACTATGGAAAATTATTATCAGGCAAAAAGGATGATGTTTGACGAATGCGACGACGCTATTATAAATATGGACGATGAATACGGGAAAAGACTGTATGATGAAATAAAATGCCGTAAATACACATGCGGAATCGGTAATACTGCCGATTTTTATGCGGATAATATAAGCATCAGAGCAGACGGAACAGAGTTTGATTATTATTATAACGGAAAATCTGCCCATATTGTAACTCAAATGATAGGCATGTTTAATGTTTTTAACGTTATGGCGGCTATAAGTGTCTGTTTGAAAATAGGACTCGAAATAAACGATATTTTAAAGGCTTTGAAAGAATATAAAGGCGTAAAGGGAAGATGTGAAATAATTCCGACAGGAAAAGACTTCACTGTGATTTGTGATTATGCGCATACGCCTGACGCGATAGAAAATATACTTTCAAGCGTAAAGGAATATACCTCGGGAGATCTGATATGCCTTTTCGGCTGCGGCGGCAACAGAGATTCGAAAAAGCGTCCTCTTATGGCTAAGGCAGCCGCCAAATATGCCGATCGGCTGATAATTACATCTGATAATCCGAGAGATGAGATACCGGAAGCTATAATTGACGACATACTTGCAGGACTTTCGGATAAGGAAATCCCGTTTGATGTCGTAGTCGACAGAACGGAAGCTATATATCATTCGTTGAAAATTGCTCAGAAAGGCGATATAATAGTTCTGGCCGGAAAAGGACATGAGGATTATCAGGTGCTGTCAGGTAACGAGCATATACATTTTGATGAAAGAGAGATAGTTTCAGAGGGTCTGAAGCTTATAAATTAATGGAAAAGCTATTATTATCAGAAATTGCCGGAGCATTGCATTCAACTGCTCCGTTTGAAAAAGAAATAACGGATATATCGACTGATACAAGAAATCTTAAGGACGGCTGTCTATTTGTAGCAATAAAGGGAGACAGGTTTGACGGACATGATTTTATACCCGACGCTATAAAGTCCGGCGCATTAGCTGCCGTTTCTGAGAGGAAAATAGAAAATTGTCCCTGCATATTGGTTGAAAATACAAGAAAGGCTTATCTTGAGCTTGCTTCTTACTATAGGAAAAAGTTTTCTCCGGTTCTTGTGGGAGTGACAGGCAGCGTAGGAAAAACTACAACCAAGGAAATGATAGCGTTGGTTCTTTCTGAAAAGTTTAATTGCCTTAAAACTGCCGGAAATCTTAATAATGAGATAGGACTGCCGAAAACGCTTTTTACAATGGACAGCTCTCATACGGCGGCGGTAATAGAAATGGGAATGTCTGACTTCGGCGAGATAGAAAGGCTTTCTAAAACAGCCGTTCCAACCATAGGAGTTATAACTAATATTGGTTTTTCACATATTGAAAATTTGAAAACACAAGAGGGCATACTAAAAGCTAAGCTTGAAATATTAAAGGGAATGAAACAAAACGCCCCTTTAGTATTAAACGGTGACGATCCGTATCTTTCTCCGCTGAAAAAGGAGCTTTCAGTAGAAAGACCTGTAATATTGTTTGGTATTGAAAATAAAGAGTCAGATTTCAGGGGCTCGGAGATAACAGAATTTGACGGCAAAACATCTTTTTATGTTAACTGCGGTGATAAAGCGGTAAAAATTATTTTACCATGCGTTGGAAGGCATAATGTGCTTAACGCGCTTGCCGCATTTTGTATAGGTAAGCTTACCGGAATGGACGATTCTGAAATTGCCGCTGCGCTGAAAAAATACAGAACTGACGGATTGCGTCAGAATATAGTAAAAAAAGGTGAGAATACTTTAATTATAGACTGTTATAATGCAAGTCCGGATTCTATGAAAGCAACGCTTGGGGTTTTGTCAGGAATGAAAACGAACGGCAGGAAAATAGCCGTTCTGGGCGACATGCTTGAGCTTGGGAAGGAGTCGGAAAAGCTTCACAGGCTTGTAGGCAGATATGTGTGCAGTGCAAGACCGGATATGCTTTTCTGCTTTGGAAGAGACGCGGAGTTTATACAGCAAGAAGCTGAAAAATCAGGGATTACGTCATATTTTACACCTGATAAGGACGACTTGGCATACAGGCTAAAATCCTGTATAAAAAGCGGAGACGTTCTTCTTTTTAAAGCAAGCAGGGGAATGAAGCTTGAAAATGTCGTAAACAGCATTTTTTAATTTGGGAGGATGAGAGATGTCGTATTGGATTAATATTACAGTTGCGCTGATATCATTTGCTTTAGCTGCCGTTATCGGCATAGTATTGATACCGTTTTTAAAAAAAATCCATTTTGGTCAGACAATACTTGATATAGGTCCCGCATGGCATAAATCTAAGCAGGGAACTCCTATAATGGGCGGATTTATGTTTATAATAAGCAGCGTGGCTGCCGTTATTGCAGGATATTTGATTTACCGATCAGACAGTATGATAGATCTTACGGATAAGGTATCCGGAAATAACGCCGTCAGGCTTTTAACCTGTATAATATTTTCTCTGCTATTTGCAGGAATAGGATTTTTAGACGATTATATCAAGGCGGTCAAAAAGCAGAATCTTGGACTTAATCCGAAACAGAAAATGATAATGCAGTTTATATTATCAGCGGCGCTGCTGGCAATGCTTTATGCGCTCGGCGATAAGTCGACAGAAATTGATTTTATATTTTTTAAAATAGATTTCGGAATACTGTATTATCCGGTTATGATATTGTTCATAATATATGTATCCAACGCGGTCAATCTTACCGACGGCGTCGACGGACTCTGCGGATCTGTAACGTTTATAACCATGCTTGCCCTGGCCGCCGTTTGCGGTATACTTAAATCATACGAAATTTCAATTTATGCTACGGCAATAGCAGGAGGCTGCCTGGGATTTCTTATATGGAATCTTCATCCGGCGAAATGTTTCATGGGGGATACAGGCTCCATGTATCTCGGAGGGGCTTTTATTGCGATTGGTCTTACTACCCATAAGCATCTTATGATAATAATAGTAGGACTTGTTTATATACTTGAAGCCCTTTCTGTCGTTATACAGGTTACCTATTTTAAAATCACGGCTAAGCGGCATTATAAAAAGACCGGAGAAAAGGGCAAGGGAAAAAGAATTTTCAAGATGTCGCCTATACACCATCATTTTGAGATGTGCGGATTCAGTGAATATAAAATAGTTATAACATTTTCACTGGCGGCAATAATTTTTTCTATAATCGGAGTAATATCAGTTTTATAGAATAAGGAGGAATTGGATTTTGTCTGGTAATTACAGCGGAGCAACTGCTGCGGCAGGCGGTATGAATCCGGCAAGAAAAAAAGTAAAGCGCAAAATACATCCTCTGTTTTCAAGAGGCGTTATGGACTTATCTTTTTTTCTGATAATAATGACGCTTCTTGTTATTGGAATTATAATGATGTTCTCAGCCAGCTATGCGTGGGCGTTAAATGAAAGCGGAGGAGAAAGCGGTACAGGATATGCCTTCCGGCAGACTATAATGGCGGTGATAGGTCTCGGAGCGCTTTGCTTTTTTTCATTTTTTGATTATCACCATTTCAGTAAACCAAAAATATCTATAGGTCTTTATGTATTGTGTCTGATAATGCTCGTGCTTGTGTTTACGCCAATGGGTATAACTCATAACGGCGCTACAAGATGGCTTAATCTGGGAATTGAATTTCAGCCGTCGGAGCTGATGAAATTTGCAATAATAATCCTGTTTTCTTATCTTATTGTTCAAAACTATAATAAAATGCAAAAATTTTCAATGGGTATTTTACCGTTTGGAATACTTTTGGGATTAGTAGTCGTTTTATTGATGAAACAGCCTCATCTTTCGTGTACAATTCTCATCTGCTGCGTAGGTGTTTGTCTCATGTTTGTCGGCGGAGTGCGCTGGAAGCATATATTTATTCTTGTGGTTTTAGGAGCTGCGGCGCTTCTGCTTATCGTATATATGAAAAGTCAGGGAGAAGACGGATTCACTTACTTTTCTAAGCGTATTCAGTCATGGATAGATCCTTTCTCGGACGCAACAGACGCTACATGGCAGACCTGTCAGTCGCTTATAGCCATAGGTTCAGGCGGACCTTTCGGACTTGGTTTGGGAGAATCGCGTCAGAAATTTATGTATCTGCCTGAAACGCAAAACGACTTTGTTTTTGCAATAGTCTGCGAGGAGCTTGGGTTTGTAGGCGCGGTAACAATAATTCTTCTTTTTGCTTTGCTTGTTATCAGGGGATTTTTTATCGCTTCTAAAGCAACCGATAAATTCGGAATGTTCCTGACGATAGGAATCACCGTTCAGATCGGAATACAGGCTTTTTTGAATATTGCCGTAGTAAGCAACCTTATTCCTAATACGGGTATAAGTCTGCCGTTTTTCAGCTATGGCGGTACGGCATTGATAATGCAGCTCGCGGAAATGGGAGTTATACTGAATGTTTCAAGGCAATCGTCGATGGAAACATAATTTTATCTGAAAGGATATAATGATATGAAGGTATTGTTAGCAGGAGGCGGTACGGGCGGTCATATTAACCCTGCGCTTGCAATTGCGTCAATTATAAAGGAGCGAAGACCTGACGCGGAATTTTTGTTTGCAGGAACTCCCAATGGAATGGAGGCAAGGCTTATTCCGGAAGCGGGCTATAATTTTGCGCCTATAAAATCAGCAGGCTTTCAGAGGAAAATTACTCTGAAAAATATAAAACGTAATTGTCAGGCTTTGTATTATTTGGCGGCGTCAGGTCCAAGGGCAAAAGCTATAATAAAAGAATTTCAGCCTGATATAGCTATAGGAACCGGAGGATACGTAAGCGGCCCGATAATCAGAATGGCGGCAAAAATGGGAGTGGCTACAGCTATTCATGAACAAAACGCTTATCCGGGAGTTACAAATAAGCTTCTGGCAAAGGAAGTCGACAAGGTTATGCTCACTGTAAAGGAAGCTCTTGATTACATGGATAATGGAGTAAATTATACTATAACAGGACTTCCCGTAAGAAAAGGCATCGCCTTAAAATCCAAATTTCAAGCTCGGCGCGAACTTGGATTTGACAACGAGCTGTGTATTCTTTCGTTCGGAGGCAGTCTCGGCGCCGGATGTATCAACGAAACTATGGCGGCAGTAATAAAGTGGCATACTGAAAACGGTCTGAAAATCAATCATATTCATGGATACGGCGGCATGGGTAAAGAATCGTTTCCGGCAGAAATGAAGAGAAACAATATACCGCTCAAAAGCAACAGACTCCGTATAACGGAGTACATAAACGATATGGATACATGTCTTGCTGCCGCAGATCTTGTTATATGCCGCGCAGGAGCTTCAACACTTGCGGAGCTTGAGGCGGCAGGCAAAGCTTCAATTCTTATACCTTCTCCTATAGTTGCAGGCAATCATCAGCTCCATAATGCGAATGTTCTTGGAAAAGCCGGAGCAGCTATAGTTATTGAGCAAAAAAACGTAACAAACAGGCTGATGATTGAAAAGGTCGGAAGCTTGTATAAAAACAGGCGGAAGCTGGAGGAGATGTCGGTCAAAGCGAGCGAACTTTCTGTCAGCGATACCGATGAGAGAATATATTCTGTTATCGAGGAGCTAATGAGTCTTAAAAAGTAGCAGTTTTCGCATCCGTGGCATAATATAAAGTAAAATGCTATCGGGTGGTGCTGTAAATGTCAGATCAGAAATTTGTAATTAAAGGAGGGACTCCTCTTAACGGCGAGCTGAAAATTCAGGGCGCTAAAAATAGTGTTCTTCCCATAATCGCCGCTTCAGTAATGTGTGGCGGAGAAACTGTAATCGAGAATTGTCCGAAAATATCGGATACCTATGCTTCTTCAAGAATACTTACTCATTTAGGCCTTCAGTGTATTATAGAAAAAAACGTGATGACGGTCAGAAATAACGGCAATAAAACAGTTGAAATTCCCGACGATCTTATGAGAGAGATGCGTTCCTCCATTATTTATATGGGCGCTCTTTTAGGGGCCTGCGGAGAATGCAGGATGTCTTTTCCCGGCGGCTGCGAGCTTGGCCCAAGACCGATAGATATGCATATTGCCGCAATGAAAAAACTCGGCGCCAAAGTGGTTGATGAATACGGTATTATAAAATGTACTGCTGAAAGAGGCCTTCACGGAGCAAGAATAAATCTTAATTATCCGTCGGTGGGGACAACAGAAAATATTATGCTTGCGGCTGTTACCGCAAAAGGTCAAACTGTTATTTCCAATGCTGCCAGAGAGCCGGAAATAATTGATCTTGCCGATTTTCTAAACCGCTGCGGAGGGAGAATAAAAGGCGCGGGCAACAGTACAATTGTTATTGACGGAGTTCAGAAATTAAGAGGATGTACATATTCTGTCATAGCCGACAGGATTGCTGCTGCAACATATATTTCCGCGGCAGCGTCAACCGGAGGTGAAATTAGCCTTACCGGAATAGATTCGTCAATCTGCGACAGTTTTCTTCCGGTTTTCGAACAAATGGGCTGTAAAATTTATGTTTACAGCGACAGATTGTATATAAATGCGTCGGGTAAATTAAAGGGCGTAAATAAAATAACCACAATGCCTCATCCGGGATTTCCGACCGACGCTCAGGCAGTCATAATGGCGGCGCTCTGCAAGGCTTACGGAAGCAGTATATTTGAAGAGAATATATTTGAAAGCAGATATAGACATGTCGACGCGCTTGTCAAGATGGGCGCTGATATTAAAGTAATAGGGAAAGCCGCAGTTGTAAACGGAGTTGAAAAGCTTTACGGAGCTAAGGTTTCTGCAACAGATTTAAGAGGGGGAGCCGCTATGGCTGTTGCAGGACTTGGAGCCGAGGGAGTCACAGAGGTAGCGGAAATACATCATATCGACAGGGGCTATGAGGATATGGAAAAAGCCTTTTCGTCCCTGGGAGGTAAAATTCAGAGGGTATGAATTTTAAAGGAAGATAAAAATGAGAGATGTTGTGAAAACTAATGTAAAAAGAGAACAAAACAGCAAGCGAAGACGAAGACGTAGACGTCATTTATCATTTTATTTTTTTCTCGTGATAATTTTAGTCGCAGGAATAGGCGTTCTGCTTTCGGTTACCTTGCTTTTCAATATAAAAAATATTGTCGTAAAAGGCGATGTGGATTATACAGACGAAGATATTATTAGAGTATCCGGAATCGGCTACGGCGATAATCTGGTAAGGCTTGATTCTAAGAAAGCGTCAGAAAGCATTCTTTCGAGTATGATATTTATAGAAAAAGCAGAAATAGATAAGCAGTATCCTGATACGCTTGTAATAAACGTTTCAAGATGTATAGCAACGGCTGATATTGAGTATGACGGAGGTTATCTCATTGTGTCCGCAAACGGTAAAATACTTGATAAATCGGACACGAGATCTGAAGAATTGCTGCTTGTCCAGGGATTTGAACCGGCCGATGAAACTCCGGGTACATACCTGAAATCTATTGACTCGCAGAAGGACGGAATTTTTTATGAATTATTCGATTCTATAAAATCCGATAACGATCATGAAATAGTTTCATTTGATATAACCGATAAATATGAAATCAGCGTAAATTACGGAAATAAGATATTTTTTGATATGGGGAATTCTAACGATATATCCTATAAGCTTGATCTTGCGGCTACTGTTTTAAACGATTTAAGCGGAGACAAAGAGGGATATATGACTATGATAGGTTCAAATCAGATTTCTTTTAGAGATAAAAGCGACGCAGAAAAGAAAAGCAGCAATAAAATACCTATAAAGGAAGAGGATATGCCTTTGACAGAAGCTGTTACAGAGCCGGATAACAGTGAAGGCGAGGATTTGTCTTCTGAAGACGTTTATGAGGATAATTATGCGGATAACGGCGAAAATTATGATATTTATGAATAATAGCCTAATTGCTGAAATAATTAATAATAAAAGCGCAAAATAAAATCAAAAAAAATTAAAATATGACTTGAAATATCCCATAAAGTATGTTAATATAATAATATGTATTGTTTATATTAGAATTACAACTTGAATTTCAGGGATGGAAATAAATTTAGGAGGAATTGTAAATGACAGACTTCAATTTTGAGGAAGCTTTCGATCCGCAGGTTAGTATTAAAGTAATTGGCGTCGGCGGCGGCGGCGGAAACGCTTTGAATTGTATGGTCGATGCGGGCGTAAAGGATATTGAGTATATCGCCGTAAACACTGACGCAAAAGCTCTTAACAGGTCAAAGGCGACAACAAAGATTCAGATAGGCGCAAAGCTGACAAAGGGAAGAGGCGCCGGAAACAGACCGGAGGTCGGAGAGCGTTCGGCGGAGGAAAACAGAGATGAAATTGAAGCTTCGCTTAAGGGCGCGGATATGGTGTTTATTACCGCCGGTATGGGAGGCGGAACAGGTACAGGCGCCGCGCCGGTTGTAGCAGGGATAGCTCAGGAAATGGGGCTTCTTACAGTTGCCGTTGTAACAAAGCCGTTTGCTTTTGAAAGAGAGCAGAAAATGCAGCAGGCTGAAAGAGGTATTGAGGAATTAAAAAAATATGTCGATTCTCTTATTGTTATTCCAAACGAAAGACTATTAGACGGTTTGGAAAAACAGCCTACAATGCTGGAATCATTTTCTTTGGCGGACGATATTCTTAAAACAGGTGTAAAAAGTATTTCTGATCTGATTACAGAGGATGGATACATAAACCTCGATTTTGCTGATGTATCCACTATTATGAAGGGCGCGGGATACGCTCATATGGCGATCGGACACGGTTCGGGCAAGGATAAGGCGGCAGAGGCCGCAAAAGCGGTTATATCAAGTCCGCTGCTTGAAACGTCTATTTCCGGTGCAAGGCGTCTGCTTATTAATATTACAATGTCAGAGGACATTATGGCATCGGACGTTGATACGGCTACAAAGATGATAACAGATACCGCTGCGGATGATGTTGAATTCATTTTCGGTACTGCGTTTAAGGAAGATATGAATGATGAAATGACTATTACAGTTATTGCGGCCGGATATGGAGACGATGTATCTGTTGCCGGAGAGGACGAGGATGTTATTCCTATAGATAATCCTTTAATAGATAATCCTAACGATAAAAAGGATACGTCCGACGACGATCTGGATGAGATTTTAAGAATGCTTGAAAAATAAATTGTATGCAGTCGTTTATACGGCTGCATTTTATTATCAAATAAAATAATTTTGCATTTTGTACAAAATACATATTGAAATGGAATATAAGATATGATATAATAGCTAATATATTATAAATGATTTTATATTGTTAGGAGTGTAAGCGCATGAAAGATTCAGTTATATTAAGAACTGCAAGAGTAGGAGGATTCAACAAGGAAGACGTATTGACATATGTTGATGAGCTTAATTCTAAAATAGATATGCTTAAGAGCGAACTTGAAAAATCGGCAAAACCTGACGCTGATGAACTTGAAAGCTATAAAAAAGAAATTGAACGATTAAAAGAGAAGATTTCTGAAACCGAATATCAGCTTGCTGAATCCGGAGCTGCTTATGATGAAATTGCAAATCAGAAAAATGCGCTTGAAAGAGAAAAAAACGAAATTTCCGAGGAAAACCTAAAGCTTAAAAGCGAGCTTGAAGCGCTGAAAAACGAAATTGAATCTGCCGGTAACAGCAAATATGAAAATTCAGGTATGTCTAATGATATTTCAGACCTTGAAAATGAAATTGAAGATCTGAAATCTCAGCTGGAAAACGCAAGACAGCAGATCTCAGAAATGTCGGGAGAAATGACAAAGCTGACCTCTGATATTTCTGAAAAAGCCAAAAGAATAGAACGACTCACCCTTGATAACGATGAGCTGCGTCTTCAGTCAGACGTCGGTTTCAGCAGTGATTTTGATATGGGCGCATTATTTGCCGAAGCGCAATCCACTGCAAAGAAAATTGTTATCGAGGCAAGGTTAGCGGCGGATAAGCTGGTTAACGACGCAAAAGCCGAATCGGAAAGGCTTGTTAAGGAAGCTGAAATCAAAGCCGAAACTGCGGAAAAAGAAGCCGGCAAAAATGCTGAATCAGTTATGAAAGCGGCGTCAAGACTCAAGGATATATTCGAAGCCGAAATGAAAACCTTAAGCTCTAAGCTGTCTGAAGCTGCAAAAGAGGCGGAAGGTATCGGAAAAAGACTGGGCGAAGAAATTGAAGAAACCAGAAGCAATATTTCAGAGAATGTACAGAATTTTCTTGACGGGGATTCAGAGGTAAATACGATTTTAAATGATTACATGATTTCATCTGAAAAACAAAATGACGAGAATTCTGAAAGCGAGCTTACGGATAATATACTAAAGCAAAGCAATTTATCAGACGACAATGAATTTGCAAACAATGAGGACGATATTTTAAGCTCCTTTGCAATAGATCCTGTTAATGACGATGAGGAGGATAAATCTCTCTCGAAGAAACAACCGACTTTGGGTTTTGATCTGGAAGATTTGGCGAAGCTTGCTGAAGAAGCTGAAAAAGATATGTAAAATATATTAAAAGGATATGATCTGATGTCAGAAATACTTAAAATTAATACGGAAGAATTAAGTAACTATACTGAGCAGCTAAATGCCGGTGATAAAATATTATTGAGCGGAATCGTTTACACTTCAAGAGATGCTGCTCACAAAAGGATTAAGGTTCTTATAGAATCGGGGGAAAAGCTGCCTTTCGAATTAAATGGTTCGGTTATATATTACGCGGGACCTACTCCTGCTCCTGAGGAACGACCTATCGGTTCATGCGGACCTACTACCTCCGGAAGAATGGATAAATTTGCACCTCAATTTCTTGATCTCGGACTATGCGGTATGATAGGGAAAGGAGAGCGCAGCAAGGAGGTCAGAGAAGCTATAATCAGAAATAAAGCCGTTTATCTTTGCGCTGTAGGTGGCGCCGGCGCTCTTGCCGCGCACTGTATAAAAAATTGCGAGGTTATAGCTTTTGAGGATCTGGGATGTGAATCGGTTAAAAGACTTTTTATAGAAGACTTTCCTCTGATTGTCGCAAATGACTGCAAAGGAGGGGATATTTTTTCGGAGGGCAGAAAAAAATACTGCCATATTTAAAATTATATGGTAAATATTTACTAAATATTAGTGCTGGTTTATAGTAAATTTGACAATTTCAAAAATATAGTAATTTTTTTGAAAAAATAGCTTGACAAAAACGAATTTATCGTTTATTATTAATAATACAAAATGTATTGTTCCATTTTAATTTCATGAAACATTAGTTTAGAATAATAAGCTTTATATTAAATCATGATGTTAGTCGGAATAAAATGTATATAGAATGAATCTGTTTATTGGAAATAACCAGCAGCCTGATAATAGTTCTTTTGCTAAGCTTGTCTGAGCATTCGGATTGTTTTTATTTTCGCAGTATGAGGTTTGATCAGGATTTTATCAGCATAGTTATTTTGGATGGCAAATTTTATGGTCGAGGCAGTTTTTAGTTCTATTGTTTATAGGTGGCCAGGTAGCTTAATTCCAGAGCGTTGTTTAACAAAGGTGTCGGTGTGAATCCGTCCGGGGTCCAAAATACTAAAGCGAGGTAAAAGAAATGTACGAAGATAAGACATTGGTATGCAAGGAATGCGGTAACGAATTTGTGTTTACAGCAGGTGAACAGGAATTCTATGCGGAAAAGGGTTTTGTAAATGAGCCTCAGAGATGCAAGTCATGCAGAGATGCCAGAAAGAACTCTACAAAGTCTGAAAGAGAAATGTACGTTGCTACATGCGCGTCATGCGGCGGCGAGGCTAAGGTTCCTTTTAAGCCTAGAGAAGACCGTGCGGTATATTGCAGCGAATGTTTCGCAAAAATGAGGGAAGAAGCTTAATTTAAAATTCCTGTAAAATGCAGCCGCATGGCTGCATTTTATTTTTCCATGTATATATAAGCCGTTGAGGCAGATAATTATAAAAAAACCGGAGGTATTAAAAATGGATTATCAGGTAAATAAGAATACTATAATAGGCGATATTTTAGATAAGGATGGCGATGTGGCGCCATTTTTTCTTGAAATAGGAATGCACTGTCTCGGCTGTCCGGCTTCAAGAGGTGAAACCATTGAAGAAGCCTGCGAAGTTCACGGAACGGATGCGGACGAATTGGTTGAAAAGCTTAATAAGTATTTTTCAGAAAAATAATTATAATGGCGGACAATTATGTCCGCCGTTGTTATGTTAAGGATAAGGATTAATTTTTATGATAACGCTCGACGAACGTCTTAAGGCCTGCGCAGAATATGTTTCCGGAAAAGGTACGGTTTGTGATGTCGGTACCGACCATGCATATCTGCCGGCTTATTTGATTTTATCAGAAAAATGCAGAAATGCCGTAGCCAGTGATATTAACGACGGTCCTCTTGAATTTGCGGAGCAGACTTTAAATAAATATAAATTATCTGATAAAATTAAGCTTGTGAAATCGGACGGTTTAAAAAATATAAGCCCGGAGAATGTAAGCGATGTGATAATAGCCGGAATGGGCGGCGAGACTATATCTGATATATTGGCGGAAGCGGAATGGCTGAGAAACGGAGTCAATCTTATACTTCAGCCTATGACTCGCGCACAGGGTTTAAGAAAATGGCTTTATAAAAACGGATATGAAATAATTTCTGAAAGGGCGGTTAGTCATGATAGGTTTAATTATACCGTGATAAACGCCTCATACTGCGGGTATAGATTCAATATAGGATCGGTGGCGGAAAATATAGGAAAAATAAATTATTCTGATAAAGATGGAAAGCTATATGTTTTAAAGCAGATTGAAAAGATGCAAAAAATAAAGTCGGGACTTGATATGGCGGGAAAATCTGACGAAGCGTATGAATTCAATAAAACTGCCATTTCTTTAATAAATATATTGGAGGGAAAAATGAATAAGGTTTCAGAGATATATAATTACATAGATAATATAGCTCCGTTTAATACTCAATCCAAATGGGATAATTCAGGACTTATTACAGGTTCCTTGAACAGTTCGGTAAGCAAGGTTCTGGTAACTCTGGATATAACTGCCGAATGTGCGGACGAAGCCGACCGTATAGGCGCTGATCTTGTTATATCTCATCATCCCGTTATTTTTCATCCCTTGAAAAGAATCTCTGAGGACGAGCCGTCATTCAGACTTATGAAAAATGGGATTTCAGCAATATGTGTTCATACGCCGTTTGATATGGCGGAAGGCGGTATGAACGACGCTTTAATTGAACTGCTCGGATTTGAAAAAACCGACGGCATTCTGGAGACCGAACGCTATGGCGAAAGACCGATTGGTTTCGGAAGCTTCTGCATAGCTGATACTGAATATTCATCGGAAAGATTAGCCGAAAAGCTTAGAGATACCTTCGGCTGCAAAATCGTTAAATATAACAAATGCAAAAAAAATATTGAAAAGCTTGCCGTTTGTACGGGAAGCGGAGGGGACTTTATCGAAAAAGCGGCGTTAATGGGCGCCGACGGCTATATTACGTCAGAGGTACATCATGATAAGTGGCTGCTTGCCGAACGGCTTGACATAGCTGTTTTTGACTGCGGACATTATCATACAGAAAACCCGGGAATGATAAAGCTTTGCAAAATGCTTTCAGCAGACTTTCCGAACATAGAATTTATTATGTCTGAGACAAATAAGGATCCTGTAGAATATGTATATTAAAAGCATATTTTCTTGTCCCGTATGCGGGAAGGAATTGAAATTTGATGAAAGGTCATATAAATGCGAATCCGGACATTGCTTTGACCGTTCCAAAAGCGGTTATGTTAATTTGCTTACTTCAGATAAAATGCATTCTAAGCTGCCGGGTGATAATAAGCTTATGGTAAGAGCGCGAAGGAGCTTTCTTCAGAAAGGATATTATTCTTATCTGGCGGAAAGCTTAAGCAGCATTATTTGCAGACATGCGGAAAATGGGATTTCACTTATAGACGCCGGATGCGGCGAGGGATATTATACAGAAGAGATTTTCAGGTCGTTGAGAGAAAACAATATTAAGGCTCGCCTGGGAGGATTAGACATATCAAAAAGCGCTGTCGACCTTGCGGCAAAAAGAAAACAGGAAAATATAGAGTATGCCGTATCAAGCGTTTTTCATATACCTGCCGCGGATAAAAGCATAGATATTTCATTATCAGTATTTTCTCCTATTTGTCTTGAAGAATTTTATCGTATTCTCAGAAAAAACGGTCTTTTTTATATGGTAATTCCTGATACAATGCATTTATGGGAGCTAAAAAGCGTTATATATGATCGTCCTTATGAAAATCAAGTTAAAGATTATTTATTGAAGGGCTTTGATTTAATTAAAGCTTATGATTTACCGCAGAGAAAAATTTGCCTTGAAAGCAATGAAGATATAATGAATCTTTTCAGTATGACTCCATATTATTATAATACGAGTAAGGCTGATAAGGAAAAATTGAAGGATCTGAACTTTCTTGAAACAGTTACGCAATTTAAAATATTGGTTTATATGAAAAAAGGAGAATGCTAATGGCACTGGACGGCGCTTATTTGTATACGGTTAAACAGGAGCTAAAGGATTTGATAAGGGGACGTATAGATAAAATTTATCAGCCGTCGAAAGATGAAATAATAATATCCATCAGAACGGTAAAAGGAACCTTTAAGTTATTGATTTCTGCGTCTGCAAGCAGCGCAAGAGTTCATATTACTACGGCACAGGTTGAAAATCCGATGTCGCCTCCGATGTTTTGTATGCTTTTGAGAAAACGGCTTGGGGGCGGAAAGCTTATAGACGTACGTCAGGATGGACTTGAAAGAATATTATTTTTAGATTTTAATTGTATAAACGAGCTTGGCGATCCTTCAGTTATAACTCTTGCCTGTGAAATAATGGGGAAATACTCAAACCTTATAGCTGTAAACAGCGACGGTAAAATTATTGACAGCATAAAACGGGTTGATGAATGTATGTCGAGAGAACGTCTTGTGCTTCCTGGTATAGCTTATGAAATGCCGCCGAGGGATAATCGTATTTCATTTGTTGACGCAGATGAAACTCGGATCAGAGCTGCTGTTGAGGATATGAAACCGGCTGAGCTTTCTAAGGCAATTATCAGAGCTTTTGAAGGAGTATCTCCTGTTTTGGCAAGGGAGTGGGCGTATTATACCACGAGAGGAATCGAGACTCGCTCGGACGAACTGAGCAATGATATGAAGGACAGGCTTGTATTTGCGATTATGCAGACTAAACGGTCTCTTTTGACCGAAAATAATTGCTATACTGTTGTTTCGGGAAGGGATGGTTCGTTAAAGGATTTTTCCTTTATTAAGCTATCGCAGTACGGTTCTCTTATGGTGACAAAGGAATTTTCATCTGCAAGCGAGCTGCTTGATTATTTTTATTTTCAGCGTGATAAAACAGTAAGGCTCAAGCAGCGTGCAAACGATCTTTTCAAGTTCCTTGCCAATACTTCCGAGAGAATAACCAAGAGACTGGCCGCTCAGCAGGAAGAACTGAAAAACTGTGAGAAAAAAGATCAGATGAAGCTTATGGGAAATCTAATATCTGCAAATATCTATCGGCTGAAAAAAGGCGACGAACGCGTCAAGCTGGAAAATTTTTATGACGAAAGGTTTTCGCAGATAGAAATAAAGCTTGATCCAAGGCTTACTCCGTCACAAAATGCTCAGAAGTATTATTCCAATTACAGAAAATCTATGACTGCCGAAAAAAAACTTGCGGAGCAGATAAGAATCGGAGAGGAAGAACTTAAATATATTGACAGCGTTTTTGAATCGCTGTCAAGAGCGGAAAGTGAAATAGAGATAAACGAACTCAGATTGGAGCTTGCGGAACAGGGGTATATACGTTCAAACAGGCTCAGGGGCAAGCCGGTTAAAAGTACGGAACCTTATGAGTATATATCCAGCGACGGATTTAAAATTCTTGCCGGACGGAATAATAAGCAGAATGATAAGCTGACCTTGAAAACTGCCGCTAAACAGGATATTTGGCTTCATACCCATAATATTGCCGGCTCTCACGTTATAATTGTTACCAACGGGGAAACTCCGCCGGAAACGACGATTAAAGAGGCGGCCGTTATTGCAGCTTTAAAAAGTAAAGCAAAGGATTCATCACAGGTTCCGGTGGATTATTGTTTAAGGAAGTTTGTAAAAAAGCCGGTCGGAGCAAAGCCGGGTATGGTAATATTTATAAATAATAAGACGGTATATGTCAGCCCTGATGAAAATCTTGCAGAAAGGTTAAAAAAATGATATTGCAAAATGATTTTTTTGATAAGGACTGCCTAAAGCTTGCGCCTGATCTTGTTGGCAAAATATTAGTCAGGCGGCTTGAAAACGGCGAGGAATTACGCGTAAGAATTACTGAAACTGAAGCCTACAGAGGGACTGAGGACAAGGCCTGCCATGCCTCAAAGGGAAGAACGCCGCGGACGGAGCTGCTTTATCGTGAAAGCGGAGTGATTTATGTGTATCTCTGCTATGGCGTTCATTGGCTTATGAACATAATAAGCGGAAAAAAGGAACAGCCTCAGGGAGTTCTTTTCAGAGCCGGGGAAAACTTGAACGGTCCTGCTAAGCTTACTAAATATCTTTCGGTAGATAAATCATTCAATGGAGAAAGCTTTTCCGGTAATCCTAGGATAAGAATTGAAGATGACGGCAAACGTTATAAAATAAGAACGGATAAGCGCGTAGGTATTGATTATGCAGGTGAAGAATGGGCTTCAAAGCCCTGGAGATTTATTCTTGACGCTGAGATTGAAGGTGAAGAAAACGCTGTTCAGGTTTGATTTGAAAACTCCGGCTGAAAACTTTATCGACATAACGTCAAAGGTTATGGACGCGGTTAAAGAAAGCTGTATATTAAATGGAATATGCGTAATATACTGTCCTCATACTACGGCCGGTATTACAATTAATGAAAACGCGGATCCTGACGTAGTGTCCGATCTCTTATACGCTATGAATATCACATATCCTGACCGAGAACGGTTTAGGCATTCGGAGGGTAATACGTCGGCGCATCTGAAAGCTTTGGTTACAGGAAACAGTGTTAATGTAATAATAGCTGACGGCAAGCTGTTGCTTGGAATGTGGCAGGGAATATATTTCTGCGAATACGACGGACCGAGAAACAGGCAATTTTATGTTAAGATAATTGGTGATGAATAATGACGGAAAATTTACAGAAGGTTTTTGATAAAAGCAGTAAAATCGTATTTTTCGGAGGCGCCGGTGTTTCTACGGAGAGCGGTATTCCGGATTTCAGGAGCGTTGACGGACTTTATAATCAGAAATATGATTATCCTCCGGAAACGATATTAAGTCATGATTTTTTTATGACCGAAACCGAGGAATTTTTCAGGTTTTACCGTGATAAGATGATATGGCCCGGCGCGCTGCCTAATAAGGCGCATATTAAGCTTTCGGAGCTTGAAAGGATCGGAAAACTTAAAGCCGTGGTAACTCAGAATATTGACGGCCTTCATCAGGCGGCAGGTAGTAAAAAGGTTTATGAGCTTCATGGCAGCGTTCTGCGTAATTATTGTATGAAATGCAATAGATTTTATGATGCGGATTTTATACGAAAATGTTCCGGTATTCCTCGATGTACCTGCGGAGGTATAATTAAACCCGACGTAGTTTTATATCAGGAGGGACTTAGCGACAGCGTTATAAACGGGGCCGTAACGTCGATAAAAGAAGCGGATCTTCTTATTGTCGGAGGTACATCGCTGAATGTCTATCCTGCCGCGGGCTTGATTAAGTATAGAAGCAAGGATTGTTTTCTGCTGCTTATAAACCTTACGGAAACACCGGCGGATTCCTTTGCGGATATGGTTATACACGATAGTATCGGAAAGATTATGGGAAGTATAATGTCAGGATAACGGGAGGCTGTTTTATGAAAGCTGTAGTTCAGAGAGTAAGCGGCGCGTCAGTGACGGTAGACGGAGAAATAAAAGGAAAAATAGGAAAAGGGTTTTTGGTTTTTCTCGGCGTAGGTAAAAAAGATTCAGAGCTTAATGCGGAGAGGCTTGCAAATAAAATTATAAAAATGAGGATTTTTTCAGATGAGAACGATAAAATAAATTTATCATTAAACGATGTAGGAGGCTCTTTGCTTGTAATATCGCAGTTTACACTGTATGCCGACTGCCGAAAGGGAAACAGACCTAATTTCATTAACGCCGGAAATCCTGAAACGGCTGAAAAGCTTTATGAATATTTTATCGGAATATGCGGAAAATATATTCCTGTAGTAGAAAAAGGCGTTTTCGGAGCTGATATGAAAGTGGAGCTGGAAAACGACGGGCCGTTTACAGTAGTACTTGACGATATTTGAAATATTTAGCTGAATATGATTTAATCCCTTTCGGATGGCAATAATAAATCCGGGAGGGTTTTATTATGTATAAACGTATGATTGCGCTTGGCTGCATTTTTTTATTTTCATTTTCAATATTGTATATGAGAATTTTCTGGATAGTGAGCAATCCGACTTATCAGGCCGCCGGACAGGCTCAGGGTACTTATACTCTGACAGCAGGTCATACCTTCGGTAATATTTACGACAGAAGCTATAATCTTCTGGTCAATGATACCAGCACATATTATGCCGTCATAAATCCTACCTCCGAGGCCGCGGAGGAGATTCTGCCTTATGTTAAGGATCTTGAAAGCTATCACAGCAGTTTGGTGTATGGTAAGCCGTTTGTATGCGAGGTGACAAAAAAGGATTTTGAATGCGGCGATATAACGGTTTTTGATGTTCCCGTCCGAAACAGGGAAAATCAGCTTGCACAGCATGTTATAGGGTATTTAAGCGACGGCGAGGGAGTGTCCGGAATCGAGGCTGCTTATAATGATTATCTTAGATCGTGCGTTTCTGAAAATACTGTAACTTACAGTGTGGACGGCAGAGGAAGCGTAATGGACGGACTTGGCAGGGATATTTCTGAGAACGGTCCCATGACGGAAGGAGTGGTTCTCACTATTGATAAATATATACAGGCAATATGCGAGCTTGCGGGCGGCAGAATGAAAAAGGGAGCCGTAGTTGTAATGGATATTTACTCAGGGGAAATTCTGGGTATGGCGAGTTTTCCGACATACAGCGCCGATACCTTGTCCGAGGCGGTAAACGATAAAGATTCTCCACTTATTAACCGCTGTCTTTATTCATATAATGTAGGCTCGATTTTTAAGCTTGTGACATCGCTTGCCGCCTTTGAACAAGGAATTGAAGAAAGCTTTTCATATAATTGTACCGGATCTACCGAAATCGGAGGGCAGCTATTTAAATGCCATGACTTGAGCGGACACGGTGTTCTTGATATGACGGAAGCGGCGGCGGAATCATGCAATACCTATTATATAGAGCTTTCTAAGCATATAGACAGCCGTCTTTTGATAGAAACTGCTCAGAGAATGGGATTCGGAAGAAGTATTCCTCTTGCGTTGGGAATGACTGTTTCCGGCGGAAGCCTTCAGACTGAGGAGGACCTGAGCCTGCCGGCAGAAAAGGCCAACATGTCGTTCGGGCAGGGAAAGCTTACGGCGTCTCCGGTGCAGATATGCGCTTTTACAGCCGCGATAGCAAATGAAGGAAGGTTGTATGTTCCAAGCTTGGTAAAGGGTATAACTCATGACGGCAAAACAGTTTCAAATCAGGAAGAAGCTAAATATACGGACGTTTTTGACCGTAAAACGGCGTTTCGTCTTCAGGATCTGATGATTGCCGCTGTTGATTTGAATACAGATTCCAACGCCAGACCGTCGAATACTCATGCGGCAGGTAAGACGTCGACCGCTCAGACAGGCAGATTTGACGAGGACGGAGAAGAAATATGTCATGGCTGGATAACCGGCTTTTTTCCACTTAGCAGTCCGAGGTACGCTGTAACTGTTTTGTGCGAGGACGGCGGATACGGAAACGAATGTGCGGCTCCGGTTTTTAAGGAAATTGCAGAGAGAATTACTGATATTTACGGATAAAAATTTATTCTTTCTTTTTATAAAATTTTACGGAATTTTAAGAAAAAAAGATTGACTTTTTCCGTATATTTGGTATAATATTAGAAGAATATTGTTTTGGGCTGTGACAGGAATAATTGCATGGATTATACTTCAGAGAAAAAGCGGTCGGTGCGAGCTTTTGTATAAAATGCAAGTGCTACCCTTGAGCTTTCCGCTGAAAAGCGGACGTTTTTTCCGCGTTAAGGAAAACAAAAGGAAAGCTTTATGCTTTTGAATTTTGGGTGGTACCACGAGCCTTCGTCCCATTACTGCGGACGAGGGCTTTTATTTCAGTTAAAGCAATAAAATATAATGATTGGAGAGCGTATATATGAAATGGCGTGGAGTCAATGAACTCAGAGAAATGTATCTTTCATTTTTTGAAAGTAAGAATCATACAAGAATGGCAAGCGCGTCCCTGATTCCGCAGGGGGACAACAGTCTTTTGCTGATAAATTCAGGCATGGCGCCTTTAAAGAAATTTTTTCTCGGACAGGCTGTTCCTCCTAATAAAAGAGTAACGACTTGTCAGAAGTGTATCAGAACTCCCGATATAGAAAGAGTAGGCAAAACCTCAAGACACGGTACATATTTTGAGATGCTCGGTAATTTTTCTTTCGGAGACTATTTTAAGATAGAAGCTATTGAATGGGCGTGGGAATTTTTTACTAAATCGCTTGAGCTTCCTGTTGAAAAGCTATATGTGTCTGTATACGAGGATGACGACGAAGCATATGATCTCTGGACAAAGCGTATAGGCGTTGCGCCGGATCATATGACAAGGCTTGGCAAAGAGGATAATTTCTGGGAACATGGCTCCGGACCTTGCGGACCTTGTTCTGAGATATATTTTGACAGAGGAGACGAACATGGCTGCGGCTCTCCTGACTGTAAGGTTGGCTGTGACTGCGATAGGTTTGTTGAAGTCTGGAATCTTGTTTTCAGCCAGTTTGACAGCGATGGAAAGGGAAATTATGCCCTTATGGAGCATCCTAATATTGACACCGGTATGGGACTTGAAAGACTTGCATGTGTGATTCAGGGAGTCGATAACCTTTTTGAAGTTGATACCGTTAAAAATATTATGAATAAAATATGTGAAATAGCTGGCGTAAGGTATAAAGAAAATGAAAGTACAGATGTTTCGCTCCGTGTTATAACTGATCACATAAGAAGTACTACATTTATGGTGGGAGACGGAATTACTCCGGCTAACGAGGGAAGAGGCTATGTATTAAAAAGGCTTCTTAGAAGAGCGGCAAGGCATGGAAAAATGCTCGGCGTCAGCGATCCTTTTTTGTATAAGGTATGCGATACTGTAATTGATGAAAATAAAACGGCTTATCCGGAGCTTGAAGAAAAGCGCGAGCTTATAAAAACTATTATAAAGCATGAAGAGGAAGGCTTTGCAAAGACAATTGATAAGGGAACGGAGCTTTTGAATCATTTTATTGATAAAATTTCCGCGAATGAAATTAAGAACGTATTGTCAGGGGACGACGCCTTTAAGTTAAGTGATACCTACGGTTTTCCTCTTGATCTTACTAAGGAAATTGCAGCCGAAAAGGGTATTTCTGTAGATGAGGAACGTTTCAGGGAATGCATGGAAGAGCAGAAGCGGAAGGCAAGAAGCGACCGTGCTTCAAAGATTAAAACCTCGTGGAACGATGACAACGCCGCGTTCATAGAAGTTCCGGCTACTGAGTTTACCGGTTATACTAGATTTAAGCAGGACGCAAGAATACTTGAGATTTTTGTCGACGGCAAGCCGTCTGATAGCGTCTCTGAGGGACAGGAAGCTGTAGTTATTTTAGACAGCACGCCGTTTTATGCTGAAAGCGGTGGACAGGCTGCCGACACCGGAGAGCTGAGCGCTGAAGGAGCGTCGTTTTCAGTTTACAATACAACTAAAACTGAAAGCGGACATTTTCTTCATTTCGGTACGGTTGAGCAGGGAAATCTTAATAAAAATGATATGATCTTTGCGGAAATTGACGTTGAAAAAAGAATGTCTGCGGCAAGAAATCATACTGCTGCACATCTTTTGCAGGCAGCCTTACGAAAGGTGCTTGGAGAACACGTACATCAGGCGGGACAGCTTGTAAACGCTGAAAGATGCAGATTTGACTTTTCGCATTTCAGCGCCGTTACTGCTGAAGAACTGTTTAGGATTGAAAATATAGTCAACGATGAAATTCTCCACAGTATTGAAGTGGTTACAAAGGAAATGCCGATAGACGAGGCAAAAAAGCTCGGAGCAACGGCTCTTTTCGGCGAGAAATACGGAGATATTGTAAGAGTTGTGAATATAGGAGGAGAATCTATTGAATTTTGCGGCGGAACGCATGTTAAAAATACATCAAATATAGGTCTTTTTAAGATTGTTTCTGAAAATTCAGTAGCGTCCGGAATCAGACGAATCGAAGCTGTTACAGGCAACGGAGTGCTTGAGCTTATGAATGGATTTAGGAGTACCTTATCCGAGGTTTCAGCGGTACTTAAAATTGCCAATCCGGCTAAGCTTGCCGAACGCTGTAGAACCTTAACGGAAGAGCTGAAGGAAAAGGATAAGCAGATACAGAAGCTTAGTCAGCAGCTTGCCGGTAATCAGCTCGGAGATATGTTCAAGGACGCTAAGGAAATTAACGGTATAAAGATTATATCTGCAATGCTCAATGGAACGAAGCCGGATATGCTCAGACAGCTTGGAGATAAGGTTAGGGAGCAGACTCAGGACGTTGTAGCCGTGTTTGCCGGTGTAACCGATGAAAAAGGTACTCTTTACTGCGTATGCGGCAAAAGCGCAGTTGAAAAAGGCGCTCATGCAGGAAAAATTATTCAGAGAATAGCAGCCATTACAGGAGGAAAGGGCGGCGGACGTCCAGACAGCGCAATGGCAGGCATAGGAAAAAATTATATGATTGATGAGGCGCTTAATTCTCTTGAAAGCATTACTAACGAATTTTTAAAATAGATCAGAGGTATTTTATGATGGATTGTTTATTTTGCAGGATAATTGCAGGGGAAATTCCCAGCGATAAGGTTTTTGAGGACGACATGGTGTATGCGTTTAAGGATATAGAACCGGTAGCCCCGGTTCACTATCTTATTGTGCCGAAGGTTCATATTTCAGGAGCGTCTGAAATAAACTCTCAGAATTCTGAATATGTAGCTCACATATTTGAGGTCGCTGCGCAGATAGCTGAAAAGGAAGGCTTTTCAGATGGATACAGGGTTATAACTAACTGCGGAGATGACGCCGGACAAAGCGTTCATCATCTTCATTTTCATGTACTGGCAGGAAAGAAAATGGGCTGGAGCGCTGACAGCGCCGTATAAACTGATGGGGGAAAAATATGGAATATTATACACTTAACATCGCCGGACTGAAAAGAGAGTTGCCGCTCTGTCCGATTAACGATAAGCTTAATATTGCCGCGTTTATTATGTTTTCCGATGTGGAGCTGACCATTGCGTGCGCTGAGGAACTATTAAAAAGAGTACCGGATTTCGATATAATTGTTACCGCTGAAAGCAAAGGTATTCCTTTGGGTTATGAGCTTTCAAGACAGAGCGGAAAAAAGTACATAGTCGCGAGAAAATCAGTTAAGCTTTATATGAAAAATCCGGTGGCTGTCGAGGTTAAGTCGATTACGACGGACGGAAGGCAGACTCTTTATCTTGATGAAAATGATATGCGAGAGCTTAAGGGAAAAAGAGTGCTTATTGCGGACGATGTAATCAGTACAGGAGAATCCCTGCATTCACTTGTCGAGCTTGCGGAAAGAGCAGGCGGAAATATAGTATGTAAATCGGCGGTGCTTGCCGAAGGAGACGCGGCGGACAGAAACGATATAATTTTCCTTGAAAAACTTCCGCTGTTTTTCAAATAAGCTTGAAACGTAAAATGGTGTATGCAGGGACTGCTTGGGCTGCCGGACTTATTGCAGCCGCTTTTTCCGGGCATTTGTATATTGCAGTTCCTGCGGCATTAATTTCCGCGTTACTTTTTAAAGTATTGTTCCGTTTTAATCTAAAAGCCATTATTTTTATGCTTGTCGTATATTTTATGGCTTTCTGCTATTACGGTGCTTATAATAGCACGGTCTATAAAAATATTATTGATTTTGCCGGACAAGAAATAAATTTTAGCGGAGTTGTAACTGACTATAAGGATTATGCCGAAAACAAATCCACATATTTTTTAAAAGGGAAAATCAACGGTTTACAGCAAGCACAGATTATAATTTATACCGACGCTTCAGACTGTGACGTAGGAGATAAAATAAGTTTAAAATGTATTCCTGAATTGCCTGAAAATAGTTATTTATTCAGCGGACTTGATTATTACAAGTCCGACGGAATTTACCTCCAGTCTGACGATATTTCTTTAATGGAGATTAAGAAAACAT
Source organism: Ruminococcus sporogenes (assembly GCF_054655175.1). Classification (NCBI taxonomy): domain Bacteria; kingdom Bacillati; phylum Bacillota; class Clostridia; order Eubacteriales; family Oscillospiraceae; genus Ruminococcus; species Ruminococcus sporogenes. Next base: position 699,140 of record NZ_BAAHOA010000002.1, on the reverse strand, counting down.
CAGGATTTTCTCTGCGGAAAATGCTGTATAAATTTCGAGAAAATGTGAGCGGAGCCATAGACTCGTCTGTTCCGTCAGATGAAAGCGGCATGCTCAAGGGAATGCTTTTCGGTGATAAATCCGGAATTGACCAGAATGATAAAACCATGCTCTACCGGACAGGCATAGGTCATGTTACTGCTGTTTCCGGTCTGCATATTGTTCTTTTCTGCACGTTAATAACGTTCCTGCTTCGTAAATTCGGCACTAGTAAGCTTTTGGAATTTGCTATTTCTGAAATATTTATGATTCTTTTCGCTCTGTGCTGCGGAATGTCCCCGTCTATTATGAGAGCGTTTGTAATGATGACTTTGGTAAATTCTGCGCCGCTGTTTTTCCGTTATACTGATTCACTAAATTCGGTATGTATCGCCGTAATTCTGCTTACTCTTTTTAATCCGTTCATGATTATAAATCAGTCATTTTTATTATCAGTTTCCGGAGCGCTGGGAGCCGGCGTATTTGGTCCTTATATGACCGGGAACTTAAACTCCTTCGGAAGGTTAAATAAGACGCGTAATAATATTCTATATATGCTGTGCGTTTCTGCGGCGGTTACTCCGATGTCGGTAATTTGCTTCGGTGAATTTTCAGCAATAGCACCGCTTAGCAATCTGATTATAACTCCTCTTTGCATGCTGTCACTGCTTATTGCAATGATTGCGTCAATGCTGATTTTTATAAATCCTATACTGCTTTTTAAAATATCGGGAGCTATATGCCGAATTGTTTTGAATCTTTCAAGACTTATAGGTAAAAATAAGTTTACTCATACTAAGCTTATAGGTGATTTTATACCTGCTGTTATGATAATTATACTTATTTTCTGTATCTTTGCTTATCTGATTTTTAAGAGCCGTAAATACAGCGCCATTACCGCGGTGGTTTCAGCGGCGCTTTTATTTTTTACATGTGTTTTTTATAATTATTATAGTGCGACGGTTATTAAAATTGCCCTGCTCGGAAAAAATGATGTTGGCGTTATAATTGTTTCAAAGGGGTATGCCGCGGATATAATTGATATTACGGGAAAGGCGTCAAATAGCCGATATGCAGAGAAATATCTTGAGAACTGCGGAATCACCGAAATAAATAATCTTATTATTACGGATAATGCTTATCATGCTGTTTCAGCCTATAATGATAAGCTGAGTCTTTGCAATGTAAAAAATGTTGTTATTCCGTCGGATACGTATATGAGAAATGGTTCAAAAATATGCCGTAAAACTCCTAAATATTCGGATTATTCAAATTGGAACGCCTATTATGAAGCCTATTCTGTAAGTATTGTAAATATGAGGGTTGAAGTTAAATTCATGGATTTTTTGTTTGAATTTACCGACGGAAAATCCGGAAACAAGGTGTATAAAACAAATATTTTACTTACGGCAAGAAGCGACGGAACTATGAATTACAGGAGGCTGGAAAATGGCTGAGCTAAGTTCAGCGGAGCTTATCAAAGACTTAAAATCTGGGAACTTATGCAGCGTATATTATATATACGGAAAAGATATATTGGCTGTTGAAAACATTTCCAGAGCTATACTTAAGAAGCATTTAGGGAAAAACTGGAATAATGAAGTAACCAAGATAAGCGGCAAAAATATTGATATAAGCGCTCTTTCGGATATGATGGAAATTTGTCCTATGCTTGCGCAGTGGAACGCTATCATGGTAAACGATTTGAATGCCGAAGAGCTTACGGCTGATAATCTTGATATTCTTATAAATAATATAAAAAGCATATCGGACGTTACTCTGCTGCTGATAAATGTAACCGGATTTGATGTTAAGAATGGAAAAAGATCGGTTACAGGCAAAAACAAAAAGCTGATAGACTGCATTTCTAAAAAGGGTATAGTATGCGAATGCGGAATAAAAACGATAGCTTCGACTATTAAATATATAATTGATAAAGCTGAAAGGCTTGGATGCACTATTTCTAAAAAAACTGCTGAAATGCTTGCAGAATATTGTCTGTCTGATTCTATGATGATAGAAAATGAGCTTGAAAAGCTTTGCGCATATCGTGAAAACGAGGAAATAAGACCTGAGGACATAGACGAGATAGTTTCCGGCAGAATTGAAACGGACGCTTTTAAGCTTTCAAAAGCGATAGTTTTAATAAATCCTGCTCTTACAATTTCAATTCTGGATTCGCTTATTGATAAGAAGGCTGAACCGATTGCCGTTGTAGCCGCTTTAACCCTTTCATTTTTGGATCTTTACAGGGCGCGTGTTGCGATGTCGTCCGGAAAGCGAGCTTCTGATGTTATAAGTGATTTTGGATATAAAGGAAGATCCTTTGCAGTTGATAATGCTTTCAAGGATAGCCGGAGGATTTCCCAGGAAAGTCTTAAGGAGTGTGTCGGTATCTTGAGGAATGCTGACAGAAGCCTTAAACAAACAGGCGCTGTTCCGAGAATTATTCTTGAAAAGGCTGTAACTGAAATGCTGATTGCCGTAAGAAAAAAATAAGAGGTTGAAATGATAAAAATCGAACAAGCGATTATTGTTGAGGGAAAGTATGATAAAATAAAGCTGTCTTCAATTATCGACGCAGTTATTATTACAACTGACGGATTCAATATTTTCAAAGATAAGGAGAAGCTTGAGCTTATAAAATATTACGCCGAGAAAACCGGAATAATTATAATGACGGATTCAGACAGCGCAGGCTTTCTAATCAGAAATCATATAAGAGGAGCAATAAAAAACGGTAAAATTATAAACGTTTATATTCCCGATATTATGGGCAAGGAAAAAAGAAAGATAAAACCGTCGGCAGAGGGAAAGCTTGGAGTTGAGGGAATCGACTGTAAAATTATCCTTGACGCATTTGATAAGGCGGGCGTTATGTCGTCTGCTGCTGAAAGCAGGGTAAGACTTACAAAAACAGATCTGTTTGAGCTTGGTCTTTCAGGCGGTAAAAACAGTTCTGAAAAAAGAAAAAAGCTTTTAAAATTTCTCAGACTTCCTTCTCTTCTTACTCCGAACAGCATGCTTGAAGTGCTCAATACAATGATGGACCGTAAAGAATTAGAAAATATTTTATGTAGAATAAAAGAAAAATAACAGGAGAAATAAATGGTTTTTTCGAGTATAACATTCCTTTATTTTTTTCTTCCGGCAGTACTTCTTATATACTATATATCGCCGAAGAAAATTAAAAACATAGTTTTGCTTTTGTCGGGTTTGTTTTTTTATGCATGGGGCGAACCGGTTTACGTTGTTATAATGATATTTTCATCATTTATCGACTATGCGGCCGGTCTGATTATTGATAAATACGACGATAATCAAAAAAAGCGAACGGCGGCTTTGCTGGTTTCTTTGATAATAAATCTGGGGCTTCTTGGAGTTTTCAAATACAGCGGATTTTTTGCCGGTATATTTGGAATAGAAATAAAGCAGCTACCTTTACCTATAGGAATATCGTTTTACACTTTCCAGAGTATGTCCTATACTATAGATATGTATATGAGAAAAATAAAGGTTCAGAGAAGCTTTTTAAATTTCGCTACTTATGTTTCATTATTTCCGCAGATAGTTGCAGGTCCAATTGTAAGATATGAGGATGTTCAGAATGAAATTGATTCGAGAAAAACAAATATTTTTCTTCTGGGAGAAGGAGCAGGAATTTTTGTTCGCGGACTTTCCAAAAAGGTATTGCTTGCAAATAATATCGGGCTTTTATGGACGGAAATCAAGGGAATGGAATATTCGGAGCTTTCCGCCGCAACTGCATGGATAGGTATACTCGCATTTACGTTTCAGATTTATTATGATTTTTCCGGTTATTCAGATATGGCTGTCGGACTTGGAAAAATGCTGGGTTTTAATTTTCCTGAAAACTTTGATCATCCGTATATTTCCCGAAGTGTTTCTGAATTTTGGAGAAGATGGCACATAACTCTTGGTTCATGGTTTAAATCTTATGTTTATATTCCGCTTGGAGGCAATCGCTGCGGAAAGCTTAAAACTCTTAGGAATACGTTAATTGTATGGGGACTTACCGGATTCTGGCATGGTGCAAGCTGGAATTTTATTATATGGGGGCTTTATTTTGGAGGCTTTATTATATTAGAAAAAATCTGGCTTGGCAAAAAGCTTGAAAGACTTCCTTCGCTGCTAAGTATTTTTTATACATTTTTTATTGTAGTAATCGGATGGGTGCTATTTGATACGGCAAATCTTTCTTCGGCCGGTGAATTTTATAAAGCTATGTTCGGAGGAAACGGTAAGCTGTTTGACAGTATAGCATTTTATGAGCTTAAAAATTATGCTTTGATTTTTCTTCTCTGCATTATCGGTTCAGGCAATTTTATGAAGAATTTATATGACAAATTAAAACGCAGTTTTTCGATGTCAAAGGTTCTTTCAAACGTTATGCCCTTGGTTCAGACTGCAATGATGTTGATTTGCACGGCGTTTCTTGTGGACGCAAGCTATAATCCGTTTTTGTATTTCAGGTTTTAGGAGGGCGTAAATGAAAAACAAACAGTATATTAAATCAGCCATTTTATTTATGATTTTAATATTTATTTTTCCCATAGTCTTTATGATATTGAAAAAGGACGATTACTCTGAAACCGAGAACAGACCATTAAAAAATTTCCCGGAAATATCAGCGCAAAATATAATAGATAAGTCGTATATGAACGGAATAGAGGCCTATTTGTCAGATCATTTTCCATTCAGAATTAACTGGGTAAAAGCAAAGATGACGGCTGAAAGATTAAGCGGAAAAAGTGCAATAAACAATATTTATATATGCAGTGACCGTATGCTTGAAAAGCTGCCTGAGCCGGATTACCGTGAAATTAATTTGTCGGTCAATGCAGTGAATAAATTTTCGGATACTTACGATACGGAAGTATATGCCTTGATTGCTCCAACCTCAGCCGGTATTTACGGGGATGAGCTAAAAGACTATTTTCCGCAGATTAATCAGAAAAGTCTGATTGCTGATATTTATAATAAGCTCGATGAAGATATAGGAGTTATAGATATTTGGGACGCTATGTATACTGAGCGTGATAAGTATCTTTATTATAGAACGGATCATCATTGGACGTCGGAGGGAGCGTTTACAGCTTATAAATATTCCGCTAAAAAAATGGGTATAACCAGTTTTGAAGATTATGATATAATTCATGTAAGCAGCGATTTTAGAGGAACATTTTATTCAAAATGTCTTTATGACGGATTAAAACCTGATATTATTAATTTATATAAGTCTAATAACGACAAAACGGCGGTTGACGTTTTGATGAACGACGGAATAAATGAACAACATACAAACGATATTTATTTTCCTGATTTTCTTGATACAAACGATAAATATTGTTTCTTTTTAGGTCATAACAGAGCGCTGACCGATATAAAAACAAATACGGATACTGATAAAAGATTGCTTTTAATTAAGGATTCCTATGCCAATAGTATAGTACCGTTTTTTATACAGAATTACTCTCAGATAACCGTTATAGACCTGCGTTATTTGAAAACCTCTGTAACGGATTTTATAAATCCTGATGATTATGATCAGACTTTGTTTTTATATAATGCTTCAACCTTTTCGACTGATAAAAATATAAAAAATATTGGATTGACTCAATAAATATATAAAAAGCAGCGGATTGTTCCGCTGCTTTTGTTTATTTATTACAATATGTTAAGGATTTATTTGTGACTATTGACAAAAGATGAAAATGGTGATATAATGTTAGCAAGCTAACAGTTAGCTGCTCAACAAAGTTGCGGTTGAGTAACGGGGGTGAAAAAAATGGACAATAAACAAAAGCTTTGCTTTGAATTTTTGTCACTGGGAAACATTTTAAGACGTTATGTAGATAATAGTAACGGTATAAAATATGCTGAAAAATATACCGGAAGTAATTGCTGGGTTCTCGGCTTTTTATTTCATAACAGGGATCGTGAAATCTTTCAGAAGGATATAGAAGACGCTTTTTCAATAAGACGTTCAACGGTATCAAGAACGATAAAGTTAATGGAAAAAAAGGGATTGATAAAAAGAGAATCTGTAGATTATGACGCGCGTCTTAAAAAAATTGTGCTGACTGAAAAAGCAATGGAAATCAATGAACTTATTGAAAATGATATGAGAACAATGGGGGAAAAATTTGCCGATAATCTTACTGACGAGGAGGTTGAGCAATTTTCATGTATAATAACAAAAATACGCAAAAACTTTGAATAATATTGGCGAGGGAGAGAAAAGATGCTGAAGATTTTTAAATATTTAAAGAAAAAAGAGCTTATAATGGTAGCGGCAAGTATATTATTTATAGTCGGTCAAGTATGGCTTGATTTGAAGCTGCCTGATTATATGTCGGAGATAACCAAGCTTGTTACGACGGAAGGCAGTCATATATCCGACGTTCTTACCGAAGGAGCAAAAATGCTTTTTTGTGCGCTCGGCAGTGTTGCTATGTCCGTAATCGTAGGTTTTTTTGCTGCAAAAATAGCGGCGGGATTTTCCAAAAGACTGCGTTCTATGCTGTTTAAAAAGGTTTCTGATTTTTCAATGGAGGAAATCAACGGATTTTCTACTTCAAGTCTTATAACGCGTTCAACTAACGACGTAACGCAGGTTCAGATGCTTATTGCAATGGGCCTTCAGGTAATGATAAAAGGACCTATACTTGCGGTCTGGGCAGTCTGTAAGATATTGGGAAAGAGCTGGCAATGGACCGCTGTAACCGGCGGAGCAGTTTTAGTATTGTTTATTATTATCGGCATCGCTTTGATTTTTGCATTTCCGAAGTTTAAGGTTATACAGACATATACCGATAATCTCAATAGAGTAACAAGGGAAAACCTTATGGGAATAAGGGTAGTAAGGGCTTATAACGCTGAAGGATATCAGCAGAAAAAGTTTGAAAAGGCAAACGAGGACCTTACTTATACCCATCTGTTTACAGGACGTGTAATGTCAATAATGTCGCCGGGTATGCAATTGATTATGAGTGGACTTTCTCTTGCTATTTACTGGATAGGAGCCCATTTGATCAATGCGGCGGCAATGAATGATAAAATTGACTTGTTTTCTGATATGGTCGTTTTTTCATCCTATGCAATTCAGGTTGTAATGGCTTTCACCATGATGGTTATGATATTTATTATGGCGCCGAGAGCAAGCGTTGCAGCTAAGAGAATTAACGAGGTTCTGGAAACTAAGCCTAATATTGTAAACGGAAATTTAAAGAGCTCTTCTAAGGACATAAAGGGCGAGGTTGAATTTAAGAATGTAAGCTTTAAATACCCGGACGCTGCTGATTATATACTGAAAAATATTTCCTTTAAGGCGAAAAGGGGGCAGACAGTAGCGTTTATCGGCTCTACCGGAAGCGGAAAAAGCACTCTTGTAAACCTAATTCCAAGATTTTATGACGCCACTGAAGGCGAAGTTCTCATAGACGGTGTAAATGTAAAAGAATATAATTTAGAATCGCTTTATAATAAGCTGGGATATGTTTCGCAGAAAACAGCTATGTTCAGCGGTACTGTTTCGTCTAACGTTGCTTACGGAGAAAACGGTCTTGGAGAATATTCTGAAGAAGCGGTGAAAAGGGCTGTTTCAATAGCTCAGGCGTCAGATTTTGTGGAGGGTATGGAAAACCAGTACGAAGCGTCAGTCGCACAGGGCGGCGCAAACCTGTCGGGAGGTCAGAAGCAGAGGCTTTCTATAGCAAGAGCCGTATGCCGCAAACCTGAAATATATATATTTGACGATTCTTTCTCAGCTCTTGACTATAAAACCGACCGTGTGTTAAGGTCTGTACTGAAAAAAGAGACTGCTGACACTACGTCGATAATAGTTGCTCAAAGAATAGGAACTATCAAGGACGCCGATATGATAATAGTTCTTGACGAGGGAAAAATAGCGGGCAGAGGAACCCACGAGGAGCTTATGAAAACATGTGATATTTACCGGCAGATTGCGCTGTCGCAGCTTTCAAAGGAGGAACTGGAAAATGAGCAGTGAGATTAAAAACAGCCGTCCTCAGCACAGGGGGCATGGTCCCGGCGGCGGAATGGGAGCAGGCGAAAAGCCGAAGGACATCAAAAAGGCGGCTAAAAGTCTTGTTTTATATTCCAGAAAATATATTCCTGCAGTAATAATAGCGCTTGCTTTGGCTGTTATAGGCACAATTTTTTCATTGATCGGCCCTAACAAGCTACAGGATATGACTGATATTATTACCGAAGGATTTATGCAAGGAATAGATATAGACGCCATAGCGGATATAGGCTATCTTTTGGTAACGCTTTATGCGTTAAGCTTTGTATTTACTTATATACAGGGCTTTATAATGACAACGGTAACGCAGAAGATAACAAAAGGACTAAGAACTGCAATATCCTTAAAAATAAATAAGGTTCCGCTGAATTATTTTAATAAGACCAGCTTCGGCGACGTGTTAAGCCGCGTTACAAATGATATAGATATGATAGGTCAGACGCTTAATATGAGTATAGGAACGCTTGTTACGGCAGTCACTATGCTTATAGGCTCTCTTATTATGATGATAGTAACTAACTGGATTATGGCTTTGACCGCTGTAGCGGCAACAGTAATAGGCTTCGGAATAATGATGTTCATCATGGCTGTATCACAGAAGCACTTTATACGTCAGCAGACCGAGCTTGGAAGAATCAACGGTCATATTGAAGAAATTTATACCGGTCATAACGTAGTAAAGGTTTATAACGGAACAAAAAAAGCGGTGAACGATTTTGAAGAAATAAATGGCAAGCTTTATGACAGCGCGTGGAAATCCCAGTTTCTTTCAGGGCTGATGATGCCTCTTATGAATTTTATAGGAAATTTCGGATATGTCGCTGTATGCGTTGTAGGCGCGGCTCTTGTAATTAACGATAAAATCAGCTTCGGCGTTATTGTCGCTTTTATGATTTATATAAGATTGTTTACCAATCCATTATCGCAGATTGCTCAGGCCGTTACAAACCTTCAGACAACGGCGGCCGCTTCGGAGCGTGTATTTGAATTTCTTGCGGAAGAAGAAATGTCTGACGAATCTGAGAAAACCAAACGGCTTGAAAATGCACGCGGAGATGTTGAATTCAAAAATGTCAGATTCGGTTATGTTAAGGATAAAATTATAATAAATAACTTTTCAGCTCATGCCAAAGCCGGACAGAAAATAGCAATAGTTGGTCCGACGGGAGCAGGAAAGACGACAATGGTAAATCTGCTGATGAGATTTTATGAGCTTAATTCCGGAAAGATTTTAATCGACGGAATTCCTACAAATGAGCTTACAAGAGAAAATGTCCATGATCTTTTCTGTATGGTGCTTCAGGACACATGGCTGTTTGAGGGAACAATACGTGAAAATATTGTCTACAGCAAGGAGGGGGTTACTGACGAAGAGATCACCAGAGCATGCAAAGCTGTTGGCATAGATCATTTCATCAAGACTTTGCCTGACGGATATGACACAGTATTAAATGATAAGGCTAATTTATCCGCGGGACAAAAGCAGCTTATTACTATTGCCAGAGCTATGATTGAAAATGCTCCGCTTCTTATTCTTGACGAGGCTACAAGCTCTGTCGATACCAGAACAGAAATTCAGATTCAGGAAGCAATGGATAAGCTGACCGAGGGCAGAACTTCGTTTGTTATCGCCCATAGGCTTTCAACTATTAAAAATGCAGATCTTATACTCGTTATGAAGGACGGAGATATAATTGAAAGCGGAAATCATCAGGAGCTGCTTGAAAAGGGCGGATTTTATGCGGAGCTTTATAACAGTCAGTTTGAAAAGGCGTCGTAAGGAGGAGCGGAAATGAAATATAACTATATTGCGATAGAAAGAGAGTATGCAAGCGGCGGAAGCGAAATAGGCAAAAAGGTATCAGATATCCTAAATATTCCCTGTTACGGCAGGGAAATACTTGAAAGAGCCGCTAAGAACAGGGGAGTTTCCGTGGAATACATTGAAGAGCTTGAAGAAAATACTGCCGGAAGCTTTTTGTATTCGCTCTATAAAATGTCGAGTATAACAAAGGGATCCGATAATGCTCCTACTGTTTCCGAATCCCTTAGCTTAGATGAAATGAATATCATCAGAGAACTATCCGGAAACGGTCCGGCGGTTTTTGTAGGAAGAACAGCAGCCTTTGCGCTTAAAGACAGAAGCGATGTATTGAAAGTATTTATTCACGCTTCATATGAATTTCGTGAAAAAAGAGCAAGGAATTTATATGGGATCAGTGACGACGAACTGAAAAATGTAATAAAACGGTATGATAAGCGGCGCGCTGCATATTACAAATCAAACTTCGGAAATGACTGGAAGGATTATTCCGGATATGATTTGGTACTTGACAGCAGTGTTTTGGGTATTGAAAAATGCGCTTCGGTTATATCGGAATGTGCAAGATAATATTAATATTATAAAAAAGACCGATAAATTCGGTCTTTTTTTATTTTATGCAGTATTTTGACTTTTAAAATCGTTTATTAAGTGAGTTCTCAATATAAATGATGCATCATTATTATTTCTTTGTTTAAAAGGATGATAGTAATGACGGAAATATTAAATAAAAACGATACGAGCAAAATAAAAGAGTATGAAGATTTTGTGGAAAACCATACGAACGGAAATTTTATGCAGTCTATTCGGTGGACAGGTGTTAAGCATGATTGGGGTTATGAGGCCGTTATTGTAAGGAATGAAGAAAACGTCATAATCGCGTCGGCGTTGATACTTATACGGAAAATACCGGTGTTGAACAGGGCGTTTTTATATTCGCCTCACGGACCGGTCTGCGATTATAAAGACATCAGCCAAATTTCACAGATTATGGAAGGAGTGGAAATAATAAGAAAAAAGTATAAAGCATACCAGATAATTTTCGATCCCTGCATTATGGAAAACGACGAGGAAGAGATTAATGCTTTCAAAAAAACCGGATTTAGTTTTAAAAAAGACGCTCCGGAGCTTTCAACTATTCAGGCAAGAAATAATTATATGCTGAAAATAAACGGAAGGACCAAAGAGGAAATATTTAGTTCATTCCATAAAAAGTGGAGGTATAATATAAGAGTTGCCGAAAGAAAGGGAGTTGAGTGCCGTATCTGCGGAAGGGAAAGTCTTGACGATTTTTATGGTCTTATGAAAGAAACCGGAGAACGAGACGGCTTCTGTATTAGAAGCCGAGAGTACTTTGAACGGATGATTGAAAATCTCGGTGAACACTGTCGGCTTTATATGTGCTATTATGAAGGGACACCCGTTTCCGGAGCGATTACCACTCAATATGCCGGAAAGACCTGCTATGTATATGGGGCTTCTACGGCTAAATACAGAAATGTCATGCCTAATTATCTGATGCAATGGAATATGATATGCTGGGCAATTGAAAACGGCTGTTGGTTGTATGATTTTCAAGGAATACCGTTTTACAAAGATGAAACACACCCTAATTACGGCGTTTACAGATTTAAAAAGGGATTTAACGGCGATGTAATGACGTATGCGGGAGAATTTGAAATTTCCTATAAAAAAGCTGCAAAATTAGCAGTAAAGCTGACAGGAATTATTTACCGTAAGATATTCAGAAAAAATCCCTCTGAGCTGCTTTCTAATTCAGCCGATAGAAAAAAATCAAAATGCCGAAAACATGCGGTCGGAGAGTTTTGATTTTATATATTTCTACAATTTTCTTATAATTTCTTTACAATGCGGCTTTAACATGGTATCATAGTAAAAGCGTATTATGAAAGGAAAGAATTATATGAAAAAATCCGCGATTAAACGAATCCTTGGAATTTCAATTGCGTCTTTTATGATGATGACGTTTGCCGCATGTAATTCCGAAAAATCAAATGAAAATAAGGAATCTTCATATTCTGCCGACGCCGACGAATCTCTTCAGAAGGTTCTGGATAGCGGCAAGTTTATTCTTGGTCTTGACGCGACTTTCAAGCCTATGGGATATACAGATGAAAACGACGAAATTGTAGGCTTTGATATTGACGTTGCCGAAGAGGTTTGCAGCAGGCTTGGAGTCGAGCTGGTGAAAGAGCCTATAAACTGGAAAACTAAGGAGCAGGATTTGAACGTCGGCAAGATAGATTGCATTTGGAACGGAATGTCTGTCAATTCGGGACGCGAAGAAGCTATGAATCTCTCAGAGCCTTATATGAAAAATTCAATGATATTTGTAGTAGGTCCTTCAAGCGAAGCTAAAGGCATGGAGGATTTAAAGGGAAAAACCATAGCGGTTCAAAACGGTTCTACTGCGCAGGAAATTCTTGAAAAGTGCGATATATCTGACAGCATAACGGTTCAGGCTATGTCTACAAATGTAGAAGCTCTTCAGCAGCTTGATCTTGGAATAGTCGACGCTGTATTTCTTGATTCAGTAGTAGCTGATTTTGAGATAAAGTCCAGCGGTAAGGATTATGTGTCTCTTCCGGACGGTCTTGAGGAAGAAGAATATGCCATAGGTTTCAGAAAAAATGATCAAAAGCTTCGCGACGAGGTACAGAAAATTCTCAGTGAAATGAAAGCAGATGGAAAGTTGGGAGAAATTTCAACCAAATGGTTTGGAAGCGATATAACAACTGTAAAATAATGTTGTTTTTGATAAAAAAATGCAGATAGCTATTGCTATTTGCATTTTTTTTAGCTATAATATATTAGTATGCTTAAATTAATAAAAAAGAGGGTGTTATCCTTGACTAAAGAAGAAATTCTTGACGTCACTCTGATACTGCTGCAGTATCTTGTGCCGACCTTGAAGCTTTTTGGCTTTACATTGCTGTTTTCAATTCCGCTGGGCATGATTGTCGCACTTTTAAAAATGTGTAAATTTAAGCCGATTTCTTGGCTTACCAATATCTACATATTGATTATGCGGGGTACTCCGCTTATGCTTCAGATTATAGCAATCTATTACGCTATCCCTTATTTGAAAATCAATGAAAATCTTCCGGATTTTTTAAAAAACATACTTAGCGGAATAGATATTCAGGGTGAGGGATTTATGTTCAGAGCCGTCCTGACAGCGTTTGTTTTAAATTATGCCGCATATTTTGCCGAGATTTTCCGCGGGGGTATAGAATCTATACCCAAAGGTCAATACGAGGCAGCCGCAGCATTGGGCTTTGGCAGAGCACAGACCTTTTTTCATATCATACTTCCGCAAGTCATCAAGCGTATAGTTCCTGCAAGTTCAAATGAGGTTGTTATTCTTGTTAAGGACACGTCGCTTGCGAATATAGTCGCATATGCTGAAATTACGCTTAAGGCACAGCAGCAGATGCAGATTTACAGTTCTCTGACTCCGCTGTTTATTGCGGGAGTGTTCTATTTTATCATTTCTATGATAATGACAGTTATTTTTGCATTTATTGAAAGAAAATTAAATTATTATAAATAGGGGGAAATATCATGGCAATGCTTGAAGTAAAAAATCTTTCCAAAAGCTTCGGACGTTTGAATGTGTTAAAGGATATTTCCTTTGAGGTAGAGAAAGGACAGGTAGTCGCAATAATCGGTCCCTCCGGAAGCGGTAAATCCACACTGCTAAGGTGTATTAATCAGCTTGAAAAGGCTGACGGAGGATTAATAAATGTCTGCGGTGTTTCTATGCTGGCTCCTGACGATAAAGGGAATTGCGTATATGCTCCGCCAAAGACTTTGCGAGATATTAGACTTAAAATCGGTCTTGTTTTTCAGAATTTTAACCTGTTCCCTCATATGAACGTATTAAGAAATATCACCGAGGCTCCGGTAAGGGTATTAAAGATGAGTAAAAAGGACGCGGAGCAAAAGGGTTTGGAGCTGCTGGAAAAAATGGGCCTTAAGGAAAAGTCGAACGCTTATCCCTTCGAGCTTTCAGGGGGGCAGCAGCAGAGAGTATCAATTGCAAGATCTCTTGCTCTGAATCCGGATATATTGTTTTTTGACGAGCCGACTTCAGCGCTTGATCCTGAATTGACCGGCGAAATATTAAAGGTGATAAGAGAGCTTGCAGATGAAAATATGACTATGGTAATCGTAACTCATGAAATGGCGTTTGCAAGAGACGTGGCTAATTATGTCTTATTTATGGACGGAGGAGTTATTATTGAGGAAGGAACTCCTGAGGATGTATTTTCTAATACCAGCAACGAACGTACAAAACAATTTTTACAAAGGTTTAATAACGGCTGATGTCAATTAACGTCGAAAGCTTTCTCTTTACTTCTTAAACGGCATATGATATAATTTAATCATTGGATTTATCCAAAATAAAAATTAAGAAGATTTTTTCTACGCAGCAAAGGCTCCGCATTTTATGCGGAGCCTGAGCTGTTTATTCGCCAAGACGTATCATTTCATCAATGCAAATTCTGGATTTTTTTATTTCATCGTCCGACATAACTATTTCCTGCGCATTATTATATCCAATGCTTTTAAGAGTATTGTATACGTCCATTAGAGTTGTGAGTTTCATATTCGGACAAATAATTTTTTTTGAAAGATAGTAAAAGTTTTTATCCGGACAGGCATACTGCAAATGCTCTGTAATGCTCATTTCCGTACCTATAATAAATTTTTTGGCGCTTGATTTTATAGCATAGCTCATAATACCGGAGGTTGAACCTACATAATCGGCGCTTTCGGTAATTTCCGGGCGGCATTCCGGATGCACTAATATCAAAGCTTCCGGGTGTTTTTTCTTTGCAGCTTTTAGCTCGGACAGCGTAACGGCCGCATGAACCGGACATCCGCCCTGAAGTAATTTAATATCCTTATCAGGAACCTGTTTCTTTACATAGCTTCCTAAATTACAGTCCGGTATAAACAGAATTTTGTTATTTTTCATTTTGCTTACTATTTTAACGGCTGTAGCCGAGGTTACGCATACGTCGCATACTGCTTTAAGAGCAGCGGTTGTATTTATGTAAGCGACTACTGCTCTGTCCGGTTCTTTTGCCTTAAGCTGACTTATCATAACAGGATCCATTTGTTCAGCCATAGGACATCCGGCTTCTGTATTAGCAAGGTAGACCTTTTTATCCGGGGAAAGCATTTTAACTGTTTCAGCCATAAAATGAACGCCGCACATAATAAACGAGCTGCAGTCATGCTTTGTTGCAGCTACGCTTAGCGCGTAAGAATCCCCCGTTTCATCGGCAATTTCTATAATTTCCTTTGCCTGATAGGAATGAGCAAGTATAACTGTATTTTTTTCCTTTTTTAATTTTAATATTTCTTTTTGTATGTCCTTTATCATATTTCCTCCTGTTTAATAAAAAAATTATTTTTTATCCGTTTCATTTTCATTAGATGAATCGGTTTTTTGAGCGTTTGATTTATCATTTTCATTATATTTAACCGTATCAGACGAAGCTTTTGCCGATTTTAAGGATTTGTAGTAATCCGTTTCTACCGGAAGCCTTTTTCGTTTGAGCTTTTCAGATATTAATTCGCTGAAGATGCTGTATAAAACTGCAAAAATAGGAACAGAAGCAAGCATGCCTGCAAATCCGAAAAAACCTCCGCCTACAAAAATAGCAAATATAATCCAGAATGAAGATAGTCCAAGAGAATTACCAAGGATTTTCGGTCCGAGGATATTACCGTCAAATTGCTGAAGTAGGAATATAAAAATAATAAATATGATCGTTTTATCGGGCGTTGTTAAAAGAATAAGAAGTCCGCTGGGAATAGCTCCTATAAACGGACCGAAAAATGGAATCATATTCGTTATACCGATAACCACGCTTATTAGAACCGAATATGTTTTCATATTCAGCAGCAGCATACCTATAAATGCAAGAACGCCTATTATTAGAGAATCAATTGCTTTGCCGGATAAAAAACTTATGAAAGTATAATTGGCTCTTGACGCTGCTCTTAATATGTGAGTACGCTTTTTTTCGGGAAAGAAAGCGTAAACTATTTTTGTGCACTGGGCAAGCAGAGTCTCCTTACTGAAAAGAAGATAAACTGAAATGATTATACCTAAAACACAGTTTTTCAATCCGGTTAAAAATGACCATGCGCCGTTTGTGAGATTGGCAATAATGCCGTCCTTAGCGAGAAAACTGTCAATTTTCGGTTCATATTGATTAACGGTTGAAATGATAAAGTCCTGTATATTTTTAAACTGATTATCAAAAAAGCTTTTAATATCCGGATTATTTTCTAAAGTATCGCTTATTTTATCGTTAAGGAAGTTCTGGAGATTATTCAGGTATGAAGTAATATTCATAAATATACCTTTTATGGAGCCGATTATCTCAGGTACTATAGTGCCGACAATAGCGATAATAATACCCAGCATTACTATCATAGAAACGGCAATTCCGATAGAGCGTGACAGCGCCGGTCTTTTTTTCTTTCTGAAAATAAATTTATTCAGCTTTTTTTCTGTAAAACCGACCATAGGGTTTAAAAGATATGCTATTACTAAACCCCAGATAACCGGCGAGAGCGCCTTGATTATTTTATTAAAATAGTATAAAAATACATTATATTTAAAAACGACTGCGGAAAGCAAAAGACAGACTGCAAATACGATTATGCAGTAAACCGCAATCGTATTGCTTTTTACATTGAATTTTATTTTCATAATTAAAGATAGCTCCAAGTAAATTAGTTATAATTTAATTATACATCATTTTAAAAGAAAATGGAATAGATTTTAAATATTTTTTTCTTAAATAAAGGAAGTGATAAAAATAATCAGTATCATAGCAGGAGCAAAAAATTTGATAAGAAATGAAATAGATCTTTTACAATAGATCTTGTACTTTCCGTTTGACGACATCTCCTTGAACATTTCAGGCATTCCCCATATATAACCGGTTAGTATGCACATGAAAAATCCGCCTATAGGCATAAGGATTTTGTCCGAAAGTATAGTTAGAAATTCAAAGATGCTTTCTCCCATAATTTTGACATTATCTAAAATTCCGAAGGACAGAGAAGCAAGAATACCTATTGAACTGAAAATGATACCGGGTATTATACATGCTTTTTTTCTCGACCACTTTTTGCTGTCGATAAAATACGAGGCAATAACTTCTATCAACGATATTGAAGACGTTATTGCGGCAAAGAATACCAGTGCAAAAAATATTATTCCGCATACGCGTCCAAGCTTCATATTATTGAACACAAACGGAATAGTCTGGAATATCAAACCGGATCCGCCGGCGGGCTCCAGTCCGAATGCAAATACCGCCGGCAAAATAGCAAAGCAGGCTAAAACCGCTATAATAAGATCGAAAAGCGGAATATAAAAAGAATTGTTCTGTATGGAAGAGTCCTTGCTCAAATAGCTTCCATAGGTAATCAGAGTACCCATTCCAAGACTTAGACTAAAAAACACTTGTCCCATTGCATTCAGAACGATATCGAAAAAATCCTTGGCGCCGTTTATTTTTGTCGTATCCGGTATGAGAAAGAACTTCAGACCTTCAACGGCGTTTGGCAGAGAAATTGAATTTATAGCAATTAAAATAATAAACGCGCCCAAAAGCGGCAGAAAAATTTTACTTATTTTTTCTATTCCTTTAGAGATTCCCCGTATCACAATTAAAATGCTGATCAGACAGAATAAAAGCTGCCATATAATAGGTTCGGTAACGGACGAAGAAAAATTGTTAAAATACTGATCGGGAGATTCAACGCTTGGAGATATAATATATTTGCAAAGATATTTTAACACCCATCCTCCTATTACGCCATAATAGCAAAGAATTGTAAACGCTCCTATTATACCTGCCGCACCGACGAAACCCCATTTTTTATTCAGCTTTTTGCAGGCTCCTATAGCGTTTAGGCGAGTATATCTGCCAATTGACATTTCTGCCATCAGTATGGGAGTTCCGAGCAGTACCAGCAAAATAATATATATTAAAAGAAATATTCCGCCTCCGTTCATACCGACGATATAAGGAAATTTCCACAGATTTCCCAATCCTACAGCCGAACCGGCGGCAGCCATAAGAAAGCCGAAATTAGACGACCATTGCTCTCTTTTCATGTTATTCTCCGTTTCCTTTATTTTTTTATTTTTATTATGCTCATAAAAGGAAAATTTATAAAAAGGATAATAATATAATTTTATAAAAAAAGCTGCGCAGTTATTACCGCGCAGCTTTTTTAATAGCTGATTATGCCTTAATCGTTTTATAGATTAGCATCCACAGCCGCAGCCGTCGTTAGCACAGCCGCAGCC
Source organism: Ruminococcus sporogenes (assembly GCF_054655175.1). NCBI lineage: Bacteria > Bacillati > Bacillota > Clostridia > Eubacteriales > Oscillospiraceae > Ruminococcus > Ruminococcus sporogenes. The sequence goes on along the minus strand of NZ_BAAHOA010000002.1, from coordinate 680,861 downwards.
GTTGCCGCAGCCGTTACCGCTTATTGCGTTACCGTTACCGCAGCAGCAGAATACGATAATCAATAAAATAATGATCCAGCAGCATCCATTTCCTTCAAAACAACCCATAATTAGCAACTCCTTTAAAAAGTAATGTATGGAAGCGAAATCTTTGTTTGACTTCGTTTCATAGTACATATTATGTTATTTCAGAAAAAGTGTTACAAAAAAATTTGTAATTGAATTCGACATATATTTTATTTGTTTTATGGCATACTTAATACATAATTGAAAAAGTTGGAAAGGTGTAAAGACATGATAGATAATTATGAGATGTTTACCAGAAAAGCTATAAGTTCGATTGAAACCGCTATTGAATCAGCGTCGTCTATGGGACACACGTATGTAGGGACCGAACATATTATCTTGGGATTTTTACAGGAGGACGGCAATGTTGCGGCTGCTGTTCTTAAAAAGAATAATATAACGCTTGACGATATTTATGAGCAGATGATACTCGTAATCGGCAAAGGCGAAGAGACAAATTTATCATATGAAAACATTACTCCGGCGCTTAGACGTATTCTGAACGCTTCGGTTGATACGGCTAAATCAATGAATACCCAGCTTGTCGGCACCGAGCATATACTTATGTCAATGATCAGGGAGCAGGGCTGCGGAGCGATGAGCTTTTTAAAGGTGTTCGGAGCAAATCCGGCAGCGGTTTATAATGACTGCGTTAGGGCATATAACGGAAACGTTCCTGAGGAGATAATAAAGCGCGGCAGAGTGGATTCCAAAAAGATACCGACGCTTTATAAATATGGAAAAAATATGACGGAGCAGGTATGGGAAAACAGTAAGGATCCGCTGATAGGCAGAGACAAGGAAATTGAAAGGATAATTCAGATATTATCCAGAAGGATCAAAAATAATCCATGTCTAATAGGAGAAGCGGGCGTAGGAAAAACGGCGATAGTCGAGGGAATATCCCAGCTGCTTGCAAAAGGACTTGTACCTGACGAACTAAAGAGTAAAAGTATTTTTTCGATTGATCTTACCTCTATGGTTGCCGGAGCAAAATACAGAGGAGACTTTGAGGAAAGAATAAAAAACTGTATAGACGAGGTTGTAAACGACGGTAATATTATATTATTTATAGATGAGATACATTCTATTGTCGGAGCGGGAGCCGCCGAAGGAGCCATTGACGCCGCAAATATTCTCAAGCCGCAGCTTGCGAGGGGAGAAATACAGATTATAGGCGCTACTACTATAGAAGAATACAGAAAATATATTGAAAAGGATTCGGCTCTTGAACGGAGGTTCCAGCCTGTAATAATTGAAGAACCCAGCGAAGACGCGGCAATCGGTATTTTAAAGGGAATAAAGGATAAATATGAGGCTTATCATAATGTGAAAATAAGCGACGAGGTTATTAAGTCCGCAGTTTCATTATCTGTAAGATATATAAGCGACAGATTTCTTCCGGATAAAGCAATTGACGTTATTGACGAGGCCGCTTCCAGGGCAAAAATCAGGAATATCAGTTCCGAAAACAGCAGCGGTTTCAGATCAATTGATATAACGGGAGAAAGACTTACGCTTGAAAATATTCAGAAATCTTTTAAAAAAAGCAAGGAAAAAATTATTAAAAGACCTCCGGCGGAAATTACTGTTGAAGACACGGCGGCAGTAGTATCGCTCTGGACGGGAATACCCGTCAGTAAAATATCCAAAGAAGAAGAAGTTCGTCTGTTAAATCTTGAAGACGAGCTAAAAAAACGTGTTATAGGCCAGGACAGCGCTGTCAGTTCCGTAGCAAAGGCGATCCGGCGAGGACGCGCCGGATTGAGGGAGCAGGATAAGCCTATATGCTCATTTGTATTTATGGGGCCTACCGGAGTGGGAAAAACCGAGCTTTCAAAGGCAGCCGCGGAGGCAATGTATGACAGTAAGCAGAATCTTATAAAAATTGATATGTCAGAATATATGGAAAAGCATACTGTCTCAAAGCTTATAGGAGCTCCTCCGGGTTATATGGGCTATGACGAAAAGGGCAGTCTGACTGATATTATACGAAGAAAGCCCTATTGCGTATTGCTTTTTGATGAAATCGAAAAGGCGCATCCGGACGTTCTGAATTTGCTGCTTCAGATATTAGACGAGGGAATGCTGACAGACTCAACCGGAAGAAAAATCAATTTTAAAAATACCATGATAATAATGACTTCAAATATTGCCTCTGATATAATAGAAGGAAAAAGTTTACTTGGTTTCGGCGATAAAGACGAAGAAAATCTCAACGGTAGAGTTAAGGCGGAAATAAGAAAGTATTTAAAGCCGGAGCTTATAAACCGTATTGATGAAATAGTCGTATTCAATCGCTTGAAAAGCAGGGATTTAATAAGTATTGCCGTTAAGCTGCTTGACGAATTAAAGGAAAGGGCGAAAAAAATAGGATTAGATATAACTTATGATCAAAATGTTCCGAACGCTTTGATTGACGAGGAGCAAATCAAAAAGTACGGTGCAAGATATATTAAAAGACGTATTGTTCAAAATGTGGAAAATCTGATTTCTCAGCAGCTTATAGAGGGTTATATAAGCAAAGGAGATTCTATTGAAATAATTTGTGAAAACGGTAAATTCAAGGTTGCCAGCCCGATAATGAATAATAATTATAAAAATAATATATTTTAAAGCAAGAGGATCGTATATCTATTAATTGGATATACGATTTTCTATATAAGTTTAACAATTAATTTATTGCTTTTTACTTAAATGTTTTCGTTAGTTAAATTCAACAAATTGAAGTTGGTCAATAAAATGTAATTTTTGCAGTTTGACTTTTATTTTTGCAAGAAGTATACATTATATACAATTTTTAGCGAGTAAATTGGTATAATTTAACGAAAGATTTTTTCGAAAAAATATAGACAAATGAGAAAAAAAGGTGTATATTTATATTAAGGAAAAAATATTTCACATAACGAATTTGCTTTTATTAAAAATTACTATAAAGGAGGCATAATTGATGACTGATAAGGAACTTCAAAAATTAAAAAGGGCTGAACTCCTTGAGATTATGCTAAATTTGCAATCTGAAAACGATAGATTAAAGTCTGAGAATGAAAAATTGAAGCTCGCGGTAAACGAAAGATCTATTACGTTGCAGGACGCCGGAAATATTGCAGAAGCGGCGTTGCAGTTAAACGGAGTATTTAAGGCCGCACAGGAAGCAGCCGACGTTTATATAGAAAATATACGGAAATTAAATGAACAAAAAGAAAAAATGTGCAATGAAGCCATAAAAAATGCAGAAAATGAAGCCGGAGAAATTATAGCTAAGGCCGAATCATATAATGCAGAAATGCAGGAAAAGGCTTTGGAGGAATATAATCGTACAATAAACGAAGCCAAAAACGAACAAAGCAGAATGATAAACGATACCAATGCGAGGTGTTTATCCAAAATTAAGGAGATACAGGATAAATGCAATGCTATTTCTACGCTGGATAATCAGATAGCTGCATTTTTTAATAACAGTATTATTGAAGAAGCTGCTGAAAATACTTGAAAATATCAGGGATGACGATTTTTATGTCAAATAATGAGAAATATATTTATCCGCCTACGTCGGCGCAGCTTAAATCAGAACTGGAGAGAATTAATCATAAAAAAGAAAAACGGAGAATGATGAACGGGATTCTCGTTGCTCTTTTAGCAGTTGCCGCCGCTGCGGTTCTGATATCTGTACTTTTTATGCCTGTGCTGAAGGTTACAGGCAGCAGCATGGAACCCACTCTGTCTGACGGACAGTATGCGTTATGCATAAGCGCCGGCAGATTTAAGACCGGGGATGTAATAGCGTTTTATTTTAATAATAAAATATTATTGAAAAGAGTTATTGCCGGAGCCGGCGATTTTGTCGATATTACTGATGACGGAACGGTTTATGTTAATAATAAGGCGATTTCAGAGCCTTATTTAACGGACAAAAGCAAGGGTGAGGATACCGATATTGAATTTCCTTATCAGGTTCCTGAAAACAAGCTTTTTGTTATGGGAGATCATCGTTCAACATCTATAGACAGCCGAAATTCCAATGTAGGTTGTATTTCAGAAAGCGACATAGTCGGCAGGGTTATTTTCCGAATATATCCTTTTGATAAAATCGGCAGGATTAAATAGGAAAGGAGGTATGACGTATGTTGACAATTAATCAGAAAATTCATAATTTTTTAGAGCATCATAAAAACAAACGTATAAGCATAGTGATTTTTCTGATTTTATCGGTATTTGTTATTATTGGAATTATTTCAGGTCTTACTAAGACAGCAGTAAGTATGACGGGTGATCTGACCTGCAATATAGAGGAGCATTCTCATACTGACGAATGCTATTCAAAAGTTTTGATATGCGGTATGACGGAAGCTACCGGTCATATACATAATGAAAATTGCTATGATGACGACAAAATTCTGATATGCGGGCTTGAAGAAAATGAAGAGCATACTCATACCGACGAATGCTATGAAATTGAATATACGCTTAAATGTACAGAGCCTGAAAGCGAGTCTCACGTTCATACTGACGAATGCTATGAATTAAAGCGGACCTGCGGTATGACAGAGCATAAACATAATGAAAAGTGCTATAACGCTGAAAATAATAATCAGGAAAATCAGCAGATTTCTGAAAGAATAGAGAATATCAGCTTAAGCAGTCCGTTAGAAGGCGGCGTATCGTTCTATGCTGATGAATCAGGTTCAGATATTGTTACAGACGTCAGCGTAAACTTCGGCGTTCATATATCGAATGTTTCATATCAGGAAATTACGTCAGGTTCTACTGATGAAAATATAAAACCCGTTAAGTTTACATTGAATTATCTACTTCCTGCGAATACGCTTATGCAGGAAAACAATAACAGGCAGATATATTATAAGCTGCCTGATAATGTAATTATAACGGAAGTAAAAAACGGAAACGTTATGAAGGAAGGTCAGAAAATAGGTACCTATGCTATTACCGGAGACGGTTACATAGTTATAGACTTTGACCAGAATTTTGTTAAAGACGGTACGTCGGAGATTTCAGGCGATATAACGTTTAATGCGAATGTTAAGAGAACGGATTCAAGCAGTGAAAAGGAAACTGTCACGATAGGGAATATTTCTGTTGATATAGATTTTTCAAAAAATACAGAACAGAAAAGCGATTTATCGGTAAATAAATCTCATTCGGATTATAATGCCGATACAAGCTCCATAACCTATAATATCGATATAACGACAGTGAATGGTACGGGCGACGGGAATATTACAATAACTGATTTTTTGGTTAATACAGACAGCAGTCTGATTAATCTTAATATTTCTGACGGAGATACTATCAATATTATAAAAAAAGATTCTGATGGTTCATCACAGATTATTCAGTCAACTGTGAGTATGTCGTCAGACGGAAAAGCAGTTATAGCAGGACTTCCCGCGCTTGCGGCCGGTGAATCGTATTCGCTTGAATACACGGCGCTGCTAACTCCCGGAAACGTTCCAAAGCTGATTAAAACAGACAATAAGGTAGTTGTTACCAACGGAACAATTACCGATGAATATACGGATTACGGTCAGGTTGCAACAGGCTGTATATTAACTAAAACCGGTTCTTATAATGAAAAAACGGATAATATATCATGGGAAATAACCATATTGAATCCGATGTCGGCAAGTCTTTCAGGTTATACTGTTACTGATGAAATGCTTAGCAGTACTATTGAAGGAACATTGAAAGTATTTGATGAAAATAATAACGAGGTATTAGATCCGGGAACATTGGATGAAAGCACAAATACCTTTAGTTTTGGAGATTTGAACGGAAAAAAATACAGACTTGTTTATCAGACGAAATCCCCTGATCACGGAACAACAATAACAAATAAGGCTTCCTTGAAAAACGGTGATCAGGAGATAAATTCGGATCAGGGAGACGCTTATGTAGGCAACGATCGTCAATATATTTCTAAAAACGGCAGCGGCAAGGGCTATAATGACGACGGAAACGTATTGATTGATTGGAATATAAAGCTTGAATTTCAAGCCGGAGATTTTAACGGTAAAATCTATACGGATACTATGAGAGCGGACACCGAGCATTATATGATTCCTCAGCAGATAGGTGAACTGGCAGTTTCGGGTACAACGCCGGAATATGCAAATATAGATTTAGCTGAAGGAACAGATTATAATTTAACCTGCTTTGATAAGGAAGGAAATGAAATAACCGATTTAACCGATGAATCTGTAAAAATATATTCTTTTAAAATCGAGTTTAAAGATAATGAAAATATTTCTAAGCTTTGCGACGTTAAAATTTCATATGAGAGCGTCGGATTGATTGATTCTGATATGAATGTCGGAGATTCCATGCTTTTTTACAACAAAGCGGAGTTTGACGGAATCATAACCGAACCTTCGTATAAAGAAACGAAAAAAGCGTCTATAAGAAAATTTGATGCAATTAACGGAAGCACAGACAACACGGAGCATAAGACGAGTGAGCTGGAAAAAGCTGAAAACGGCGATTATATATTAAAGTGGTATGTAATAGCGAATGAGAGCAATAATTACGGAAACAGCGATATTACACTGACAGATACTCTTCCGAAAGGAGTAAGCTTAATTGAAAGCTCGGTTATATTCAAAAAGTATAACGGTTCGTATTATGAAGATTCTTCAGGCATGGATTTTAGCGTGACCGAAACGGAAAACGGCGTACAGCAGATTGAATTTATAATTCCCTTTTCTGTTCACGATGGTAACAGCGTCAGGATAGATTACAGCGCAAGCGTTCCCGAAAGCTATATCAGAGAAAATAAATCCGGAACCTATACGTCTTTTACAAATGTGATTTCAGACGGCGCTAATTCTGCTGAACAAACTCAGAATATACATTTTCCTTTGATAAGTAAAAGCGGATCCGATCCGGCTGAAACTTATGACGGATATATAGAGTATTACATTGACGTCAATCCTTACGGTGAAAAATTATCAAACACCGGTAAAATAATCGTTACAGACAGTCTGCGGCATTTTCCTAATAAGGATGAAAACGGAAATTTTGTATATTCGTGGGGCTGTACGGCAACATTAATCAGATTTAACGTTTATAAAGTTACGACTGACTCCTCAGGGAAAGAAACTCTTTCAGAGTTAGATCCGACTCAGTATAAAATGACGTATATGGATGTGGACGATTATTTTGGTAAGCTTGCTAAGATCACATCGGAGCTTCCTGATGAAATGCATTTGAAAATTCAGTATACCTACCTTCTTGTATATAACGAACCTGATAGTCATTATATAGGTGAAACCTTTAACGCTCAGAATGACGCCGTTATAGACTATGGATCGGGAACACAGACATCTCATTATGAAAATCAATATGATCTGCAAAAAGACAGCGGCGCTCATGCGGTTACTTCAGATTATATTAAAATCTATAAAATAGATTCTGAAAATTATGCTTTAAAGCTGGGCGGTGCAGTATTTAACCTTTATAAATGGGAAAACGGACAATGGCTTCCGCTTGTAAATGAAACGCCGTCAGCAGACGGAGGAGTACAGGCAGAATGGGGCGGCACGTCAGACGCTCCCAAAGATATTATTACCTCTTCCGGAGGAGATTACAGACTGCCGGCGCTTGATCAGAGTGTGGTTTATAAGCTTGTCGAGATAAGCGCTCCTGAGAATTATATTAAACGAAAGGATCCGTTCTATTTTACTCTTAACAAAATTCCATCCGTTCTCCCTGACGGCGTAAATAGCTCGGAGATAACCTTAATGCTTAAGGGCGGTATAATTAACTTGGAAAATACTAAAAGGCAGGAGGTTGAAGTGCAGGTAAATAAGCATTGGAGCGGAAGCTCGAAGCAGGAGGTTGAAGTAGAGCTTTACAAATCCAAAACTCCGCCTTCATCAGGCTCTGGTGCGGTTATAACTCTAAATATATCCGATAATAACGGAAATACATTTGATAAAAAATTTATTGTAAATAAAAAAGAAGATGTTGTTTTGTCTTTGCGTTCATTGGATTCGTATTTACATTACGGAAGTTATATTAAACTTAACGGTGTAGAAATTAGTATTCCAAATTCAACGCAAGAAGAATGGGGCGGAAACGGAAACTGGGACGATACTGACTGGGATAACAGAAAATACAGCGAATGGCTGGTTTCTCTCGGCGTTATCACAGAGGACGCAAATGTGGAAATATATTTTTCTAATTCTCAATCATATAGTAAATATGACATATTGGACGTCAACGGAGTTTGCACTGAAATGACAGGAAGTGAGCCGCCTTCTGAAATTAATGAAATAAAAATTCCTGACGACGCTGTTAAAATAGGGGACACGGCTGTATTGAACGATTCGCAGGGCTGGTCTTATACATGGCGGAATCTTGAAATGACAGACGATGTTGGAAATCCTTATTATTACTATGTTAAGGAATTAACCGCAATAACCGGTTATACAGCCGAATATGATACAAACGGTGTAAACGGAGGAATAGTAAATCTAACTAATAGAGAAGAGGGACATATAAACACCATTCCGTCAACCGGAGGAATAGGAATCAGAAGATTTATTGTTTTCGGCTTGATTATTATGATAATTCCGATCGGTTGTTATTACCTTAATAAACGGCGGCAACAAAGAAAATATTAAATAATCTTTGTATGACGTTGTTGATCCATATATAGCTTTAAAATGAAAGGATATGATTTTATGAAAAACATTAAAAGGTTTATGAGCATTATAACAGCTGCGGTTATGGTATTCTGCCTTAATGCTTTCACAGTATCGGCTGAAACCTTCAGTATTACAGTTAATAATACAAATACTGATTCAGTTTCAATAAACGGCAAAACCTTTACCGCATATAAGGTCTTTAGCGTTTTGTATAATGAAGGAGCCGACGCTTATACATATTCGGCAGACACAACCTGTATCAGCTCTGATTATTTTTCAGTGCTGTCCGATTTCGGAGCATCAAACGTAAACGATCTTATTACGGCTATTGATTCAGAAGCCAATGCCAGAAAATTTGCCGACTCTGTATATAACAATTATGTAAAGAACAATAATATGAACGCCGGAGTTGTTAAAGCAAGCGATGAGGCTTCATCTGAACAAGCGGTTATTACAGTTACCGAGGCCGGATATTATCTTGTTTTCGGTGAAGGTATAAATAACGACGGAGCTGATACAAAGGATACTGTAACTTCTTTAGTAATGCTCGATACTGTAGCCCCCAGTGTTGAAATCAACGCTAAACTTGACGCTCCTAAGCTGACAAAGCAAATTCAGCATAATGATGATAATTCATGGGGCAATGTAGGCGATAATCAGGTAGGCGATACAGTTCACTATCGTTTTATATCTGAAATTCCTGAAAATGCTGTAAGCTTTGATTCCTATAATTATATTATTCATGATACAATGTCGGCCGGTCTTGATTTTGTAGATGATTCAGTAAAGGTTTATATCGGCGAGGGTACGTCAAATCAGCTTGACGCTTCGTATATAACGGTCAATAAGACGGACTCTCAGAATTTTACAGTTTCAATAGATGTTTTAAAGGCTTTAAATGACAAAAAGATAACTGTAAATGATACTATATACACTTATTATGACGCTGTTTTAAACAAGAGTGCGCTGATTGCAGAGGGTCATCCGGATTCGAAAAATCATAATGATAATACCGCATACCTTGAATATTCCAATAATCCTTATAACAATGATTCAACAGGCGAGACAGTACGCAGTGAGGTCTACGATTGGACATTCAGCTTTCGGGTTAATAAAATAGATTCTTCTGTTCCGGGAAAACCTCTTGAAAATGCCGTTTTTAACATTAAAAAGGGCGAAGATGTATTAAAATTTACTTTGAAAGAAGCAAATGTTTACATCGTTGATTCATTAGGATCAATAACTGACATTACGACTGATGGAAGCGGTACATTCAAAATTATCGGTCTTGACGACGAGATTGATTACACACTTGTGGAAAAAACTGCTCCTCCCGGATATAATAAAGCTGAAAATGTTGTCTTTAAGCTTTCCTCCGGTTATAATACAAATGGAAATCAACTTGATTCTCTGTCTGCAACGATAGACGGCACGCCGGGCAAAAACAATTCGGTAGACGTAGTCAATCAATCAGGTTCAAAGCTAGTAGGCACAGGCGGTATCGGTACGACCATATTTTACGTTTCAGGCGGAGTACTGATGGCTGTTGCCGTTGTACTGCTTATAACTAAAAAGAAAATGAGGAATAAATAATTTGCAATTTTGTCTGACTGCGGGGGAACATTCCCCCGCATAAAGGCATTAGGGAGTGTTTCATGAAAAAAAGAAAAATCAGTATTTCAACTATTATTCTGATAATTGTTTTTTTAGTGGGACTCTCCGTAATGCTTTATCCCGCGGTAAGCGATTATTGGAATTCTAAAACTCAAAGTCATGCTATTGCGGAGTATGACGAAATACTTAATAATATGGACGATAAACAGTATCAGAAGCTGTTATCAGAAGCAGAAGATTATAATGAAAGACTCAAAAGCCTGTATTCTCCTTTAGAAAACTACAGCGAGATTGAAGGCTATGAGAATTCACTTGACGTAACCGGCACAGGTATTATGGGGTATGTGACAATTCCTGAAATAAGCGTAGAGCTTCCAATATATCATGGAACGAGCGACGAGGTATTAAACGTTGCGGTAGGTCATGTACAGGGGTCTACCTTGCCGATAGGAGGAAAAAGTACTCATTCTGTTATTTCTGCTCACAGAGGACTTCCGTCGGCAAAGCTTTTCAGCGATCTTGACGAGCTTTCTGAGGGAGATATTTTTACTCTAACAGTTTTAAATAATGTTCTGACTTATGAAGTGGATAAAATTCTGATAGTAGAACCTGAGGAGGTCGACAAGCTTAATATTATAGACGGTGAGGATTATGTGACGCTTGTAACATGCACACCTTATGGTATTAATACTCAGAGATTGCTCGTAAGAGGCCGACGTGTAGATACAGTTAAAGGGGCGTCTGTAAGAATATCATCAGACGCGGTCCGGATTGAGCCTATTATAGTTGCGCCGGTTATAGCTGCACCGGTATTATGTGCCGGAATGTTCGTTATTATAGGATATGGCAGAAATAAAAAATCCAAGGGCGGTGAAGTCAATGAAAATACAGAAAAAGATTAAAATGTGTTTTACAGCGATAATTTTTGTTATTTTAAGTTTTTCAGGCATTGCTTATGCTGAAAGCGCCGATACATTAACCGTAATTTGCCGTAAAGAAGACGTAGTTTTAAGCAATATGAATTGGAAAATCTATAGGGTAGCGGATATAACTGACGGAGGAGATTATCGAATTAATGATATATTTGGAAAATATAATATTTCATTTGAAAAAAGCTCTGTATCGTCATTGCAGGAGGCGGCGGCAAAATATGAAACTTATACTATTTTAGATAATTTGAAACCGCTTGATCAGGGGGCAACTGACAGCAACGGTCAGGTTGTATTCAGCGGCCTTGAAGTAGGATTATATCTTCTTATAGGAGATCCTGTAAGAGTGAATGAATTGGCATATGTTCCCATGCCGTCTCTTATTGATTTAAGCGATAGTGACGGAGAAGGAACCTCATGGACTTATGATTTGACTGCTCTGCCAAAATTAAAGGTTTTACCTGCTAACGATTTAATTAAATCAAAATATAATGTTGTGAAAAAATGGGTAAATGATACAGAAGGAATCAGGCCGGAATATGTAACGGCCGTTTTATATAGAAATGGAGTAGAATTTGATTCGGCTGTATTAAATGACGATAATAATTGGGAACATACATGGAGTAATCTGCCGGCAACTGCCGATTGGAGCATAAAGGAAAAAGAGGTACCTTTTGGCTACGAGGTCACATATGAGGAAAGTGAAAATACAGTAACTATCGTCAACGATTATAAAGAAAATCCGACAGACAGCTCTGACGACCGCAATGATAAGTCTTCCGGCTCTTCAGGCGAAGGTCAGAGCAATGCAGAAAAACTGCCGCAGACAGGGCTGTTGTTATGGCCGGTTTTAGCGCTTGCGGTTGCAGGTATAATTTTATTTACAGCAGGCTATATTGTTTATAAAAGAGGCAAAAATGAAAAGTAAAACAGGAATTTTCTTAATGCTCGCGGGTGGAGCGGCAATAATTTTCTCATTGATTATAATTGCTGTAAATATACGATTAGATAGTCAGGGGAAGAAAAATTCTGAAAATGTTTTAAATATTTTGGAGTCGGAAATCAGCAGTTATTCTGAAGATGAAAATAATATAACTTATACTGACGGTAACGGTCTTAAAAAATCAAAAACAATTTCAGTGGATAACAATTATTATTCGGGCATCATAGATATACCGGAAATAGGAATAAAGCTTCCGGTTATGAGCGAATGGAATTACGATAATTTAAATATTTCGCCGTGTTTATTTTATAATGATGAAAAAAATAATAGAAAAATAATAGCGGGACATAATTATTCAAGTCATTTTGGAAAGCTGAAACAGCTTAAACAGGGGGATTATATTATTTTTACAAATGCAGAAAATAAGAGGGTTATTTACAAGGTATTACAAACTGAAATACTTGGTTCAACGGATACTGATAAAATGCTTGGCGGAGACGACTGGAATCTTACGTTGTTTACCTGTTCATTAAGCGGTTATGAAAGAGTAACGGTAAGATGTATACAAGCAGATTGACTGTTAAAAACACTGAAAATTATTTTTAAAAATTTACCTGTTATATAAAATCTCTATAAAGCCATAATAGTAATGCGGCATCAATAAAAAATAAAGGAGATTTCAATTATGAAAGGCGAATTTACTCAGAAGGGCAAAGAAGCACTTGAACGTTTTAAGATGGAGGCTGCAAGCGAAGTAGGCGTAAACCTTAAGCAGGGTTACAATGGCGATCTTACTTCAAGAGAAGCCGGATCAATCGGCGGTCAGATGGTTAAAAAGATGATCGACGCTTATAAGGTTCAGTAATTTTAATTATTATAAATAAAAACGGTATTGGAAACAATACCGTTTTTACTTTTTTTATAAAACTATGCTGTTTGCCGTAGCTTTGCAGTGTATGCAGAAGGGATAATCTTCATTAAGTAATTCAGCGCATTTAATAGCTTCTTTACTGCTTTCAAATATACCAAATACTGCGGAACCGCTTCCGCTCATCAAAGAGGTTAAGGCGCCGTATCTGATCATTTTACGCTTTATTTCATTTACATCATCTAAGTCGGTTACAGACTCGAATATATTTTCACATAAACCGCAATTACTCATAAATTTGCCTTTATCAATGGCTTTAAGCAATTTATCGGTTTTAGGGTGACGAGGGTTTGTCAGCATATCTATTTTCTGATAAGCTGTTGGAGTCGATATACTTGAATAACCTTTTGATACTACCATGTCAACATTTGGAATATATCTTATCGGTTCGATAACGTCTCCTATTCCGCTGGCAAACGCAGTTCCGCCAACGGTAAAAAACGCTGTATCAGCGCTTATTTTTCCTCCGAGAGTAGTCAGCTCCCTGCCGTCAAGCTCGGCTCCGAAAAGTATGTTTAATGCATACAGCACTGCGGCTCCGTCGGAGCTTCCTCCTCCGAGGCCGGATTGCGACGGTATTTTTTTTTCAATATAAATTGATATTCCGTGTGAAATACCTGTTTTTTCAAAAAAAAGCTTAGCCGCCTTATAGACTATATTGGTTTTTCCGCATGGTATAACGGGATCATTACATGATATTTCAATCAACGGATTTGAGATTTTGGATACGGTAATAGTATCATAGATATTTATACTCTGAAATATACTTTCTATATTGTGATAACCGTCGTTGCGTTTTCCCGTTACGTCAAGTGATAAATTTACCTTCGCTGATGCTTGAACTTTAATTGAATCCATATTTACCTGCCCGCTTAATTTTTTATATTATCTAAAAAAGCTTGTATACGCTTCAGCGCTTCCATCAGATGTTTTAAGGAGTACGCGTAAGAAACTCTTATAAACCCTTCTCCGCTTTGACCGAATGCATTTCCGGGTACTACAGCAACCTTTTGATTTTCAAGCAGCTGTTCACAGAATTGTTCACTGGTGAGACCCGTGCTTTTTATGCAGGGGAACACATAGAAAGCTCCCTCAGGATTAAAGCAGGTCAGTCCCATTTTATTGAAGCTTTCAACAAGCAGTCTGCGTCTTATATTATATTCCGCTACCATTTTTTTAACTTCGCGTTCACAGTTCTGAAGAGCTTCAATCGCCGCATATTGGCTGATTGTCGGAGAGCACATTATCGCATACTGGTGAATTTTCAATACTTGATTTACTATAGGTGAAGGAGCGGCAAGATATCCTAAACGCCAGCCGGTCATTGCAAAGGCTTTTGAAAATCCGTTTATGAGTATGGTTCTTTCCTGCATTCCTTCTATCTGAACAATTGAGCAATGCTTTCTTCCGTATGTAAGCTCAGAGTATATCTCGTCTGAAAGTATCATTATGTTTGTATTTCTTATAATTTCCGCTATTTTTTCAAGATCCTCGCGGGTCATAATCGCTCCTGTGGGGTTATTTGGAAACGGAAGTATCAGAAGCTTTGTCTTTTTTGTTATTTTTTCCTTTAAAAGTTCCGGAGTCAGCTTAAAATTATCTTCGATTCTTGTATTTATAGAAACCGGAATTCCTCCTGAAAGCTCTACAATCGGAGCGTAGCATACAAAGCAGGGTTCGACGATTAAAACCTCATCTCCGGGATTAATAAGCGCTCTGAGGGATATATCAATTGCCTCTGAACCTCCCACGGTAACAATAACCTCGTTTTGAGGATCATAACTTACGTTCATTTTTTTATTAATATATGAGCTTATCTCTGTTCTGAGGGCTGCAAGTCCGGAGTTTGCTGAATAAATTATTCTTTTTTTCTCCAGAGTATCAATAGCGGTCTTTCTGATCGACCAAGGCGTCTGGAAATCAGGTTCTCCGACTCCTAAGCTGATGACATTATCTACTGTGGAAGCAAGATCAAAAAATTTTCTTATGCCTGAGGGCTTTATTTTTTTTATCTTATCTGAAAGCACATTATCATAATTAATCACGGAGCAACAAAACCCCTTTCGTCTTTATCCTCGTCCTCAATAAAAATTCCTTTTTCTTTGTAGGTTTTAAGAATAAAGTGAGTTGTTGTGGAAAGAACGCCTTCGATAGTAGATAGTCTCTGAGCGACAAATAAGGCGATATCCTGAAGATTCTTGCCTTTTACGGTAACTGAAAGATCATAGGAACCCGACATCAGGGAAATGCTGTCAACCTCGTCATACATCATTATAGTTTTGGCAATCTCATCAAATCCGCAGTCCCGCTGCGGAGTAACTTTAAGCTCTATAATGGCCATAACCATGTCTTTATCCGCAAGGCTCTCATCGAGAATTACGCTGTATCCTTTAATTACTCCGTTTTTCTCTAATTGTTCAATCTGATCAGCTATATCCTTTGGAGTAGTGCCGAGCATTGCGGCCAGCTCTTCATTTGAAAATCTTGCGTTTTGATTTAATAGCTTTATTAAGTCGTTCATATTTTTTCCTCCATTATATATTCAGAAAAACAGCTTTTCTGTTTTTAAAATAGGCTATTCTTTTAAAGCCGGCCTGCGACGCCAAATCTATGCCTTCCTTGATACCGTTTGCCAGATTGCGCGTACTGTGGCAGTCTGAACCGACCGTTATTATTTCTCCGCCGAGTTCGCGGTATAATTTTATATATTTAAAGTCCGGAAAGGTTTTTCCGTATTTCTGATAAAGTCCGGATGTATTTATTTCAATTCCGCAGCCATTTTGAATTATAGTTTTTAAGATTTGTCTTATAATCTCTTCATAGGGTTTCATATCGACTTTTATGTTCTGCTCGCCCTGAATGTATCTTAGAGCGTATGTAAGATGACCTAAAACATCGAATTTTCCCCATTTGCACATTTTATAAATTTCATTGAAATATTCCTCAAGAAGATTAGGTATATTTTCATGGCTATAGTCCAGAAAAGCAAAATCATCATGACCGGGAAGCTCGTGCATTGATCCAATAACAAAGTCAAGCCGTGTGTCGCTTAATATATTTTCGGCGGTTTCAATATCTGAAAGCGGCTGACCTAATTCAACCCCGCAGATCAGATTTACTTTGCCGCTATATAATTCCTTTGCAGAGGATATCTCAGCCATCGAATTTTCAAATGACTTTTTAAATCCGTATTCATCATATTTCTGTTCATAGTCAATTTTATAACGGGCCTTTTCAAAATATCTGTTTACCTCGCAATGATCTGTTACCGCCATTGCCGCCAGTCCTAACTGTGCCGCTCGTTCGCAGCGCTCGATAACGGTGTCATTATCGGCGTCAGAAGAATTTCGTGAATGCGTATGACAATCAATAATCATATAAACCTCCGTATGTTCTGCTTTGAGCGAATTATTTTCAATGATATTTAAGAAATACCATGTAATCATTATATCATAAAAGCATAAAAAAAACTATACATATACAAAATTTTATTTTTGAACTCATTATAAATAATCAGTAAAGATGAAAAGTGTGTGAAATCTTAAAATCAATTGACATACAATTTAAATAATGCTATGATTATACCAGTAATTTTTGGAGGTTTAACGAATGCTTGAGTTAAAAAATATAAGGAAAACGTATCATGTAGGCGATGTTGAAACTAAAGCGCTTGACGATGTAAGCGTAACGTTTCGTAAAAAAGAATTTGTAGCAATTCTGGGAACAAGCGGATCGGGAAAAACTACATGCCTTAATATTATAGGCGGTCTGGACAGATATGATTCCGGCGATCTGATAATTAACGGTAAATCAACAAAGGATTTCAAGGAAAGAGAATGGGACGCTTACAGAAATAACAGTATCGGGTTTATATTTCAAAGCTATAATCTGATTACTCATTTAAGTATTGTTGCAAATGTTGAAATGGGAATGACTTTAAGCGGCGTTTCTTCCTCTGAAAAGCATAAGCGTGCTATGGAGGCTCTTGAAAGAGTAGGTCTTAAGGATCATCTCCATAAAAAGCCAAATCAGCTTTCCGGCGGTCAAATGCAGAGAGTTGCAATAGCGAGAGCGCTTGCCAATAATCCTGATATCCTTCTCTGTGACGAGCCTACCGGCGCTTTGGATACGACTACAAGCGTACAGATAATGGATCTTATCAGAGAGGTAGCCGGAGATAAGCTTGTTATCATGGTTACGCATAATCCTCAGCTTGCTGAAAAATATGCGGACAGAATAGTTAGCTTTCAGGACGGAAAGATTATATCTGATTCAAATCCCTATGACGAGTCTGAAAAGGGGAAGGATTTTTCCCTTAAAAAAACCAGTATGAGCTTTCTGACTGCATTAAAGCTTTCGGCGAATAATATCAGAACAAAGCTCGGCAGAACATTTTTAACTTCATTTGCTTCAAGTATAGGAATAATAGGTATAGCTCTGATACTTAGTCTTTCTGTCGGTTTTCAGCTTCAGATAGACAAATTTGAGGCTGATACACTTCAGCAGATGCCGGTTATTATCTCACAGCAGAGTATGAATATGGATATGGATACTATTGATAAAATTAATAATAACGAGGATAAATATAAGGAATATCCTGATGAAGAAAAAATATATATGATCGACTCATTGCAGGATACCATGATGCATACGAATAAGTTTACAGATGAATATCTTGATTATGTAAATGATATAGATCCTGAAATATGCAAAAGCATGAGCTATTCGAGGCTTGTTAATCTTAATATGGTAAGAAAAAGCGGAGACGAATATGTGCCGGTGACTGCGGCAAATATGAATTTCGGTTCTTATCCTGTTTCGCTAAAGGACGACAAAAATTCCTTTATGAAGGAGCATTATGATGTGCTTGCAGGTAAAATGCCTGAAAACGATACTGAAATCGTGCTGTTGGTAGATACTAAAAACCGGATAAACAATACGATAATGAAGGAGCTTGGATTTGATACGCAGGCTGATTCAGTTGATTTCAGCGAGGTTATCGGTACAGAGCTTAAGGTTATATTAAACGACGATTATTATATAACTACTGAATACGGCACGTATACTTTCAATACAGACTATAAGGCTATGTATGAATCCGAAAACAGCATAACGCTGAGTATTTCTGGTATTATCCGTCCAAAGGAGGATTCTCCCGCTTCTATGACCGCCGACGGAGGCGCTTTAGCTTACAGCGACGGCCTTGCTCAGACGGTTATTGATGACTCTGTAAATTCAGAGATAGTAAAGGCTCAGGAAAAATCTGATGTAAACGTTTTATCTATGGAAACTCTTGACGATGAAACAAAAAAACAGACTTTAGCTTATCTCGGGGGAAACGCCACGCCGTATGTCGTTCAGCTTTATCCGTATGATTTTGAAACTAAGGATGAAATTTTAGAATACCTTGATAAATATAATGAAGGACTGGAAGAAAGCGATCAGATTTTATATACGGACATGGCAGGAATGATATCCGGTATGTCCGACGGTATCATGAACGGTATTACAATTGTTCTCATAGCTTTCGCCGGAACTAACCTAATAGTAAGCTTAATTATGATTGCGATTATTACATATACCTCCGTTCTTGAAAGAACCAAGGAAATTGGAATACTCAAAGCGCTTGGCGCCAGAAAGAAGGACATCACGAGGGTATTTGACGCAGAAACGTTTATTTTGGGTATATGCTCGGGATTACTTGGTATTATTATTGCTAAGCTCCTGACCTATCCTATAAATTCAATTATTTATAATATGACTGATTTAAAGGATGTCGCGCAGTTAAAAATAACTCACGCGCTTATACTTGTAGCAGTAAGCACTGTTCTTACGATGCTCGGAGGTCACATTCCCGCAAAAATGGCGGCTAAAAAGGACGCTGTAGAGGCTTTGAGAAGCGAATAGTATATTTACATATTGACAGGATTTTTAAAAGTGATATAATAAATATAAGATATTCACTGTTTTCGGGCTGCAAGGATATTATCTGAGCAATCGGCTTACAGGCTGTAGTTTTATGCTTGATTACCCGTATATGGATATATACGGGTATTTTTTTTGAAAGGAGCGATTATGGAAAGCAGAATAGCGGTTCTGGGAATTATCGTAGACGAACCTGAAATGTCTTCGTCCGTAAATGCAATTCTCCATGAATACGGTAATATTATTATAGGTAGAATGGGAATCCCTTATCGTGAAAAGAAGGTTGCCGTAATCTCTGTCGTCGTCGACGCCGATACCGACGTAATAAGTGCGATAACCGGCAAGCTTGGAAAGCTTAACGGGGTTTCTGTGAAAGCAGCAATATCTAAAAAATAAAATTTAAGGAGCATATAATTATGTTTGACAGTAAATCATCAAGATCGGAAGATTTTATAAACCATGATGAAATAATTAAAGTTTTGGAATACGGCAGGGATCATAAGAATGATTCGGAGATGGTTGACAATATTTTAAAAAAAGCAGAAACTCTTTCAGGACTTGATAGATATGAAGTATCAGTATTGCTTCACGCATGTGAGAACGAGGACAATTGTGAGCTGAGAGAAAAAATATTTAAAATGGCAAGAAAAATAAAGGAAGCAATTTACGGCAGAAGAATAGTTATGTTTGCGCCGCTGTATGTTTCCAATTACTGCATAAACGGATGTAAATACTGCGGTTATCACTGCGGATCTGGTATACGCAGGAAAAAGCTTACTCAGGAGGAGGTTGCGGAGGAATGCCGCGCCATAGAAGCAATGGGACATAAGAGGATCGCTATGGAAGCGGGAGAAGATCCTAAAAACTGTGATATTGATTATATTGTGGAATGTATGAAAACCGCGTATGCGACTAAAAACGATAACGGGGAAATACGCAGAATAAACGTTAATATCGCAGCTACTACAGTTGAAAATTATAAAAAGCTGAAGGCTGCTGGAATAGGCACTTATGTTTTATTTCAGGAAACATATCATAAGCCTACATATGAAAATCTTCATCCCTTTGGTCCGAAAAGCGACTATGATTATCATACTACAGCTCACGACAGGGCAATGCAAGGCGGTATTGACGACGTAGGAATCGGAGTTTTATATGGTTTATATGAGTATAAATACGAGGTTATAGGAACAATGCTGCACGTTAAGCATCTGGAAGATACCTTTGGAATAGGACCTCATACAATTTCAATACCTCGTATAAGAATGGCAGAGGGAGTTGATTTGGAGCTGTTTCCTAATATAGTTTCTGATGAGCAGTTCAAAACAATAATTGCCGTATTAAGGCTTGCAGTACCGTATACCGGAATGATTATTTCAACGAGGGAAGAAAAAAATTTCAGGGATGAAATTATTTCTCTTGGCATTTCACAGACAAGCGGCGGTTCATGTACAGGAGTAGGCGGATATTCAAAGCGCCTTGAGGACGGCGGAAGCGGGTGCGACGATCAGAGCACGGCGCAGTTCAAGGTTTCTGATGAAAGAACGGAAGCCGAGGTTTCAAAGGCTCTTTTGAAAAACGGCTACATACCAAGCTTCTGTACCGCCTGTTATCGTGCCGGAAGAACCGGCGATCGATTTATGCAGCTTGCAAAGACGGGAAATATTTCTAATTGCTGTTTGCCAAATGCAATGCTTACGCTTGCAGAGTACGCTCTTGATTACGGTGACGATGAATTTAAGAAGCTTACCTTTGACGTCATAAAAAGCGAGCGCGAAAGTATCAGTGAGGAAAAGGTAAAAGTGAAATTTGACGAATATCTTGATTTAATAAAATCAGGACAAAGGGATTTCAGATTTTAAAGGAGTAGTCTCATGATTTCAGAAATAAATCAGACGCCTAAAGCGCTGAGAATTCATATCGGAGTATTCGGAAATACAAATGCCGGCAAATCTACTTTTATAAATAACGTCAGCGGACAGGATGTAGCTCTTACATCTCATGTTGCAGGAACTACTACAGACCCGGTTTTCAAGCCTATGGAATTGCAGCCTGTCGGTCCGGTGGTGTTTATAGATACCGCGGGACTTGACGATACAAGCGAGCTTGGAAAAGCGCGCATACAGAAATCCTTAGAGCAGCTTGAGCAATGCGACGCGGCCGTCTTAGTTGTCAGCTCTGTTTCCGGAATAGATGAAACATTAAGAAAATGCGTCGATAAAATCAAGGGGCAAAAGCTTCCGCTGATAATTGTTGAAAATATGGTAGACGGGATTTCAAGCGGCAGGGATTACAGTGAATTTTGCGATATTTTTGTTAGATCCGATCTTAATGACAGATTACAGGCTGAGAAGCTGCAAAGGGCGATAATTACTGTGCTGAAGGATTTAACGGAAGATCCTGTTTTAACTGCTGATCTTGTAAAACCGAGCGATACGGTTCTCCTTATTGCACCTCAGGATATACAGGCTCCTAAGGGAAGGCTCATTCTTCCTCAGGTGCAGGTTATCAGAGATCTTCTTGATAACGGATGTATGGTTTTGACTGTAACGACTGAAAATCTTAAAAATGCACTTGATTGTCTTAAAACCGCGCCTGCTCTGGTTGTTACGGATTCGCAGGTATTCGGCAGGGTAAACGAAATACTCCCTCCGGAAATCCCTCTTACTTCCTTTTCGCTTTTAATGGCTAAGATAAAGGGAGATATAGATGGTTTTATAAGGGGAGCGTATGCTATAGATAAACTAAAAAACGGAGATAAGGCGCTTATACTGGAAAGCTGCGCACATCACGCAATGGACGATGATATAGCAAGAATTAAAATACCGGCAATGCTGAGAAAATATACCGGTAAGAATTTAATAATAGACAATGTTTCCGGGCAGAAGGTAAATATTAATTTATCGGATTATAAGCTTGCTATTCATTGCGGGGGATGTATGATAAACCGCAGAGCAATGATTGCAAAGCAGAAAATGTTTGAGGACGCCGGAGTGCCAATGACAAATTTCGGAATATGTATCGCTTATATGAACGGAATGCTTGACAGAGTTTGTTATTAACAGGTAGGGAAAGCAGATATTTTTTTACGGACTTTTCGTTATTATGCGAAAAGTCCGTTGACATTTTTGCTCAAACGTTGTATAATTTACTTAATAAAGATATATGAATCGGGGAAGAAATATTGAAGGGAGGAATATATCATAGCGCTCTGTGATATATATGCTTATGAAAAAATATTTTAAAGCCTTGATTGCAATGTGCGTATTCGTTTTTTCCTTGATTAATTCAACGCTTAACGTCAATGCGCTGGACGAGATCTTTTATACGTTATCAAATTCTGAAACTGAGATTGATCAAAGTGAAATTTTAAGAGACGATTTGATTATTTCAACAGAATATCTTCCTGATTTAAGCTATGCTTATAATAAAAATTCTTTCAAGTATTATGATCAACTTAATGATAACAATAAATCTGCCTATGATTCAATGAAAACATGGTTAAATCCAACAACGGAGGAAATTACTGTTACGTTTCCGGATATATTATCTTATCAGACCGATTCTCTGGATATGGGAAACTGGAGTGAAGAAGAGTATAATAATTTCTGGAATTATGTATTCGGCAATATAAGGTTCGGAAAGGACGCACTGATGTTTGATTATCCTGAAATTTTCTGGATTGATGAAAGTCAGATTGAGATAACCTTAAGCAGCGTCAGAACAAGCCGAAATATTTTAACAGGCGTTTATACGATGAAAATTTCTGAGCTTACGCTTAAAGGCGGAGTTAAAGAGGAATACACGGATATCGCAGGAGCAGAGAAATACCAATCGCTGCTGGAAAGCTCTGTTGAATCGTTTGAAGCAGAGGGAAGCGATATATACCATAAGGTAAAGTATATTCATGATTATATTGCAGATAAGGTAAGCTATAACATGGATGCTCCTTATAATGATTCAGCAGTTGGTCTGTTCTGCGAGCCTTATGAAATTGTGTGCGAAGGCTATTCTAAAGCTTTCAAGCTGCTTTGTGATAAATATGAGATTCCCTGTATTGTCGTACCTGGCAATATTGACATTGAAAATAATATCGGACATATGTGGAATTATGTGAAGATGGAGGATGGAGAATGGTATGGCGTCGATTGCACCTGGGACGATACTGATTCTGCATCGAATCCGGTAAGGTATAATTATTTTCTTAAAGGCTCTGAAAGCTTTAATTTAAATCATACGCCTGACACGGAATATTATACTACCGCTTTTACATATCCTGAGCTGTGCGCAGAAAATTATATATACAGTGTTTCGCAGCCCGTTACAACTACCGTTACCAACACTGTTACTACTTATATCGTTATTACTAGCGTATCGACTGAAAATACTACTGTAACTACCGATATCGTTATTACTAACGTATCGACTGAAAATACTACCGTTACCGATATTGTTACTACTAACGTTTCTGCCACCGAAACTACCTTTTATACTGAAACAACAGAAATAACAACTGATTTAAAGGGCGATTACAATACTGACGGAAAGATCAACTCGGCGGACTTAGTTGCTCTTAGAAGCTTTCTTCTGGGATTAAATCCTGTTGATATGGAATTTCCTGACGATGATATGAATGAGGACAATATAATAAATATTTTTGATTATATTATTTTATCCAGAAAAATTTTAGGAGGTATATAAAATGATCGATCATTTAATGCTGCTGACAAATTCACCGTCTACGGGAGATACTCGAAATATTATTTTATATATTACAATAGCCGCAATTGCAGCATTGCTTATAGTTGTATACATAATTTTAGGCAGAAAATCAAAAAAATAATATAAAAGGACCGTTTAAATTTAAACGGTCCTTTTATATATATTATTTATAGCATTTAAAAACGTTTTCTGTATGTTCCTTATCTGAATTTTTAGTAATCAGACTTATTAGGGGGACTATTATTATTGATAAAATCATAGTTATTGCGCCGGCGTTTATCGGGGACGCAAGATTTAATTTGAATGATGCGGCTTTATTTGCAAGATCGGGAAAAAGGCCGAATCCAAAAAGTATCATGTGTCCGACAGTCAGACCTATACCGAGTATAAAGCTTGCCCATACTGACGCCTTAGTTATTTTTTTGCTGAATAATCCGAACATGAAAGGGCCCAAAAAGGCGCCCGCAAGCGCACCCCATGAATAAGACATGAGCGTTGAAATTGACGCGTTTTTATTGAATGCTATAATAACCGATATTAATAGAAATACTGCAATAAGCACACGCATTATAACAACTTCTTTTTTGTCGCTTTGATTTTTCATTTTTGGTTTAATAAAATCTATAGTCAGAGTTGAGCTTGAAGTAAGCACAAGGGAAGAGAGGGTAGACATCGATGCTGATAATACAAGCACTACGACCAGACCTATAAGGATATCCGGCAGGGCGGTGTCAAGAAGTGCGGGGATCATGGCGTCGAATTCCGGTTTTCCGTTGGACAATGTACTGATCAATGTCTTGGAGCTGTCTGTGCTGTCAAGCGTACAGAAAAGTCTGTCAAATCCTCCTAAAAGATATGATCCTCCCGCTACTATAAGAGCAAAAACAGTTGATATTATAGTTCCCTTTTTAATTGCGTTTTCATTTTTTATAGCATAAAATTTATGTATCATCTGAGGAAGTCCCCAGGTACCCAAAGATGTGAGTATTATTACTCCTAAAAGGTTAATTGGATCGGGTCCGAACAGACTGTTGAATTGATTTTTTTGTCCGTTTATCTCTATTTCTCCAAGTTTATTCAGCGCTTCTGAAAAACCGCCCTGATTATTTATTGCGCATATTACTACTGCCGCTATTCCTATAAGCATTACAATACCTTGAATGAAATCATTGATTGCAGTAGCCGTATAGCCGCCGAGAATAACATATATTGCTGTTATAATAGCCATAGCTATTATGATGATTTTATATGAGCTGTCAGAATTAAGGTTAAACGCCATATTGAACAGACGTGAAAGTCCGTTATATACGGAAGCGGTATAAGGAATCAAAAATATAAATACAATCAATGCAGACGCAATTTTAAGTCCTTTGGAATTAAAACGCTTTTCAAAAAATTCAGGCATGGTTTTAGCGTTCAGGTGATTGGACATTATTCTTGTACGTCTTCCTAATACAATCCATGCCAGAGCGCTTCCTATAACGGCGTTTCCTATTCCGATCCATGCCGCGGAAACTCCATAGCTCCATCCGAACTGCCCCGCATATCCGATAAAAACAACTGCTGAAAAATATGACGTGCCATAAGCAAAGGCTGTAAGCCATGAGCCTACATTACGGCCGCCAAGTACAAAATCGCTGACGGACTTGGTTTTGCGCGATGTGTAAAGACCTATACCCATCATAATCGCTATGTATACCATCAGCATACCTAATGTGATAGAAGTTGTCATATAATTTTCTCCTTTAATGTCTTGTAGCTTTAAACTGATAAAGCAATTAATATTTTAGCAGTTATTTTAATATTTGTCAATAGTTTTTGTAAATTTTGTAGTACCTTTTTATGTTGCAATTATGAAAATATAATGGTATAATTATATAGTAATTTAAAGGGGGATTTAAATGGATATTGTCAGAAAGGGAAGTTATAGGAACGTTCTCGGCAGAACCATTTTATTTGCAGCAGAAAAATTTTGCGGAAGCTTTGTAGGCTTCGGTTATGCGGAAGGCGTTGCAGGGGCGGACGGAAAGCCGCAGGGCGTTTATGCTCTGGATTTTGACGGAAAATTTAACGAATTGGAAATAATAGCCGTTATTGAAAGGCTTAATGATGTAAAAGACATATGGGTCGGAGTATCTCATGATAAAATTCTATATGAGCCGTATATCAGAGATAGGATAGGATTTTATGAAAAAAATTATAAAACCGAATATCATTTCTTATATGAAAAGACATGCGGTTCGGTTTTGTTTTTACGAGACAACGGCGTAAAAAAATATCTCCTTATAAAAAATGACAGCGGTCATATAGGTTTTCCGAAAGGACATATTGAGATCGGCGAAACCGAGCGCCAGACTGCTCGCAGAGAAGTATTTGAGGAAACCGGTATAGATATTGAAATCAATGAAGAAACCAGACAGGAATATACGTATAAAACGCTGAACGGCTCAATAAAAAAATGCATTTATTTCTGTAATGAATTTGATATGCAGGAAATAAAGATTCAACAGGAGGAAATCTCAGAAAGCTGGCTTTTGCCATATGAAGAAGCAATGAAGCTTTTGAATTTTAAAGAGGACAGAAGAATTCTTGAGAAAGCGGACGGTATGTATGACTAAAAAAGAAAGAGCGCTGCTTGCCTGTGAAGCGCTGGAAAAATTATATCCTGAAATCAAATGTTCTCTTAACTTTTCAAAGCCTTACGAGCTGATGATTGCCGCTCGTCTTTCTGCTCAGTGCACAGACGCCAGGGTCAATATTGTAACAGAGGAGCTTTTTAAAAAATATCCTACTCTTGAAGCATTTGCGGAAGCGGATTTGAAGGAGCTTGAAGAAGCTGTAAGGCCTTGCGGCTTTTACAGAACCAAGGCGAAAAGTATAAAGGAGATGGCTGGTCAGCTTATAAATAATTTCGGCGGGGAAATTCCTGACAATATGGAGGATCTGCTTACCATTTCAGGAATCGGACGAAAAACGGCTAATCTTATGATGGGCGATGTATGGGGTAAACCGGCAATAGTTACGGATACTCATTTTATCAGGATAACCGGAAGACTTGGTCTTACAAATAATAAGGAGCCGAGAAAGGTGGAGGAGGATCTTGTTAAGCTTATTCCTCCGGAGGTTTCTTCGGACTTTTGTCACAGGATAGTACAGTTCGGCAGAGATGTGTGCAGAGCCAGAAATCCGAAATGTATTGACTGCATATGCGGCGGTTTCTGTAAATATTTTCGTGGCTTAAAAAAAGGAAAGTGATGTTTATGAAGTTTTTCCGTTCTTTAAAATATGCAGTTACGGCAGCGGCAGTGTGCTTATTGTGTTTTTCCGGCAGAAGCGAATATGTTTTTGCCGTATCCTCCATTGATATTGAAAACGATCTTAACGGCGACGGGGCTGTCGATATAAACGACATAGAGCTTTTAAGCGAATTTTTACTTGGAAAACAAACGGACGCGGTTGTCGGCGCCGATACAAATCATGATGGAGATATAAATGTTTTTGACCTGATAAAGCTTAAACGCATTATAAATAATTCAGGTGGTTATACCGGTTTTATCACTGCCGACGGACGTATTTTAAAAGATGAAAACGGCAGACAATATATAATTAAAGGTATGGCCTTCGGAAATAAGGTATGGGATAATCCGGCAGAGCCGCCTGTAAATAAGCATCATACTGAAGAAAGCTATGAAGAGCTTGCGGATTTGGGATTTAATTCGGTAAGATTTTATTTGAATTATAGCTTGTTTGAAAACGACGCTTCGCCTTATGAATACAAGGAAAGCGGTTTCAAATGGTTAGATCAGAATATTGAATGGGCGGAAAAATACGGAATACGGCTGGTACTTAACATGCATTATCCTCAGGGTGGCTATCAGTCTCAGGGCAATGGCGACGAGCTGTGGACGGATACTGAGAATCAGAATAGACTGATTGCTTTATGGACAGAAATTGCCCGACGCTATTCTGATAATCCGTCGGTTATGGGATATGGTATTGTAAACGAGCCGGTAGTTTCAGCTAAGGATTATGAGGATCCATTGGAAAAATGGCGGGAGCTTGCGCAGGATATTACTGACAGTATCAGAACGGTTGACGATAATCATTTGATTTTCGTAGAGAGAATGTGTGCTGCGGAGGATACCGCTACAGGAAATTTACAATGGGAAAATTTTAATAATGATAATAATTTCATCAAAATAAACGGAGATGATATCGTATATGAATTTCATTATTATGACTATCATCCGTTTACCCACCAGGGATTTGACTGGGCAGGAACACAGGGATATGATCTGACATATCCTGACGAGTCAATTGCTATATCAACTTCCGGTTCTTCATGGGAAGCTGCGACCTTTGACGGAGACAGTGCGGATTTGAAATCGGAAGAGTGGCAATATCTTGAAAGCTCTTTAATGACTATTACAGAAGATAATCAAAAACTGCTCAATTTAGTTTTTCAGGCGCAGAACCTTGGTAATAACGGGATTGCCTATGCGGATAATCTTAAAATTGACGAATATGATGAAAACGGCAAATTTGTTAAAACCGTATATTCGGAAGATTTTAAAAATGGCAATATATTTAGCTTCTGGTCTGAAAATAATACAGGATCAGGGGGTAAGGCGAATATCGGCTATGACGATAACGCGTCTTTATGTATAAGCGGAACAACCTCCGACGCCAGCTTTGGTAGAAATAATTTGCTTGCAGTAAAGGGACACAGCTACAAGGCAAGCGGTTATTTTAAAGTTGAGAACGCAGGTCAGAGCGCCGTCGTTCGTCCGAGAGTAGACGTATGGAGCGCTGATGAGGTCAGTGCGTTTAATAAGGATTTTCTTGAAAAATCAATCCTTAATAATATAAGGTTTTCTATTGATAATAACGTACCGGTTTATTGCGGTGAATTCGGAGCCGGAGTAAATTGCTTTAAAAATGATCGCGGCGGAGACAGATGGGTATCCGATGTAATAGACGTGTTTATTGAAAATGATATAAGCTTTAATTATCATACATATCATGAAACGGGGTTTGGTCTTTATACGGACTGGAATGATCTGCCCACTACGCTTAACGAGGTATTATACGAATTGTTTAAAGTTAAGCTTACCGGTATACGTTCTCCATGAAGCCTTTATATAAATAATAATTTTTAGTTTAATCCCTATTGACAAAAAAATGAAATTGATATAAAATAAATAAGTATATTATTTTTAATACTGTTGCGCTCTGTTTACAATGAATTTCATTATATTGCTGATTCTGAATAGGCGTTATCAATTTCTTTTAAATAATAATGACTAATTTTAATTAAAAGGCGGATTATAAATGGGTATATTTGGTAAAATATTCGGTTCATACAGTACAAAAGAACTGGCAAGAATCGAACCTATAAAGGAAAGCGTTTTAAAGCTTGAAGAACAGTATGCTGCAATGTCTGATACGGAGCTTAAGGCTCAGACTCAGAATTTCAGGGACAGGCTTGATACCGGCGAATCTATCGATATGATTCTTCCGGAGGCCCTGGCTACAGTACGCGAGGCTGCTTACAGGGTTTTGGGGAAAAAACCTTTTCCCGTTCAAATTATTGGCGCAATCGTTCTTCATCAGGGACGTATAGCTGAAATGAAAACAGGCGAAGGTAAAACACTCGTTGCATGCGTGGCTTCCTATTTGAATGCGCTCCCGGGAAAAGGAGTGCATGTCGTTACGGTAAACGATTATCTTGCAAAGACGCAGTCTGATGAAATGGGCAAGGTACTGCGTTTTTTAGGCCTTACTGTCGGCTGTATACTTCATGGTCTTACAAATGAGGAAAGAAGAGCCGCTTATAACTGTGATGTTACATATGCAACTAATAACGAGCTTGGCTTTGACTATCTTCGCGACAACATGGTTATTCATGCAAGGGACAGGGTTCAGCGTAAGCCTAACTTTGCAATTGTGGACGAGGTTGACTCTATACTTATAGACGAGGCAAGAACTCCTCTTATAATATCGGGACGGGGAGATAAATCTACCGAGCTTTACGACATTGTTGATAAGTTCGCAAAGAATCTTGTTTCTACAACGGTTGTAGAAATTGACGATAAGCAGGATCAGGATGAAATCAATGAAAATGTTGATTATATAATTGATGAAAAGGCTAAAACAGCAACAATTACCAGATCAGGCGTTAAAAAGGCGGAAAAATATTTTAATGTCGACAATCTGATGGATCCCGATAATATGACTCTTCTTCATCACATAAATCAGGCTCTTAAAGCACATGGTGTAATGCATGCTGATATTGATTATGTGGTTAAGGACGGAGAAGTTATAATAGTTGACGAATTTACGGGACGTCTTATGCTGGGAAGGCGATTTAATGACGGTCTGCATCAGGCGATTGAAGCTAAAGAGGGAGTAAAAATTGCTCATGAATCTAAGACTCTGGCAACTATTACCTTCCAGAACTATTTCCGTCTTTATAAAAAGCTTTCTGGTATGACCGGTACCGCTATGACGGAAGAAGACGAATTCAGAGAAATATATAAGCTGGACGTTATTGCAATTCCGACAAATAAGCCTGTTATACGTATAGATCATTCAGATCAGATTTACAGGACTGAATCCGGTAAATTCAAGGCGATAATCGACCAGATAGTTGAATGTCATAAAAAGGGACAGCCGGTGTTGGTGGGTACCATTTCAATTGAAAAATCAGAGCTGCTTTCCGCTATGCTGAAGCGGAAAGGCGTTAAGCATGAGGTTCTTAATGCTAAATATCATGCCAAGGAAGCGGAGATCGTTGCTCAGGCCGGAAAGCTTGGCGCAGTTACCATTGCTACAAATATGGCGGGACGCGGTACTGATATTATGCTTGGAGGAAACGCTGAATTTCTTGCCAAAGCTGAAATGCGTAAAAGAGAATATGATGAAGAAATTATAAATGAAGCAGTTGGTTTTGCCGACACTGATGATGAAGAAATATTGGCGGCCAGAGCGGTTTATAAAGAGCTTTACGATAAGTATAATGCCGAAGTAAAGGAAAAAGCAAAGGATGTAAAGGCTGCGGGCGGTCTTTATATTCTGGGTACCGAACGTCATGAATCAAGGCGTATTGATAATCAGCTTAGAGGACGTTCGGGACGTCAGGGCGATGAAGGCGAGAGCCGTTTCTTCCTTTCAGTTGAAGACGATCTTATGCGTATTTTTGCCGGAGACAGGCTTGAAAATATGATGAATACGCTTAATGTTGAAGAAGATATGCCTATCGAAAGCAAAATGCTTACAAGGATAATTGAATCCTCACAGAAAAAGGTAGAAGGCAGAAACTTTAGTATCAGAAAGAACGTATTGAACTATGACGACGTTCTTAATAAGCAGCGTGAGATTATTTATACTCAGCGTTCACAGGTTCTCGACGGCGAGGATCTTCATGCAAGTATACTTAATATGATGCATGAGCTGGCGGTTGAATCGGTTAATAATTATCTTTTGGATGATGAGGACAGAGATAATTGGAATCTTATCGGGCTAAAGGATCACTTTCTTGGCTGGGTTCTTAGGGACGAGGATTTCGACTACAGCGACGACCAGCTTGAAGAGATTAAAAAAGCTGATGTTGCAAAGCTTCTTGAAGACAGAATGCTTGAAATATATTCGGCTAAGGAAGCGGAGTTCGGCGGAGAGCTTATAAGAGAGCTTGAAAGAGTTATTCTTCTTAAGGTTGTTGATACAAAGTGGATGAACCATATTGACGACATGGCAGAGCTTAAAAAGGGTATCGGTCTGAGAGCGTTCGGACAAAAGAATCCGGTTGTTGAATATAGATACGAGGGCTTTGAAATGTTCGACGCAATGGTAGAAGCTATTCGCGAAGATACTGTAAGAATGCTTTTGACTGTAAGAATTCAGAAAAATTCTCCTCCTCAGCGTGAGCAGGTTGCAAAACCTGATCCGCCTAATGCCGGAAGTATTACTATGACTTCTTCAAAAAAGAAACCCGGGGATAATGATCCTTGCCCTTGCGGATCGGGGAAAAAATATAAGAAATGCTGCGGAATGAAGCAGAATAATTAAATTTATATGATTTAACAGCCAATTATTTTTGATTGGCTGTTTTGTATTGTTGGCAGTATTCAAATTAAGAATGAGATTGCTTATTATCTTGTAAAATATAACGGTATTGGTATAAAAAATAATTATAGTTGAAATAATTATCGGATTTTCGGTCTTTTTGCTGGAAAATAAGTGAAAAGCGAAAATTTAATTGACAACAGGGCGGATATAATATATAATATAAGAAACAGCAGCATAAATTTTTAACAGATTTTCAGGGGGGCTGATGTGTGAATAACGGAGGTGCCGCAGTAAAGCAGGCAAAAATCTCTGAAGAAATGATAACGGCAATCAGAATGGAGACTTTTACAGAAGTCAAGGAAGGGGTAACGGATTATCCTGTATTGGATTTTGACAGTAGGAGGCTGGAGCTTCTACATGCGGGGGTGCAGGAAACTCTTAAACATAGTGAAGTAAAGCCGGCGGGAGGCGCGGCATATAAAGCTGTAAAGCGTACAATGGATATTGTGATTTCATTAGTCGGTATTATAGTTTTATTTATACCAATGTGCATTATGGCTTTAATAATTTTCCTTGACGATAAGGGTAATCCGTTTTTTTCTCAAACAAGAATTACAGAAAACGGTAAACCGTTTAAAATGTATAAGCTTCGTTCTATGTGTATGGATGCGGAAAAAAAATTTGCTGAAGAGCAGAAAAAGAATAAATGCGATGGTATAGCGTTTAAAAGCGATGAGGATTCTCGCATTACTCGAATTGGCAAATTCATAAGAAAAACTTCTATTGATGAGATCCCTCAGCTTTTGAATGTGCTCAAAGGCGATATGTCCATTATAGGTCCAAGACCACCGCTTCCGAGAGAAGTAGTCTTGTATACGCCGGAGCATATGAATAGACTGCTTGTTAAAGGCGGGTTGTCATGTGTTTGTCAGGTCGAGGGAAGAAGCGATATGGAATTTGATAAATGGATTGAAACAGATATTGAATACATAAAAGAACGTAGTATCGTTAAGGATATATCTCTTATTTTCCGAACTGTTTTTGTTGTTATCAGGGGAAGAGGCGCAAGATAAAAATTTGATTAGAATAATTCCTTTTTTTCAGATACTTTATAAGTGTCTTTAAAAAAGGAATTTTTTATATTATAAAGAGGATGTTGACATTATTAACCGATCTATCATTTTAAGGAGGGCGTATAGAAGAATGGAGTTTTATGAAGTTAAGGAAAATAAAAAGCAATATCTTGATCTGCTTTTGCTTGCAGACGAACAGGAAAATATGATAGATAAATACCTTGAACGGGGCTCAATGTTTATTATTGATAAATATGACGTTAAAGCTGTCTGTATTGTGACTGATGAAGGCTGCGGAATAATTGAAATAAAAAATATTGCTGTCAGACCGGAATATCAGAGGCACGGTTATGGAAGAGCCATGATAAATTATATTGCAAGACGTTATTCAGAAAATTACAGTATTATGCAGGTCGGAACAGGAGACAGTCCATTAACCGTACCGTTTTATATAAAATGCGGTTTTACAGAGTCGCATAGAATAAAAAATTTTTTCAGGGATAATTATGATCGTCCCATAATTGAGCGCGGAGCAACGCTTTGCGATATGGTGTATTTTCGTAAAATAATAGGTTGAATATATGATAAAAAAATTATTCCGTATGAAAAACTCAGTAAAAAAGAAAAGCGTCGACTTAATAATCTAAAATGCAATGACTGGTCAGGTATCGATCCCGTTACTTGCATTGCGGATACCGACAGAAAAGATATAAGAGGTAATCTAAATATCCTGATAATTATCAGGATATTTTTATACTAAGGGGAATTAATTAATGCAAATTGCACAATACGGTATATTATTATTCGTATAAATAAACAAAAAACATGTTTTTTTGTAGAAACGTATTGACTTTTATAATAGAACGGTGTATAATGCAATCAAGGTAAACGATTACCCAATTATGCATTTTACTTTTATTGCAAATGGTACAGTATTCTCAAAGATATAATTTAAGGAGGAGTAATGAAAAGTAAGGATCATTCGATTGCCATTCCGGAGAAAAAAATATCAATGGCAGAAATTGCTGTAATGGCGGACGTTTCGATCGCAACTGTTTCACGCGTCTTAAATAAAAACGGCAGGTATTCTGCCGAAACTGAACAAAAGGTAATGAAGATCGTTGAAAAATATGGCTACCAAATAAACCAGAGCGCCAAAAGTTTAAGAACCAGCAAAACGAACAGTATCGGAGTTATTGTTCCTGACATAACAAATGAGTTTTTTGCGAATATAGTCCGGGCGATCGAGAAATATGCTGTTCCGGAGGGCTATACAGTTTTTGTGTGCGATTCAGATGAAAATTCTCATATGGAGGATTTACATATTTCATCTCTTGTTTCAAGAGATGTCGACGGTATAATTTATATAAGCGTTAAAGAAGATGTAAAAAAAATATATGAGGATTATAAAATACCGGTTGTATATATTGACAGAAGACCTGAAAATGCAGGTACGCTTGTAATATCCGATAATGAGTCGGGAGGCTTTCTTGCAACTGAGGAATTGATAATGAAAGGCTGCAGAAATATAGTAGCCTTGAAGGATAAACAGAATTTTTCGACCGTAAGACACAGATTCAGCGGTTATTTAAAGGCTTTGAATAAATATTCAATACCGGTAAAAGATCAGTTTATTATTAAGACAAATGTCACTTATTATGATTCTAAAAATGCGATGTTGGATTTCATTAATAAAGGATATGAATTTGACGGAATATTTGCCAATAACGATATTATGGCAATAGGCGCGCTGCATGCTTTAAGGGAAAATAATATAAAAGTACCTGACGATGTAAAAATAGTCGGATTTGATGGCACCTCCTTATCGGAAATATGCGATCCTCCGATTACTACTATAATTCAGGATTTCGATAAAATCGGTCAGCGCAGCGTAGAACTGTTATTTGATCTTATTGACGATGTGAAATTATCAACCGTGGATTATATAATACCAGTTAAAATAGCTTGCCGTAAAAGTACCTCATGTAACTGAATAGAAAAAACAAAATGTTCTGAACATTTTGTTTTTTTGGTCGTAATGAGTAAACGATTACTCAATATTATGTATAATAAATCAAACGGGATTGTTGAAATAATTTAGTGAAAGGAGCAGAATATGGAAGCTGCTAAAAATCTTGTTGAAATGAAAGGCGTTGTGAAAAAGTTTCCCGGAGTTACTGCGCTGAATAATATATCCTTTAATATAAGGTCGGGAGAGGTTCATGTTTTACTTGGCGAGAACGGAGCCGGCAAATCAACGCTTATGAAAATTCTGAGCGGCGTTTATCAGCCTACACAGGGAAGTATTGTGATTGACGGAAAAGAATTTTCCAGACTTACTCCTAAAGAATCTACCGAGAACGGTATTAGTGTTATATATCAGGAATTGAGCGTTATAAACGAGCTTTCTATTCAGGAAAATTTATTTATCGGAAAGTTACCTATGAAAAAATTAGGACCTGTAGAGGTTGTCGACTATAAAACCATGAATAAAAGAGCTTTGAAGCTTATGGCAAAGGTCGGCTTGAAAAGAGATCCGAAAACTCCGGTTGAGGCCATAAGTATATCTGAAAAGCAGCAGGTTGAAATAGCTAAAGCTCTGGCGTCAGACAGTAAGGTTCTGGTTATGGACGAGCCTACGGCTTCACTCACCAACGAAGAGGTAAATCATTTATTTAGCGTAGTTCGTCAGCTTAAGGAGGAAGGGAAGGGGATAGTTTTTATAACTCATAAAATGAATGAGATTATTGAGCTTGGAGACAGGGTAACAGTTTTAAAGGACGGCGCTTATGTGGGGACAAGAAATGTAAGTGACGTAACAATAGACGATCTCGTGGCAATGATGGTAGGCAGGACGGTTAAGCATAATTATCAGCATGAAGAAGACCATGATTTTGAAAAAGAAGACGTTATATTTGAAGTCAGAAATCTTACAAGAAAAGATGATTCGGTAAAAAATATATCTTTTAAGCTTCATAAGGGAGAAATACTTGGATTTTCAGGACTTGTAGGTTCCGGAAGAAGTGAAATGATGAATTCAATTTTTGGAGCCGAGCCTAAAAAAAGCGGAGATATTTATGTTAGAGGCAAAAGGGTGAACATAAAAAATCCTTATTCGGCAATAAAAAACGGACTTGCGATGGTTACTGAGAATCGACGCGAAACGGGTTTTTTTCATAATTTTTCTATCAGAGATAATATTTCTATTCTGCCTTATATCAAGACTTCAAAAGGCGGAGGCGTTATAGGTCTTACAAGCAGAAAGTTTGATAATGCGTCTGCCAAAAAGCAAAAATCAGATCTGAATATTAAGTGCGCTGACGTAAGTCAGAATATAACGGAGCTATCAGGCGGAAATCAACAGAAGGTCATATTGGGAAAATGGCTCGCGGCAGATTCTCAGATAATTATTTTTGACGAGCCTACCAAGGGTATAGATATAGGAAGCAAGAGCGAAATTTACGCTTTGATGAGAAGGCTTTCCGACGAAGGTAAGGGAGTCCTTGTTGTATCTTCAGAGCTTCCGGAGCTGCTGGCTGTATGCGACACAATTGCAGTATTCAGAGAAGGTGAAATTGTTGAAACCTTCAAGCACAAGGAAGCTACTGAAGAAAAGATAGTTTACGCCTCCACTAACGGCGAATAATTGATTATTTATGAGAAATGAGGTTACATTATGAATAACATATTGACTGCGAAAAATCCTATTGAAAAGCGAAGGGAAAAGCTTACATTCAATACAATCTGGCAGAAATACGGAACGATTGGAATTCTTGTTATTTTACTGGGAATACTTGCGGCAGCTAAACCGAATGTATTCTTTTCCGCAAATACTGTTCCGCAGATACTTGCCCAAAGCTCTGTTAATATACTTATTGCACTTGGAGAATTTTTTGCAATACTGATTGCCGGAATCGATCTTTCAGTCGGATCGGTTGTAGCCTTGACAGGTATGATGACGGCTAAAATGATGGTTGCAGGTATGCACCCCGTAGCAGCGGTAATACTGGGAGTTTTACTCGGCGCGGCCTTAGGCCTTATTAACGGTGCGCTGGTGAATGTGACAGGACTTCATCCGTTCATTATAACACTTGGAACGCAGGCTATTTTCAGAGGCGCAACGCTTATAGTTTCCAATTCCAGCGCCGTATTCGGATTCCCGGCAAGCTTTACCAAATCAATATCAGCTTCGGTATTAGGAATTCCAGTTATTGCGATAGTTGCTATTATAGTAGCTCTGATACTTGCTTTTCTGACGATAAAAACAAAGCTAGGACGGAATATTTACGCCCTTGGAGGAAATAAGGAATCCGCATGGTATTCAGGTATAAACGTTAAGCTGCATACGCTGATAGTATTTATCATTTCCGGACTTTGCGCCGGTATTGCGGGAATAGTATTACTCGGAAGGGTGGGCTCTGCCGAACCGGCTGCGGCGACAGGATTTGAAACATATGCAATTGCGGCGGCTATTATCGGAGGTACAAGCTTCTTCGGAGGAAAAGGTAAAATTCACGGCGTAGTAGTAGGCGGCCTTATAATCGGCGTTATCAATTATGGAATGAATATACTTTCGCTTTCAAGTACCCTGCAGCAGGTTGTAATGGGCGCATTGATTATCGGATCGGTTGCTCTTGACAGATTTGTCGGAAGTAAAAATACGTCAAAGTAAAATAAAATTTATGGAGGAATTTATGAAAGCTATGTTTAATCCCTCGCTTATGTGTATGGACTTGCTTGATATTAAAAAACAGACGGAAATATTAAACGAAAGATGCGATTTGTATCATGTTGACATTATGGATGGTCATTTTGTAAAAAACATAACACTCTCTCCCGATTTTGTAGCAGCCTTTGCTAAAATTGCAAAAAAGCCCATAGATTGCCACCTGATGTGCGAATATCCTGACGATTATATTGAAACGCTGGCTAAGGCCGGAGCGACTTATATATGTCCTCATGCAGAAACAATCAATTCTGACGCATTCCGTATTATTAACAAGATAAGGGCTTTAGGATGCAGGGTTGGAGTAGTTCTGAATCCCGCTACACCTCTGAGCTATATACAAAATTATATTCATAAGCTCGATAAGATAACGATAATGTCAGTTGATCCGGGATTTGCAGGACAGCCGTTTATCCGTGAAATGCTTGACAAAATTAAAGAAGCTAAGGAGCTTAAAGAAAAAAACGGTTACAAATATCTTATTGAAGTTGACGGTTCCTGCAATGAAAACACTTTCAGAGAACTTTCACAAGCCGGTACAGAAGTATTTATTGTGGGCGCTTCAGGACTTTTCAGTAAGGACAAGGATCTTGCGAAGGCTTGGGATAAGATGATAGAGTCTTATAATAAGGCTGTAAAAACGGAGGTGGAGCTTGATGAAGTACGCTCTCGGAATTGACATCGGAGGCACCAATTTCCGTATAGGAGTAATCGGAGAAAACGGGGAGCTTATCGGTTTTGAAAAAAAATCAAGTAAAATTTTTAATGATTGCGGCGTTGTAGAAATACTTGAATCGGAAATCAGCAGTTATCTGAAAAAAAACGGAATGGAAGGAAAAATATCCGCCGTTGCGATAGGTATACCGTCAATTGTAAGTAAAGACAAAAAGACGGTTTACTCGACGCCTAACTTAAAAGGTTTTGATAATATCAATCTTGGAGATCCGTTGAGCAAATATTTCGGAATACCGGTATTTATTGACCGTGATGTAAATTTTCTTTTGCAAAGCGATATTGCAGGTCTGGGACTTGACGCAGACAAAACTATACTTGGCTTTTATATTGGAACCGGATTAGGCAATGCTGTTTATATAAACGGAAAATTTCATTACGGGAAAAATGGGGCTGCCGGAGAGCTTGGTCATATACCGTTTATAGATTTAAACGAATTATGTACCTGCGGAAATAAGGGCTGCGCAGAGCTGCGCTGTTCAGGTAGGTATCTGGAAATGTTAGCTGCGGAGCATTTTCCAGACGTTGAAATAAGGAATATATTTAAAAAATACAGCTCTCATCCTTTAATACAAAAATATGTCAAAGATCTGGCAATTCCGATAGCGGCAGAAATAAACATACTCGATCCGGATTATATAATTCTTGCGGGCGGAGTCGTTTATATGAAAGATTTTCCGAAAGAGCTTCTGGAAGAGTCTATTCACTTTTATACGAGAAAACCCTATCCGGAGAAAAATCTGGATATCAGATTTTCTCAGCATACGCAGCAGAGCGGAGTTATTGGCAGCGGAATGTTTGCCTTAAATTCAATAAAAAATAATTTAAATTAAGAGAGGTTAATTACTATGAAAAAAAGATTCTTTAAAACGCTTGTTTCGTCAGTTCTGGCGTTGAGCATGGGCTTTGGACTTGTTGGCTGCGGAAACGATTCCGACAGCAAATCGGCAAACGCAGATTATGCGGTTATCCTTAAAACATTGTCGAACGACTTTTGGGCAACTATGAAAAAGGGTATCGAGGATAAAGCTAAAGAGCTTGGAGTTTCAGTAGATATTTTTGCGGCTCAGAGTGAGGACGATACAGAAGGGCAGCTCAAGATACTTGAAAATTGTATTAACGTAGGCTATAAGGCAATCGGAGTTGCGCCGCTTTCACCGACAAATCTAATTAACGGAATTGCTCAGGCAAACAAAAAGGGCGTTTACGTAATGAATATTGATGAAAAAGTAGATATGGATACATTGAAGAGTTCGGGGGGAAGCGTTATTGCTTTCGCAACCACTGATAACGTCAAGGTCGGAGAAAAGGGAGCAAATTATATTATTGAACAGCTTGCAGACGGCGGAGACGTCGCGATTATTGAGGGTAAGGCAGGAAACGCTTCAGGCGAGGCAAGAAAAGAAGGCGCTACAAACGCTTTCAAAGCGGCGGCGGGAATTAACCTTGTAAGTTCTCAGCCTGCCGACTGGGACAGACAGAAGGCTCTTGACGCGGCGACGAGCATTATTCAGATGAATCCGGGCTTAAAGGCTATTTACTGCTGCAATGATACAATGGCTTTAGGAGCTATTCAGGCAGTTAAAAATGCTAATAAATTGGGAGAAATCATTGTAGTCGGTACCGACGGAGCCGCTGAAGCTCTTCAGAGTGTAGAAGCCGGCGAGCTTTCAGCGACAGTTGCTCAGGATTCAGCCGGAATCGGAGCCGTATCTCTGGAGCAGATGGTAAACGCGGTTAAGTCGGGAGCAGAAATAAATCCTGACAATGTGCCTGAAACTATTCCGGTGGATTCATATATAGTTTCAAAAAAATAATTAAATCTTAATTTAATAAGGACAGTGTTATAACTGTCCTTTTATTTTAAAGGAGGAATTTTATGAAAATAGCGGTTGGATGCGATCATGTAGGCTTTGAATATAAAAATGAAATAATTTCACATTTAATTGAAAAGGGTATTGAAGTTATTGATTTTGGAACAAATAATACGGAAAGAACCGATTATCCGATTTACGGCGAGGCAGTTGCAAGGGCTGTGGCGGGAGGAAACTGCGATAAGGGAATACTTATATGCGGGACAGGAGTGGGGATTTCTCTTGCCGCTAATAAGGTAAAGGGAATTCGCGCAGTGGTTTGCAGCGAACCGTATTCAGCTTTGCTTTCACGTCAGCATAACGACACTAACGTACTTGCAATCGGCGCGCGGGTCGTCGGTATCAGTCTTGCATTTATGATAGTAGATTCTTGGCTGAGCGGAGAATTTGAAGGAGGCCGTCATCTGAATCGTGTAAAAATGATTGGTGAAATAGAAAATAAGGATAATTAGCCGTTTATATTAACCCGTTTCTTAAACAAGAAACGGGTTTTTAATTGTATATTAAGAAAAAAATAAAAATACGACGCGATCTTAAATAAATGATCGAAATCGGGCTTGATTAGTTATCTTATTTGTGCTATAATTATTTTATCAGTCAGCGTGTATTTTCAATTACATTACAAGCTGAAGGTAGATTAAGCTTAATGGGAGGGGATACGGAATGTATCCCTGTTTGTTTTTAAGGAGTAAAGATGGATAATAAAAAAGAAAAAAAGCAAAGTATTTTTGAGACGGTCAGACAGGTAGATGAAAATGAAAAGCGAAAGCTCGAAGAAAAAAAGGCGGCTGCGGCAAAAATTGAAGAAAGAAAAAGAGAGCAATATAATAAAACTCTTGCTGAA
The DNA here is from genome assembly GCF_054655175.1 of Ruminococcus sporogenes. Classification (NCBI taxonomy): domain Bacteria; kingdom Bacillati; phylum Bacillota; class Clostridia; order Eubacteriales; family Oscillospiraceae; genus Ruminococcus; species Ruminococcus sporogenes. Next base: position 639,752 of record NZ_BAAHOA010000002.1, on the reverse strand, counting down.
GAAAGGGTAGAGCTGTTAAAAATAAAGCAGGGCTTAATTACTGAATCTGATAAAATAGATTTGTCTCCCGATGATGAAAAACAATATACCTTTTGGGAAAAAATAAAGAATTTTGTTTATCATAATAAATGGTGGCTTGGAATTACGACGTTTTTTGTTCTTATTGCGGCATTTTTAGTTTATGACACACTTACAACAACAAAATCTGATATTAATATAATGCTGCTGTGCGACGATACGGAGCTTTATACTCATTATCAGGATATCGGCAAATATTTTGACAGCCTGACGGAAGATTATAATAATGACGGTGAAAATTATGCAAATGTTTTATATATACCGATATCAGACGATGAAAATGCTAATACAAAAAGTCTCAGTCCATACGACTCTAATCTGACTAAATTGTCATCGGAATTTCAGATGGGTGAAACTATGCTTGTTATTGCGGATAAAAAATCGGCTGATTTGATTATTCCTGATGAAACGTTAATTAATCTTGAGGAACTTTATCCCGATAATCCTAATATAAAAGGATACGGATTTTACCTTAAGGGAACAGACTTTGCTTCTGAAATAGGCTATGAAGAAAATGATATTCCTGATGACCTTTATATAGGAGTGAGAAAGGTTGATAAGAATCTTTCCTCTGCAAAGAAAACAAAGGAAAATTATGATCATGCTTTGATTATGCTTGAAAACGTAATAAATGATTTATCAAATTAATGATAAAAAGCCTGTACATTTTATCATTATTTACAAATTGTGCTTATTATATTGACAGAATGCTATTAATATGATAAAATGTTAATGCAATAAATTTTTATGGGGGTTATTTTTTATGAGTAAATTTTGTATGCAGTGCGGAGCTCAGATTGACGATAATGCTGAGATATGTTCATCCTGCGGTGCAGCGCAGACGGCAAATTCAGTCGGCGGTAATGGTGAAGCTACTGGAAACAAAAAGTCGATTGTTCCTGTAATAGCAGTTGCAGCAGTTATTGTTGTAATAGTTCTTCTTGTTTGTAAGCTTATTTTCGGCGGAGGTTATAAGGATCCTATTGATAATATGTTCAAGGGAATGGAAACGGGAAAGGGAAAGTATTTTTATAAGGCTCTTCCGGAGTTCCTTTTGGAGGAACAGTTTGAAGATAAGAAAAAAGGCGAAATTATTGATGATCTCGATGAATTGGCTGAAGGAATTCTTGATAATCTTGAAGATGAATATGGCGATGACATCAAAATTAGTGTAAAGTATAAGGATAAAAATAAGATAGATAAGGACGATCTTGAGGATCTTGAAGAAATGTACGAGGATAATTATGATTCGAAGGTGAAAATTTCCAAAGGATACGAAGTTGAGATCAAGGCGACTATCAAGGGTGACGACGAAAAAGAGACGGATACAACAACGCTTAGTGTTTATAAAATAAACGGCGACTGGTGTATAATGAGTTTTGAAGAGTTTTAAAATCAGGGCTGTATCATTTTGATACAGCCTTTTTTATGTATTAAAAACTAATTATCAGTATTATTTGAAAGCTTTTATTTGACAAAAATAAGCTTTAATAGCTATTTAAATACATTGAATAGAATTGAAAAAATAGCAAAATATACCAGATAGATGTGAAAGCGAATAATTAATCTCATTTATATGATAGAATTTTATATCATATATTAAAAACGGAGGTTATATTAATGGCTTTTTACCAAAGGCTGAAAGATTTAAAAGAAGACGCTGATTTGACGCAGGAAGAAATTTCTGAAATAATTGAAGTATCAACTAATCATTATGGTAAATATGAACGGGGAGAAACAGACATACCATTCTCAAAAGCGATAATATTAGCCGATTATTATAAAGTTTCTCTTGATTACATAGCCGGAAGAACCAATGACAAAACCTTTTGCAGCGATATATCGCCGTCTCGCTTTATTGCAAAGTTCAGCCGGCTTGATACTGAAAATAAGGCAAGAATAGATGAAAGAATGTCGCAAATGATTGAAGCTCAGGAGAAACAGAAATCAAATTTTGTAAAGCGTTAATAGAAAAAATTTTCAATGTATTTATTCTGCGATATGTAAAAGCTTTAGTATAAGAATCAAAGAATGGCTGTATCAATTTTGATACAGCCATTCTTAAAAAATAATAGGTTGAAGCTGTTTTCCGTGAAGAGCGGCTTCAATAGTATCTTTCAGAAGTGAAAAATCGCAAATAGCCGAGGTGGGTTTTTTTATTTTATCATCCTGAAAAAATGGAACAAAATAATAATTTTTCATATTTAGAAGCGCGCCTATATTTTTCATTGAACCGGAAAGAGAATCGTTCGACGCCAGTGCAATTACAACAGGCTTTTTATTTCTCAGGTGAGATTTAATTGCCATTGTGGCGGGAGAGTCAGTTATACTATAAGCAAGCTTAGCTATAGTATTTCCGGTGCATGGGCAGACTACGAGAATGTCCGTCATATTTTTTGGACCGATAGGTTCGGCAGCTTCTATTGTTTTTATCACTTCTTTACCGGTTATTTCCTCCAATTTTTTTATATTATCTTTTGCATTGCCGAATCTGGTATCTATTTCGGCTGCGTTATATGACATTACAGGCAGTAAATCAGCTCCTGATTTTATAAGCTCTTCTGCCTGTAAAAAACTTTTATTGAATGTACAAAAGGAACCGGTCATGACATATCCTATTTTGATCTTTGAAAGATCAGCCATCTGTATATCTCCTCTCTTTAAGGATGTTCAGAATAGTTGATGCAATTATTTCTCCTGAACTTACCGGCGCTACTTTACCGGGAAGAGAAAGAGCCCAGACCACCTTTAATCCAAGCCTGCGTGCAGTATCGAAATCTACTCCTCCGGGCTTAGAGGCCAGGTCTATTATAAGCGATTCAGCGCTGGCTTCTTTCAGAATGTCCTCATTGAGTATTACCGCTGGAACGGTATTTATGATCAGACTAAAATTTCTAATACAATCTTTTAGCGAAGACGTATGGATTCCGTGACAGCCGTAGATTTCCGCCCATGCAAGATCGGAATATTTTCTGGCGGTAACTGTCACTTCTGCTCCCATTCCGTTAAGAATTTTAATAAGCACCTTTGAAATACGTCCATGACCAGTAATGAGAACACGCTGACCGAATATAGTTGAAGCCATTTCTTCCATGGCAATCTGTATTGCGCCTTCGGCCGTTGGTACCGCGTTAAGTACGTTAAGTTCTTCTCTGTCAAAATAATCTATCGCTTCTATTCCGCATTTATTGAAAATCTTTATGGTGGCGGCGTCAAGCTTACCGCCTAAAACCAATCCATCGTCCTTTAGAACAGACGTAAGGCTTGTCAGAGGAATGTTGTTTCTGCAAAACGGAGTATTGACAAATATACTATTAAGAGTCGCCGGAAGCGGTAAAATTACATAATCGGCCTTTTCGGGCAAATCAAGGCTGCTTCCGACAGATATTATTCTTTGGGGTAATGACACATTATTGTCAAAACCGGCAGCATATACCTTAAAATTTTCTGACAAGGCAGAAGCTGTGTATATTTGTCTTAAATCTCCGCCGACAACCAGAAAAGTTATATTGTTATTCATAGCAAGCCCTCGTTTCTGATAAGATTTTCTTTTATATATTATGATAGTGATTAACGGACCGTGCATATAACAAAAAAATAATTTAAGAATATAATATAAAATAGGTTGACTTTTATATACTATATATTGTATAATATTAAAAGTAATTTAATAATATAAAAAGAGGTGTCTGATTCAATGGAATTTCCCGTAGGCGCTAAGCTGCTTGACGCAATGGTTCTTTCAATAGTAAGCAGAAAGGAAACGTATGGCTATGAGATAACTCATGAGCTTCAAAAAATCATTGATGTATCTGAATCAACATTATATCCTGTTTTAAGACGCCTTCAGAAAGATGTTTGCCTTGAGGCCTTTGATTTGGAATATAAAGGACGCAACAGACGTTATTATCGTATTACGGTCGAAGGTAAGAATAAGCTTGAAAAATACTGTAAAGAATGGAATGTGTTCAAAGAAAAAATAGATAAAATAATTTTACAGGAGATGATTTCAGATAATGAATAAATTTGAGTATCTCTCAAAGCTTAAAAATAATTTAATGTCGCTTCCCGCGAAGGAACGTGAAGCGGCTGTCAGATATTACGGAAATTATTTTGATGACGCTGGTTTATCCAATGAGCAGGATGTTATTGCAAGTCTTGGTTCTCCGGAAAATCTTGCGCATAAAATCTTAAATAACAGTAATAAACTATCTTTAACGGTAAAAAAAACTAAAAAGGAAGTAAAAGCAGTGCGGCAAAAACTGAATTCTCGGCAGAAGATTATTGCGGTTTTGCTGGTTATATTTACTTTTCCTGTATGGGGAAGTGTTATTGCAGCGGCGGCAGGCATTATATTTGGATTATTCATTGCTATTGCGGCGGTTATGCTGGGTTTTATTTCAGGCGGTATCCTGTTGTTTTGCATGGGAGTGGCTAATATCGTAAATGTTATATCTATAGGTCTTGTTCTTATAGGAGTCGGAATGATTTTAGGCAGTATTCCGTTTTTATTGTTTCTGCCTCTAACGAGTCTATGGCTGAAGCTATTAAAGGGCGTCTTGTTGTGCTTTGCAGCTTTAATAAATAAGATTCTTGGAAAGTCTGAGGTTAAGGTATGAGAAAAAAAAGACTATTAAAGTACATAATACCATCGCTTACTATGATTTTAGGAATAATCATTGCTGTAATTGGAATTTCTGTAGGAGCTAAAGAAGACTATATAAAACAGCTTAATCTGACAGATATTCAAGCCGTTGTCGATCCGGACGGCATAGCGGGCCTTGATATTAATATAACATATACTGATGTGGATATAATAGCGTCTAATGATGTTGATAAAATTGAGATAAATGCTAATAATATTTCAAGAAAGTATTTGAATTATTCTGTGTCAGGCCATATTTTCAGGTTGAAATATGATTTCAATAAGTGGCATGAGATGATTTCCATACCTGGTTTGGTAAAACAAGCTGGTAAAATACAGATAATTATTCCCGCTGATATTTCTCTTCAGGATATACAGATAAAGACAGGTTCAGGCTATAATAAAATTAAATATTTGACTGCTGAAAAAATCTTTATAGATTGCGGTTTGGGAAATAATAATATTGAATGTATAACTTCGGATTATATAGAAGTTAATAATGGATTAGGAAAGGTTCTGGCTGAAAATATTTCATCGGATAAAATTTCATTATCCTGTGGCGCCGGCAAAGCGGACGTTAAAAATTTTCATTCTGAAAATGCTGAAATAAAAGTGGGCATGGGTGAATTAAAGCTTAATGGAATTATTGAAGGAAACAGCAGTATAGAGTGTGGAGTCGGTAACGTCAAAGCGACATTATACGGCGACAAAAACGATTACGCGTTTAATATTATAAATGGAAATATAAATGTTAACGGAAAGGATATATCGAATAATACCGAAGGAAAATATAATATTGATGTAGAATGCGGAATAGGCAATATTGATATTTTATTTAAGTGAGGCGAATGCTTATGAAAAAACTATACAGATCTAAAAGCAATCAAATGTTATGCGGTGTCTGCGCTGGCATAGGGGAATATACAAATGTTGACGCAAACGTAATACGTTTGATTTTTGCAGCCGCTGCTTTTGCAGGAGGAATATCTGTAGTCGTTTATATTTTGGCGATATTTATTCTGCCTGATTCTGATAACTGAATGATAGTATTTTATTATATTATAGATTTTTTTGCAGAATTTTGCAAAAAAAGTATTGACAAAATTGAATATTTATGGTTTAATAGAAGTTAGGAAGAGGTGAGAGTAAATATGAAAATTCAGGAAAATTTAAAACGTGGGATGACGGAACTTCTTATATTGCATTTGCTCAAGCAAGAAGATATGTATGGTTATCAGTTAACCCAGGAGTTCGAAAAGAGAAGCGATGGTTTATTCATTTTAAAAGAAGGTACTATGTATCCGAGTCTTTACAGACTTATTGAAAAAGGAATGATATCAGATCATAAGGAACTTATAGGAAAAAGAAGAACCAGAGTTTATTACCACATTGAAGATGCCGGAAAAGATTATTTTGATAAGATTTATGAGGAATATGTTTCTATTACAGAGGGCATCAGAAAAATCCTTAATTATAAAGAGGATTGAAATTAAAGCTCTCCGTTTTGGGGGGATTTAGGGATTTTCAATCCCAGAAAAAATATTGGCATAGTTGATATTAGTATATCGGCTATGCCGATTTTATTATACAAAGAAAACCCCCGACACAGTCGGGGATTCAAAAAAAGCTTTGGCGTTCCATATGAAAATAAAACTCCTTTTGATTTAATAGAAGTAAGATCTGGCAACTCTTCCGGGCTGATATTTCCATTTTCATCGGTAGTTATATAATCTATAAATTTACTTACATTTTCAAATTTACCAGACGTTATTTATCTTAAATATACCAACCCGTCAAGCTTCATTAATTGTTCATTTAAATCTTCCTCCTTATCAACTATGCTTTATTTGCTCTCATAACTTTCATAAACATTAAAATTTGCCTGTACACCGCACGAAGCATATTTTCTTTCATAACTTACTGGACGTGACCAATACCATCCTTCCTCTTTATCAGTGTTAACATTATCGTATACAATATTTTCATAAAGACCTCCCTTTATATATTTTTATCATACCGGATTGCATAATATCATTTAATATATAATAACACAAGTTCACATAATTAGCAATAATTAAATACATAATGGTATGAAATCGGAAATACTGCTTTGTGTGTTACGTCTTATTTTTTTGATATCTTCGGATTTTAGAGTTCGAATCTTGTCAGTCGGTGTTTTTCGTTTTTTTCATCGTTTATGTTAAATCAGACGCGCCGTTGTTAACAGGTTTGATATTAGCGGGAACGTGCAATTGAGATATGAAAGCAACATTTTTGCTTGTATAATGAAAATACAGTCAGACTGCCAGCCCGACTGTATTAAATTGCTATTTATTTGTGTATGTAACCATTTCCTCATACATTTCTTTGCCGATATAAAATCCGAGCTGCGGATGATTCGTAGGATTAATTACAGCATCATTATTATTTATAATATTCGATAGCGTCATAATTGACCCGCTCCAGCCGTTGTAGCATTCACGCAGCCGTTTCCAGTCCGTATACATGATCACAGCTTCTCTGTCATACTTGCCCTTCATGACTGCAATGCTGAACTTAGCTCCTGATTTCAGCACAATTTTTTCTGTTTTATTCGACTGAGGAAAATTTTCTTCGAGCTTCATAGGAACAAGGAATTTAGCCTTTACCGCTTCCATTGACATAAAACGATAATACAGCTTATATATGAGTTCTTCATCATTGGTTTCCGCTTTCGGCATTTGTGCCATTAAAAGCATCCAGCGCATCAGGTCAGGATTCATGACCGGAATATTTATTTCGTTCATTCCGGTAAAATCCGGCGGAGGAACAAGCATAGCGGCGTCTATCGACACATATTCGCTGTGAATTTCTATGCCCTGCGCACCGTTCAGATAAAAACATTCACCTAGGAAATTTTCAATTCCTTTTCCGTCTGCGCCTCTTACAATTTTCTTTAGTTCAAAAATATCGTCAGGATATTTTTGCAGGGCATAATCTGCATAAGCTTTGGTGAAAATTCGTACATCGGGCGGCGTGCAAAGATAACCGTCGTTTTGTTGTACCGTCCGTGAAAAAAGATGAGGTTGGTCTGTTAATTTATTATACAGACAGTAAATTTCATCTGCATTAAGCACTTTTTCGGCAAGAGCCGCGCCGAGCCTGTTTATTCTCTGGCTGCTCAGTTTGCGCTTTTGATCTGTATCGTCGGGCATTACCTCTCTATGATACCAGCTATACAGCCGCCACATTTCTGCGCCGTCTGTAATGCTGATTTTTTCGAGATCTTCCTTGGTAAGCTCAAGCTGTTTTTTCGATACATATTCATCGCCGATTGCTTTTGTAAAATTGTTTATGTCATTATCAGAAGCAAACGGTTCGGAATCAGCGTGTACGGGTATATTCAAACTAGCTGCATTAACGTTTGAAAAGCTTTGAAGATTTCCCGCCGCGTTTTTCTTCTTTCTGAAATTAAATAACCTCATATGTTCTCCCATAATCAACAATCAAATTTTTACAAGTGATTTTATTAAAGTATAACATAGTATCAATAAACTGTCAAACCGTAAAACATTGACCTAAATGTCTGTATTCAGCTCGGTATCTGTGCTGTTTATATTTCTTTTTTCGGCAGATAAAAATCGTCTGCTGTTCATAAATTCTAAGCATAAACCGAAAGGATTTAAACCACAACTTTGAATAAAGAATTTTTGAACGCCGATTTCCTTTTTTATATATACAAAGGGCCATACGTGAGATTATTTTTCTCAAATATGCCTAAATCTTCTAAAATATTTAAATGTCGGGAGTTCGAATTCTGTCAGTCAGTGTTTTTCATCTATGGTTTTCAACTTCTTTTTTTCGCCGTTTGGGTATAAAAAAGCCCGCAGTTACGGGATTTTAGGCATAAAACAACGCAACTTGAACTGAAAGTTCAAATTGCGTTAGGATAATCAACATGGGGTGGGAGATGGGAATCGAACCCACGACCTTCGGGACCACAATCCGACGCTCTAACCAACTGAGCTACACCCACCATAATATAAAAATAATAATCGCCCCAATAAGGGACGTAATTGGTGCGCCTTATTGGACTCGAACCAATGGCTTACTGCTTAGAAGGCAGTTACTCTATCCAGCTGAGTTAAAGGCGCATATGGAGCAGGTGATGGGAATCGAACCCACGTAGCCAGCTTGGAAGGCTGGAATTCTACCATTGAACTACACCTGCATTTCATAGCGTTGTTCTCAATCAACGATAATTATTATATCATGCTTTTAGAAATATGTCAATTACTTTTTTCGAAAAAAGTAATATTTGTAGAAATTGCATTAATTATAGAGCTTACAGAGAGAAAATATATTAATGTTGTCAAAAAAATAAATGGAAAACTAATTGACATTAAATATAATTTAATGTATAATTTAAATTAAGGAGGATTATTATGGGAGTTTCTAAAAAAATAATTACTGTAATTATGGCTGTTGCATCAGTCGCTTTTTCTTTAAGTCCGGTTAACTCGGCGGAAGTTGAATCATATTGCAATGATATGACGTCGTTTTATAATATTTGGAAAGAAAAGTACGTTGTTAAAGATGAGTATGTGACAAATCAGGAACAGTTTTATGTATGGTACAGTGAAGAAAGATATAACGGCGATAATGTTTCTGTTCCCGTGACAGTTTCTGAGGCGCATGGATACGGCATGCTTATTACGGCAAGTATGTCAGAATATGATGAGCAGTCAAAAAAATATTTTGACGGAATGTATCGTTTTTATAAAGCACATACAAGCGATATAGGTCCTAATCTTATGTCTTGGCAGCAGTCGGATAATGGAACGGAGCTTATTGACGGAGCGGAAAACGGAAGTATGACAGGAGGTTATTGTGATTCCGCTGCTGACGGAGATATGGATATTGCATACGCTCTTCTTATCGCCGATAAGGTGTGGGGAAGCGAAGGAGAAATAGACTATTATTCTGAAGCTTTGGCAGTAATTAACGATATTATGACATATGAGATTAATCATGAAAACTGGACGATTTCATTAGGCGACTGGGTATATGAATGCGACAGCAATGATATTTTTTACTCCGCAACCCGCGCTTCTGATTTTATAGTTCAGTATATGCCTGTTTTCGCTGAGGTTACAGGAGACCAAAGATGGATGAATGTTTACAATTCTACTTATAAAATTATAAATGATATGGTTTTGGAATATGAAACAGGTCTGCTGCCGGACTTTATTATTAAAGATAAATCCGGAAAATATGTTCCGGCGCCTGCCGGATTTCTTGAAGGGGAGTATGACGGAGCATATAGTTACAATAGCTGCCGTATACCGTGGCGAATAAGCATGGATTATATAATTAATAAAAATGAAAATGCTCTTTTATTTTCTCAGGCGATCAATTCTTTTATTATTAATGAATCCGGAGGGGATCCTTGGGAGATAAAGGCAGGCTATAGTGTTGACGGAACACAATTAGAGGACTATAACGATTTATGTTTTACAGCGCCTTTTTTAGTAGCGGCAAAATGCGGCGGTAATTTAGAATGGGAGGAATCACTGCGTGATTGTATTGTAAATTACGGCGAAGATGTTTATTACGGAGATACGATCAAAATGCTTTGCCTGATTGTTGCCGCGGATAAGTGGATAGTTCCTGAATATAATACGGGCCTAAAAGGGGATATAAACGACGACGGGAGCATTGATAATAAGGATATTGTATTACTGCGGGATTATTTAACCGGCAAGTCCGATATTTCGGTGGAATATTACGGAAAAATTGATATTTTAAATGACAATAAAATTGATATATTTGATATGATTGCACTCAAAAGAATTATATTAAATGAAATAGAAATCAGCGGCAGTTAATTACTACCGCTGAATAAGGAATAAAAAATGAATGGAGAAAATGGTATTACTTTATGCGAGCTTGCCGTATATACACTATGACTGTCAAATAAAATAATCGGAGATTTTGACAAATTGAAGTCAGAGAAGAAATATTTTTTAATTTCTTTTGAACGATTTATAATAATTTTATATTTCTCTGATGAATTTTACAATATCCTCAGGCTTTTCAGCTATGAAGTCGGCGCCTGCGGAGGTAAGTTCTTCCATAGATCTGAATCCCCAAAGACATCCGATAGATCTGACGCCCGCGTTTTTGCCGGTGTTTATATCTATGCTTGTATCTCCGATCATAATTGCTTCCGAAGGAGCGATACTCATATCGCTTAAAATGGCGTTTAATATAGCTGGATCCGGTTTGACGGGTCTTGCGTCAAATTTGCCATATACGGCGTCGAAAGTATCGTTTCCGAAATAGTTCTTAATTATGACTTCGGTAAAGCAATGCGTTTTGTTTGAAGCGACTGCAAGCTTAATACCCATAGCTTTTAGCTGTTTCAGGGTTTCGGTAATACCTTTATAAACATAGGTCTTAACTGTGTAATTCTCGTTGTAATAGTCGTTATACAGCTTTAGAGCCTGCTCAAAAAGCTCCTGTCTGTCGTCAGGGAGCGCGCGTTCAATAAGAATCTTTACTCCGTCGCCGACCATATAATTGAATTCATTAAGCGGATGCTCGGGGAATCCGAGTTTTCTCATTGCAAAATTAGTGGCCTCTGCAATATCGGCAAGCGAATCAATTAAAGTTCCGTCGAGATCAAATACGGCTAATTTCATTTTAATGCCTCCATAATTTAATTTATGTGTTTTTATTATAGCACGTATCTTTTATGAAATCAAATTGATAATCAGGAGTTTAATATACATATGTTTATCCATAATTGAGAAATATAATTGATTTTTGTTGACTTTTTATAAAAAAATGGTATAATAATAACAAATATATAAATATTATGCATAGTGCATGAAATAAATCAGAATGGAAGGTAAAAAAATGGATCCTAAAGCTTTTTACAGTATGTCATACGGAGTTTATGTAACAACTTCAACCGATAACGGAAAACCGGTAGGATGTATAACAAACAGCAATACTCAGATTACGGCTTCACCGGCTTCTGTTTCAGTTAGCGTTAATCATGATAATTATACCGCAAAATGTATTGAAAAATCCGGTATGTTCGGTTTTACGGCGCTTTCAGAGGATTCCGATCCTGAAATAATAGGCAAATTCGGTTTTTCTTCAAGCAAGGATACGGATAAATTCAGCAAGTACGATTATGTTTTAAAAGAGGGGATACCTGTTCTGACTGACGGCTGCGCCTACGTTGTATGCAGGGTGGTTGACAAAATGGAAACAGAGACGCATACGGTTTTCCTCGGCGAGGTAATAGACGCGCAGCCGTTAAAATCAGGAGAACCTATGACCTATGCTTATTATCATAAGGTTCTTAAAGGAAAAAGTCCTAAAAAAGCGCCTACCTATATCGCCGACGACGAAGCGTCTTCCGGAAAAAAGAAATTCATATGCGACGTATGCGGTTATATTTATGAAGGGGATTACGTGCCTGATAATTATAAATGTCCTATCTGCGGCGTTGACGCTTCTCACTTTAAAGAACGATAAAATATTTTCCGGGCAATACTGGATAATTCCAGTGTTGCCCTTGATTTTTATTTCAATATATAGTAAAATAAAAATCAATATAACTATAAAGGAAGTAAAATATGCTCAGAAAAAAAATAGAAGATTTATTGCTTTCCGTAACAAAGCCGGCAAGGTATATAGGCGGAGAATCAGGCAGCGTAATAAAGAATAAGGATAATATAAGCGTTAGATTTGCGTTTTGTTTTCCCGATACATACGACATAGGAATGTCTCATTTGGGAATGAAAATCTTATATTCGCTTATTAATCAGAGAGCAGATTACTGGTGTGAAAGAGTATTTGCTCCCGGAATTGATTTTGAAAAGCTGATGAGAGAGAATAGAATACCTCTTTATGCATTGGAAAGTCTTGATCCGTTAAGCGAATTTGATTTTATAGGCTTTACAATGCAGTATGAGCTTTCTTATACAAATGTTCTAAATATGCTCGATTTAGCGGGTATTCCGATCTTATCAAAAGACAGGGACGATAAGCTGACGAACATTATCGTCGCAGGAGGTCCGTGCGTTTGCAATCCGGAGCCTCTTGCCGATTTTATAGATTTATTCATACTTGGAGAGGGAGAGGAAGTAAATCTAGAGCTTATGGATCTGTATAAGAAAATGAAATCCAAGGACTTTGGAAAAAAGGATTTTCTCCGCAGAGCCGCTGAAATAGACGGTATTTATGTCCCTTCGCTTTATAAGGTTTACTATAATGACGACGGCACGGTCAAAGAAATTATCCCTCAGTATAATGTAAGACCGATAATTAAAAAAAGGATTATAAAGGATTTTGACAAGGTTTTTTATCCTGAAAATTTTGTCGTGCCTTTTACCGATATTGTTCATGACAGAATTTCTGTAGAGGTATTAAGAGGGTGCATCAGAGGCTGCCGGTTCTGCCAGGCCGGATTTCTTTACAGACCTTTCAGAGAAAAATCGCCTGAAACGGTTTGCCGGGAAGCTGAAACGCTTTGCGGTAATACCGGTTATGAGGAAATCTCTCTTGCTTCGCTTAGTACCTCGGATCATTCGGAAATAGGAAAAATTCTTACGGAGCTTATTCCGTATACGGAAAAGCAGCATATCAATCTTTCGCTGCCTTCATTGAGGGTGGACAACTTTTCCAAAGAGCTTATGGACGAGGTGAAGAAAGTCAGAAAGAGCGGTCTTACCTTTGCGCCTGAAGCGGGAACGCAGCGTCTGAGAAACGTTATAAATAAGAACGTAACTGAGGAAGAAGTGATGCGTACATGCCGTACGGCTTTTGAGGGAGGATATACGTCCGTAAAGCTTTATTTTATGCTGGGACTTCCAACTGAAACTGACGAGGATATCGTCGGTATAACTAAGCTGGCGCAAAAGATCGTGGATCTGTATTACAGTATTCCGGGAAGACAGAAAGGAAAAGGAGTTCAGGTTTCTATAAGTACGGCGACATTTGTGCCTAAACCGTTTACGCCTTTTGAATTTGAACCTCAGGCAACCCGCAGCGAAATTATGCATAAGCAGGAGACTCTCATGAATTCGATCACTTCAAAAAAAATAAAAGCAAGCTGGCACGATCCTTCAACCAGCATTCTTGAAGCTGCATTGGCGAGAGGCGACAGAAGGATGGGAACCGCTGTTTACAGAGCTTGGGAAAAAGGCTGTAAGTTTGATAGCTGGGGAGAGCATTTCAGTTATGAAAAATGGCGTGAAGCGTTTGAAGAAAGCGGTCTTGATATGGAATTTTACGCTTGCCGCCGAAGAGATTATGAGGAAATTATGCCCTGGGATCATCTTGATTATTATATAAATAAGGAATTTCTTGTAAGGGAAAACATTAAGGCAAAACGGGCTGAAACAACTGAAAACTGTCGATCAAAATGCTCTGCCTGCGGAGTAAGCAGAGAGATAGGAGGACCGTGTTTTGGTTAAAGTCAGGGCGGTTTTTGAAAAAAAGGGACGGGCTAAATATATTTCGCATCTTGATCTAAACAGGTGTATTCAGCGGACTATTAAACGTTCCGGTCTGCCGATATGGTATACGGAAGGCTTTAATCCCCATATTTATATTATGTTTGCACTTCCTCTTTCGCTTGGCTATGAAAGCTCCGCTGAAATAATGGATTTTAATCTCACAGAAAACATATCCTACGAGGAAATTAAAGAGCGTTTAAACAGCGTTATGCCGGAGGGAATCAGGGTTTTGAAAGCCTTTGAGCCGGTTAATAAACATACCTCCATAAAATATGCGGAATATAGAATTTGTTTTAAATCAGATTTTCCTGATAGGCTTATAAATAGCTTTAATGAATTTATATCTCGTGACAGTCTTAATACAGTTAAAAGAACAAAAAAGGGCGTAGAAAAGGTCGTCGATCTAAAGCCGCTTATTAAGGTAAGAAAAATCGAGCTTTTAAACGGAATTCTGGAGATTGAAGCTCTGTTTCCGGCAGGTACGGAAAACAATATAAATCCATCGCTTCTTATTGATATGTTTTTATCGGAGGATTTAGGAGATACGACTGTTTCCGAGGTTGAAAGAACCGGGGTTTTAATGGAAAACGAAAAAGAATTTTTTTGAAAACCCTTGCAATTTTAATAAATATATGGTATGATATTAAAGCATTTAAAATCCGTAAAGACATAAATTTTGTTTTTGCGAGAGTTTATGCCAGTAAAATGACATTAAACAGGGCAGTCCGCTGCCGCATAGGGTTTATATAATTAAACTGCGGTAAGAATGCCGGAAACCAGGAGGAAATTGAAATGGACGCATTGGAAATTATCAGCGGATCAAGCAAGAAAGCCGAGGTACCTTCATTCTCAGTAGGCGATACCGTTAAGGTTCACGTTAAAATCAAGGAAGGCGATAAGAGTCGTATTCAGGTTTTCGAGGGTACGGTAATTGCTAAGAAGCACGGTGGAATCAGTGAAACCTTTACTGTAAGACGTGTAGCGCACGGCTGCGGAATTGAGAGAGTATTCCCTCTTCATTCGCCTGTCGTTGACAAGGTTGAGATTGTAAGATACGGTAAGGTTCGCAGAGCAAAGCTTTATTATCTGCGCGACAGAGTAGGTAAGGCCGCAAAGGTTAAGGAGCAGATAAAGTAATAAACAGGCATTACCGCAGGCGGCTGTATGCCGCTTTGCTTACTGCCTTTACAAGGGACGTTTAAGTCCCTTTTTTGCTATTAATTTATGAATCGAGGATTAACTGATGGAAGAGCAGGCTGAAGAAATCAAAGTACAGAAAGAGCATAAAAACGCTTTTGGCGATTTTATGGAAATATGCGAATCGATAGTTACTTCAATTTTTGTCGTATTGTTGATATTTACGTTTATATGCAGACCTGTTACGGTTGACGGTACCTCTATGAACCCTACGCTGCAAAACGGCGACAAACTGATCATGACGACTTTTTTCTATACTCCAAAATCCGGAGATATTGTAATTGTTGAAAATGATGAATCACATATATATAAGGACGGAGATAAATCCGAAATAATAAGCGGACAGTCGAGCCTTGGAAAAAGACTCATAAAGCGAGTTATTGCCACCGGAGGGCAGACTGTCGATATAGATTTCAATAAAGGAACGGTATATGTTGACGGTGAAGCGCTTTCAGAAAATTATATAAAGGAACCAACTTATCTTAATACCGGAGCGTTTGAATATCCTGTAACAGTTCCCGACGGCTATGTATTTGTTATGGGCGATAATAGAAACAATTCTACTGACAGCCGTGATCCTCACGTTGGATTTGTTGAAACCGGCGACGTTCTCGGAAAGGCCGTATTAAGATTTTATCCTTTTGAAACGTTTAAGATTCTTGACTGATATAATTTACGAGGAATTAATATGAGTGAACATAAAACGACGAGAGAAAGCCGTGAAGACGCTCTTGAAAGAATTCTGGCCGAAACGGCTAATAATCCGTATAATCCGGCGAAGAGGAAAGAACCGCCGACGAATAGGTCTGGGGTTTCAAAATCTGCAGAGGAACGCGCGTCTGCTTCGGCTTTGCGGCAGGATAATGCGGAAAGCCATATGACTGAGGCTCAGAAAGCTGATGCTGCAAAGGAAAGAGTCAGAAAAATTGCCGAAATAAAACGCGCTAATGCATTAAAGGCTGAAAATATTGATAAAAGAACAAATCCGCAGTTGTCGTATGCCCGATCTGCTGAAATTTCAGTCAATGAAAAAAGGGATTTTCCTGACGAAAATAAAAACTTTAGGCTTAACGATTTTTTAGATATTATCGAATCAGTTCTTACAGTGATATTGGTAATTTCATTATTTTTCACATACATTATGAGAGTTGTGGTCGTAGACGGTACTTCTATGCTGCCTACCCTTGAGAACAGCGATAAGCTTATAGTATATTCGTTAGGATATTCTCCGGAAAACGGAGATATTGTTGTGATTAATAACGATAGCGCGCATCTTTTATCCTCAGACGGAAAAGTTCTTGAAACCGAAGGACTTGACAAGGTAATAGTAAAAAGGGTAATTGCTGTCGGCGGCCAAACGGTTGATATAGATTTTGAAAATGGAATTGTAAGCGTTGATGGAGCGCGGCTTGAAGAGCAGTACATAAGCGAACCGACAACAAGGGATGAATATGCTTTTGATTACCCGCTTACTGTTCCCGACGGCTATATATTTGCAATGGGGGATAACAGAAACTTATCCAAGGACAGCCGTCATCCTGAAATCGGCTTGATACCAGAGGATAATGTAGTCGGAAAGGTTATTTTTCGGATTTTTCCATTCGGAAAATTCGGAGGAATTGATTAAGGAGGCAGAAAATGGCTGAGATGGCTTCTATTCAATGGTTTCCGGGTCATATGACCAAGACAAGAAGAATGATACAGTCAAGCTTATCTCTTGTAGACGGTGTTGTTGAAGTACTTGACGCAAGGATACCCTTTTCGAGCCGTAATCCCGAAATGGATAAGCTTGTTAAGGATAAGCCGAGGATGCTGCTTCTTAACAAGTCTGATATGGCTGATGATAGCTCCACGGAAAAATGGATTGATTATTATAAATCAAAAGGCTTTACTGTTTTAAAAACTGACTGCAAAAGCGGAAATGGACTTAAAGGCTTTCTTCCTGCTGTAAAAGGCAATA
The DNA here is from genome assembly GCF_054655175.1 of Ruminococcus sporogenes. Taxonomy (NCBI): domain Bacteria; kingdom Bacillati; phylum Bacillota; class Clostridia; order Eubacteriales; family Oscillospiraceae; genus Ruminococcus; species Ruminococcus sporogenes. Next base: position 622,357 of record NZ_BAAHOA010000002.1, on the reverse strand, counting down.
TGCTGAAACAGCTTATAGAAAAACGCCGCGGCAAAGGGATAGAGGGCGCGCCGATAAGACTTATGATAGTCGGTATTCCTAACGTTGGAAAGTCTTCATTTATAAACCGTATGGCTAAGTCTAAAAAAGCAAAGGTTGAGGACAGACCTGGTGTTACGCGTAATAAGCAATGGATAAAATTTGGCGGCAACGTAGAATTGCTTGATATGCCGGGTGTTCTCTGGCCTAAATTTGAGGATCAGGGCGTTGCCAGAAAGCTGGCGTTCACCGGCGCCGTTAAGGACGATATACTTGATATTGAAGCTCTGGCAGCTTTTCTGTTGGAAAATTTATCAGTTAATTATCCGGAGGCAGTTTCAGAAAGATATAAAATTGATAAATCCGGCGATGGCTTTGAGCTTCTTTCAGAGCTTGGCCGTAAAAGAGGAATGCTTGTTTCAGGCGGCGAAGTTAATACTGAAAGAGCCGCTGTAACGCTTCTCGACGAATTCAGAAGCGGTAAGCTCGGAAAGATAACTCTTGAGCTTCCGGGAGAAAAAAATGATTAGTCAGCTATGGGAATACGATGAAGCTGTGAGAAACAGCACGGGGAATTTTTTTTGCGGCGTTGACGAGGCCGGAAGAGGTCCGCTTGCCGGAGACGTTTATGCGGCGGCAGTTGTCCTTGATCCTGACAGACCGATTGAAGGTCTTAACGACAGTAAAAAGCTTTCTGCTAAAAAGCGAGAGCTGTTATATGAAGAAATTATTGATAAGTCTTTGGATTATTGTATTGCAAGGGCTACAGTTGAAGAAATTGAAGAAATCAATATTTTAAACGCATCTATGCTTGCCATGAGAAGAGCGGTATTTGGGCTTCGGGATTTACCTGAATTGGTTATAGCCGACGGAAATAAAGCTCCCGATCTTCCGTGTAGGGTAAGCGCACTGGTAAAAGGAGACGCTAACAGCGCGTCGATTGCCGCTGCGTCGATACTTGCTAAGGTAACGAGGGACAGATATATGCTTGAAATGGCTGAAAAATACCCTCAGTTCGGTTTTGAACGTCATAAGGGTTACGGAACAAAGCTTCATATAGAAAGAATACTGGAATACGGACCGTGTCCGCTGCATAGAATGTCCTTTTTAAGAAAGATCTATGAGAAAAAATAATTATGGTTATCATGCTGAATCCTTTGTCTGCGATTATCTTGAAGCTGAAGGTTATCAGATAGTTAAAAGAAATTATATAGCTGACGGAGGAGAAGCCGATATAATTGCGGTTTTAGACGAATATGTTTGCTTTGTGGAAATAAAATACCGAACCAACGGAAGCGGTCTTGAAGCTGCGATTGATACAAAAAAGCAAAAAAGAATCATTAAATCGGCCGAACAATATATGAGAAAAACAGGCTGTAGACTTCAGCCCAGATTCGACGCTGCTTATGTCAGTTCATATAACGGGGAAGATCTCAGTCTGGAATATATTTTAAACGCTTTTGACGCTTCAGGCGTTTGATAGAAAATACAAAGGGTGGTATTATGTATTATAAGAGTACAAGAAACAGTGATGTCAGAGTTGACAGTGCAACGGCCATAACTCAGGGAATCTCCGCAGACGGCGGTTTGTTTGTTCCCGAATCGGTTCCGAAATTAACTCTTGACGAGATCAAATATCTTGCCGGTTTGAATTACTCATGCAGAGCGGCTTATATATTTAAAAAATATTTGACTGATTTTACAGACGCGGAAATTCAGTATTGTACAGACAGCGCATACAGTACAAAAAATTTTGAAACGGAAAGTATTGCGGAAATTTCTCAGCTTTTCGACGGAACATATATGATTGAGCTTTGGCATGGTCCAACCTGTGCATTCAAGGATATGGCGCTCCAGATTCTTCCGTATTTTTTAACTACTTCTGCAAAGAAAATAAATATAGATAAAAAAATAATAATTCTTGTGGCGACTTCAGGAGATACAGGTAAGGCAGCCCTTGAAGGATTTAAGGATGTTGAAGGTACGCAGATACTTGTCTTTTATCCGGAAGACGGAGTAAGTCCTATGCAGAAACGTCAGATGACGACGCAGGAAGGATCGAATGTGGGCGTATGCGCCGTAAAAGGCAATTTTGACGACTGCCAAAACGGTGTTAAGTCCATATTTACAGATGCGGAAATCAAAGAGAAAATGAACGCTGCGGGACTTATGTTTTCAAGCGCCAATTCCATAAACTGGGGGAGATTGGTGCCTCAGATAGTTTATTATATTTCATCATATGCTTCGTTGGCTGAATGCGGTGAAATCTCTCTTGGTGATAAGATCAATATTGTGGTGCCTACAGGTAATTTCGGAAATATTCTCGCCGCTTACTATGCAAAGCTGATGGGCTTGCCGGTAAATAAGCTTATTTGCGCGTCAAATATTAATAAAGTGTTAACGGATTTTATTGAAACAGGTATTTATGACAGAAACAGGAAATTTTATGCTACCTGCTCTCCGTCTATGGATATTCTTATATCAAGCAATCTTGAAAGGCTACTTTACATTCTGACCGGACAGAATGACGCCCAGATTAGGGAATGGTTTGGAAGTCTTGCTTCGACCGGCAGATATGAAGTAAACGATGAAGTAAAGAACGTACTGAGAGAAGAATTCTTTGCCGGTTATTGCGACGACGATCAGACAAAGAAAACCATAAGGGAAATTTATGAAAAATATTCATATACGTGCGATACTCATACGGCCGTAGCCGTTAAGGTATATGAGGATTATAAAAATAAAACGGGGGATATGACAAAAACACTGATTGCGTCAACGGCAAGTCCTTATAAATTCAGTTCAAGTGTACTGGAGGCAATTGAAGGCAGTAATTCAGAGCTTGACGAATATGAAATGGTAGATAGGCTGGCTGAGCTTTCAAAGCTTCCGATACCGTCTTCGCTGGCAGAATTGAAGAATAAGGAAAGAATATTCAAGGATTCGATCGGAAAAGCTGAAATGAACGATTATGTATTGAAGGATTTCGGTATTATCTGATGTCATTGTTTGTGATAGGCGATCTTCATCTTGCACTCAGCGATAAATCAAAACCTATGGATATATTTAAAGGCTGGGAAAATTATATGCAGCTTCTGGAGGAAAACTGGGAAAAAAATATTTCTCCGGAAGATACGATAGTTTTAGCCGGAGATATTTCTTGGGCAATGAACATAAAGAATGCGTATGATGATTTTTACTGGATAAATAATATGCCCGGAAGAAAGATAATTCTAAAAGGTAATCATGATTACTGGTGGGGATCAAGAAAAAAAATGGAGGATACGTTTTCTCAATGGGGATTTGATTCTTTGTTTATTCTGCATAATAATCACTTTCAATATGAGAAATTTGGCATATGCGGTACAAGAGGTTGGGTCAATATGCCCGGAGAAGCAGCGGATTCAAAGGTTTTAGCAAGAGAATCCGCCAGACTCAAAACTTCGATAGAATCTGCTTTAAAATACGGACTTGAGCCTCTTGTGTTTATGCATTATCCGCCTATATACGGAAACGGCTATAACTATGATATTCTTGACGTTTTATATAAATTTAATATAAAATCATGCTGGTATGGTCATCTGCACGGTTCTGCCATAAGAAATTCAATTAACGGAGAGCGCGATGGAATTGATTTTAAGTTGATTTCAGGTGATTATTTACAATTTTGTCCACTAAAAATAATGTAATTTTATATAAAGTGTAGAAGTAGAAATTTAGTGTAGAAAAATTTAATGGCTTATGTTATAATGATAAAGGTATGCACTTATAAATAAATTGGAGGATATAAAAAATGAGTTTGAAGTCATCAACTAAGGTTGACGTAAATACACAGGAATTGATTTTTACAGTAGACGGGGAAACCTTTGCCGCTGCGATAGATAAGGTTTTTCAGCGTCAGAAGAAAAATATACAGGTTCCGGGATTCAGAAAAGGTAAGGCTACAAAAAAGCTTATTGAAAAATATTACGGTGAAGGAGTATTTTTTGAAGACGCAATCAATTCCCTGATAAATGATGAAATGCCGGACGCAATCAGAGAATCTGAATTGGTTTTAGTTGATACGCCGAAGATTGAAGTTGTTTCTGCCGATACTGAAAACGGTGTTGAATACAAGGCAATTTGTATTCTTAAGCCTGAGGTGACAGTACCGGAATATAAAGGATTAAAAGCTCCGAAAAATGTCAAGGATATAACTGAGGATGATATTAAGGCTCAGATAGAACAGATACGTCAGAGAAACGCAAGGATTGTATCGGTTGACGACAGGCCTGCCCAAAAGGATGACGAGGTTATAATAGACTTTGAAGGATTTATGGATGGAGTTGCTTTTGACGGCGGCAAGGCTGATGAATTTCCGCTGAAACTTGGCAGCGGTCAGTTTATTCCGGGATTTGAAGAACAGATAATCGGTCATTCAATTGGTGATGAATTTGAAATAAACGTTACATTCCCTGAAGAGTATCAGATGGATGAATACGCAGGAAAGCCGGCTTTATTTAAGGTCAAGCTGAATGGCATAAATACAACGGAGCTGCCGGAGATTGATGATGATTTAATTAAGGATACGACTGAATTTGACACTATAGAAGACTGGAAAAAGGATATTAAGGAAAAAATGGAGACTCAGTCGGAAGCGACTGCGGCAGCTCAGTTTGAAAACCATTTAATGCAGAAGCTTATAGATACAGCCGAGGGAGTTATTCCGAAATGTATGTTTGATAAAAGAGTCGACCAGCTTATAAGCGAGTTTGAGAGAAATCTTAAACAGCAGAATATGAGTGTTGAAATATATCTTCAGTATACCGGAATGGATATGGACTCCTTTAGAGAAACTTTCCAGGAAAGAGCTGAAAATGAAGTAAAGCTCAGACTTGCTCTTGAAAAAATTGCTGATCTTGAAAATCTTATTCCGACAGAAGATGAAATAAACGACGGACTGAAAGAGATTGCCGAATTTAATAAAATCACAGTTGAAGATATAAAACATAGAATTGATATGGACGCTTACATTACCGATCTTAAGGCTGTCAAGGCTGTTAATTTTGTCAAGGATAACGCTGTTATTGACAATACTATAGTTGAGGAAAAGGAATCTGAAGAAGCTTCTGAGGATTAATTTTATTGTATAAAAAGCGTGCTGTCCTTCGGGGCAGCCGCCTTTGTTAATAGAGAAATTTTAAAAGGCGAGTTGCCGGAAAAGGGAGAATAAATATGAGTTTAGTACCTTATGTTGTAGAACAGACAAGCCGCGGAGAACGTTCATACGATATCTTTTCAAGATTGCTGAACGACAGGATCATTATGCTTTCAGAGGAGGTAAACGATACAACGGCAAGTCTTGTAGTAGCGCAGCTTTTGTATCTTGAGAGCCAGGATCCTGAAAAGGATATAAGCCTTTATATTAACAGTCCCGGCGGTTCGGTAAGCGCTGGATTTGCAATTTATGACACTATGAAATACATTAAATGCGATGTATCGACAATCTGTATCGGTCTTGCCGCTTCCATGGGAGCATTTTTGCTCTCATCAGGCGCAAAAGGAAAAAGACTCGCGCTGCCGAATGCAGAAATAATGATTCATCAGCCACTTATATCAGGCGGATTACAGGGCCAGGCAACTGATATAAAGATAAGAACTGATAATCTCTTGAAAACCAAGGAAAGATTGAACAGGATTTTAAGTGAGAATACCGGAAAAACCTATGATGAAATATGCCTTGATACGGAAAGAGATAATTTTATGACTGCTGATGAAGCGCAGGCTTACGGTCTTGTAGATAAAGTTATAAGTAAAAGATGATTTTTTAGGAGGACTTTATGCCTGATAAACCAATTAAATTTTGTAATTTCTGCGGAAAGAGCGAGGATAAGGTTCAGAGTATTTTTACAGCGGGGACGTCAAATATATGCGATGAATGCGTAGTTTACTGCTATGAGCTTTTGATGGGGCCTCTTGCTAAGGTTAAGCCAAGCGAAAAGTCAAATGACGGCAAGAAAAATCCGTCGGACGGTATGGAGCTTAATCTTCTTACACCGGCTGAAATAAAGGCCGTATTAGACGAATATGTCGTAGGGCAGGACAAGGCCAAAATTACGCTTGCAGTTTCTGTTTATAATCATTATAAGAGAATTTTAAGTCAGGAGGACGGGGAAGAGGTAGAAATTCAAAAGAGCAACGTACTTCTTTTAGGACCTACCGGTGTAGGAAAGACTTTTCTTGCTTCTACTCTTGCTAAAATTCTTGATGTTCCGTTTGCTATTGCAGACGCTACAACAATCACTGAGGCCGGATATGTGGGAGATGACGTTGAAAATGTTCTTCTTCGTCTTATTCAGGCTGCTGATTTTAATATTGAAGCTGCTGAACGCGGTATAATCTATATTGATGAAATTGATAAAATAGCGAGAAAATCTGAAAATACTTCTTTAACCCGTGATGTAAGCGGAGAAGGCGTGCAGCAGGCGCTTTTGAAAATAATTGAGGGTACTGTTTCTAACGTTCCGCCTCAGGGGGGCAGAAAGCATCCTAATCAGGAGTTTATACAGATTAATACTAAAAATATTCTCTTTATTTGCGGCGGAGCCTTTGACGGTCTTGAAAAATCTATTTTGAAGCGTGTAAATTCTTCGGCGATAGGATTCGGAGCCGAGGTTTCTTCTAAAAAGGAAATATCAAAAAACATTTTTCATAAGGTTATACCGCAGGATCTTGTTAAGTTCGGTATTGTGCCGGAACTTGTAGGACGTTTGCCGGTAATAACTGTTTTAGATGAACTGGATGAAGAAGCTCTTGTCAGAATATTGACCGAACCTAAGAACGCACTGTTAAGGCAATATAAAAAGCTGTTTGATTATGATGATATTGAGCTTATCGTTGAACCGGACGCCTTAAAGGAGATAGCAAAGAAGGCTATTTCACAAAAAACAGGTGCAAGAGGCCTTCGAGCTATAATAGAGGGTGTGTTGATGCAGTCTATGTTTGAAGCTCCGTCAGATCCCGATATAACTACTGTTACGGTTACTTCTAAATCAATAACAGACGGCGAGAAGCCAATATTCGGTTCTAAAAAAAATAAGACGGTTTTATAATAAAAAACGACGAGTTTAACTCGTCGTTTTTTGTTATTAATTAGACAGCCAATTATACATACCTGCATATTGATCTGCGGAATAATTCCAAGAAAAATCAGATTTCATTGCTCGTATAATAATTTCCTGCCATTTTTCATTTTGAGTAAAGTAAATTGTTTTTGCATAGTTTATAACATTGAGCATATCGTATGAATCATAATTTCCGAATGAGAAACCATTTCCGCTGTTTTCATATTCGTTATAAGGCGATACGGTATCCTTTAATCCGCCGGTTTCCCTTACAATAGGAATTGTACCGTAACGTAGAGCAATAAGCTGCGTCAGACCGCAGGGCTCGAATCTGGACGGAACAAGCATAGCGTCTGCGGCAGCATAAAGCTTGTGTGCGCGCTGCTCAGAAAAGAAGATATTTGCAGAAACTCTGTCAGGATACTTCCACTGAAAGTGCTTAAAAAGGTTTTCATATCTTGGCTCGCCTGTTCCGATAACAACCAACTGCGTGTTTTCATCAAGAATCTGTTCGATTACTCGATTTACAAGATCAAGACCTTTTTGATCGGTAAGCCTCGATATAATTCCTATCATAAATTTGTTTGAATCCTGTGGCAGACCTAATTCTTCCTGAAGTTTGAGCTTATTTTCAGTCTTTTTATCCTTGACGTCATCTGAATTATACGAAACGTATATGTCGTTATCATTTTCCGGATTATATATATTATAATCAATTCCGTTTAAAATACCTCTTAGTTGAAGATGTCGTGCACGAAGCAGCCCGTCTAAGCCTTCTCCAAAATATGGAGTCTGAATTTCCCTAGCATATGTGTCGCTTACAGTGGTTATATAATCGGCATATACAAGCCCGCCCTTAAGCATATTTGCGTCCTTTTTATATTCAAGTTTATCGGGCGTAAAGACGCTGTTGGGAAGATTAGTAAACTTTTTAAAGGTTTTAATATCCCATATACCCTGAAACTTTAAATTATGAATTGTCATAATAGTTTTTGTTCCCCAATAAAACGGGTTATCCTTGTAAAGAGTTTTCAAAAAAACTGGTATCATGCCTGTCTGCCAATCGTGACAGTGAATAATATCAGGCTTGAAATCAATTACCGGCATTATGGCTAATACGGATTTTGAGAAAAAGATAAATCTTTCAATGTCATAAAGCGTGGATAAATAAGGCTTGTCAGTTTTGAAATAATCCTCATTATCAACGAAATAGTATGTAATACCTTCGTATTCATACTTCATAATGCCAACGTGAGGAGCAAAATTAAGCTGTCCCATATCCATATAAAAATGGTGAACATATTGGAATTTACTGCGGTATTCCCACGGAATACAGGTATAGCTGGGCAAAATTACTCTGACGTCAAATTCCTCCTTATTAAGCGCTTTGGGGAGAGCGCCTACGACATCGGCGAGCCCGCCTGTTTTCATAAAAGGAACACATTCTGAAGCGGCAAATAAAATTTTTTTCATAGGAATTATCCTCCTTAAATCACAATAGCTATATACTTATTATAATCGCAAATTATTTAACAGTCAATAGATTATCAAAAAATAAAAGGTAAAATTATGGAATTTTGTGCAAAATCAACTAAAATCCCCTTTGAGTTTTTCTCAGAGGGGATTTTTTCTATTCTACTGTAGTATTTCTGAAAATCGCTATATATCCAGGTTTATTTTCAACGGTTTCGTAAATTGGATTATTTAGATAATCATCAACTGAAAAATCATCCGACGATATTCTTAAATCCAAGACGATATATTCAACTTCGTCTCTATGATTTGTTGATTCAAACTCGTAAACCTCGCGGTGGTCATAAAGCGAGGCCACTAAAAATGTTGTCGCCGCTACCGACGAATCATCGGGAACAAGCTCAAGCGCGTCGTCAATTATATCAATTGCACCGCTGTTTTTGTCAGTTTTGTAGCTTTCGTAACCGCTTGTTCTATAATATGTATTGCACATAAACATAAATATCGAAGAGGTTGCTGCAACGGCAAGAACCTTACATCTGAAACCGGGTTTCATATCTTGATAATTCAGTATCATGAGATAGAATAGAAACGCTGCGCTTCCGTAAGTATACTGGAAATTAATATTATGCTGATATGTATAATCCGACATGAGATTAAGGAGAATAAACGGTATAAGTAATATTATCCTCGACGGCTTTTTTATCATAAGCGGCATAAATGCTAATGGAACAAGCATCTGAAGAATGAACTTTATTTTTTCTTCATCAAACGCTTCATGGACAGTGTAAATAGGATTAAGTATAACTGCCTTAATGACGGTGAATAAACTTCCGCTGCCGTCATAAATGAAATTATCGTATCTGTATGACATAGTACCCAACCCGTATTTTGACATAAAATATGAAACTGTTATGAAGTATATAATTGATAAAACGAATACCAAGGCGCCTTTTGATATATTTCGTCTTGATACTATAAAATACAGTCCCAGAACAGCCGCATAAACCGGAGCGTCTTCTTTGACGGCCAGAAGGAGCAACGTGAAGATTACGGAAGGTATCCATTTGTTTTTTTCAAGCGCAAATGCAAGCCAGAGAATGAGAGGAGTTAAAAATTTATTTTCGTGCAGAAAGAAAAAGCAGCCGTTTGCCATTGAAGGAAGAAGTACATAGCATAGTGAAAATAAGATAACGGCGGCGTTAGATAGCTTATGTCTTTTGCAGATCAGGTATAGGGGTATAAGACCGCTTGCTATTATTGCAGCTTGTCCCATAAGCAGAGTGACTGGTGACGGAAAAATAAAGAAAAATGGGAGCAGCAAATAATATATAGGAGAAAAATGAACGGCAAAATGACTTAAAAGTCCGTCGCGTTCGCATGTGGTGAGCGGCTGAAGTGTTTCTTTCATGTAATTAAACATTTGCGAAAATATGCCGAAATCATAGCATGGAGCCCAGTGCTGCAAATATTTGAAAGATGTCAGCAGACCGGTAAATAATGTAAATAAAATTCCGAGAATAGCAATTATAGCAATAGTAGGTAATTTCTTTAATTTAAATCGTAACCAGTCTCCGACGCAGTAAACAGTAACCGCCCCCATTATTATACAGGCGCCAATTGAAAAATAGAATTTGTTGTCTTGTATAATAGCGGCGGATCCGTATATCGTGGTTGACGCCATTAAAAGAATTTTATCAAGCTTATGTTTATTAATAAACGTCAATATTATGAAAACGGCAACTATAACCAAAATATAAACTAACATTTTAATATTATTGAAAAATTCAAATGTATTGAATTTATATTCTGAAGTTATTAATTCAAATCCGGCGACAATAATCCATGCGGTGAGTAAGCGTAAAATGGTATTTTCATAACCTAATTTATAGAATTTATCTTTTATAGTAAACCAAAAGCGCTGACGGGGTGAATTAGCTTCCGTTTGATCGCTTATTTCAGATGCAATATTATTATTTTCAGATACGGAGATATCATCTGAAATATTATTAGCATTGTTTTCCATTGGATATTCCTTTCAAGAAGTTATTTTTATTGACTCTATTTTTATTATTGTAGCATAGTTATATAAAAAATGTCAAGAGTTTTGACAACTTATAAATTATGTGTTATAATCATTCCTAAGCTGAAAAAAGCGTTCAGCTTAAATTTTATGAAACGGAGATTATAATATGGCAGGCAATACATATGTTAATATTACGCCGGAGGGCAAAACGGTCAAAAAAATAGTTATAACTGTGGTAATTGTTTTAGCGGTTATTATTCTTGGCTTTAGCAGTTTTGCTATAGTATCGCCCGGGCATACGGGAGTTGTGGTTACCTTAGGTAAAGTATCGGATAAGGTTCTCGAAGAAGGAATACATTTTAAGCTTCCTTTTGTTTCGAGCGTTGAACAGATAGATAACAGAGTCTTGAAAACAGAGGTAGAATCAAATGCTGCGTCCAAGGATCTTCAGACTATTTCATCAAAGGTTTCAATTAACTATCGTGTCAATAAAGCCTCCTCGGCCGAAATATATAAAAACGTCGGTTCAGACTTTACAAATGTAATTGTTAATCCGGCTATTCAGGAATGTGTCAAATCAATAGCTGCGAAATATACTGCTGAGCAGCTAATTACAAACCGTGCGGTTGTGTCAACCGAAATGGAAGAATCTATTTCCCAGAAAATAAATCCTTACGGATTATCAATCGAAGTTTTCAATATTGTGAATTTTGATTTTTCTGAGGAATTCAACAAAGCGATAGAGGCAAAGCAAACCGCTCAGCAGGCTGCACTTAAAGCAGAACAGGATCTTGCAAGAATTAAGGTAGAAGCTGAGCAGACGGTTGAAAAAGCAAAAGCTGAAGCGGAAGCGTATAAGCTTAAAAATGAACAGATAACTGATAAGGTTATCATGATGGAATTTATTGATAAATGGGACGGAGAACTTCCTAAGGTCGCTTCTGATGCCGGAGCGCTATTTGATGTCGGATCATTTTTAGGAACGACAGACGTAACGAATGCGGAAACCGCAGGCCCTGCTGAAGATTCAGAATAATAAAAGGCGCTTCATTTAAGAAGCGCTTTTTTACGGTTCTATTATTATTTTTCCCGCATCCGCGTCTACTACAGCAAGTTTTCCGGAAAAATTGCGTATATCTTCATTAATATCCGTAATTCCGGGAATATTCATCGCCCTGGCAAGTATGGCGGAATGTGAATGCCGATTTCCATGATACGAAACTGCCGCTGAAATAATATCGCTGTCAAGTTCAATAATTTCGCTTGGTGTAAGTATGTACTTATACAATACGATGTTTTTTCTCTTGAAGAAATTTACATCGGGCAGATTTAATAATATTCTTATTACTCTGCCGGATAAATCTATTATATCTGCCGTGCGGGCCTGCATATATTCATCATTTGTTGATCTGAGAAGTGAAATATGCTTAGAGGCGACGATTGACACCGCATACTGCGCTGAAACTGCATGGTTTACAATCAGATTCCTGATGGCCTGAGTGAAGCTCTGATCGTGAATCATCATCTGCTGAATAACAAATATCTTAGCGTTTGCTTCGCTTACTTTATTAAGAGCTCTTTCATAAATGGATTGAAGCTGATTCATTGCGTCAGCTCTTGCCTTCTGAAATCTTTCAAGCTCCTGATCAATGTTATGAACTTTAGTTTTAGGTATATTGTAATGATTGCCGTCAATAAAGACAAGATGTCCGGAGCCTTTACCGTGGCTGACGCTTTTTCCTTCCACTATATGCATAAAAATTACCATGCCTTTGAACAATATTGGATAGGTATGCTTGCGATACCATTATAATACAGTTTAACTGTTTTGTCAACATTTTTTTATGACTGTTGGTCAATTGTTAAATTTGACTATTGACAATATTTCACATGGGGGGTATAATATACTTCGTACAATAACTTCGCTTAAAAAAGGCTGATAATGGAAAAGATAAACAATGATTTTTTGTCAACAATAATTTTATACGATTAAAATAAACAGTTTCAGGAGGAAAAAATTGGAAAGGGAGCAATTTATCCGGGATTTAAAGCATATCCTAATAAAATCTGCATTTCTGGATATTTCCGCATATCTGATTTCTGTTTTTTTTATAGGATTTACTTTCTCAATGGCAGCCGGACTTTTTCTCGGAACAGCCGGAATGACTGTAAATCTGATCCTGCTTAACAGGTCTATCAGAAACATAGTAAAAAGCGGAGGGCGCAAAGCACAGTCAAGAATGTTCGAAGGGTATCTGATCCGGCTCTTAGTTGTCGGGGCAGTTATCGCGGCCGCTGTGCATATACCGTTTGTTAATACGGCCGGTGCGGTTATTCCGTTTTTTTACCCTCAGCTTGTTTTTGCGGGGAATGTATTATTGAGGAAAGGGGAAAAGACTGAATGAAGGTGTCTGATTTTTTTCAGGGTTCAAAGGGAATTGAAATAGGCGGGCCTAAAATTGCTTTTTCTTTTGACGTTTTCGGCGTACGCATAAACATAACTGAAACTATTATAATTAGCTGGGCAATTTTAATCGGTTTGACGCTTCTTGTATTGTTTTTAACTCATAATATGAAAAAAAAACCTGAAAAGAAACGGCAGGTCATAGCTGAATTCCTGGTTGAAACAGTAGATAACCTGGTAAAGAATACAATGGGTGAAAAATTCAAGGCTTTTGCGCCTTATATTGCCGCGTTGTTTGCATCGTCTATATTCGGAAGTCTTGTAAGCTTGACCGGACTAAGGTCTGTAACAGCCGATTACAGTACGACGCTTACGTGGGCCTTGATGAGCTTTGTTATGATACAGGCTGCAAAAATAAAGTCTAACGGTATCGGCGGCTATTTGAAATCGTTTATTAATCCGCTTAATATTATAAGCGAAGTTTCAACTCCGGTTTCCATGTCGTTCCGACATTTCGGAAATATTGCCGGCGGTATGATAATTTCAAGTCTTATTTATTTTGCTCTTACCGGACTTTCAACGGCGATCGGACTTGCTGTTCCGATTTTTACAGTCGGTATTCCTGCGGTATTATCGCTGTATTTTGATTTGTTTTCCGGTTTTATGCAGGCGTTTATATTTATAATGCTGACGATGTGCTTTATAGAAAGCGCAAGCTCTGAGCAGTAAAGTTTTTAAATTTGCAAAAATGCCGTTAAACGGCAGTTTTAAACCTCGCTCCGTGAGGCAATTAAAATATTTTATACGGAGAGAAATGGAGTTTGTTATGGAAAATGCAAGAGCATTAGTTTTAGCAGCGTCCGCTATCGGCGCTGGTTTGGCGATGATCGCAGGTGTAGGTCCTGGTATAGGCGAGGGTTATGCAGTAGGTAAAGCATGCGAGGCTATCGGCAGACAGCCGGAATCCTCAGGCGCGGTAACAAGAACTATGCTTCTTGGCTGTGCAATTGCCGAATCAACAGGTATTTATGCGTTTGTAGTAGCTTTGATTTTAATGTTTATTAATCCGTTTATTGGAAAGCTTTAAGCTAAAAAATACATTGAATCCGGAGGAGTACAAATGCTGGAATTTTTATCTATTGATATCGGCACGATAATTTTTACTTTATGTAATCTTCTGATATTATATCTTATTTTCAAGCATTTTCTTTTTGGAAGAGTTCATAAGATCCTTGATGAACGTCAGAATGATGTGGCGGAAACATACAACAAGGCCGATGAATCGCTGGAGCACGCAAAGTCGCTTGAATCGGAGTATTCAAGTCTTATGGAAAGCGCTAAAGAGGAGTCGGCTGAGATTATAAGAAATGCTTCAAAAAAAGCTCAGCGTCGTTCTGAAGAGATAATTACGGACGCTAAAAAGGAAGCCGGAATTATTCTTTCAAGGGCTGACGAAGATATCGAAAGAGAAAAGAAACGCGCCCGCAGCGAGCTTAAAGGTGAAATTTCCGAGCTTGCCGTGATGGTTGCGCAAAAGGTAGTTGAAAAAGAAATAAGCGAAGCGGATCATGACAGATTTATCAATGATTTTATTGAAAATGTGGGTGATCTGAAATGACGGGCGATATAGGAAAGGTCTATTCGCAGGCATTATTTGAAATTGCTCTCGAAAGCGGCTGCTTAGATGAGATAAACAGCGAAATGGGACAATGCAGGACAGTATTCGAGGAAAACCCTGAGCTTATTAAACTGCTTGCGTCGCCTGTAATTACCTTCGGAGAAAAGGCGGAGGTTATAAGTAAAATTTTCGGTAAAGACGGAATAATCAGGGATTTTATCTGCGTTGTTACCCAAAAGGGAAGAATTTCATATTTTTCTGAAATCGCGGAAGAATTTACAGGAAAATACAACGAGCATAACAATATTGTCAAAATGACGGCTATAACCAGTGTTGCGCTAAAATCTGAACAGAGAGAAAAACTTATTGGAAAGCTTGAAGAAAAATCGGGTAAAAAGGTTATTCTGTCAGAAAAAATTGATCCCTCGATTCTCGGAGGTATTATAGTAGAATATGATAATTCACGTATAGACAACAGCGTTAAGGGAAAATTAGAGGCTGTGGCAAAGCAGCTTAAACAATAAGATTAAAGAAGGTGTATGAATGAATTTACGCCCGGATGAAATAACAGGTATAATAAAAGAGCAAATTAAGAATTACAGCTCTAAAATAGAACTTCAGGATGTAGGAACGGTAGTAACTGTCGGCGACGGTATTGCTACTGTTCACGGTCTTGAAAAATGCATGTCCGGCGAATTGCTTGAATTTGAAGGCGGTATTTACGGCATGGCGCTTAATCTGGAACAGGATTTTGTAGGAGCCGTTATGCTGGGATCAGACGCCGAAATAAAAGAAGGCGATTCTGTAAAAAGAACAAACAGGATTGTATCCGTGCCTGTAGGCGAAGAAATGCTTGGGAGAGTTGTAAATGCTCTTGGTCAGCCGATCGACGGCAAGGGACAGATTCTTACGGACAAGACCGAGCCAATTGAAAAAATTGCTCCCGGAATTATTACAAGAAAGTCAGTTCATAAACCGCTTCAGACAGGTATAAAGGCGATTGATTCAATGATTCCTATTGGAAGAGGACAGAGAGAGCTGATTATCGGTGACAGACAGACGGGTAAGACTGCAATAGCTCTTGATACAATTATCAATCAGAAAGATCAGGACGTAATCTGTATTTACGTAGCAATAGGACAGAAACGTTCTACCGTTGCCAACGTTGTGGAAACTCTTGAAAAAGCGGGCGCTATGAGATATACGGTCGTTGTTTCGGCTACTGCTTCGGAGCTTGCTCCTCTGCAATATATCGCGCCTTATTCCGGATGCGCTATTGGTGAATATTTTTTGAATCAGGGCAGAGATGTTCTATGTATTTATGACGATTTATCAAAGCATGCTGTTGCATACAGAACCTTATCGCTGCTGCTTAAACGTCCGCCGGGCCGTGAAGCATACCCGGGAGATGTTTTTTATCTCCATTCAAGACTACTTGAGAGAGCATGCAGTCTTAATGAAAACTACGGCGGCGGAAGTCTTACTGCTTTGCCTATTATTGAAACACAGGCGGGAGATGTTTCCGCATATATTCCGACAAATGTTATTTCAATAACCGATGGACAGATATTCCTTGAAACTGATTTGTTTAATTCAGGGGTAAGACCGGCTGTAAATCCGGGCATTTCAGTTTCTCGAGTTGGAAGCGCGGCGCAGATAAAGGCTATGAAAAAGGTTTCTTCATCTCTGAAGCTGACATATTCACAATACCGTGAACTCCAGTCCTTTTCGCAGTTCGGCTCTGACCTGGACGCTGACACAAAGGAAAGACTCGCAAAGGGCGAAAGAGTTGTAGAAGTATTAAAGCAGGACAGAAACTCTCCGCTGTCAGTAGAACATCAGGTTATAATTATCTATGCGGTTGTAAATAATTATTTGAAGAATATACCTGTAAAGCTGATTGGTGAATTTCAGTCGGATCTATTTGAATATATTGATAATTCTTATCCGGATATCGTTAAATCTATTAAGGAAACACGGGACCTGACTGCTGATAATGAATCTGCGCTTAAAGATGTTCTTTCTGATTTTTCAGCAAAATTTATGGCTGATAAGTCATAAGCGATCGAAAGGTGAGAATATATGGCTTCATCAAATATGAAAGACATCAAGCGCCGTATTAAAAGCGTTGAGAGCACTAGACAGATAACGAAGGCAATGGAGCTTGTCGCGTCTTCGAAGCTGAGGAAGGCTAAGGAAAAGGCTGATAACTCAAAGCCGTTTTTTAAAACGCTTTATGAAACGATGTGCGAGATTGTATCGTCTGATAATACTTTTAATTCGATTTATACGAGAAAACGTAAAAATAACGTTACCTTGCTTGTGGTCATAGGCGGAGACAGAGGCTTGGCCGGAGGCTTTAATGCGAATGTTCTTAATCTTGCACAGAAGAGATACGACGAGCTTAAAAATAAGGGAGAGGTGGTATTTCTCCCAATCGGAAGAAAAGCTGTCGAGTACTTTGAAAAGCGTAGTGTAAAAATCATGACGCGCTATGAAAATATCTCTGAAAGTCTTTCAATCTATGGCGCAATGAGTATTGCGGATAAAATTATTGATGTGTATAATAAGGATAAGATTGACAGGGTAGAATTATTTTTTACAGATTGTGTATCGCCGCTCTATCAGGAAGCCAAAAGAATGCCCCTAATTCCGCTCGATATAGAAGCGGACGTGGAATATAAGGGATTAACTAATTATGATCCGTCTCCTGAGGCAGTTTTTGATTCGCTGATACCTAAATATTTAGCCGGAGTCCTGTTCGGCGCTGTTGTTGATTCCTTTGCAGCTGAACAGGCTGCAAGGCGGACGGCAATGGAAAATGCTACTGATAATGCGGACGAGATGATTAACGATCTTTCATTAATGTATAATAGAGCGCGTCAGGCCGCCATTACTCAGGAAATAACTGAGATAGTAGGCGGTGCGAGCGTACAGGAATAGGTGCGCAAATAACGTTTATATACGGAGGAAATTATGCAGAATATCGGAAAAATCGTACAAATTATCGGTGCGGTAGTTGATATACGTTTTTCAAAGGATTGCCTTCCGAATCTTCTGAATGCTATTGAGGTTGACAATCAAGGAAAAAATCTTGTTTTAGAGGTCGCTCAGCATATAGGCGACGATATTGTTCGTTGTATTGCAATGAGCAGCACCGACGGACTTGTAAGAGGAATGGAAGCTGTTGACACAGGCTCGCCGATTAAAGTGCCGGTCGGAAAGGAAACGCTCGGAAGAATTTTTAATCTTCTTGGAGAACCGGTTGACGAGGGCGAGCCGGTTCAAACAAAGGAAAGATGGAGTATACACAGGGAGGCTCCGAGCTATGAAGAACAGACGGCTTCAAACGAAGTTTTAGAAACTGGAATTAAGGTTATAGATCTTATTGCACCGTATCTTAAGGGCGGTAAAATAGGTCTGTTCGGCGGCGCAGGAGTCGGTAAAACCGTTCTTATTCAGGAGCTTATAAACAATGTGGCTAATCAGCACGGAGGCATTTCTGTTTTTACAGGCGTCGGAGAGCGAACGAGGGAAGGTAATGATTTATATAATGAAATGAAGGAGAGCGGCGTTATAGATAAGACCGTACTTGTATACGGTCAGATGAACGAGCCTCCGGGAGCCAGAATGAGAGTCGGTCTTTCCGGTCTTACTATGGCGGAATATTTCCGTGATGTTGAGGGACAGGATGTTCTTCTTTTTATTGATAATATATTCAGATTTACACAGGCGGGTTCTGAGGTTTCAGCTCTTCTTGGACGTATGCCTTCGGCAGTCGGATATCAGCCGACTCTTGCAACAGAAATGGGCGCCCTGCAGGAGCGTATAACGTCTACTAGCAGGGGTTCTATTACTTCTGTTCAAGCGGTTTATGTTCCGGCGGACGATCTTACAGACCCGGCTCCTGCAACTACGTTTGCACATCTGGACGCTACAACGGTATTATCCAGACAAATTTCATCGCTTGGAATTTATCCGGCGGTTGATCCTCTTGAGAGTAATTCAAGGATTCTGTCGCCTGACATAGTGGGATATGAGCATTATGAAACGGCAAGGGCAGTTCAGACTATATTGCAGAGATATACAGAGCTTCAGGATATAATAGCTATTATGGGTATGGATGAGCTTTCTGATGACGATAAGCTTATTGTGAACCGGGCAAGAAAAATACAAAGATTTCTGTCTCAGCCGTTTACCGTAGCCGAACAGTTTACGGGCATGAAGGGGAAATATGTTCCTATAAAGGAAACCATAAGGGGATTTAAGGAAATAATCGAAGGAAAACACGACGATTTGCCTGAATCAGCATTTCTTTTTGTGGGAACAATTGACGAAGCGGTTGAAAAGGCTAAAAAAGGTGAAGACTGATGAAATCGTTCACATTAAAAATCATAACTCCGGAAAAGGTTTTTTTCGATGGTGAAACCGACCAGATAATCGTTAGAACTACCGAAGGAGATATAGGAGTACTTGCCGGTCATGAAAGCTATGTGGCTGATCTTCCTGCCGGACCTTTTAAAGTTAAAATAGACGGAAGTTTTAAAATTGCCGCAATTTCCGGCGGCGTGATAAAAATCTCAAAAGAAGCAACAACTATTTTAGCTATGGCTGCGGAATGGGCGGAGGAAATTGATCTTGACTGGGCTAAGCGCTCGCATGAGGACGCTCTTAAGCGTCTGAATGAAAGCAAGAGCGATTTTGAACAAAGACTTGCGGAGATGAAACTAAAACGCGCATTAAACAGAATTAATATTTCTCAAATGAAATAAAATAGGGGACGCTCTTTTCGGAGTGTCCCTTGTTGATTAATTTGCGGAGGAAGTTATGAAAAAGGTCAAAGCTTATGAAAGAAGTCCGTTTTATTATGAAACTGACAGAATGAATGTTATTCATCATTCTAATTATATAAGATGGTTTGAGGAAGCAAGAATATATTTTATGGAACAGGTTGGATATTCCTATGCAAGAATGGAATCGGAAGGAATTATGATGCCAGTATTATCGGCTGCATGTGAATATAAAAATTCAGTTAAATTCGGTGATACCGTTATAATTAAAACTGCTATAAACGAATTTAACGGGTTTAAAATGTCGATACAATATATCATTACTGATAAAAATACAGGAGAACTTCGTGCAAAAGGAAATACCTCCCATTGTTTTACCGATATGTCTATGAAGCCGGTTAGAATTAAAAAGACTTTTCCTGAACTCTTCGATATATACAGCAGCTATGCCGGTGAAAAATTATTCTGAAAATAAAGAGACGTTTTAAAACGTCTCTTTATTTTTTATTCAATATATGATTTTAGATATTTTCCTGTATATGAATTTTCACATTCGGCAATCTGCTCGGGAGTACCTGAAGCTACTATGGTTCCGCCTCCGATACCCCCCTCGGGACCAAGATCAATAATATGATCTGCGACCTTTATTACGTTTAGGTTATGCTCAATTACAAGCACCGTGTTTCCGGTGTCGGCAAGCTTTTGAAGCACTTCAATGAGCTTGTGTACGTCGGCCGTATGCAGTCCGGTGGTAGGTTCGTCGAGAATGTATATTGTTTTTCCTGTAGCCCTTTTTGAAAGCTCGGTTGAAAGCTTCACCCTTTGGGCTTCTCCTCCTGACAGGGTTGTTGCAGGCTGACCTATTTTGATGTAACCTAACCCGACTTCCTGTAAAGTTTTAAGCTTGCGTAGGATTTTAGGCTGATTTTCAAAAAATTCAACCCCTTCGTCAACTGTCATTTCAAGAATATCATAAATGGATTTGCCTTTATATAATATTTCAAGCGTTTCACGGTTATAGCGCTTTCCTTTGCATACTTCGCAGGGAACATAGATATCGGGCAGAAAGTGCATCTCAATTTTTTTGATTCCGTCGCCCTCGCATGCCTCGCATCGTCCGCCCTTTATATTGAAGGAAAAGCGTCCGGCGCCGTATCCATGAGTTTTAGCGTCGTTTGTATGGGCGAAAAGCTCTCTGATATCCGTAAATACTCCGGTATAAGTAGCGGGGTTTGATCTGGGCGTTCTACCGATAGGCGATTGATCAATGCATATTACCTTGTCAAGACACTCTAATCCTTCAATAGACTTGAATTTTCCTGCCCTGAGCTTAGCACGGTTTAGCTTCGCAGCTAAATATTTATAAATTATTTCATTTACCAGCGAGGATTTTCCTGATCCGGAAACGCCGGTTATGCATACAAATTCGCCAAGAGGTATTTTTACATTGATATTTTTCAGATTATTTTCCGCCGCTCCCTTAATTATAAGATAATTGCCGTTTCCATGACGCCTTGTTTTAGGAAGCGGTATTTTTTTCTTTCCGCTTAGATATTGTCCCGTTATAGAATTTTCGCATTTCAGCATATCCTCCACAGTACCGGAAAAGATTACATTTCCACCGTTTATACCGGCGCCCGGACCAATATCTACTATATGATCCGCGGCAAGCATTGTATCGTCGTCATGCTCGACGACGATAAGGGTATTGCCGAGATCTCGCAGACGTTTTAACGTGGCTATAAGCTTGTCGTTGTCACGCTGGTGCAGACCTATACTGGGTTCATCCAGAATATACAGCACTCCCATAAGCGATGAACCGATCTGCGTCGCAAGCCTTATTCGCTGACTTTCCCCTCCTGAAAGAGTGCCGGACGAACGTGACAGTGTCAGGTATTCAAGTCCGACGCTTTTTAAGAAACCCAGACGTTCCTTTATTTCTTTAAGTATTCTTTCTGCGATCATTATCTCGCGTTCAGTTAATGACAGCTTATTGATAAAATCAAGAGCCTCTGAAACTGACAGCTCGGTAAACTCCATTATATTCATTCCGCCTACAGTCACGGAAAGACTTTCTTTTTTGAGTCTTTGCCCCTTACACTCAGGGCACTTTATTTCATTCATACAATCGGCAATTTCATTTTTTGAAAATTCGCTGCTGGTTTCTTTAAATCTTCTTTCAAGGTTATTTATGATGCCTTCGAATTTTCCGTAACGGACTCCGCCGCCGAACGAATCTATTATCTTGAGTTCGATTCTTTCATCTGTTCCATATAAAAAGGCGTCGGCTGCTTTTTTGGGAAGATCTTTAAATGGGGTATCAAGACTTATACCGAATTTTTTTGCCAGACCGTTGTAATACATCATAGCAATTGAGCTGTCTGAAAGAGTATTCCAGCCGCTTGCCTTTATAGCCCCCTGCTTTATGCTTAAATCCTTATTTGGTACTATCAGATCAGGATCTATTCGTTGAAACGTACCGAGACCTGTACATTTAGGGCATGCTCCGAAGGGATTATTGAAGGAAAACATTCTCGGATTAAGCTCTTCAATGCTAATATTATGTTCCGGACATGCATAGCTTTGAGAAAACAGCATTTCTTCGCCGTCGATAACATCAACGATTAGCATTCCTCCGGAAAGGGACATTACCGTTTCAATACTATCGGTAAGGCGGGATTCAATGCCCGGTTTTATTACAAGTCTGTCTACAATTATTTCTATATTATGCTTTTTATTTTTGTCAAGCTTAATTTCCTCTGATAATTCGTACATTATTCCGTCGATTCTGACGCGCACATAACCTGATTTTCCGGCGTTCTCAAGCTCCTTAGCATAGGTACCCTTTCTTCCTCTTGCAATAGGTGCGAGAAGCTGTATTTTAGCGCCCTCTTTAAGCTCTTTTATCTTATCAACTATCTGGTCAATCGTCTGCTGCTTTATTTCTCTTCCGCATACGGGGCAATGAGGAATTCCGATTCTGGCATAAAGCAGACGCAGATAATCATAAATTTCCGTTACAGTGCCTACGGTTGAACGGGGATTTTTTGAGGTCGTTTTCTGATCGATTGATATAGCGGGAGAAAGTCCCTCAATGCTGTCAACGTCGGGTTTTTCCATCTGTCCGAGAAACATTCTGGCATACGATGAAAGGCTTTCCATATATCTTCTTTGTCCGTCGGCGTAAATAGTATCAAAAGCAAGAGAGGACTTGCCGGATCCTGATAGCCCTGTCATAACGATAAGTTTATCTCTGGGGATTTCAAGATCAATGTTTTTAAGATTATGCTCCCTTGCCCCTTTTATAATTATTTTGTCGTTCATATTATTAATTAACTTCCTTTCGGCTGCATGATGTATACTAAAGTATTTACATAAGAATCTTAATGTTCTTCAAGTTCTTTTATCTTATCTCTTAAATAGGCCGCATGCTCAAATTCAAGCAGCTTTGCCGCTTCTTTCATTTCTGTTTTGAGTTTTGAAATAAGCTCTGTTTTTTCTTTTTTTGAAAGCTTTCTGTCAGTTTTCTTTTCTATCTTTTCCTTCGAAGTAATCTCCAAGACTTTTCTGATATCTTTTTTTATTGTCTGCGGAACAATACCGTGTTCTTGATTGTAAGCTATCTGAATAGCGCGTCTTCGTTCTGTTTCAGTTATTGCTTTCTCCATCGAATTAGTAACTGAGTCGGCATACATAATTACCTTGCCCTTTGAGTTTCTTGCAGCTCTTCCTATTGTTTGAATTAGAGACGTTTCGCTTCTCAGAAAACCTTCCTTATCAGCGTCGAGAATGGCCACAAGCGATACCTCCGGAATATCCAGGCCCTCTCTCAGAAGATTAATTCCCACAAGCACGTCGAAAATTCCTTCACGAAGGTCCTTGATAATTTCCATACGTTCGATAGTGTCGATATCGTGATGAAGATACCTTACTTTTACTCCGGCGGCTTCCAAAAACGATGTAAGATCCTCGGCCATTTTTTTTGTAAGCGTTGTTACAAGAACCCTTTCATTTATTTCAGCTCTCATGTTTATTTCCGACATGAGATCTTCTATTTGCCCTTCAATAGGTTTTACGATGATTTCAGGATCCACCAGTCCGGTTGGTCTAATTACCTGTTCGACGACGCGGCCTGATTTTTCCCGTTCAAACTTTCCGGGAGTAGCACTGACGTAAACCGCCTGATTTATATGACTGTAAAATTCGTCAAAATTAAGCGGTCTGTTATCAAATGCGCTTGGAAGACGGAATCCGTAATCCACAAGAGTAGTTTTTCTGGCACGGTCTCCTGCATACATACCTCCGACCTGCGGTATTGTCACGTGGCTCTCGTCTACAAACAAAAGAAAATCCTTTGGAAAATGGTCGAGTAAAGTCATGGGCGTACTTCCCGGAGGTCGTCCGGAAAGAATACGGGAATAGTTTTCAATTCCGCTGCAAAAGCCTATTTCCTGAAGCATTTCCATATCATAGTGAGTTCTCTGAGCAATTCTCTGAGCTTCAAGAAGCTTGTTGTTATTCTGAAAATATTCTATCCGCTGTGCAAGCTCCTTGTCTATCTCCTTAATCGCCTCGTTCATTTTTTCGCCGTTTACTATATAATGGCTTGCCGGAAAAATCGCCGCATGCTGTAAGACTGCAAGAATCTCTCCCGTCAAAACATTTATTTCAGTTATTCTGTCTATTTCATCGCCGAAAAATTCAACTCTTATAGCGTTTTCATTTGACGAAGCGGGAAATATTTCTACTACGTCTCCGCGGACTCTGAATTTATTTCTTACGAAATTTATATCGTTTCTTTCATACTGTATAGCGACAAGCTCACTGAGCAGCTGGTCTCGTGATTTTTCCATACCCGGTCTTAGAGAAACTATCATAGACCGGTAATCCTCAGGGCTTCCGAGAGAATATATACATGAAACGCTTGAAACTATGATCACATCGTTTCTTTCTGAAAGAGCTGTTGTGGCGGAATGGCGCATCTTATCAATTTCATCATTAATTGCGGAATCTTTTTCAATATAAGTATCGGTTCCCGGTATATAGGCTTCAGGCTGATAATAATCGTAGTATGAAACAAAATATTCAACGGCGTTGTTCGGAAAAAATTCCTTGAACTCTGAGCAGAGCTGCGCCGCAAGTATTTTGTTGTGCGCTAACACCAGAGTAGGCTTATTAACGTTTGCAATAACGTTAGCCATTGTAAAGGTTTTGCCGGAACCCGTAACTCCCAGAAGAGTTTGTTCCTTAATTCCCTTATTAATCCCGTCCGTCAATTTTGATATGGCTTCAGGCTGATCTCCGGACGGCTTATATTCGGTTACCAGTTCAAATTTTCTTTTTTTCATGCAAATAAAACTCCTTATTTTAAAAGCGAAAAAGCGCCTGATTCTTTAAGAGAAATTGCTTGTCCGTCAGCCACAATAATATGGTCAAGCAGATTAATTCCAACAGGTTTTAATGTGTTGTATATTTCGGCAGTTGCCTTTATATCATCGTCGGAAGGTATAATATCGCCGTGCGGATGATTATGGGCAAGTATTACATTTTCACATTTGTTTTTGTATGTAAATTCAACAATACGTCTGATATTTATACCTACGCCTCCCGGAGCGCCTTCTGCAATTATTTTCCCCGATATAAGACGCAGCTTGTCGTCCAGGCAGGCTATACGTATTTTTTCTACGGTTTCTCCGAGAAACTGCGTTTTGAAATATTCGCAGACTGTATTATAATTGCTCATATGAATGCTGTTGCTGCTTGAATTCATATATTCCTTTGCAAGCAAAGGAATCATTTTTATCAGCACAGCGCTTGCTTCGTCGATTCCTTCTATTTCTTTGAGATCTTCAATATCTGCATTGCATACGCCGCTTATAGTCTTGTATTTATCAATCAGACGGTGAGCTATAGCGTTAGTGTCTATGCGGGGACGGGAGTAGAACAGCAGAAGCTCAAGAATTTCATGATTTGTAAAACCGTCGAAACCTGACTGTATAAATTTTTTACGCATTCTTTCCCTGTGGCCCTTATGAATATTTTCCGACATGTATCCCTCCGAATTGTCTTTCGAATATTAGTTCTTTTACTGATAATATTAGTATAAACTATTTTAAGCAAAATTAAAAGGGGTTTTTAAAAATTTATGAAAATTATATAAGGTTTATTTAAATTTAACTGAAATTATGATATAATGTAAAAAAACCAAATGAAAGCGGAGCGGAAATGAAAGAAATAATAATAAATAAAAACGACTGCGGTCAAAGACTTGATAAATTTATATTTAAAGCGGCGCCATCTATTCCGAAAGCTCTTCTTTATAAATATATAAGACTTAAAAGAATTAAGGTTAATGGGAAAAGGTGCAGAAATTCAGATATATTAAACGAAAAGGACGTTGTTTCATTATATATAAACGATGAATTTTTCGAATACTCTAAAAACAATTTGGAGTTAGTAAAAAATATAATAAATATCAGCGTTTCGCCGGAGATTGTTTATGAGGATGAAAATATCATAGTCGTTTATAAGCCTGAAGGTATGGATGTTCACAGAGGTTCAGAAAAAGCAAAGGCTACTCTGATTGATATAATTAAAGCATATCTTTACCGTAACGGTGAATATGATCCTGAAAAAGAGAACTCCTTTTCTCCGGCAGTATGCAACCGACTTGACAGAAACACTACCGGACTTGTTATAGCGGCAAAAAACGCCGCATCACTCCGCGAAATAAATGAATTCATAAGAGAACGAAAAGTAATAAAGAAATATTTATGCATATGTGCCGGCAATTTTCCGGCGAATCATGGTATTGAAACGGCATATCATAAAAAAGGTCAGCATAATCTTGTTAATATAAGAAAAAGCATGGCGGATGGCTACAAGCAGATAGTAACAGAATATAAGATAATTGAAGTCAAGGGTAATTTTGCATTAGCGGAAATAAACCTTATAACCGGAAGAACACATCAGATAAGGGCGCATCTTGCGTTTATCGGCGCACCGATACTCGGAGACGGTAAATACGGCAATGTAACGGTAAATAAAAGGTACGGAATTTACCGTCAGCAGCTATGCGCTTATTCTATTGAATTTGATATTGATTCGGACTGCCGTTTGGGATATCTTGCAGGCAAGAAGCTCTTTGCTCCAAAAGCAGGTTTTACATTCGGCGGATTCAGTATAAAATAATTATACACAAATTACTATTGATTTTGATTGGAAATTATGTTATAATTGTTTATGTTGTATTATTCGCCGTTTAATTCAGGGGGGTAAATTTATGATTTGCGATCTTCACTGCCATACTACCATGTCTGACGGTTCGCTTGGAATCGAGGACGTTATATTGCAGGCAAAACGTATGAATATAGATTTTTTATCTATAACCGACCATGATACATTATCTTCTTTTTCAAGAGCAAAAATTCTTGGAGAACGTTACGGAGTAAAAATGATTCAGGGCGTTGAAATGTCTGCTTGGGATAAAGAGAGAAACAGGAAGGTTCATATAATATGCTACGCTCCTAAAAAACCGGACAGGCTTGAGGGGCTCTGCCTTAAATCCTGTGAGATCAGAAAATCCTGTTCTAAGGAAATGATTGAAAAGGTAATGCAGCTTTATCCGATTACGCCCGAAAGCGTATTAAAGCATTGTACAGGCAGCAAAAGCATATATAAATCTCATATAATGCGCGCTCTTATCGAATACGGTTATGCGCTCGAATTTTATGGTGAACTGGATAAAAAGCTATTTTCGGTGGATAGCGGGATATGTCTTGTTGAACGCGAATATCCGGACGTAAGATTTGTTCTAGAGCTGATTCATTCGGCAAGAGGAGTAGCCGTGATGGCTCATCCTGCTCTTTATGACAGCATGGAACTTCTCGCTGAGCTTGCAGAGGAAAAAAAGCTTGACGGGGTGGAGGTTTACCATTATTCAGCAGATGACAATCAGAAAAAGGAAATGCTTGATATAGCTGAAAAATACGATCTTATAGTAACCGGCGGATCTGATTTTCACGGCTTGTATAATGCTGTGCCGACTCATTTGGGAAGCAATACGACATCAAAAGAAAATCTTGACAGAATAATAAAGCTGTCTAATAAAAAGTAAGGAAGCGAATTTTTTAACATGGATATTATGGAGTCAGCTCTTAAAAAACATAAGGAATGGAAGGGAAAAATTGAAATAGTTTCAAGAACGTCGGTAAATAACCGTGAAGAACTGTCTAATGCGTATACTCCCGGAGTTGCGAAGCCGTGCCTTGAGATAGAAAAAAACCCTGAGCTTTCCTACGAGCTTACCAGAAGGCACAATCTTGTTGCGGTAATAACGGACGGTACTGCTGTTTTGGGATTAGGCGATATCGGTCCGGAAGCGTCTATGCCTGTAATGGAAGGAAAATGCGCGCTGTTTAAGGAATTTGCCGACGTCGATGCATTTCCGGTTTGCATTGATTCTAAGGACACTGACGAGATAGTAAACACTATTAAGCTTATATCTAAAAGCTTCGGAGGAATTAATCTTGAGGATATTTCGGCTCCGAGGTGCTTTGAAATAGAAAAAAGACTGAAGGAGTCTCTCGATATACCGGTCTTTCACGACGATCAGCACGGAACCGCAATTGTTGCAAGCGCGGCTATGATAAATGCGGCGAGGGTTGCAGGCAAAAATATCTCTGATATGACGCTTGTTATAAACGGAGCGGGCGCGGCCGGAATAGCGATTGCAAAGCAATGTATTACTCTTGGCATTGGCGATGTTATAATGGTAGACTTAAACGGTATTATTTGCGAGGGAGATACGTTTTTAAATCCGGCTCATTATGAAATGTCAAAGATAACGAATAAGAATAAATTAAAAGGCGGATTGTCTGAAGCAATGAACGGCGCCGACGCATTTATAGGCGTTTCCAAGCCGGGACTTGTGACATCGGAAATGGTTAAATCAATGGCTGATAAGCCGATTATTTTTGCTATGGCGAATCCGACTCCTGAAATAATGCCGGAGGAGGCAAAGGAAGCGGGAGCATTTATTGTAGGTACCGGAAGAAGCGATTATCCGAATCAGATAAATAATGTCGTCGC
The DNA here is from genome assembly GCF_054655175.1 of Ruminococcus sporogenes. Lineage (NCBI taxonomy): Bacteria > Bacillati > Bacillota > Clostridia > Eubacteriales > Oscillospiraceae > Ruminococcus > Ruminococcus sporogenes. The sequence continues at coordinate 593,835 of NZ_BAAHOA010000002.1, read as the reverse complement.
TTTTCCGGGAGTTTTCAAGGGAGCGCTGGCTGTACGGGCAAGAGACATTAACGAGGAAATGAAGCTTGCCGCCGCTTATGCTATTGCGGAGGGAGTTCCTGAAGATAAGCTTGACGCTGATAATATACTTCCGGATCCGTTTGACAGGAAAATACCCAAGGCAGTTGCAAGGGCGGTTGCGTCGGCCGCAATAAAATCGGGATCGGCCTTAAAAAAGGAGTTTGATATATAATGAAAATCAAATACATACCTAAGGGCGTATGCTCAAGACAGATAAACATTGAAGTTGAAGACGGTATAGTCAAGGATGTTGAATATATCGGCGGATGTAACGGAAATCTTAAGGGGATAAGTCATCTTGTTAAGGGCATGAAGGTTGAGGACGTTATAGAAAAGCTTGAAAATATAAAATGCGGAATGAAAGGAACGTCCTGCCCCGATCAGCTTGCAAGGGCTTTGAAGGAAAATTTATGATTTTAAAGGCATATCGTAAAACGATATGCCTTTTTACTTTGAAATTACTAATTTTATGTTGCTAAAAGTAATTGAATGTGGTATAATACTTAATGGTTTTATATGGGGGTGATGGTATAAAAAAGAAAAGAATAAAAAAACTGTTTAACAGAAATTTTCTTATTATATTTATATTATTGATTCAGGCTCTTTTTATTATTTCTTGCTTGCTTAGCTTATATAATAATGTAACCGTAATCTATGGAGCGCAGATAATTATTTCATTTGTTATGGTATGCTATGTTATAAACCGGCATGATACCAATCCGGCTTATAAGCTCTCATGGACAATATTGATTCTTCTGTTTCCTATTGTCGGAGCTTTTATGTATATATTCCTTCACGCCCAGTTGGGGACAATGTTTTTCAGAAACACTAAAAATCAAATAGTAAGGATTACCAAGCCGCTTATTCCGCAGAATGAAGACGTTATAGAGGAATTAAGGCAGGATTCCGTCTATGTCGCCCATTTGGCTAGATATGTAAACGATTACGGCTGTTATCCGATCTATAAAAATACTTATGTTGAATATTATAAGATCGGTGAAGAAAAATACGCCGCTATGCTTTGCGAGCTTGAGAAGGCAGAAAAATTTATTTTTCTGGAATATTTTATAATCGATGAGGGTAGGGTGTGGGACAGTGTTCTTGAGATACTTCAGAGAAAAGCAGATGAAGGAGTAGAAGTAAGGCTTCTGTATGACGGAATGGGAAGTCAGTTTCTGCTTCCGACTCACTATAACAAATATCTTGAAACTAAGGGTATAAAATGTAAAGTATTTAATGAATTTAGGCCGTTTCTATCGACTGCCCAGAATAACCGCGATCATAGAAAAATTCTTGTAGTAGACGGCATAACCGCTTTTAACGGCGGCATTAATCTTGCTGATGAATATATAAATGAAAAGGAAAGATTCGGTCACTGGAAGGATACTGCGGTTATGGTTAGGGGAGAGGCTGCGTGGAGCTTTACCGTTATGTTTATTCAGATGTGGGAGTGGAAAAGCAAGCAGCTTAATAACTATGAGAAATATAAGCCGGATTTTCAGAGCTTTCCTGCTGCGGAGGGATATGTTATGCCCTACGGCGACAGCCCTACGGATAATGAAAATGTTGGAGAGCTTGTATATCTTGATATAATAAATAAAGCTAAAAAATACGTTTATATAACTACGCCTTATCTGGTTATTGATAATGAGATGATAACGGCGCTGGGATTTGCAGCTAAAAGCGGAGTAGATGTAAAAATTGTCGTGCCTCATATAGCTGACAAATGGTATGTGAATTATGCGGGATGGAATTATTATAAGGAACTTATAAAGCTTGGGGTGCAAATTTACGAGTATATGCCCGGCTTTATACATGCCAAAAATTTTGTTTCAGACGATGAAATAGCGACGGTCGGTTCGATAAATCTGGATTACCGTAGCTTATACCTTCATTTTGAATGCGGAACATTTTTGTATAAGGTACCCGCAATATCAAGGATAAAATCAGATTTCAACGATATTCTCGGAAAATGCCGGCGGATTACGCTTAAGGATTGTCAGCAGAGACCGTTGATTAAAAAAATAATAGGCGGACTTTTAAGAATGATTGCTCCGCTTTTGTAAGTAAAGGAGATTAATTATTATGAGCGAATGTACGCACGATTGTTCATCATGCAGTCAGGAATGCAGTGAAAGAAGTAAAGAAAGTCTTTTAGAAAAACCGCATGACCAAAGCAATATAAAAAAGGTTATAGGCGTTGTCAGCGGAAAGGGCGGAGTTGGAAAATCGATAGTATCTTCTATGCTTGCCGTTAATATGAAAAGACTTGGTTATAAAACGGCTGTTCTTGACGCGGATATTACCGGACCTTCAATTCCAAAAGCATTTGGGATAAAGGAAAAAGCCAGCGGCAATGAAAATGGCATTTTACCGGCTGAAAGTAAAACGGGAATAGAGATTATGTCCGTAAACCTTATGCTTGACAACGATACTGATCCGGTTATCTGGCGCGGACCGGTTATTGCCGGAGTTGTAAAACAGTTTTGGACTGACGTTATATGGGGAGATGTCGACTATATGTTTGTAGATATGCCTCCGGGAACCGGAGACGTTCCGCTTACAATTTTTCAGTCTTTGCCGGTGGACGGTATAGTAATCGTGACATCTCCTCAGGATCTTGTTTCAATGATTGTTGCAAAAGCTGTTAAGATGGCTGAAATGATGAATATTCCCATAATCGGAATCGTTGAAAACATGAGCTATGCGGAATGTCCGGATTGCGGCAAGAAAATCAGTATTTTCGGGGAAAGCAGGCTTGAAGAGGTTGCTAAGGAATATAATCTCAGGATTCTGGGAAGACTACCTGTCGATCCCCGTCTTGCTAAGTCCTGTGATAAAGGTGCAATAGAGCTTTATGATGGAAATTGGCTTGATAATGCAACGGAAATAATTGAAAAACTATAAATATTAACGGCTGGTTTATATTGATCTATTCTAATTAAAATTTAAAAGGATTTTATTGGTATGATCTTTATTGATCAGCCGAAAATTATAAGGAGTAAAAATATGGAAAACTATAAATATACTGAAAATGAAATTGAAGAACGCGCTCAAAGGCTTGTTTCTGAAATGACAATTGAAGAAAAATGTGAACAGTTAAAATATGATTCTCCTGAAATTGAAAGATTGGGAATTGATAAGTTTAACTGGTGGAACGAATGTCTTCACGGAGTTGCCAGAGGCGGTACGGCTACAGTATTTCCTCAGGCTATAGCGCTTGCCGCAATGTTTGACGAGCAGGCGGTGTCACAGGCTGCTGAAATAATTGCCACAGAAGCCAGAGCTAAATATAATCAGTCAAAAAAGCGCGGAGATATTGATCTTTACAAAGGTTTAACTTTCTGGACTCCGAATATAAATATTTTCAGGGATCCAAGATGGGGAAGAGGTCAGGAAACTTACGGAGAGGATCCGTATCTGACTTCGCGGCTGGGCTGCGCATTTGTAAAAGGACTTCAGGGCGACAAGCTTCCATATAAAGCCACGGCTTGTGCAAAGCATTTTGCGGTACACAGCGGTCCGGAGGCGCAAAGACATAGCTTTAATGCAGAGGTATCTGAAAAAGAGCTTTGGGAGACATATTTGCCTGCCTTCAAGGCTCTTATAACTGAAGCTCATGCAGAGGGAGTTATGGGCGCTTATAATCGTTTGAACGGAGAGCCATGCTGCGGAAGCGAATATCTCAACAATCTTTTGAGAAATGAATGGAAGTTTGACGGATATTTTGTTTCTGACTGCTGGGCTATAGCAGATTTTCATGTTAATCATCACGTTACAAAATCAGCTCCCGAATCGGCTGCGCTTGCAATAAAAAACGGTTGCGACTTAAACTGCGGAAACACCTATATTCATCTTATAAATGCCTACAATGAAGGACTGGTATCAGAAGAGGCTATAGACAGATGCGTTAAAAGAGTTATAAAAACCAGAATAAAGCTTGGAATGTTCGATGAATGTACGCCGTATGACAGTATTTCTTTCGAAGAAGCGGATTCTCCGGAGCATAATGAATTTTCAAGAAAATGCGCTGAAAAATCAATGGTTATGCTCAAAAACAACGGCATACTTCCGATAAAAAAATCTGAAGTTAAAACAATAGCGGTAATTGGTCCTGCGGCTGATTCAAGAGATGTTCTTAAGGGAAACTATTTCGGAACCTCATCAAGGTATGTAACATTTCTTGAGGGAATTAGAGAAGCCTTTGAGCCGGAGGTAAGAGTGCTGTATTCAGAAGGCTGTCATCTTTTTAAGGAAAGGGTAGAACCGCTCGCACTTCCCGGCGATAGACTTTCAGAAGCGCTTGGAGCTGCGGAATGTGCTGATATTGTTATATTATGCACCGGCTTGGACGCTACCTTAGAAGGAGAGGAAGGCGACACCGGTAACGCATATGCAAGCGGCGATAAGCTTGATCTTAGACTTCCTGAAAGCCAGAGAATACTTCTAAGAGAAATCGAAAAGACAGGAAAGCCTTTAATCATAGTCAATGCTTCCGGAAGCGCAATAAATACGGAGGATAATGCCGACGCGCTTATTCAGGCATGGTATTCAGGCGCTATGGGCGGAAAGGCGCTGGCAGATATTCTTCTTGGAAGGGTTTCCCCGTCTGGAAAGCTTCCGGTAACATTTTACGGAAACGCCGATTTGCTGCCTGAATTTACTGATTATTCTATGAAAAACAGAACCTATCGTTTTGCCGAAAATAATATACTGTATCCATTTGGCTATGGTCTGACTTACGCTCATTTTGAATGCGGAGCTATTGATTTCAAGAGGTCGGGCGAAACCTGCCGGATTGAATGTGAAGTAAAGAATACGGGAAGCTATGACAGTGAAAATGTATTCCAGTTATATATTAAAAGCTTTTCTGAAAACGCCGTCAGAAATTATTCCCTTAAGGGTTTCAGAAGAGTATTTGTAAAGAGCGGAGAATCAAAATCAATTGAGCTTGAGATTCCGATTGAAGCGTTTGCCGATATTGATGAAAACGGCAACAGCGTTATTTACGGCGGAAAGTATGAAATATTCTGCGGTTTTTCACAGCCGGATTCAATTAGTTATATGCTGTCAGGAGAAAAAGCGTCGTCGATGGAAGTTATAATTTGACAATTTTGATATAAGGATATATAATAATAAAAGCTTTTACGGCTGCAATTATGCATTAATAGGGAATGCGGTTAGAATCCGCAGCAGTCCCCGCTACTGTGTGAAGGACGAAAATCTGCCGGACATGTTTATGTCGGTCACTGATAATTTCGGGAAGACTATGCAGATTATTAGGTTGATTTCAAGCCAGGAGACCTGCCGTAAAAGTATTATTAAATTTTTATCGGAGGAATAAAAAATGAAATTAAAAAAATTTATGGGAATTATTGCTGCCGTCAGTATTATAGCGTCTGCCGGCTCTGTCGGAGCATCCGCGGCGGAAGAACTGCCTATCGGTTATGTAACCGTCAGCGTAGAGAAATTCACGCTTGGTCAGGGATTCATACTTGAGCCTGTCAAAGTGCCTTATTTTGAAGGTGAAACAGGTGCGGATATAACGGACAGAGCTCTTGGCTCAGAAAATATTAATATGGGCAGCGGAACCGGAAGCTATATTTCAAGTATCGCGGACGACGGATTCGGCACAGAGAACATACCGCAGTTTATAATAGACGCGGTTATCTCAAAGGGCCATGAGGTTGACGATCTGCGTGAAGACGAGGCATGGCTCAGCGGCATGGATTATTATGCGATGTCGGGCTGGAATTTCACGGTAGGAAATCAGATCCCGTCATATGGAATAAACGACTATGCTCCAGAGGACGGCGACGTTCTAAGATGGCAGTATACTATAGTCGGCTATGGCGCTGACATCGGATATGATACGTCTTATATGGCTGAGTGGGGCGGTATGGCTTCGCTTATTCCTGAAACGGACCGAACAGAAATTATATCTGTTCTTTCAGAAGCGTATGCGGTCGGATTAAAGGAAAGCGAGGAGTATACAGATGCGCTGAAGATCTGTTCTGATCTTTCTGCTACTCAATCGGAGCTTGATAAAGCTTGTTCTGTACTTAATAAAGCTATAGAATCTGAAACAATCATTGAAGTTTCTGATTTTATTTTTGAAAAAACTGAAAACGGATTAATTTTAAAGGAATTAAAGAATAATTCTTTAGAGGATATAATGATTCCGGAAGAGGTAAACGGAGTCAGCGTTGTCGGTATATCTGATTTTACGTTCGGGCTTTGCAATAATTTGAAAAGCATAAGCATACCGGATACGATTCAGATGGAGCTGACCGGTGAAAATGCGTTTATGACTTCTGAAATGATAAAGAATTTCAAAATGCCTTCGGGAATAAATACATTAAACGACTTTTTTGAATTTATAGGAGCTTCAAAAGATAATATAGACTTGATATATAGTAAAATCGGGAATGTAAATATATCTTCCGAAGCTTCTTTAACCGGTGTTATAATGCAGGTATTGCGGCTATATAACGAGCTTGGTCTTCCCAAATTGGATCAGGATAAGCTTGATTTGATTTCATATAACGGTTTATCGCTCAACGGCTCAGAGAATAGCATTGTAAAAAGCTATTCGGAGAGCAAAAACGGAATGGTTTGCAGTATTTCAACCGGATATGCCCGCGGAGACGTTACGATGGACGGAAAAATTGATCTTTACGACGCGATTGCAGTTTCTGGATATCTTATTGATCCGTCGTCTCTTACAGATGAACAGATCGCTATTGCCGATTTCGATAATAACGGAAATACTGATCTGTATGACGCGATAGCAATAGCTAAAACATTTATGTAAGAAATACCGGTGATTATATGAAAAAAGCGGCTCTATTTATTTCCGTCATGATTATTTTCATGATATTCCCGTCGTATAAGGCGGAATGTATAAGCTATGAAAATATAATTGAAGACGTATTAAAATACAGAGGCAATGTGAGCGAGTATGCCGGTTCGACTGACGGAGACTGGTGCGCTTTTGTATATGGAAGGTATTATGGAGATAATTCTGATTATCTCCATAATCTTTCTGAAAATGTATACCAGAGATATCAGACTGAGCAAAAGCTCAGCCGCAGTAAATCAACTGAATGGCATAGGATTATTCTAACTGTACTTGCATGCGGCGGCGATCCTTTTGACGTTCGTGGCATTAATCTTTTGGAGGACGGTGTATATAACAGGGGAAAAACAGTTTCATTGGGCAGACAGGGACTTAACGGATGGATATGGGGACTTATATCGCTTGACGCTGCAGAAACAGATATACCGGACGGAAGCTTTTATTCGAGAGAAGATATTATATTGGAAATACTTAAACAGCAAAATGGTGACGGCGGGTTTTCTTTATATGGAGAAACAAGCGATACGGATATAACCGCAAATGCGATCACAGCGCTAAGCAAATATTATACGGATAATACTATATATAATTATGTAAACCAGAAAACAAATCAAAGTATAGCTAAAAGCGTAAAAGTAATATTGGATGAAGCCTTGGCATTTTTGTCTGAGTCTCAGCTTTCTGACGGCGGATATGCCAGCGGTGGAACAGAAAATTGTGAAAGCGCGTCTCAGGTATTGTTAGCTTTATGTACTATGGGAATTGATCCTCTGACCGATGAAAGATACATCAAAAACGGAAATACAATAATTGATAATGTTATCTCCTTTAAAAACGATGACGGCGGATTTTCTCATGTCAAAGGAATGCCCTCAAATCCATATGCGTCTGATCAGGCTGCAATCGGTATAGCTGCGGTCGATAGGCTTATTAAAAATGACAGCGGAATTTTTAGCTTTTCTCTTGAAAATCCCGAATATTTACCTACTGAACCCACTGATGTTCCGGTTATAACTAAAGAAGCGACATATATAGAAACGAGTATGAACAGTTTTAATAAAACAGATGTGTATTATGAGTTTACCTCTGTTGCCGAAGCTGAAAATAATTCGTATAATTATGCTTACGGCTTTTATCAGAGTCCGTCGTCTGAAGCTCGGTTAACTTCTTTATACAATTTGACAAATACACGGTCGTCAACCGTTATCAGCGTTGACAGGAACGTTTACAGCAGAAGATCCGTTGAGATTTCTGCAACAGCTTCTTCCGATAAAACGTATGAAACTACAGTAGCCGTGTTCGGGAAAAAAGAAAGCGACGGTAATAATAAATATAAATTCATGTATATAATCGTTCCTTCAGTTATTGCAGCCGGCGCCGGTTTTTATGCGGCCGTAAGACGAAGATTAGTCTTTGGTAAAAATAAATGAATAACGACTTGAAAAATTACGTTTTAGAACTCGTCAAATGCGCTCTTGAAAATAGAAAGCCTCCTGAAAAGCCGGAAAATATAACCTTTGAGGAAATATATAATATATCGTTATTACATAAAATAAATAATTTGATTTTTTATTCTGTTGAAATGATGGATAATAAGCCGGAAACTTTTTTGTATGAAAAGTGGTCCGAAGATCGAGACAGAGCAATCGCACGGGATATAATACAAAAAAATGAGCTTGAAGAAATTAAAAAGGCCGCAGAGCTTGAACAAATTCGTATAATTCCGGTTAAGGGCTTTTTTATTAAGGGGCTTTATCCGCATAGTGACATGAGGTTTATGGCGGATCTGGATATTTTGATAGATTCCGAAAAACGTCAGTCATTAAGAATATTAATATTATGAAAGAATCTTTTCCGATTTTAAAAAGGCATTGTTATATATTACCGTTATTGTGGATATATCGATTATTTTTTTCTGCTCTGACAAAATATAAAAATATTAGATATGAAATAGTAACGTTAATTAAAAATAAATAATAATTACATTGAGTCAATTATTGCTTTTTCGATTTCTGATATATTAAGATATATGTTTTCAGCAAGAGCAGAGAGCCTATAGAACTTATTTAATTTTTCAGAAGCGTTTATATTTTTAAAATAATTACATCCGGTTATACTATCGTATAAATATCTGGAGGCAAGTTCGGCGGTTATTGATAATAACCCAAGGGAGCAAGCTTTTGCTGATAAGCTGCATCCGGCAGAAAAATATCCTTTTGAAAAAGCTTTGAGCTTTGTTATATTGATTTTATTATCGTCAGTGCAGGATGATCTTGCGGCGTCTCCGAAGTCAAAGGCCGCATACCCCGGCATGATAGTGTCGAAATCTATTATTGCACAGGGCATATTACTTTTAGTGTTTATCAATATATTTGAACATTTTACATCGTTGTGAACAAGCTGCTTAGTACCTAAGATATACCGATTACTTATATAATAATCGTAAATTTTTTTAAAAAAATTATAATCATATGCGTTCTTGTTAAAACTGAATAGTCTGGATATGTTTTCACTGATATTGTGAAAACCGGGTATTGTTATATTAAGCCTTGTTATATCCGCAGATTCGGTGTATTTATGAAAGCTGCCTAAGAGCTTACCGAATTGCTGAATAATATCTGTATTTTGAAATTTGTTAACAGTTATTGTATTTTCCAGGTATTTATAGATTCTCCAGAAACCGTTGTATTTCAGATAATTGTTTATTCCGGATTTAATATAATCAGGAAATCTTCCGTCGGGATTTTCTCCGTTCAGCAGCATTTCTTTTTTTATATGAGAAAGCGTAAAATCAATGTTCTGCATAACTTTTTCAGGTTCCTTAAAAACGTCGGTATTAATTTTTTGAAGTATAAATACTCCTTCTGACGAATATATTTTGTATGTATCGTTTATATGTCCTTCGCCTAATTTTTTATATTTTATATATCCGGAATTAATACCGAATTCAGATATTATAAAATTTATATCTTTCATTTTTTATCTCCTTAATTTTTCTATGTTAAATAATAACAGATATATTATAATATTTCAAGTATTGCAGAAAAATAAAAGGAGTGTTATAATTAAAAAAAGGTTTTTGCCTGATTATCAGGTTTTTATAAATTATTAATAGAATTCCGGTTGGCCGCAGAGGGATTTTATTATTTTTTCAGATTAAGGCGGCAGAATGGAGTTAATTATGTCTTGTTTTGAAAAAATCGGAAATACTATAACCAACAAAAGCAAGGAATTGGCAAGAAAAGCTAAAACTGTTTCTGAAACCAGCTCTCTTAACAATATAATAAGAACAGAGGAAAGAAAAATTGATACTCATTATAAAATGATGGGAAAAATATATTTTGAAAAGTTTGGAAATTCACCGGATGAAGAGTTTTTGTCTTCGGTAGAAGCTATAAATATGTCTATGGCAAAAATAGAGGAAACTAAAAATGAAATAACAAAAATTAAAAACAGAAACTGTTGTCCCGTCTGCGGCGCTCATTTTAAAATTGACGCTATCTTTTGCTCAAAATGCGGAACAAAAGTAAGAGATGAACAGCAGGATAAGAACGAGCAGGCTTATAAATGTAGAAATTGCGGTCATATTCTTGAATCGGGTGCGCTATTCTGCGATATATGCGGAGCAAAGGCTGAAAATAATTTGAATATTGAAAATGAAGATCAGTCTGAAAAGAAACAAGAAACAGCAGTAATATCTGTTCAGCCGGTAGAAACAGATACGGACAATGAAAATAAGAATCCTGATCCTGTAAATTTGCCGGAATATAAAATATGTCCATCCTGCGGAGCTAAGTCAGACGATCCTGAAGCTAAGTTCTGCAATGAATGCGGAAGTTCGATTTGATTTTACATATATTTCCTGAAAATTAATTCAGAACATAAAATTTATAAAAAACTTATTGCAATTTAATTTAATTTATGATATAATCTAAAATATATTAAAATGTGGATGAGTTAAAGCTTGGATTTAAAAAGCAGGAAAGGAAGTACATATGAAAAATCTCTGTAAAAAAACTTTGGCGGTTTTTTCGTCAGCTTTAATGTCAGGTTTATTGCTGACATCTCCGTTTACTGCGTCTGCCGCAGATTTCAGAAGCGGCGACGCTACGAACGACGGAACGGTGGATCTTTATGATGCGATTGCAATATGCAAGCATATACTTAAAGCTCCGGCGCTGACCGGTTCCAATCTTAAATATGCAGATTATAATAAAGACGGTAATGTTGATCTTTATGATTCAATAGGCATTTCTCGGCTTATACTATGCGACAGCAAATTAAATGAAGTTTTAAATCTAATAAATATGAAAAGATCTATTGAGAATAAGCCGACGCTTGAATTTGACTATAATATTACAGACGCAGCAATGAAGCGTGCTTCTGAATTGCCTAAGAAGTGGTCGGGTTCAACTCGTCCTGACGGTTCGGAGTTTCAGACGATATTTACGGAATTCGGAATAGATTATGAGTATTGCGCTAACTCTATTGCGGCTGTTCCGGCTACTCCCAAGGATTTATTTACCGCTATGATGGATAACAGCGAGGTCAAATCAAACGTTTTGGATAGTAAATATACTAAAGTGGGCATAGGCTATTACAAAACAAACGATATCTATAAACATTATTGGGCGATATTATTGGTTGGCTGATTTATAATGACCGGACGTTTACGTCCGGTCTGTTTTTATATTTATGGAAAAACTGGTTGACCTGTTATAAAAAATATGTTATTATAAATAAGATAAAAATAATTTACGGAGGATTGAAATGAAAATTGAAACGCAATGCATTCATGAAGGCTATTCGCCAAAAAACACAGAACCGAGAGTTGTTCCTATAGTTCAGAGCACTACATATGTATATGATTCGACAGACGATGTGGCGGCGGTATTTGACGATCCTACCAAAAGTCTGATATACTCCAGATTTGAAAATCCTACGGTAATGGCGGTTGAAGCAAAGATAGCGGCATTAGAAGGCGGTATCGGAGCTATGGCAACCTCCAGCGGACAGGCGGCTTCGCTGTGTTCAATACTCAATATATGCAGCGCGGGTGACAGCTTTATATCTACGTCTGCTATCTACGGAGGAACCGTAAATCTTTTTGCAGTTACTCTTAAAAAATTCGGTATTGAATGCATATTCGTAGATGCCGACGCTCCTTTAGAAGAGCTTCAGAAAGCGGTTAAACCTAATACTAAAGCTGTATTCGGAGAAACACTGGCAAATCCTGCGTTAGCTGTTTTAGATATAGAAAAGTTTGCGGAATTAGCTCATAGCAACAATCTTCCGCTTATTATAGACAATACATTTCCTACTCCGATTTTATGCCGTCCTATTGAGCATGGAGCCGATATCGTAGTTCATTCAACTTCTAAATATATGGATGGACATGCTGTTCAGGTAGGAGGAGTTATTGTTGATTCAGGCAAATTTGACTGGTCATGCGGAAAATTTTCTGATTTTGTAGAGCCGGACGAAAGCTATCATGGAATAAGCTATACTAAGACATATGGAAACAATGCATATATCGTTAAAGCAAGGATGCAGCTTATGAGAGATTTCGGCTGTTATCCGGCTGCCAATTCGGCTTTCCTCTTAAATCTGGGTTTGGAAACTCTTGCCATAAGAATGAAGCATTACTGCGAAAACGCTATGATAGTAGCCGCTCACCTCGAGGCTTCGGATAAGGTTGTTTCAGTGAGTTATCCCGGTCTGAAAAACGATAAATATTATGAACTCGGAAGAAAATATTTGCCGGACGGATGCAGCGGCGTTATTTCGTTTACTATAAAGGGAGGAAGAAGCAGCGCCGTCAAATTTATGGATAGCCTGAAGCTGGCGTCTAATGTAGTACATGTGGCAGATATCAGAACCTGCGTACTTCATCCTGCAAGCGCCACACACAGACAGCTTACTGACGAGCAGTTGGTTGCAGCCGGTATTGACGGTGGAATGATTCGTTTTTCATGCGGTCTTGAAAATGTAGAAGATATATTAGCAGATATAGATCAAGCATTGGAAAAGCTTGATTGATTATAAAAAACCGGTTTTCATTTAGAAAACCGGTTTTTGTTTTATTCTGCTGCTTCTGTGACAGCTTCTGTAATTGCTTCGGTTGTAGCTTCGTCTTCTGACTGAGTTTCAAGATTAGACTGAGTTGTTTCTGCGGTTTCAGCCTGCGTTGACTCCGGTATATCAGAGCTGTCTACATGGAAATCAGTGAAAACAATTTTAAGCTCAAGATTAGGCATAGAAAATTCGGATAAGCCGCCGGAATTATCAAGCTTTAAAGTATATTTTCCCTGCTGGGTTTCACCCTCTATTATCATTAGACCTTCTTTTTCAGTCGCTTCAATTTCAGGAAGATCTGCCGTGCTGTCTGCGACGTCAATAAATGTAGATATAATAGATTTTATCGGGAGAGCCGTTTTAGGTACTGAAAAGCTGAGTCCTTTATAGGAAGCGTCGACTTTATCGTCCCGATAGGATAAAATAACTCCGGAAAGGGTGTTAGGCGAAGAAAATTCTATGTCCCAGTTAGCCTTGCTGTATTTTCTGAACGATGCGTCCGATTCCTGATCTCCGTATTGTATTTTGGCAGTTACCACAAACGGTTCGTTAAGCTTGGGAGAGAATTTGACATTTTTTCCTCCGGACGAACATGCGCACATTGATATTATCAGAAAAACTGATAAAAAAATAGGAATAATTTTTTTCATATAAAGCTCCTTTAGTTTAATTTTTTAAGCTTTACATTCCGTCTTTATTTTATTCCTTTTCATATTCTTTAAATATTCCCGTCAGCTCGTCAATTATATCTGTAGGAAGCATTCCTTGCATAGAACGCTTTACAGCCGCGTTATCCCCTGCCTTTCCATGAATATAAACTCCGGCGTAAGCAGGAATATTTTGCGCTGTAAAGGACGCAATAATTCCGCTTAAAACATCTCCGCTTCCGCCTTTGCTCATTCCCGGATTGCCTGTTGGGCATACATATGCTCTTTCAGGAGATGCAATAATTGTACCGGCTCCCTTTAAAATGACAGTACAGTGATAATTTTTTGCAAAGCATTTTGAATATTCAAGTCGATCCGACTGGATTTCTGCCGCTGTAACGCCGCATAGCCGTGCCATCTCTGCTGGGTGGGGAGTCAATGTAATGCTTGACTTTGTTTGTCTAATAATATCTATGCAGTCTGTTATGCAGTTTATTCCGTCTGCGTCCAAAATAATAGGACAATTTAAATTTAACAGCAATTTTTTTACCAGAATCCTGCTGTCTTCGCTTACTCCTATTCCGCAGCCGATAAGTACGCATGTGGCTTTTTCTGCTGCTTGGCATATCTTTTCATATGCGCCTGACGTATAAGTTCCGTTGGCAGAGGTATCAAGAGGAAGATATACGGCTTCCGGCAATTTCGCGGCAAATTGCGGTATATATTGCTTAGGCGTGCATACAGTCAGTAGTCCTACGCCGCATCTGGAGGCGGCGCATGCAGACATTATCGCGGCTCCCGGCATGGATTCACTCCCGCAGACATTAATAAGACGTCCATAATCTCCTTTGTTGGAATCAGCTTTTCTTTTGGGAATAGATTGCTTAGCGATGTGATCATCGAGTTCTTTTATAGGATAATCAAGCATTTGATAAACTTCAAGAGGTATTCCTATATCTACGCTTACAATATCTCCGCAGAATTCCTTAAGCGGATACTGAGTCGTTCCGAATTTTCGGCCGCCGAAGGTAACGGTTATATTAGCTTTCAGCATACCTTCGGAAACGGCGCCGGTTTTACAATTACCGCCGCTTGGGACATCGGCAGCGATTTTAAATCCTTGGCATGCTTCAAAAATACGTTTAATATTATCCGGAAGCTCTCCGTGAAATCCGGTTCCGAAAACGCCGTCTACCTTTATGTCAGCGAAAGAATTTTTAAGGATATTTAGCATCTCGCTTTCTTCTCTGATAATTGGTATACCCTTTAATTTTTTGAAATTTAGATAAGCAAGTTCGGTTTTTGGTTCTCCGTTTAGAAGAAGGATTTTAGAATCTATTCTCATTTCCTTAAGCAATATTGCCGAAACGAAACAGTCGCCGGCATTATTTCCATTTCCGCAGAGGAAAATTACTTCCGGTTTTCTTGAAAGCTTTTTATCGCTGCAGAGAATGTTTATAACTCTTTTTAGTTCAAAGGCAAGAGCCATTCCGGCGTTTTCCATCAGCTTCTCATAGCTTACGCCGGATTTATCGGACTCCTGTTCAAGTATTTTCATTTGATTCGGGGTAACAATTATTTCTTTGTGTATCGTATTCATATTTTAATTCCTGTAAAACGGTTGTGAATTTTTAAATACTTTTTCAGCAAATTCAGAATCCGCCGATATAAAATCTATCGGTATTCCATCGGCATGAGGCAAAGCTTTTTCTGCAATTTTATTATAAATTTCGGTCGGATTTTCTTTTCCGCCGTAATTTAATGCAACAAGATAGCTTTTATTCCCGTCTTTTACCATCAGCTTAAGATATGCCGAGCTGATTTCCTGAAGTTCTTTAAAATAATCTGACATAGCTCTAACCATTTTTACCGGGTATTCCTTTGGCTCGCCAACCATAATTTCCGATTTGCTTTTTTCAGCTTTCAATGAAATATTTTTTATATCGTTGAGCATGTCGGAGGTCAGAATTATATTTGCCCCGTAGGGGTTTATAACGATGCCGTCCGCTTTGCCTGCAAACCTTTGCAAATCCTTAAAATTAGCCGCAAGAACGCTGTAATTTGAATTCATATCATATTTTCTAAGCTCGTTCCAGTCTGTAAAAAACGGATAATAGCTTTTACCTTCGCTGTTTTGAAGTACCAGAAAAGAAACCTCGCTATTTTTTCCAAGCTTGATTTTTCCGGATTTAACTCCGTCGATTTTTAGGTTTCTGGTATCTGCGGGTACAATATATTCAGCTTTGAAAATTTCTGTAAACAAAAGCTTCCACATTTCTTCATTTGCAGGCTCTTTAGCATTTTCCTGAAAAAACCAGCAGGCAGTTCTCACCAGCGATGGATTTACGATAAGCCGTGTATCCTTGTTATCAGTTTGCTCCTGCGGTTTTTTTATAATGTCAAAAAGGCTCATTTTTAAATAGGTTTGTCCGCTGTCAATTATAATCGTTTCAAAGCCGCTTCGATAAAGGTCGGCCAATAAAGCCATGCGGTATTCGGCAGGGTTTTCCGCTGATCTTACATCATAACCCTTCTGTTTTTCGTGAACATAGAATATATCAAAGAAATCCTTTTCTGAAAACAGGTATGCCGTCGCGCTTCCGTTTACGTTTCCAAGATAATAGTTGTTTGAAGCGTCGGAAAATGCAGTCCATATTTTTTCAGCAGATTGAATTTCCTTTATAATGCGTGTGTAAAGCTCGGCGTTTTTCTTGCTGTTGAATTTAACTATTAAGTCCTGTAATACTGACATGGTTTTGCTCCTTTTAAATTATTTTTTAAGGTTCCTTGGAAGATAGGGTCTTATGCAGTCCAGAATTTTTTCATTAGGTGAAAAAATCAGTCTCATACTGCCGTTGGATTCATCTGTTAATTCGGCATAATGGGATTTTTCCGTACCGCCGATGGCTGAAACTGTTGTTCCGCTGAAAGGCTCTACGGCTTGGGAATATTCTCCGAACGCTGTAAAATTTTTTATATCCGCCGAAATCATGTTCATCCTTTTTCTTTTGGCAATGATCTTGTCAATGTCAAGAATTCCGTTTGTTACGGTATACTCATATTCGATATTAAGTCCGGTAAAAAGCAGATATATCGCATAAGCCGCGCCTGCGGCAAGAATAAAGGTCAGAGGAAAGATAAAGGTCAGATAAAGCAAAAGCGCAACGATAACGCCTCCTCCTGCTAAAACGATAATCTTTTTTATTGAGTCCGAGGAATTCTGTGTTTTGGTGACAAGCTGTTCTGCAAAAGTATCCATTTATTATTTCTCTCCTTCGCTATAATAGTTTTGAATAATTATAGCATACTTTTAAAAAACTTTCAATAAAGGGCTTGCATTTTTCTTTAATATTGTTTATAATATAATAAACACATTGACTGAGAGAGTAGGCAGCGCTTTTTAAAATTCACAGAGAGGATGGCCGTAGGCTGAAAGCCGTCCGGTTTTTCGCACTGCTGAAGTTCACTCACGAGTGGCGGTTCTGAAGTAATGATTATTGTAAGTTCCGACGTAATGTCTGCGTTAAGGACAGGGGAGTGTCGGCTCTTTGTTAATGGGTGGTTTATAAGCAAGCTATGTCTTGTCCTATTATAGGGCAGGGCTTTTTTATACCCTTAAATATCCATACATCCGGCAGAAATAAAAATTATATGAGGTGATTCAATGAAACAGCAGCTTGAGAATATCGAATCAGCAGCTTTTAAAGAGGTTTTGGAATGCGGTTCGATAAAAGGTCTTGAAGATCTTAGAGTAAAATTTCTTGGAAAAAAAGGAGAGCTTACTGCTATTTTAAAGCTGATGGGTAAGCTGTCAGCCGAGGAAAGGCCGATTATTGGTCAGCTTGCAAATAAAATCCGTCAGGATATTGAAAACGCTGTTACAGCTAAAATGTCAGAGCTTAAAGCTAAAGAACAGGCGGAAAAAATCGCGGAAGAAACGATAGATATAACGCTTCCCGGAAAACCGCAGGCTTTCGGTAAGCTCCATCCGCTTTCTATTGTTGAAAATGAAATAAAAGATATTTTTATGGGCATGGGTTTCAGCGTTGCCGACGGGCCGGAAGTAGAATATGATTATTATAATTTTGAAGCGCTTAATCTTCCGCCGGATCATCCTGCAAGGGATACTCAGGATACGTTTTACATTACGGATAACATACTCCTCAGAACTCAGACGTCCTCAGTACAGGTTCATGTCATGGAAAATCAGAAGCCTCCGATCAGAATTATTTCACCCGGACGTGTTTACCGTTCCGATGCCGTTGACGCTACTCATTCTCCTATATTTCATCAGATAGAAGGACTTGTTGTAGATAAGGGCATTACTATGGCGGATCTCAAGGGAACGCTGGAAACGCTTATGAAAAAGCTTTACGGAAACGACTGTAAAATAAGACTCAGACCGCATCATTTTCCTTTTACCGAGCCAAGCTGCGAGGTCGATATAAGCTGTTACATGTGCGGAGGAAAAGGATGTTCCGTTTGTAAGGGGGAGGGCTTTATAGAGCTTCTCGGCGCAGGAATGGTTCACCCTAAGGTTCTTGAAGGCTGCGGTATAGATTCGGATATTTATTCCGGCTTTGCTTTCGGAATGGGCCTTGAAAGAATGGTTACGGCAAGATATGATATAAGCGATATGCGGCTTCTTTATGAAAATGACCTGAGATTTTTAGAGCAGTTTTAATATAATATGGAGGAAAACAAATGGATTTATCGATGAAATGGCTTTCAGATTATGTTGATCTGAATGGAATAGATATAAAGAAATTCTGTCATGAAATGACAATGAGCGGTTCAAAGGTAGAAGGTTATACTGAAGAAGGCTGTGAAATATCAAATGTTGTTGTGGGAAAACTGCTTTCAGTAGTACCTCATGAAAATTCAGATCATTTAGTAGTATGTCAGGTTGATGTCGGAAAGGATCAGCCTGTTCAGATTGTAACAGGAGCTTCAAATGTAAAAGAGGGAGATATTGTTCCGGTTGCCCTTGACGGATCTTTGCTCCCAGGTGGAATTAAAATCAAAAAAGGTAAGCTCAGGGGTGTCGAGAGCTGCGGCATGCTTTGCTCTCTCGGAGAATTAGGTCTTAATCTTCATGATTTTCCATATGCAATTGAGGATGGAATTTTCATAATTAAAGAGGATTGTGAAATCGGTCAGGACATACGCTCTGCATTGGGGCTTAACGATATATCAGTAGAATTTGAAATTACATCAAACCGTCCTGATTGCCTTTCTGTTACCGGACTGGCGAGAGAAGCTTCGGCAACGTTTAATGTTCCTTTTAATGTTCCTGTTCCTTCTTTTAGGGGAATTGACGGAAATATTGAAGAGCTGCTTAACGTCAATATAGTCAATACGGAAAAATGCAGACGCTACTGTGCAGGCGTCGTTAAAAATGTCAAAATCGAACCCTCCCCGAGATGGATGAGAGAAAGACTCAGAGCAAGCGGAGTAAGACCTATAAATAATTTTGTGGATATTACTAATTACGTTATGCTTGAATACGGTCAGCCGATGCATGCATTTGATCTCAGATATGTTGACGGCGGCGAAATCAATGTCAGAAATGCGAAGAACGGCGAGAAAATAACTACATTGGACGGCGTTGAACGGACGCTGACAGATGAGATGCTGGTTATAGCTGATAAGTCAAAGCCTGTTGCAGTTGCGGGAGTAATGGGTGGAGAATACATCGGTATAATGGAAGATACGTCGACTGTTGTTTTTGAATCCGCTTATTTTGAGCCGGTTCAGGTGCGTCGTACTGCTAAAAAGCTCGGTATGAGATCGGACGCTTCAGCCAGATATGAAAAAGGCGTCGATCCGCTTATTAGCATGGTATGTCTTAACAGGGCGTTTCAGTTAGTTGA
The DNA here is from genome assembly GCF_054655175.1 of Ruminococcus sporogenes. NCBI lineage: Bacteria > Bacillati > Bacillota > Clostridia > Eubacteriales > Oscillospiraceae > Ruminococcus > Ruminococcus sporogenes. Next base: position 574,321 of record NZ_BAAHOA010000002.1, on the reverse strand, counting down.
AACGCTGGGCGCCGGAGAGGTTGTGAAAACCGTTATAGATAAGGATTATACGGATAAAACGTTGAAAACAGTTGACTTTAATCCGGAATGGATAAACAGTTTTCTTGGAACGGAAATTCCGGAATCTGAAATGATAAAATATCTTAATATGCTTGGCTTTTCAGTTGAAAACGGAAAGGTCGTTTCTCCCAGCTATAGAATTGATATAGAGTTTAAAGCGGATATAGCCGAAGAGGTTGCAAGAATTTACGGTTATAATAATATACCTTCTACAGCCTTCAGAGGAGTTGCGGAAGCTGAATATACGGCCGAGCAGAAATTTATCAAGGCGGTTAAATCCGGTATGGCGGCTCTTGGCTGCTATGAAATAGCAACATTCTCATTTGTTTCACCAAAACATTTTGATAGAATTAAACTTCCGAATGACAGCATTCTCAGAAATGTTGAAAAAATAACCAATCCTCTCGGTGAAGATACAAGCGTTATGAGAACAACAACTATTCCATCTATGCTTGAAATTCTCTCTAGGAATTACAATAACAGAAATGAAAAGGCAAGGCTTTTTGAAATAAGCAAGGAATATATTCCGACAAGTCCTGATAAGCTTCCTCTTGAACCCGACAGGCTGACCGTCGGCATGTACGGCGGCGGTGCAGATTATTATGAATTGAAGGGAATTGTTGATACCTTGCTTGATTCTCTCGGCATAAAGGATTTTGAATATATAAGAGCCTGCGATTCTGACGCATTCGGAGAAGCATGCGCATTCCATCCGGGTAGAAGCGCAGTAATAATGAAAAATGGAAGAGCAATCGGAATACTTGGAGAAATTCATCCGGAAGTTTCCTCTAATTATGAAATAGGCGGAAGAACGTATATAGCCAAGCTGAATATATCTGATATGCTGGAGCTGGCTGAAACTAAGATATCTTATAAGCCTTTGCCTAAATATCCGGCTACTACAAGGGATCTAAGCCTTCTCTGCGATGATTCACTGCCTTCGGGAGATATAGAAAAGGCTATAAAGAACGCTGCCGGAAAGCTACTTGAAAAGGTTACGCTTTTTGACGTATACAAAGGAAAGCAGATTGCCGAAGGAAAGAAAAGTATTTCTTATTCTATAAGCATGCGTTCTCATGAAGGTACTCTTACCGATGAACAAGCCGATTCAGTTATGAAAAAAATATTAAAAGCTTTAAATGATATAGGCGCTGAGCTCAGAATGTAAAAAATGTTCCCCTGCGTATTAAATGCGCAGGGGAACATTTTTTAATCTGAGCTTTCAGTTTCATGGTTAGTAATAATCATTTTTACTGTGCTGTATAAATATGGCTTTAAAGAATTAAGCTCTACAGGTTCGTTATAGAGTATTGAAGAATAAATAGTTGAGCTCACAAGTTCAACTATCATAAACAGCATTATTTCAGGATCGTGCAGCTTTTTGGGAGCGTCTTCAAGCATTTTGTCATAAATATTAATGAAACTGATGTCCTCCGAATTACCGGAAATAAGAGCGTTTTTAAATATGCCCCAGCTAAGGTTTTTGGATATGAATTTTAAAAGAGATTTATCCTCGTTTAGCTGGTTGACTATATTATTAATAATAAAAATTATTCTGTCCTGAAAATCAAGCTCAGGGTATTTTTCAAGTTCTTCAAGAGCCGTTTTAAAAATCTGAGTAGATTTATGCGTTATTAGTTTATTTTTTATATCGTATTTATCTTTGAAGTAAAGATAAAAAGTACCTTTCGCTACTCCGGCTTTTTCAACTATTTCAGATATTGATGTTTTGCTGAATCCTTTAGTGGTAAACATGTTAAAAGCGGTATTTAAAAGAGATTCTCGTTTTCTTTTTTTGTTTATATCGAGCTTACCCATTTTATCAGCTCCTTTCTTAATTTTTATAAGTTACATTTATTATAGTATGTTTTTCAGAACATGTCAATACAAAAAAGTGACTAGTAGTCAATAATCTGGACTTGTTAATTTTATGCATGTATACGAAATTATGACTATCAGTCATTTATATGCCGTTTTTCTATTGACATTGTACTGTTATGGAAGTATAATATAGCCATTAAATGACTACCGGTCAGAAAGGAGAGGCAATGTGGTTAAATTCGGAAAGTGGATTGCTAAGCACAGAATTATAATACTTGTCATATCGGTACTTTTATTAATACCATCAGGGATTTTCATGGCAACGACCAGAATAAACTATGATATTCTGTCTTACCTTCCGAAAGATATTGAAACAATGAAAGGTCAGGATATTTTAATGGAGGACTTTGGAAAAGGCGGCTTTTCCATGGTCATGGTTGAAGGAATGACCGATAAAGAGGTAGTTGAAACAAAAAAGAAAATAGAAGCTATTGATCATGTCGCAGATGTTGTGTGGTATGATACGATTGCCGATATATCTCTTCCCAAGGAGGTTCTTCCTGAAAATTTATATGATTTTTTTAATTCGGAGAATTCTACTTTAATGGTAGTATTTTTTGACGACGCCACTTCCGGCGACGGAACTATGGCGGCCATCGAGGAAATGAGGGCTGTAACAGGAAAACAATGCTTTATCAGCGGCATGTCGGCAGTTCTTACGGATATGAAAAATCTTTCTGATAAAGAGTCGGTTATGTATATTGTAATAGCGGTCATTTTAGTCAGTCTTGTTTTAGCCGTAACTATGGATTCGTTTCTTATACCGCTTTTCTTTATGCTCAGTATAGGAATGGCGATTATTTATAATCTTGGAACGAATATGTTTTTCGGGGAAATATCGTTTATTACCAAAGCCCTGACAGCAGTTTTGCAGTTAGGAGTCACAATGGATTTTTCCATTTTCCTGTGGCATAGCTATCAGGAGAATCAGCTCAGATTCCCGGGTGATAAGGAAAGGGCTATGGGCCATGCTATTTCCAATACCATTTCGTCTGTTGTAGGAAGCTCTGTAACAACAATAGCGGGATTTCTTGCAATGTGCTTTATGAGCTTTACTCTCGGAATAGACCTTGGAGTCGTAATGGCAAAGGGAGTTGTATTGGGTGTTATAAGCTGTGTTACCATTCTTCCGTCTTTCATACTGACCTTTGACAGAGCGATTGAAAAAACGCGTCATAAGGAAATAATTCCGTCAATGAAGAAGCTTTCTTCGTTTATTGTCAGAAAGTCATGGATATTTATTACCGCATTTGTTGTATTGCTTATACCTGCAATTTACGGATATACTCATTATGATGTATACTACAATTTAGATTCTACACTTCCTAAAGATTTAGACAGCATTGTCGCTAATTCAAAGCTTACGGACGAATTTAATATGAGCTCGACGCACATGCTGTTAGCGGATTCGAAGATGAAATCCAAGGACGTAAATATGATGCTGAAAGATATGGAGAACGTTGAGGGCGTAAGCTTTGCGCTTGGTCTTGATACATTAATAGGTCCCGCAATACCGGAAGAAATAATACCCGAATCTGTAAAGTCAATACTAAAAAGCGATAAATGGCAGCTTATAATGATAGGCTCTGAATATATGACGGCTTCCGATGAAGTAAACGCACAGGTGGAGGTTTTGAATGATATAGCAAAAAGCTATGATAAAAATGCAATGCTTATCGGAGAAGCGCCGGCTACCAAGGATCTGATAGAAGTAACAGATAACGATTTTAAAACCGTAAGCGCTGTTTCTATAGTTCTTATATTTTTGATAATCACTGTCGTTTTAAGGTCAGTTTCGCTTCCTGTTATACTTGTTACAGTTATTGAGTCAGCTATTTTTATAAATATGGGAATACCGGCCTATACAGGGACGAAGCTTCCGTTTATAGCTTCAATTGTTATCGGTACTATTCAGCTTGGAGCGACTGTAGACTATGCAATTCTTATGACGACCAGGTATAAAAAGGAACGTTTTAGGGGCAGAGAAAAAAGAGAAGCGGTTGAAATTGCACTTTCAACATCAATAAAATCTATTATAGTAAGCGCGCTTGGATTTTTTGCGGCGACTTTCGGCGTGGGAATTTATTCAAGTATTGATATGATTTCGTCGCTATGCACTCTTATGTCAAGAGGCGCGATAATAAGTATGTTTACTGTAATCTTCGTTCTGCCTTCAATGTTTATGATTCTTGATAAATTTATTTGCAGAACTACGCTCGGCTTTAAAAAGAAAAAGGTTTAATGGAGGAACATCAATTATGAAAAAGCTTACAAGAATTCTTGCGGTTTTAATGTCTGTTCTCATATCGGCATATAGTACCGGCGCTTTTGTATTGGGAGCAGAAAAAAAGACAGCCGGATCATCGTCCTTATCTGATGAAAAAAAAGATACAAACATAAATTCTGATATTGTAAAGGAAGAAACTGTTTATATAGTAGCAGGCTCTGACGGATCTGAGAAAAATATTATTGTCAGCGATTGGCTTAATAACAACGGAGGTCTGGATATTATAAACGATAAATCGGATTTGTCGGACATAGAGAATGTCAAAGGCGATGAAACCTTTAGTGAAAGCAATGGTAATGTAAAATGGTCTGCAAACGGATCTGATATTTATTATAAGGGTACTACCGAAAAAAAACCTCCGGTAACTGTTAAGGTATCTTATAAGCTTGACGGTAAAGATATTTCACCAGAAGAGCTGGAGGGCAAAAGCGGTAAGGTTACAATCAGATACGATTATACGAACACACAAAAGGTAAGTATAAAAAACGGAAAAGATGAAAGGGAGATATTTGTTCCTTTTATGATGCTTTCTGCCGCCGTACTTGACAGTGAAAAATTTGATAATGTGGAGGTAACTAACGGCAAGCTGATTTCAGACGGTGAAAGGCTAATAGTAACAGGCGCGGCTCTTCCCGGACTGAAGGAAAGTCTGGGACTGGATAAAAAGGAAAACGATATAAATATACCGGAGTATTTTGAATTTACTGCGGACGTAAAAAGCTTTTCAATAGGAACATCAATAACAATTGCTACAAACGAGCTTTTTTCCGAGATTAATATGAATGATGTGGATAATTTAGATAAGCTCGACGATAAGATTGATGAAATTACCAAAGCGGCCGATAAGCTTGCAGACGGTACTTCTGAGCTTTACGATGGAATAAAAAAATTATCTGACGGCTCATCATCGCTGATAGATGGTATTGATCAGCTTGCAGACGGTTCGTCAGAATTAAACGGCGGAGCCGCAGAGCTTGCCGACGGAAGTAGCCGTCTTGCCGACGGAGCTTCAGAATTAATTGGCGGAGCCGGAACTTTGACGGAAGGTATACATTCCGCCTCAAGCGGTTCGAAGGATTTAGCAGAAGGAGCTTCTGCGTTGTCAGACGGTTTTTCACCTATAATGGAAGGAGCGTCGGCGCTGACAGACGGCGTATCCTCTGTACTTGACGGATCAAAGCAGGTTGAATCGGGCGCAAAGGCTCTTACAGACGGAGCGTCTGAGCTGGAATCGGGGTCAGAATCTCTATATAAATCGTCTCAGCAGCTATATGATGGAATTTCTGCTGCTAAAGACGGATCGTCACAGTTAAAAGAAGGGGTTGAAAATACGATAGCCGGCGCTGAACAGCTTAACGACGGAGCAGTTTCTCTTGCGGAGGGTGCGGAAGGTCTTTCGGCCGGAATAAGCGAGGCAGGTCAAAGCCTTGATGAAACAATCGAGTATAACAGACAGGTGCTTGCAGGTTTGGAGGCAATATACCAGCAGAATCCTGATGAGAGTATAGCTCAGATGATTGCAACATTGCAGCAGACTATAGTCGGTCAGGAACAGATTTCGGCTTCTATGAAGGCTGGCGGAGCAATAAAGGACGGTGCGTCCGCATTGAGCGGGGGAGCGGAGGAGCTTAGGGACGGAGCGTCGGCGATCTCCGACGGAGCAGCCGCCTTGTATGATGGAGCTGAAAGCCTTGACAGCGGATTAAAGGAACTAAAGGACGGCGGGCAAAGACTTGCGGCCGGATCTAAAACGTTGCATGAATCTATCTCCTCTCTTTCTGATGGAGCGGAGGAGCTGTTTGACGGAACAAGCGCGCTGTCAGCCGCTAATCAGTCGCTTAAGGACGGTGCAAAGCGGCTTAAGGACGGAGTCGGCTCTGCCGCCGGAGGCGCCGATTCATTGGCTTCCGGAGCAAATTCTTTATACGGAGGACTGTCAAAGCTGGAAGACGGCAGCGGTTCTTTATCAGAAGGCGCTTCCACAATTTATACGTCTATTACCGCATTGAGGGATGGGCTGTATTCTTTGTTATCGGGAAGCTCTTCGCTCGAAGACGGAGTTTCAGCTTTGAAAAGCGGAAGTTCGGAGCTTGTCGACGGTATTTCGAAGTTTGAAGACGGTTCAAAGGAATTAGACGAAGGTATGAAAAAGTTTAAAAAGGAAGGTACGGATAAAATAAAGGAATTCTATAAAGACGACTTTAAAGAATTCATAGACAGACTTAAAGATTTATCTGACGTATCGAAATCATATTCAAGTTTTTCCGATATCGGTAATAATATGGAAGGTAATGTTAAATTTATATATACAATAGAGGGAATCGGCGAATAATTTGCATAAGAAAAAGCGTCCGTATCATTAGCTGAGGAGGATAAGAAGGGAAGTGTATGTAAGGTGGCGCTGCAGCCGAAAGGTTGCAGCGCCATTCGCTATTACAACTCATACCTATTCCATTTGCTAATCTGCGCATAGTAGGATGAATAGTTTTTGTCATAAGCCGTTTTATGCCAACTTCCAGTTTTGGCTATCTGTCTGTAACTTCACCATGCGGGCATAGAGGCCGTTTTGCTCCAGCAATGTTTCCGGCGCGCCTGCTTCTGTCACTGTCCCATCCGAAAGCGCCACGATCTTGTCTGCTCCGGCCACGGTGCGCATCCGATGAGCAATCACCAGCACGGTCTTATCTGCAATCAGGCGGGAAAGAGCCGTTTGAATCAGGGTTTCATTCTCTACATCAAGAGAAGCCGTGGCTTCGTCCAAAAGAATAATAGGGGAATTTTTCAAAAAAGCACGAGCGATGGAAATCCGCTGCCGCTCACCGCCGGAAAGCTCGCAGCCGTTTTCGCCGATATGGGTGTTCCAGCAATCCGGCAGCTTTACGGCAAATTCGTCCACATTGGCAAGCCTTGCCGCAGCCAACACCTGTTCGTCGGTAGCGTCCTTATTTCCGATTCGTATATTTTCCATAATGGTGTTGTCGAACAGAGTGACATCCTGAAACACAATGGAGAACAGGGAAAGCAACGTCTCAGGTTCGATTTTGGAAATGTCCATGCCTCCCACAGAAATCCTGCCTCGGCTCACATCCCAGAACCTCGCCGCCAGTCGTGATACCGTAGTTTTGCCGCCGCCTGACGGTCCCACCAAAGCTGTGACTTCGCCCTGTTTTGCAGTAAAGGAAACATCCTTCAATACGGTTTCCCCTGTGTTGTAGGCAAATCCTACATGGTCGAATGTAATATCATAGCCTTTGTTGGAAAGCCTGTTCTCTCCCTGTTGAATGGGATGATCGAGGATTTCATTCATTCGGGCGATATTGGTGCGGGTGCTGATAACCGCCGCCAGATTTTGCAGCGCCCCTTGCAGCGGATCGTAAAGCCGTGAGACAACCAGCAGAAACATAAAGAAAGTCAGCACGTCGAGACTGCCCCCTATCAGTAGGATAGAGCCTGCCAGCGCAACCGTGGCAATCCCCAGCTTCAACACCAAGGATGCGGACACCACAAAGGCAGCCAGCCCAAACTCATTGAGAATGGAGCGGTGTTCCACAGCGCGAATTTTCTTTTCCAATCCCCTTAAGTATTCCTGTTCGGCATTGTTGACCTTCAGGTCGCGTACCGTCTCAATGCATTCCTGAATCCCGTCTGCGCAGGCCATCTTCACATTCATGGACTTTTGATTGAGCCGTTCCTGCACTTTTGAGGAGAAACCTACAATAGCAAAGGCAATCGGCAGTACCCACAGCGCCGCCAGCGCCATACGCCAGTCAAACACCAAAAGGCTGATAGAAATTAACACCGTGGAGATGATGGAGCCGGCCAGTTCGGGAATAAAGTGGGAAAAGCTCTGCTCCAAAAAGGTGCAGTCGGCCATGATGGTACTGGTGAGGTCAGCCAAATCTTTTTTTCCGAAGAAAGACAGCGGGATTTTTCGCAGCCGTTCAGCCAGCGTAATCCGCCGCACGCCGCTTTCTGTATAAGTGGCAAAGTAGGTGGCGTTGTACTGAATGTAAGTAGTAAGCAAGATCAAACTAATGCACACTGCGCAGCCCACGATGTAAAAGATAAGTTTTTCACCTGGAACACCGCCGTTCATCAAATCGCCTACTAAAAAATACAGCAGGCTCACCGGGAACATAAATGAAAGGTTTTGCAGCACGCAGGCCAGACAGCCTTTCACCAAATCTTTGGCTCCTTGCTCGGAAAGAGCGTATCGTTTTTGCAGCTTCTTAATCACTTTATTGTACCTCCTTTGAAACTTTCCACTGAACGGAAGTTTGATAATCCTGCCACATGCGGCTGAAAATACCGTCTTTTTCCAGCAGTTTCCGGCTTTTACCGCTCTCTGCGATCTGTCCGTCCTTGATAACATAGATTTTGTCTGCGCCGGTCACAGTGGAGAGACGATGTGCGATCATAATAACCGTTTTTCCCTCAGACAGTTTAGAGAAGGCGGCTTGTACGCGGGTTTCATTGTCCGGATCGGCAAAAGCTGTAGCTTCGTCCAGAATAATAATGGGTGCGTTTTTCAGCATAACACGGGCGATGGCGATTCGCTGCTGTTCGCCCCCGGAAAGATAAATGCCCTTTGAGCCGATCACGGTGTCCGCGCCCTGGGGCAGCTTTTCTAAGATATCATCGCACTGGGCGTTGTGGAGCGCGGCCATGATTTCTTTCCGGGTGGCTGTCGGCTTACCCATGCGCACATTTTCCAAAATTGAGGCTTTGATCAGTCGGCTGTTTTGGAACACAAAGGAAACGGTATTCATAAGCTCTTCTTTAGAGATGTTCCTCACATCGACGCCGCCTATTTTTACAATACCGCTCTGAGCGTCAAAGAACCGGCAGATCAAATTGGCAAGAGTGGTCTTGCCACCGCCGGACGGCCCCACAAACGCTACGGTCTGTCCCTTAGTAATAGTGAGGGAAATATCCTTTATGACTTCGTTTTCTCCATCATAGCTGAAATGAACATGACTGAGCTGAACCGAAGCGTCTTTAGGGTGTTCCGGCTGTTCCGGATCTATCATCGGCTGCAGACTTAATACACTGTCGATTCTCTGCAAAGCGTCGTCTACAATCATAGCGTTTTCGCTTTGGAACATAATGCGGGTAAGGGTGACAGAGATAATGGGGGTAATGATGATGTAAAAAATCATATCCAGCAGAAATTCTGTGTTTACAACGCTTTGTGTAAACATCAGTCCACCGGCTATCAGCGCGGCAAAGACTCCGTTGATGGCCGCTGTGTAAAACATCATAGGCGTTCGAAGCTGTTTTGTATAGGCAATCACCCATATTTTATACCTGTCAATAGAATCCTTGAATTTTTTGAAAGAGAATATTGTCTGTCCGAATGTCTTAATAACCGGAATCCCCCGGACATACTCCACCGCTTCGTTGGACATATCGTCCAAAGCGTTTTGATATTCTTTCATCTTTTCCTGCATCCGCTGTCCGGTCATCGTCATCATAATCAGAAATCCCAGCGCTACCGGAACGAGGCTCAAAAGCCCGAGCCGCCAATCAAAAATCAGTAGTAGCGCCAAAAGACCGCAGGGTGTTGCAATGGCATTGGCGCGGTCGGGAAGCTGATGAGCCAGATAGGTTTCGGTGGCGGCGCTGGATTCGTTGACAATTTTGCGAAGCTTGCCGCTGCCGAACTTTTCTACAAAACCCAACGGCAGTTTGACGATATGTTCCATAGTTTGCAGGCGCAGATTAGTAGCGATACGAAACGCTCCTTTGTGGGAACACATAAGCCCTCCTATGTAGATCAGCGCCGAAAAAACAGCAAACAGTACCGCCATCCAGCCGTTATGCGTCAGATTTTGCGCCTGGCTAAAGTCCGGCGCAACTTCCAATACTTCCTGAATGACTTTCCAGATATAGTAGAAAGGCGCTAATGCGATGAGGGCGCTGATTGCCGAAAGCGCCCATGAAGTATAGATTAGATATTTGTGGCTGCCTGCAATCTGTAGCAGTCGTGACAGATTGGATTGTTTTTTCAAAGAAGATTCCTCCTTTTATTTTATATATGATAAAGAGAACGTAAGCGCGTTCTTCTTATATCCGTATGAGTTAGCCACAGCTAACTGGCAGGTAAAAATTACAGGGCGCTACTGCCCCATAATTTTCATCCACCCGGCTGTATAAAAGGCTCGCATTTCATTTACATAATTTTCTGCATCTTGGAGCGGCATTTCGTGGATTACCAGTTCAAAAAAGGTGTGGAACATGCCTGTAATCAAAATATGCTCCAGCGTGGGATCAATCTGCGGGGAAGGTCGCCCCAGTTCCTTTAGAACTTTTAGATAAGCGTGGGTACCCTCAACCTCTATCTCCACCATTTCATCAATAAGCCCTGAAAACTTTGTCCCCTCTGAACAGCAAAGGATGAGTTTACATTCATCCAGATGTTCATAGGCATAGTGGAGCATCTCGAACATACAAGCGCCGGAAATATCGCTCATTACTTCAGGCTGCCGCTCATATGGAAGCTGGGCAAATTCTTTTTGCGCTTTGTGAAAGTAATTCAGCAGATAAGCATAATGCTCTCCAATCAATGCTTCAAACAGCTCTTCCTTGCTTTTGTAGTAGCCATAAAAGGCTCCGGTAGTCATGCCTACAGATTTAACGATATTCCGCAGGGAAGCGTCTTTAAAGCCTTTTTCTAAAAACTCCGCTTTTGCGGCCTGATGGATAAGCTCCAAGGTTGTCAGATTTCCATCTATTTTGCACACCCCCACCAACTATAACGCTGTTATATATCACTGTTATTATTATATCCTGCAAAGACGATTTTGTCAAGAGAAAATTTGATACTATTTACCCAACCGTTTTTTTACCGGACTTTTCTTACTGGGCGTCTAAAATACTAAACGAGCGGAGCTCTTGCGCTCCGCTCGTTTAGTATTTTAGATAAATAATTTCGCGATTCACAACTTCTCCTGCTCGATCCTACCTGCGCCATTTGGTTTTCAGTTGTTCAGGTTCCTCTTGTCAACATATTGGCAAAAAACATCCGCTTTTTTCTATAGCTGAGGAAAGATTAAAGTAGCGATCTGGAAATATATAAGCATCGAGCACGTATCGACAATAGTGCTGATTAATGGCGTTGCCATTAAAGCCGGATCAAGCTTTACGCGTTTAGCAAGAAGCGGAAGCACACATCCGATAAATTTAGAAATTATAACTGTTCCAATAATAGAAAACGATACCGTTAGTGAAAGTCTTATATCCTGATTATAGAATATAAATATTCTAAGACCGTTTGCAAAAGCAAGTATTACGCTTACGATTAACGATATTCTAAATTCCTTATAAACAACCTTGAAAAAATCCTTGAATTTGATCTCTTCAGTAGCAAGACCTCTTATGACTGTGGTAGAGCTTTGAGAGCCGCAGTTTCCGCCTGTCGACATTAGCATTGGTATAAATGAAACGAGGAGGGGCAGAGCCTTGAAAGCGTTTTCATAATGCGTCAAAAGCGAGCCAGTTATAGTTGCGGAAAACATTAATATAAGCAGCCAGCCTATTCTGTTCTTTGCATGTGTAAATACCGAAGTTTTAAAATATGCGTCAACCGTCGGCTGTATTGCAGCCATTTTTGAGAAGTCCTCTTCGTTTTCTTCCAGTATAACGTCGAGAACGTCGTCGAAGGTAATGATTCCTACCATTCTGCGGTCATTATCGACAACGGGCATTGCAAGGAAGTCATATTTTGAAAACTTTTTTGCAACGTCCTCTCTGTCCTCATGGGTTTTAACATAAATGACGTGGGTATCCATTATGCTTTCGATAGTAAGGTTCTCATCTGCTGTGACCAGATCGAGAATCGTCACGAAACCGATTAATTTTCTTGATTCTGTAACATAGCAGGTATATATAGTTTCCTTTACAACTCCGACTTTTCTTATCCAATCCAGAGCCTCATGGCAGGTCATTTCCTTATGAAGATAAACGTATTCTGTGGTCATAACGCTTCCCGCGCTGTCAGCCGGATAGTTCAATATATCGTTTATTTGCTTCCGGGTTTCACTGTCGGTGTTCTGAAGTATTCTGGAGACGACGTTTGCCGGCATTTCTTCTATAATGTCTACTGTATCGTCAACGAATATTTCGTCCAGCATTTCCCTCAGCTCTTTATCGCTGAATCCGCTGATAAGGTGCATTTGGGTATCGCTGTCCATATAGGTAAATGTTTCCGCGGCAAGCTCTTTAGGAAGCAATCTGAATATCAGCGTGATGTCGCGGGGTTCGAGAGTTTCAAGAAGCGCCGCAAGATCCGCAGGATATAAATCCCTGACTGCCGATTTAATTTTTACATAGTTTTTTTCTTTTAATAGTTCAAGAAGCTTTTCAGTCATGATTATTACCTCCGGGAAACATTTTTTAGGAAATAAAAAATCCGCGCAGAAACCTGACACGGATAAATAATCGTAAAAATTATAAATACCGTTCAAGCTTTAGCTTCGCAGGGCATGAAATTACATTAAAATATGCCTTAATTCTTTCGACATATCCTGTTAACCATCTCATAGTGTCTCCACTATTTTGCGGCAGCAACCCGTATCCCTGTGGTAGCCTTACCTACCGGACTATTTTCTTTGAATATATTTTACTATATTTCGCTCTTTTTGTCAATATTTCATTTATGTTTATAGTCCGAATTAACACAAAAATATTGTAGAATTTACATAAATATTATATATCATTTTGTTATAAATCATAGAAATTTATTTGAATTATTAAAAAGCGGTTACAATTTATGAAGAGATGTGTTATAATGATATTGTTTTGTAAACAATTTATAAGGAGTGGAATTGATGAAGTCTAAAAATCCAAAGATAGCGACAGTCCTGACTGCTTTGGTTATGACGTTTTCAATAGGTTTTAGTGCAAATGCTGAATCCTTGCTTGATTTGACTAATACTTATTCAAAGGAGGGAAGCAGCGCAATCCTTAATTATGATCCCGAGAATAATACATATGAGCTTGTTGACGGGGACGGAAACGTTATTGAAACAGAGACGATACAGAATGATAATTTACCGGAATCAGAAGAAACCGTTACTACCGTAAAGACTGATACGGCGCCTGTTACTGAACCGCCTGCTGAACATTCCGTTACTGTCGCAACTACCACTACAATACCACGAAATTGGTACATAGCGAGATACAGGGAAGAGGTTTTATCGGAGATTGCCGCCAGTACAACCGCTAAGCCTGTTACCACCACTATTAAAACCACCACAACTGTAAAGACTACTACGACAAAAACAACTACAACTACGAAATCTGTTAGGGACGGTATCGACGTTTCAAGACATCAGGGAACGATTGACTGGACAAAGGTTAAAAAAGCGGGCATAGAATTTGTTATGATTAGGGCAGGCTATGGAATGTATTCCGATCAGGTAGACGCCAATTTTAAAACGAATATAGCCGGAGCGCAAAAGGCCGGGATTGAATGCGGAGTATATTGGTACAGCTATGCGGTAAATACGTCCGAGGCTTTAAAAGAAGCTAAGGTTTGCTATGACGCCATAAAGGGATATAAGCTGAGCTACCCTGTTGCATTTGATATTGAGGATGATAGTCAGACTCATTTAACAATGACTCAAATATCCAATATTACCAAGGTATTCTGCGATTATTTGGAAAATAAACAATATTATGTTTCTGTTTACAGTTATGCAAGTCTGCTTAATACGAAGATGAACAGCAGCGTTTTATCAAGCTATGACGTTTGGGTTGCTCATACCGGGGTTTCTAAGCCCAATTTCAGCGGTAATTATGGAATGTGGCAATACAGCCATACAGGAAAGGTAAACGGAATCAGCGGAAATGTGGATCTCAATTACGGATATAAGGATTATCCCGGAATAATGAAAAAGAATAAGCTCAACGGATATACATAGTTTTTAGGGGTACTGTTTTATCAGTACCCTTTATTTAGTAAAGGGGGAAACGTATTGCTTAAATTTATACTTGGAGGCGCCGGATTCGGCAAATCAACGGTAATTATAAATGAAATATATAAATTGGCTGATAGCGGAAAAAAAATAATAGTTATTGTACCGGAACAGTTTTCATTTGATTCCGATAAAAAGCTATATAAAAAATTAGGCTGCCGGCTATTCAATAGAATTCTTTCATTAAGCTTTACAACCATGGCAAGAGAGATTTTTGAAAAATACGGAAGCAGGTCGGGAGAGTATGCCGATGATATGCATAAATATATAATTATGCATAAAACAGTTAAAAAACTGTTATCAGACAAACAGCTTAAATATTTTGCAAGGCAGGCGGGAAGACCTGATTTTATAAACGACGCCTTAAAAATTGTTGTTGAATTCAGACAAAGCGGCATTTCTGCCGATGATTTCATAGCTAAAATGTGCGGTGATAATGCTTCATTATCCGAGAAAATATCGGATTTGTCTATGATATATTATACATATGACAGTATGCTTGCAGAGAATGAGTTAAAGGATAGCCTAACAGATATTTCAGAAGCGGCGGCTATAGCAGAAATAAACGATTATTTTAAAAATACAGTTGTTTTTTTTGATGAATTCGAGAGCTTTACGGGTGATGAATACAAGCTTATTGAAACGATTATAGGACAATCAAACGACGTATATGTTTCTCTAAGGCTTGAACAGCTTGAAAATAACGGAGTTAATTTATTTGATTCGGTTAAAAACACATGGAAGCGATTTTATCAGATTGCGCAGAAATATGGCAAACCTATTGATACTGTTAATTTAATTAAGCCAGTAAAATACAAAAACGAAGACCTTGCACATTTGAATTTAAATATACTTCGTCCTGTAAGAAAACGCTTATCTAAGTCTGAAAATATAAAAATATGCGAATGCCGCGACCTATATGAGGAGGCGGACTGGATTTGCTCGGAAATAAAACGGCTTGTGCGGAACGACGGGTATAAATACAGCGAAATTGCGGTTATGTCAAGGCAGCTTTCGGAATATACATATATTTTTGAGGCCGCGTGTGAAAAATATGAAATACCGTTTAGTTTAGATATTAAAAAAAGCGTAATGCATACCTCTATTATGCAGTATATTTCAAGTATTATTGAAATAATTTCAGAAAAAAAATTTTCCTCTGAAATGATATTTAAATACGCTAAGACCAGTCTGAGCGGAGTTGCGTCTGAAAGAATATCAGAGCTTGAAAATTATTGCTATGAATGGGATATTGACGGCGAAAAATGGATGAAACCATTTTCAGCGGGATTGGATGAATATCCATTTGCAGAAAAGACAAGAAAAGAGCTTGTCGAGTCTCTTTATAAGCTTCGTTTAAAGTGTGTTGATACTGACAGCAGGGGAATTTGCCGCGCTTTGTTTGAATTTATAACAGAAATGAACGTTCAGGAAAAGGTAAACGGAATAATAAGCAGCTTCAAAGAAAAAGGTTTTATTTATCTTGCTAAGGAATTCAAGAGAATTTGGGGACTGCTTATGGATATTCTTGAGGCTGTTTCCGAAACCGGAGGAGATATTTCAATCACAGGCTTTCGCGACATTTTTATTATGATGCTAAGACAGATAAGCTATTCGGTCCCTCCTCAGACTCTTGACGGCGTGAGGATAGTTTGTGCAGAAACAGCAAGACTTGACAGCCCAAGAGCCGTATTTATCGCAGGCGTAAACGACGGATTTTTTCCGGCAAATATTAGTCAGAATGGAATTTTAAATGAAACGGATAGGCTTCTGTTCGAGCAGTCTGGAATCAGTCTTTCAAGATCAAATGAGGAATTAATAGCCGATGAGAAACTGATTGTATATAAAACGATTACCTATGCGTCTGATAAGCTTTACATAACATATCCTTTGTCCGACAGTATGAATCGGAATAGGTACGCGGCTCCGGTTTTAAAGCAAATAAGAGAAATGTACGACAATGAGATTCTGGAATATGCTTCGGATAAAAATATTATTGATTACAGTTTAACTCCTAAGGCAGCTTATATTAATCTTGTACAGCATTTTGGAGAAACCGGTCAGGAAATTGAGAGTATCAGAAAGGCTCTTGAAAATAACGAAATTTATAGAGGAAGAATACGTTATCTTGAAAATGTAAGCAGCGACAGAAATTTTATTATAAATGACAAGTCCCTCATGAAACGGATTTATTCTGACAGACTGACTATTTCCGCAACGGCGGTTGAGGAATATAATACCTGTCACTTTAAATATTTTTGCCATACAGGTCTTAAGCTGAGAATAAAGAAAAAAAAAGCTTTTGATTATATTAGCCAGGGCAATTTAACTCATAGGTGCCTTGAAAAGATACTTGGATCATGCAAAAACAAAGAAGAATTTGATAATTTAAACCATGAACAAATATCTGAAATAATACATAAATGCATAAATGAATTTATTGAAGAGGGTTTGGGCGGAGAGGCTATGCTTACGTCTTCTGCTAAAGCCTCGCTTGAAAATATTTCCGGCAATATAGAGGTATTAATACGACAGCTTCAATGCGAGCTTCGTCAGTCTGAATTTCGTCCTGTGGCGTTTGAGCTTGACGTTAGCGAGGGCGGCAACAGCCCTGTAATAAAGACCGCGGACGGCATAGAAATTTATCTGCGGGGAGTAGTTGACAGAATTGATATTTATGAAAAGGATAATGAAAAATATCTGAGGGTTATAGATTATAAAACGGGAACAAAGACGTTTTCAATTTCGTCGTTGCTTTACGGCATAAATATGCAGATGCTTATTTACATGTTTTCGGTTACAGGAAAAAACGGAAGATTTTCTGATTATACGCCCGCCGGAGTTCTTTATATGCCGTCCGGAGGAGCGGCTTGCGGCCGCGATAGAAATGATGAGCTGTCGGTTGACGATTATCTTTCAAAGCATTTTAAAATGAACGGAATCGTACTGAGCGACAGAACGGTTCTAAACGCCATGGAAAAGGATATTAAGGGAGTATATATTCCTGCAAAGCTTTTGAAGGCGGATGGAGGAACAGGGACTCTCATGCTTAATAAAAAGGCTTCCTCTTGCCTTAACGCTAAAAACTTTAAACGTCTCAGAAGCTATACGGACAGCGTGCTTTTAAAAATGTGCAGCGAGCTTTACGGAGGTCAGATACAAGCCGATCCCATAATTTTTGGAAAAGCGCCTTGCGATTACTGCGATTATTGGTCCGTGTGCGGCAATGTTCCTGTTGAGAATTATCGTGAGCCTGAAAAAAATGCAGAAGAAATTATGATGGAAAAACTCGGAGGTGAAAACGATGAGCAGATGGACTAAAGAGCAGCGTCAGGCTATAAACGCTTCAGGACGCTCAGTAATTGTATCGGCAGCGGCAGGCAGCGGCAAAACCTCCGTACTTGTTGAGAGACTTATAAGAATAATTTCCGACCGCGAAAATCCGGTTCCCGTTGAAAGAATGATCGTTGTAACGTTTACAAACGACGCGGCGGCGGAAATGAAACAGCGTTTAGCGTCGGCGCTTTCTTCTATGATAGAAATAAATCCGGACGATAGCTGGCTTTCCAGGCAGAATTCTATGCTTTGCTGCGCTTCTATTTCAACAATACACTCGTTTTGTTTTGATTTGCTAAGAAATAACATAAATCAGCTTTCATTATCTTCAGGATTTAGAATAATAGATGAAACCGAGGAAAACGTTTTAAGGATTCAGGCGTATAAGAATATTTCAGAAAGATTTTATAACGAAAGATACGAGGATATGATTACGCTCAGAAATAACTTTTGCGTAAACGACGATAAGCCGCTTGAAGAGCTTGTTTATTCCCTATATAACTGCGTATCCTCCGTGCCCTTTTTTGAAAAATGGCTTGACGAAGCTTATGAAAAATATAATGGGGATCAGTATAAAGACTATTATATAAAATATGTTGAATCTAAAATTGATTTATGCAGCAGTTTGTTAAACAACGCTTCATGTCAATCTATTACCCTAAACAATGAAAAAATAATGTCGTTGATAAACGAAGATAAGCTTTATCTTGATAATATTTTTACTTTCTTTAAAAACGGAGTATTTGATGAATTTCATCGTAGCTTGTCTGCTGTAAAATTCAGGAACTTTCCTTCAGGAGTGAAAAATTCTGAAAATCCTGAGCTAAGGCAAAAAATAAAGTCATGTCGTGATAATTATAAAGAAATAATTACCGAATTGAAAAAAAGTTCAGAAATATTAGTAAATGCAGAGTCTGATCTTGAAAGGCACAAAATAATACAAAAAATCCTTTCAGACTTTTTAAAGGAATTTGCATCCGAGCTTTATTCCCTTAAAGAAAAAAAGAATGCAGTGGGATTTGACGATGCTGAAAGACTTGCTTTAGAGCTGCTTGCCGATATTAATAATTCCGGCATTATAGAGAAAACTCCTCTTGCAAGGGAGCTTTCCGAATATTATAAGCTTATTATGATTGATGAATTTCAGGATTCAAATAACCGTCAGGATATGATTTTTAAACTTCTGTCTAAAAATGGCCGCGCCGATAAATACGGAGATAATCTTTTTTTTGTGGGAGATGTAAAGCAATCAATCTATCGTTTCAGACTTGCGAATCCTGATAATTTTATAAATGCCGTCGGCAGCGCGGAGCCATATACTGAAAATGGAAATCAGAATGCCTATATCAGACTAAACCGTAATTTCCGAAGCTCAGGTGAAGTAGTGAATTTTGTCAATTATATATTCAAGCATATTATGTCGGAAAAGTGTGGAGATATAAATTATAACGATGATGAATATCTGATTCAGGGAGCGTCGTTCTGCGAGGCTGAAAGGAATCCTCTGATTATGCTTTTTGACGAGACGGAAGACGCGGAAAATACGGAAGCCGAGTGCATTGCCGATAAAATAGAGGAAATGCTCGGAAATCAAACGCCTGTGAGCATTGATATGGGAAAAGGTTCAAGACCGTGTCAGATGAAGGATTTCTGCATACTTCTCAGAAACAGGAAAAATATAGCCGTTTATACAAGGGAGCTTGAAAAAAAAGGAATATCAGTAGATTCTGAGGACGAGTCCGGATATCTGAAAGCAAGGGAAATATCTATTTTAATGAATCTTCTCAGAGTTATAGATAATCCGCTGACTGATACTGCATTGGTTTCTGTAATGCTTTCCCCTATGTTTATGTTTACGGTTCAGGATACTGCTGAAATAAGACTGATAAATAAAAATGCGCATATATACAGTAATTTGTGCGAAGGTCTCGGATTAAACGGAAAAAAAATAATATTCCAGAACGAGCTGTATACAAAGGCGTTATTTCTTTATGAGGTTATCATGGAATTAAGGCTGTATATAAGTGCGTGCACGCTGCAGGAGCTTATCAGAAAAATATATGACAGTACTGATTTTCTTTCAGTTATGCAGATTTACGGAGACGCTAAAAGGAAAAAAGCAAATCTGCGTATGATGCTTGAATATGCGGAAGATTATGAAAAGAATTCTGACGGAGGACTTTCGGGTTTTTTAAGGTATATTGACAGAATAATGGAATCTAAAGGAGACTTTAAAGCTGTAAGCGGATCTTCAGGATCGCAAAACGCCGTTTCTGTTAAAACCATGCATAAATCCAAGGGACTTGAATATCCGTTTGTATTTATAGCGGAAACGTCGACGAAATTCAGCCGTTTGGATAAAATGAAACCGTTTCAGTTTTCGTATGAATCAGGGCTTGGATTCAAGCTGCAGAATAAAGAAAAATATGAACGTTTTAACACATTGCCTTATGAAGCGATAAGTTTGGAAAATCGGCGCAATGCAGTTAGCGAGGAAATGCGCCTGCTTTATGTGGCGCTGACAAGAGCTAAAGAACGTTTATTTATTACGTTAAACGCCGGTGAAGCCAATTTAAAAAAGGCTCAGGCAATGGCGACCGACATATTACTAAACGGAGGTATATCCGATCGTATATCCGCTTCGGCAAATTCAATGGAAGATTGGCTGTTGATGACCTTGATTTCTCATGGAGGTTCAGGTACGATCAGAGAGCGGTTTCAGATATTTGAAAGTTTTAGGTATAATGAGGATTTTAAAATAGACTATGAATTTTATAATCCAAATAAAACGGATGAAATAATTCAGCTTCCGAAAGAAAGGAGCTTGCCATGTGAGGAAATGGTAAGGCAAATTGAGGACATGTTCAGCTTTAACTATGACCTTTCGCTGTCTGCTCTTACGTCAAAGCTTTCAGTGTCTGATATTTCAAAAAATGAAGGAAGCTTTGAAGCTCCTCTTAAGCGTCCGGAGTTTGCAAGGGAAGCGGGGGGACTTACTCCTGCTGAAAAGGGTACTGCGTTACATAGATTTTTGCAGTTTACTGATTTTAGCGCTCTGAAAAAGGACTACCAAATGGAGCTTGAAAGGCTTTATAATACCGGTTATTTAACTGAAAAGCAGAAAAGTGCAATTAAAGAGGACGATATTAACGCATTTTTGGATTCTAAGCTTTTTGAAAGAATAAATTGCTGCAAGAATATACTAAGAGAAAAGAAATTTCTAATAGCAATCGACGATCTTGAGCTTGAAGACGAGTTTGGTATGGAATACAAAAATACGTCGGGTATGCTTAACGGAATAATAGATATGGTTTTGGAATTTGAAGATTATCTTGTATTAGTAGATTATAAGACGGACAGGGTTTCCGATATAAATGAGCTTGCGGAAAAATATAAGCGTCAGATTGAGCTGTATAAACTTACTCTTGAAAAAACTGAGATCAAACCTGTTAAAGAAGCCCTCATATATTCTTTTTCTAAAAAATCTGAAATACGAGTTTTATAATTTTTAAAAATATATGGAATTTATCGGATAAATGTGCTATAATAAAAAGGTCGGAAAAAATTAAAAGGAGAAAATAAATATGGCGGTGTATCAAAGAAAAGATATTGCTGAGGGTATCGGCTATACATCAATTATCGATCCTAAATTTAAAACTCAGAGAGTGCAGATAATGTTTATTACCGAGCTTAAAAAGGAAACTGCTTCGGAAAATGCCATTGCTGTCGGCGTTTTAGGCTCATCTAACTGCAAATATAAAAATATCAGTGAAATTACAGCTAAGCTTAATTCGCTTTATGGTGCAAACATTAATATAGATATTCTTAAAATTGCCGATTATCAGAGACTTTGTATAGGCGTAAGCTCTATAAACAGTAAATACGCTCTTGAAGGCGAGGATATAAACGCGGAAGTGCTTTCTATATTACTTGATTGCATTTTCTCTCCTAACGTTATAAAAAATGGCGAAGGAAAGCTTGAATTTGCTCATGAACCGTTTGATTTCAGAAAAAGAGATATTCTGGATTCAATTGAAGCTGAAATAAATAATAAAAGAGCCTATGCAGTTATGCAGGCTCAAAAATCAATATATAACGGCGAAAACAGCGCCAATTCTTCATACGGCGCCAAGGAAACCGCTGAATCAGTTACCGCTGAATCTGCATATAAGGCATATAAAAAACTCCTGAAAACTGCCAAAATTGAGATTTATTATGTCGGTTCGGAGGAAAATACCAATGCTGAGAATGCTATTTTTGAAGCTTTTTCCAGGATTGAAAGAATTCCGTCCGCTGTTAAGTATTACAGCCACAGTCCTCTTAAGCAGAGCATTTGCAGGACGGAAGAAAGGCTTGATGTAAACCAGTGTAAAATGGTTCTTGCATTTAAAGGAAAAAGCGATGATTATGATGCTGTAAGACTTATGAATACAATTTTCGGAGCTACCCCTTTTTCAAAGCTTTTTATAAATGTCAGAGAAAAGCAGAGTCTTTGCTATTATTGTACGTCGCAGTATAACAGATTTAAAAAAACACTTATGGTAGACTGCGGAATAGAAGAAGAAAATATTGAAAAAACAGAAAAGGAAATCATAAAACAGCTTGAGGATATTAAAAACGGGGAATTTTCAGATGAGGATATAAGCAATTCAGTTTTAAGCATTATCAATTCGCTTAAAGGTGTCGGAGATACTTCCACGTCATATATTAATTGGTATTTCGGATGTCTCGCTAACGGAGAATTACTTGAACCTTCCGAATCTGTTGAGAAAATAAAGGCCGTTACAAGAGAGCGAATTATTGAAGCCGCTAAATCTTTTGAGCTTGATACGGTTTATGTGATGAGAGGTGAATAAAATGGATATCAACAGAATTATATGCGAACAGACAGGCGATAGTTGTAATTATATAAAGCATTCGTCGGGGCTTGAGATATTTGTATGTGAAATGGAGGGCTTCAGTACAACTGAAGCGTTATTCGGAACTAAATATGGTTCTATTAATACATGCTTTAAAACGAAT
The DNA here is from genome assembly GCF_054655175.1 of Ruminococcus sporogenes. Lineage (NCBI taxonomy): Bacteria > Bacillati > Bacillota > Clostridia > Eubacteriales > Oscillospiraceae > Ruminococcus > Ruminococcus sporogenes. Next base: position 551,758 of record NZ_BAAHOA010000002.1, on the reverse strand, counting down.
GCTGACAAGGAATTTACGACAGTACCGGAGGGTATCGCCCATTTTTTAGAGCATAAGCTTTTCGAAAACGAGGACTGTGACGCCTTTGAGCTTTATGCTAAGACCGGCGCTAATGCCAATGCGTATACTTCTTTTGACAGAACCTGTTATCTTTTCAGTTGTTCAGATAATTACAAGGAATCTCTTGAGATATTACTCAGCTTTGTTCAAAACCCTTATTTTACACAGGAAACCGTAGATAAGGAACAGGGAATTATTAGTCAGGAAATTAAAATGTGCGACGATAACCCTACCTGGAAGGTATTGTTCAATATGCTTCAGGGAATGTATCATAAGCATCCCGTCAGAATAGATATAGCCGGTACAATTGAAAGCATAGCTGAAATTGACGCCGATCTTCTCTATAAATGCTATAATACCTTTTATAATCTTCATAATATGGTTTTAGTAGTAGCCGGAAATGTTAAAACGGAAGAGGTAATAAATATTGCCGATAAGCTTCTAAAACCATGCGAAAATCAGGCGCTGGAAACTGTGTTTCCGGAAGAACCGTATGAAATAGTCCAAAAGGAGGTTTATGGAAATCTTCCGGTAGGCACGCCGATTTTTAATGTTGGTATAAAATGCAGACCGGAAAGCGGATTTAACAGGCTTAAATCAGATATGGAGTGCTCCATAGCCGGTAATATAATTTCAGATCCTTCAGCTCCGCTTTACAAAAAGCTTCTTGACGAGGAACTTATAAATTCTACATTTGGGTTTGAAGTCTTTTGCGGAGACGGCTTTTTCTGTCTTATTTTCAGCGGAGAATCCGCCTATCCTAAAAAGGTGATGCAGTATATCGTCGATGAGATAGAACGCGTTAAGGTTGAGGGACTGGATAAATCTCTTTATGACAGTATAAAAAAATCCACCTACGGTATGATTGTAAGAGAAAGCAATAATGCTGAAGCTGTTGCCGGAAATCTTATATCGGCCTATATGTCTGGAGTAGGACCTTATGATTCTATAAGGATATTGTCTGAAATGACTTATAACGATGTGCAGAAGGCTTTATTAAATCGTTTTGACACCGGAAACATGACAATTTCGGTTATTGAATAAGGAGAATGTTACAATGACTGCTATCAGCGAACTTAAACAAAATCAGGTGATATTCCCTAAGCTTGGAATTGATATAACTATTAATGATACCGCGTTTACTCTTTTTGGACTTGAAATCAAATGGTACGGTCTTTTAATTACGCTTGGAATGCTTCTTGCGATGATTTACTGCTTTTCTCAGATGAAAAAGTACGGTATAGATCCGGACAGAGCAATAGACGCTGTTATCGGTGGAATAATAGGCGGACTTATAGGTGCGAGAGCCTATTATGTGATTATGCAATGGGAGGATTATGCAGGAAACTGGAAATCAATATTTAATATAAGAAACGGCGGCTTGGCTATATACGGCGGTATTATAGGCGCGGTTATTGTAGGCGGTCTTGTTGCAAAGCTGCGCAAGGTAAAGCTTTTGCCTCTTCTGGACGTTGCTTCAATGGGATTTCTGCTGGGGCAGGGAATAGGTAGATGGGGGAATTTTACTAATCAGGAGGCTTTTGGTTATAATACTGACAATATTTTTGGAATGTCCAGCGGCAAAATAAGAGACTGGATTATATCTGTAAACAGCGATATGAGCTCTCCGGCCGATTTGATCGCTATGAATGCGGATAAGCCGGTACACCCATGTTTCTTATATGAATCCGTATGGTGTCTGCTTGGCTTTGTATTACTTGCAATTTTTGCTAAAAAAATACGAAAATTCGACGGACAAATCTTTTTAATGTATTTAGGCTGGTACGGCTTGGAACGCTTCTTTATCGAAGGCCTGCGGACAGACAGTCTTATGATCGGCACAATGAGGGTTTCACAGGTATTAGCGGCAATATGCTTTATTTCTTCAGTTATACTGCTTGTTGTTATTCTGAATAAGGTAAAGCGTATGGGAGACGAATACGTTTTGTATGTAGATACTGATGAATCAAAGGAGCTTATCAGGCAGTCGGAATTACGCGGAATAAAAAAACAAAATGATATTGAAAATAACGCCGACGACGAGGAACCTGACGGAGAAGAACAGGGAATAATAAGCAGCGACGGCAATAATGAAGATAATACAGATAATTCAGATTATGAAAATTATGAATCTGAAAATATAGATGAAATAGACGAGATAAAAATTGAATCGGAGGAAGAATAAATGGCTAAATTAATTAACGGTAAAGAAGTTTCATCAAAAGTTAAGGAAGAAGTACGCATTGAAACCGAAAAGCTCTTAGAAAAGGGGATTAAGCCTGGTCTTGCAGTTGTGATTGTAGGAAATGATCCTGCTTCAAGAGTGTATGTAAATTCAAAAAAAAGAGCGTGTGAAGAGGTTGGATTCAATTCCTTTGAATATGCTCTTCCGGAGGAAACCTCTCAGGAAGAACTTCTGCAGCTTGTGGAAAAATTAAATAATGACGAAAAGGTGGACGGTATTCTTTGTCAGCTTCCACTTCCAAAGCATATCAATGAAAATGCTGTTATAAATTTAATTATACCTGATAAAGATGTGGACGCTTTCCATCCTTATAATGTTGGTAAGATTATGATCGGAGACTTTGCCTTTCTTCCTTGTACCCCGGCAGGCGTTATGGAATTGATAGACAGCACAGGAATAGATATTTCCGGAAAGTCGTGCGTTGTAGTAGGACGAAGTAATATTGTAGGCAAACCGATGTCTATGCTTCTTCTTCACAGAAGTGGTACTGTTACTATATGTCATTCTAAGACGCAAAACCTCAAAGAAATATGCGCAGGTGCAGATATACTGGTTGCCGCAGTAGGTAAGGCTAATTTCATTACTCCGGATATGGTAAAGGATGGCGCCGTTATAATTGACGTAGGCATGAACAGGCTTGAAAACGGCAAGCTTTGCGGTGACGTTGATTTTAACGGCGCAGAAAAAAAAGCTTCCTACATAACTCCTGTACCTGGAGGAGTCGGACCTATGACAATTGCTATGCTTATGAAAAATACGCTGACCGCCGCTAAAATGCATAACGGATTGTTATAAAACTCCATACTGATGCATTTCAGAACTGTCTAAATAGTAAAAATATTCTTAGTCCGACCGAATATTGTGGCTAATAATATATGCCCTCGGAATTTATGTACAAAATCCGAGGGCATTTCTTTCTTATAATTCTAATGTAACGGCAAAAATATGAACATTACTCTTGGCCGAAAGCTTTATTGACGACACGTTTCCCTAAATAAACTCTCTTTATGGCTGTATTCAAAGGTTTGAATTTCAAGCCGAAAAATCATCGTCTTATATATTCATCAAAGAATTCCGGTCTATTTTTCCGTTTAACTTCAACGGGAACTTATCTAACCTTACATATTTTTGTGGAATCATGTACTGCGGAATCATTTTACTCAGGAACAAATTTATATCCTTGATGTCTATCTCTGTATTTGACATATAAAAACATATCAATGTTTTCAAATTTGTTTTTTTATCCGTTTTCATTATAACAACAGCATCTTCAACAAGTCTGTAATTCTTTACCGCGGTTTCTATTTCACCAAGTTCTATTCTGTATCCTCTGAATTTTACCTGCGTATCCTTTCTTCCGATATAGGATATTTCTCCGTTATCATGCTGTATGCCAAGGTCTCCGGTTCTGTACATTTTCGGCGAGTAACCTGAAATATCTTTGCAAAAATGGGATTCTGTCATTTCCTTATCATTTAGATAACCTATCGCCACTGATTTTCCGGATATGCATATTTCACCTATTTCATTCTTTACTATAACATTTTCATCGTTTACAACAAAAACATTATATCCGGGCAAAGCTTTTCCGATATTTATCTCTCCGTCGTCAAGCTTCTTGAACGTTGCCCATACAGTTGCTTCTGTTGGTCCGTACATGTTATAAATTGATAAATCGCTGATTTTTTTTAGATTTTCATACATATTCTCAGGAAATTTTTCACCGCCGACGAGAAGCCGTTTTACTTTATTAAAGATAGCGCAGTTTCCTCTGAAATATATATATATATTTGTAAGCAGGGAAGGTGTCATCTGAACAATATCAATAGAATATTCGTCAATGAACGAGGCTATTTTCTTCGGATTATTCTGTAAGTGCATATCCATGAACACTACTGTCAGACCATAATAAAACGACGCTATGGATTCAAGAAATGATATATCAAAATTAAAAGCCGTATTAAGCATTATTTTTCCGTTATCCTCAGATATCATTATCTCTTTAATTGAAAAAATAAAATTATATGCCGCCTCTTTTCCGATAACAACACCCTTTGGAACTCCGGTTGTTCCCGATGTGTATAAAACATATGAAACATCTTCGTCAAATAAAGGTGATTCTTCTTTGCAGCAATAGATATTAAGAGCGTCGTATCTGCCGCATACGAAATAATTTTCAAGGTCAAATTCTTTTGCTTTTTCAGCAGTCGTAATTATATACTGAGGTCTTGAATTACTGATGATATGACCTATTCTCGTTTTTTTCTCATTAAAATCTATATTGCAGTATGCAATGTTCAAAGAAAAAAATGTAAGCATCAATTCAATCTGTTCAACGCACCGTGGAGTAACAAGCAATACAAGTGATCTTTCCTTTATGCCTGTTTCTTCTTTCATATATAAACAGGCTCTGTCAATTTTGTCTTTAAGTTCTTTATATGATATAATATTTCCGTTGTTTATCATAGCTGTTTTTCCATTTTTCGCACTTTCTGCAATTGAGTTTATCAAATTGTATTCCATATTAAAAACCTCAAAAATCTTTTTAATGCAGTATCTATAAAATCATCAGTTGAGACTTGTATAATACCGCGTCGGTTATATCTCATTAATTTTTATGACTCAAAATATAATTTATTATTTTAGAAACTGTATTTACAGACTCAACCGATAAATCACTGTAACCGAATTCTATATTATATTTATCCTCTAACAAAACTATAAGCTGAATACAATTTAAGGAATTAAGCCCGATTTCAATCAAATCATCGTCAGCCTGTATTGCCTTTCCGTTACTGTCTACAAAAGAATTATCAACGATCAGATCTATTATTTCTTTTTCCATAATTATATATCGCATACCCTCCTGACTATTTAAAAATCATCGGTTTAATACCATATTATTCCAATCATCTTTATTAACTTGCTGAGCGCCCAGATAATTACAGAATCTATTCATTCCTTCTTCTAATTTTTCAATTAATCTGTCATTTATTTTTATTCCGTCTTCCCACCACCAGTTTTCAAGTCTCAGTTCTTCTTCTCCGCGATACTGTTTAGGCTCAAATCTTCCGATAAACTGATTGCCGTATAACACAGGCAGAACATAATATCCGAATTTTCGCTTAGCTACGGGAGTATATACTTCCCAGCTATAATCAAAATCAAAGATATCTCTTATCATTTTTCTGTCCCACAAAAGATTGTCCAATGGCGCTAAAAATTTGACTTCTTTTTTTGTCGACTTCTTATTCAGATATTCTGTATCTTCGCTTCTGATATAAAACGGATTTTTAACGGATTCCACATAGAACTCTTCTATTTCACCTTTTTCTAAAAGTCTCTTTATTTTAGAATTTCTAATATCGGAATCGGATATAAAATGTCCTAGCCATCCGCCTCCGTTGCAAGCCCAAAGCATTCCGACAGAACCTATCCTTCTTTTTACATACCATTCGTAAAATTCATCATCGGATTGAAAAGGATCGCTTTCCTCAAGAATTTCTTTTTTGAGCAGTTTTTCTGTAAATTCGTATGTTCTTTGAACATTATTTTTTGAATATATTCCCAGTTCTCCGATATTGAATAAATAATCCATTGCTGCACTGGCTAATTTTTTACTTCCCCATTTGCCAGGATTACATACTCCGATATCAATTGAACTCGACTGTGAAGGACCGTGTTTCTTGATATGTTCTCTCACTTCATCCAGATGTTCCAACGCCTGAAGAGAATTTCTTCTTGCTAAAACCGCCTCTATTTCTTTTCCTTTAGAAGCCCTTAAACGCTTGAAGTAAGGCCAGTCTTTTTGCAAATACAAAGCCATCATTTTATCCCATGCGTCAATAACAGTTCTTTTTTGGTAAAGCAGTTTATAAAGCATATCGGCATGATAACCTTTTACTCTTGACTGTAATGTAAGATCAGCGTTTCTTCCTACCACATTCAATGGATCATACTGTATGCATCCTACCTTTTCAAAATAGGATATTACGCCTTTTTCTTGGGTGTACCTACAGGCAGTATTCAGTCCCTGATAATTTATCAGAAAATTACGGGCTTCCTTTACAGATAAAACCTGATTCCTTTGAGTACTCATATTTTTTTACCTCTTCTCTTATGAAGTCTGACTTAACTGCTTCAGCACGATATGCGCTGATTATCTCTGATACCATTTTGCCTGTTCAAAGTACATCTTAGCATAAAATCCGTTCTTTTCTATAAGTTCATTGTGTGAACCGTCCTCAATTATCTTTCCTTCATTAAGTACGATAATTCTGTCAGCAGATTTGACTGAACCCAATCTGTGAGTTACTACAAGGACTGTCTTACCTTCTGAGATACGGGCAAATTGCTTATACACGAATGCTTCTTCGATAGGATCGATTGCCGCCGTCGGTTCGTCCAGCACAATAAGGTCATGTTCACGGTAAATACCTCTTGCTATAGCCAGTCTCTGCCATTCGCCTCCCGATATATCGATTCCATGAAATTCTTTGCTCAGAACTGTATCCAGATGATTATCTATTCCGTTCTTTTTATAATCGAATCCGGCATCGTCAAGTTTTCCTCTGAGATAATTTTCATCTTCTTTACGGTCGAAATCACTCAGCATAACATTTTCGTCCAATCGAAGCTTATACTTTCCGAAATTCTGGAAAACAGATGATATTCTTTTTGCAAAACTCTTTGTACTCCAATTGGTCGTATCTCTTCCGTTGATATAAACTTTTCCGTCAGTGGGCTTGAATAATCCCATAATTATTTTTACAAGAGTAGTTTTTCCTGAACCGTTAACGCCTACAATTGCTACATGGCTTCCCTTTGAGATTGTTAGTGAAACATTGTCTATTGCTTTTCGGTCTGTATACGGATAACCGAATGAAACATTCTCAAGTTTCAGATCGCCAATTGATTCGATAGAAGCGTCTTCTCCCTTAAATTCAGGAAGCTCAAGAAAATCATATAGTTTTCCTGCAAGGTTGGCGTGTTCATAAATAGTTCCGAACAGTTCAATCATTTCTTTCATTATGTCCATAAGTTTGTTCAGCGAATAATAAATTGCAGCAAAGAAGCCAAGGGTAATACTCCCTTCTATAAGATAATAAGTCAGGAGGGCAAACGAACCGATATGTCCTACATATGTAAGCAAAGTAAGAAAGCATTCGATTTTTGAGGTCTTTACCTGAACTTTCCACTGTTTGCCGTTAAACTCTTCTACTTTATTTCGATAACATTTAATAAAGTAAGGAATTGCTCCAAGTGTTTTCGTCTCTTTATAATACATTTTATCTATTAGACATTGCTGATAATATCCGCTCTGTCTGCTGCATTCTACGGTACTCTCCTGTAAACGGTACAACTGAGTTCCTTTTATGTATTGTGATATTACTTTAGGAATAAAGATAAGTATACAAAGCACAAACAGCATCGGTTTGACTGAGACAAGATATATTCCGACGCTTATAAAAAAGATCGCATAATAGATAACGCCATTCAAAAGATTTATCGTGGATTCCACTGCATGTCGTACACCGCCTATTGCCAGATTTATCTTATCATAAAGCTTGACAGATTCAAAATCAATCAAACTGAGTCTGCCGGCCTTTGCGTTCATGTCTTTCAGGATTTTGCTCATAAATGTGTAAAAATAAGATTTATTAATGTAATTCTGGAGTCCTTTGAAAACACTGAGCAAAAAGAAAAGCAATCCTGTAATAAGGATAATATTATCTATATCGGACCAGTTTCCGTTCTTGCTTATATCTGAAACAGAATCGAACAATAACTGTAATATATTAATTGATAAAAAATTGAAAACTGCCAGTAATATACAGACAATAAGATAAACGATAAAAAATCCCGGCAGCCTCTTAAAACCGTATTTCATCGTTCTGTGTATTACTTTATAAAAAGGTAATGTTTTATTTTTCATCATACCACTCCCTCTGAGTATTAAACATTGTTCTGTATAATAAGCAATCGTTCATTAATTCGTCGTGTTTTCCAAGTCCGACAACTTTTCCGCCGTCCAATACCAATATTTTGTCTGATAATTTGGTTGATCCCAATCTGTGCGAGATAAATAATGTAGTGCTGTTCTTTGATATTTCAGAGTATTTTTTATAAAGTCTGCTCTCCTCGAGCGGATCCAATGCAGACGTAGGTTCATCGAGAATTCTGACAGCCTGTTCTTTCATTAATGAACGTGCAAGCGCAATACGCTGCCACTGTCCGCCTGAAAAATCTATTCCGCCCTCTAATACTTTTCCTAAAGGAGTTTCATAACCTTCTTCGAGATCGTCAATAATTTCTTTTATTCCGGCATATTCAGCAGCGCTTTCAATTTTTTCCATATTATCCGCATTTTCTTTATCGCCTAACCCGATATTGTCTTTTATTGAAATGGAATAACGTGCAAAATCCTGATATACAATAGAAAAAAAAGAATAAAGCTGTTCTTTTGAATATAATTTGATATTCTTTCCGTTTATAAGTATTTCACCGTCGTCTATGTCATATAATCCAAGCATAAGTTTTGTAAGCGTACTTTTACCTGAGCCGTTTTTTCCGACAATAGCATAGTGAAGTCCTTTCTCTATATTAAAACTTACTCCATTCAAAATCATATTGTCAGTACCCGGATATTTAAAATATACATTTCTGAACTCTATTGTCTGAATATCCTCATTTTCTGCCTGAATACCGCCGTTTGTCTCGCTGTCCTCGTCAAGCTCCATGAACGATGTCATATCTTTCAGATATTCGTTATCTTCTGTTAAAGAACATATAAGATCAGGTATCTGAGAGGTAAATGCGTCTTCAAGCTGAAACAGAACTGTTATAAGTGATATGAAAAGACCTATTGTTATCTGTCCTGTTTTAAGATAATTCAATGATACAAATGCAATAACAATACAAACGGCAACAACAATGCTTGTAAGCAGTTTATTTACAACGAACCATTTTTTACGCACACCAAGCTCCATATTCGCTGATTTCATAAATAATCCTTCAAATTGTTCGTTATAATGCTCACTGTAATCAAACAGATTTCTTTCAGCCGCCATGTCACGGCCTCTCAGCATATTAAACTCAATATAATCCGACTTTCTCGAAACTTCACTGTTCCAGCGTACTTTTTCATAAACTTCCTTACTCAGGAAAAAGGAACATATGAAAATAGGCAATGCACTTACAAATGATACAGGAATAAACCACCATGAAATACTCCATATTGTTCCCGTCAGACCTGCTGTGAAAATTATTTTCGAAATAACATCAGTCAGATGATCGAAAGCCGTTTCGATAGTCGATAATCCCGGCCAGTTAATAATTCGATTTATCAGATCACATGTGTCCTCTTTTTCAATATATTCATACTTTAAATGTACGGTTCTCTCTATAATTTCCGGATAGAATTTAGAACGAAGTCCGATATTTATCTTTTCTTTAAACAACCTGACGCCGATAGTATAAAAATGCATGACCAGAAGTACAATCGTCAGGCCTGCTATATTCAAAAGTACTTTATTAAAATCAGTTTTTTCAGAGACATAAGTCATCAAACTGTCTATAAAATTAGCATTGAGAATAACGAGCGCAGAAGGAAGCAATGCTGCAATTGTTACTAAGATCAGTATTCCACAGCAAGCTGTAGGATTACATTGAAAACAAATCTTTAATGTGTCAATTAAAGTATATTTCTTTTTTTTAAGCATGATCCACCTCATTAACATTTTCTTTTGTAAATATTTATTTAGGGCGACGTCGCACAAAGAACGTATGGTGATTTTGTACGGTATAAATCTGCATATTTCTTTAATATATGGCAATTTACTTCTTGTACTTTACCGAGCGATATTTAACTCAAAATTTTTCAGCGCCGAAAATAAAACTGCTTGAAATACGTCTTATAAATGCGGTCGGCATTTATAAATTATTATTTATTGTTATATGATCCATGTCTTCTTTCACACTTAAATTTTTGCAAACCAAAAGATTTTCTTGCTCCGATTCCTCAAAGCCGTTGAACATGAGCATAATTTTCATCATTCGATTCTTTTCATTTGAAATAAACTCTGCAAAAAGCTTCTTGTTATGTTTTTGTACCTCTTTTTTTATCACATTCATAAGGATACTTCCGATTCCTCTTGACATAACTCTGCATGACAATAAAAACAGCTTTATTATTACATTATCTTCTTTCATTTCCAATAATATAATACCGATTTTTCCGTATGAACCAAAACGGTCTTTCAAACTCACAATAAGTAATTTATAATTATCCGAATCGATAAGTTTGCACAGTTCCTCATATGTATATGTATATCCTGTCGAATTCAACTGATGTGTACGTACTGTAAGTTCCTCAACTCGTTTTATATCTTCAACAGTTGCATAAGATACATCAACATACATGTTCAGACTATTCAAAAATTCAACCGAAGAACCTTTATATGATTCCTCTTCTTCTTTTCGCTTGATGTCGTTCATATACATAATTCTGCGGTTTCTGGAATCAGATGTTATAAAACGAGGTTGAAATTCGTCTCTGTTTAATATTCCCGAAACTTCATTTGCATTTATACAAAGCGCCTCAGGATTACTGAATGAAACTTCTTCAAGTTCAAACTGCTGATCGTCAATAAATGTTATCGAATCCATTCCGATATTTATCTGTTCCCTGATTTTCCGAACAGATTCTGATTTTGCATCCCATGTTATCTGAGGATATAGAAAATACTCATCCAAACCGAATTCACGGAGTTTAGCCATAGCATCGTCATAATTATTTTTACTGGCGACAGATTGCAGGATTCCTCTTTTATCCAATTCCTCTATAATTTCTTTTATATTGTCGTTGAGTTTTACTTCCTTATCTTCCGACAATACTCCATCCCATATCGTATTGTCCAAGTCCCATATAACACATTTTATTTTTTGTACCATATCGTATAACGCCACCTTTTTTCAGACTTCGGGATCAATAGTTTCCGCCTATTATTATTTCATGCATCTGTGAAGAGCCTTCAATAATTTCATTGATTCGAGCATCCCTGAAATATCTCTCTATCGGATATTTATCGCAGCATCCATTTGCTCCGAATAACTGAACCGCTAAATTTGTAACTTTGCTGGCAACTTTAGTTGAAAAATACTTTAAAGACATTGTTTCCAATATTGAATTCGGCTCACATTTTTCACGTATCTCAGCAACTTCCTTACAATATGTCTCAGATGCTCTAGTCAGTACTATCATTTTAGTAAGCATCTCCTGTACCAGCTGATATTCTTTAATGCTTTTGCCAAACTGTTTTCTTTCGGAAGCATATTCTCTGCATAATGAAACACAAGCCTCCGAAATTCCAAGACTTGTCCATGCGATTGTATATCTTCCGTAATCAAGACATGACGGGATAATAAATTTAAGACCGGCTTCTGCTGAACCGATCATATTTTCCAGTGGTACTTTAGTATTGTTAAATGTGACATTTCCAACCATTGAGGCTCTTACGCCAAGCAATCCCTCTATAGGCTGTCTTTTTATTGTTTTATCATTTTCAACAAGTACTCCGACAATATTTCCCTCATATTTTGCAAATACCAAGTAAACATCCGCTGTCATACCTAACGTTACCCATGTTTTTCTTCCGTTTAATACAAAGCAGTCATTTTCTTTTTTGATTTCTGCCTCTAAATTTCCGGCATCGCACCCTGCTTGTTCCTCTGCAAGCGCAAATGCGCCTATAAGTCTGCCGCCTGAAAATTCAGGAAGCCATTTTTTTTTCTGTTTTTCACTGCCCCATCTCAATACCGCAAGCTGTACCATTCCCTGAACAGTAAAAATACTGCGGATTGAAGAACTTGCTTTTGCAAACTCTTCACTAAGTATTCCTATTTGCAGCATTGAAAGCTCTGAGCCTCCGTATTTTTTGGGAACATTAGCGCCCAAAAAGCCTTCTCCTGCAATTTTTTCAAACAGGCTTCGATCAACGAATTTCTGTTTTTCACATTTTTCAGCATAGGGAAGTATATATGAAGCTAAAAATTCTGATATCTGCTCTTTATATTCCTCATATTCCGGCACAAATCCCATATTAATATCTATGGTAATTTAAAAATTCAAATTACCGGTACGCTCCTTTCTTTAAAACTGAAAATTAAGAAAACACTGCGCAAAGAGCATTGTGCTGTACTGACATTGCTTATTAAATGAAACATAGTAAAATTACAAAAAATTCTGCTATTCCGTGTAGCCATCGGACATCATATTCTTAATGCTTTTTGTTTATTTTCAATATATGAAACAATAGATCTGATATTTTTAAAGTTGTCAGCCTTTAAATCTTTGCCGTCTATATGTATGTCGAATTGTTTTTCAAGGAAAATAACAAGCTGCATTGCAAATAATGAATTGACGATTCCTCCCTCGAATATATCATCATCATCGCCTATTGTTTTCCTTCTTGATACTTTCAATATAAATTCTTTTAATTTCTGATAGATCTCATTTTCCGTATTCATTTTATTTACTCCTTTTTACACTTAATAACGGTAAAATCCCTTACCGCTTTTACGGCCTAACTCATTGACTCTTACCATATCTTTCAACAGTGGACAGCAACGGAATTTTTTATCTTTATAGTTATCATATAATACCTGCAATGAATTTGTAACCGTGTCCAATCCGATCAGGTCGGCAGTTTCCAGCGGTCCCATTTTATGTCCGTAACAGCTTCTGAATATATCATCTATCTGTTCAGGCGTCGCTACTCCTTCATATACAAGATATGCAGCTTCATTCATCATAAGATGTGATATTCTGTTTGACACAAAGCCTACCGAATCATTTATAACAATGCTTCGTTTTCCTATTTTCCGAATCAGATCATTGGTCTTTTCAATAGTTTCATCAGTTGTTTTCTTTCCTCTGATTGCTTCAACTGTAGGTATCAGCGGAACAGGATTCATAAAATGTACGCCTATAACCTGTTCCATACGATCAGAAAACGAAGCTACTTCCGTGATAGAAATACATGATGTGTTAACGCAGAATATACATTCCTTTTTGCAGATCAAAGATATTTTTTCATATACCTTTTTCTTTTCTTCCAGTATCTCTGGAATGTTTTCTACAACAAAGTCCACGTCTTTTAATAGGCTGTAGTCTGTTGTAAATGTAATATTGTCCATAAAATTTTCATTATCGAAATTTTCATTTATAAAACTGTATCCGTAGAATTGTTCGTTCATATTCTGCTTTGCTTTATCAAGTATCGATTCGTTCAGGTCGATAAGAATAACGCGAAAACCATACTGTCCAAGCGTAAGCGCCACGCCTTGCCCCATTACGCCCGCACCAATAACGCCAACCGATTCTGTCATATATATGCTCCTTTTAAGTGATTAGATTTACTCTCCGGTTCAAATCATATAAAGAGTAATAAAACCGTTTTTCTTCTGCCATAATCTGTTCCATTATTATGAGTATCTTTTCATAATCATCATTTGTATTTTTTATAGTACATTTTATTATCAATGACAGAATAATTTTCCATGATTTCATGGTTTTTTCAAGCGCATCCTGAGTATTTCTGACTGATATTATCGGATATTCATCCTCTACACGTTCAAGGAACCAATAAAACAATTCCTTTCTTGAATAAATGAAATATAGCTTTTCATACATATACTCCAGAAATTTAACTCGTTTCTGACCTTTTAATGACATATTATCTTCAAGGAATACCGAGATTTCATTTATTGCACGATAGCCGTTCAATTCGCCTTTTACAGTGTTTTTATCAGAGTTAACCTGATAAAACTTGTTCAGAGTTTTTTCAAGCTGATTTTTTATCAGTTTAATTTCATCTTCGCTGAAATCACTGCGGCAGATAACTGAACTCTGATAATTAATAGGTATTCCGCTTAAAATGCCGTCATGGTCATTCAGAGAATTTCTTGCCATATCCAGCTCATTTTTAGTTATCTCACCCTTGAAATACCATGAAGGATACCAGTCTATCACATAAATTTTATCGTTTTCTTCTTCATATCCTGCTATTATTATCGAGTGAATAGAATGTTTTTTATAATAATAGGGTGTATATTTCAGATAATAAACATCTACGGCTACCACAACCGGTATATCCTGCTTCAAATATTCTATGTCGGACTTCCATATTTCATCGCACGATTTAATTGTTTTATCGACTTTGAGTATTTTTTTATCAAACGGAGACAGCAAATTATCATTTATGTTTCCGATTTTAAAATCAAATCCCCATTTCAGATCATCATTTTTTAAAAATATCCAGTCCAATGAATAATTTATATAAAATTCAGGATTTTTCACCTTATAATAACGCAATATATTTAAATAACAATTTTTGTAACAAAAATATTGAAATGAATCATGAAAAACCTGTTCCTCTTTATAAATATCAAATATTAAATTTTCACTTTTATCAGACATTTTTATCCCTTCATTACTTTTTCAACATGCTTCAGTATATTGTTTACAGTAGAAAAATCTTCGATCTCGACGTCATCGGTAATAAGCGGTTTTTCAATTATATCCTCAATTCCTGTAATTATCTGGATAAGCACAAGAGAAGTAACGACTCTATTTTCAACTAATTCGACATCGTCATCAATACTGATTCCGGGAACATTCTCTCCCTGTATTTTATTATAAATAAATTTCCTTATAACGTCCATATTTTTATTTTCCATTATACGTTCACCTCAGCTAAATCTCTGGAAACCATAACTGCATATGCATTATGATTATGAATTGATTCGTAATTTTCAACATTTACTGTGAAATCCGAATATCTATTGTTTTTCTGTAAGTTGATAGTTACATCTCTTACGATATCCTCGACAAATTTTGCGTTTTCATATGCATGCTCTGTCACATATTTTTCGTCTACTCGCTTTAAAAGCGAGTACAACTGGAAAGATGCGGATTCTTCTACACGTCTGATAACGTCAGGTATTGCTTCTACATCGGTATTTTTTAATGCAACGCTTACAAGACCGCGCTGATTGTGCGCGCCGTATTTACTGATGGATTTTGAGCACGGACATACAGATGTGATCGGAACTTTTACATCTATCTCAAACTGTGCGGGTCTTGATTTTGTTAGGCTTGCTTTTATCCTGCACTGATAATTCATTCTTCCCATATTCTTACTGACAGGAGCTTTTTTCATGATAAAATATGTAAAATCCATTTCTGTATATGCGTTGAATCCTTCTAATCTATCCAATATCTCATCCAAAAGGGCATAGATGGATTTATCATCAATAACTCTGTTCCATTCATTCATACTTTCAACAAGACGGCTCATATGAATTGCTCTTTTATCAGCTGACAAGTCAACAGCAAGCATCATATTTGCCACGCTTGAATTGACTTCACCGTTAAAAATATATGTTACCGGAACAACCACGTCTTTAATTCCGACGTGTCGTAAATATATTTTTCTTGTTTCCTGAGTTTTCTGAACGTCCGGCAGTTTATTATTTTCATTTACAAACTGAGCGCTCAATATATCTCCTCCTTTAAACTTTTATCTTGCAATTTCTGCATAGCGCTTGCTTGTTTCGTAAAGTCGTACTCTGCAAATTTTGCAACTCTTGACTTCTAATGCATTCTTTCATTCCCATTTTATTTTTCTTTTCGTCCGACCAGATACAGGTTTTCATCCTTGATAAAGCCGATATCTTTTGTGTAATACCAGCCTTCATTGTCAACTGCCGGAACTTTCTCGCCATTTATGACATAATACTGTGATACGGTCTCTCCTCGTATCAATATCTCATAATAGCCGCTTCGTTCTGTAGGTTTATATCTGATCTCAATATCAGAAATTTGTTTTCCAACGCTTGTTAATGTTTCCTGATCCGGTTTCTTATTTACGCATATGGTACTGACTTCCATCATTCCATAAAGCTGACACGGGAATATATCAGATACAGCGTAAAAATTTTCTCCCGTTTCCCTGCTTAAAGGTGAACCCGAGCAAAGAAAATACTTATTGTATATGAACGAAAACTTTTTTCCTTTAAGTTCAGAATACATACAGTCATAAATCTCAGGTACTCCAAGAAATACATTGGGTTTTAAGTCGTAATAGTTCTTTATAAATTCACTGAATTCAAACCACCTCTGTATATATATCGTTGCACCGCATCTGATAGGAGCGATCACTCCCATAGTAAGACCATATCCATGACATAACGGTATAGGAGCAAATATTACATCTGACGATTCATAGTTCATTGTCTCAATGATATTAACAGAATCTCTGTCGAGATTTCTGTGAGTACGATATGCCATTTTAGATAAATTAGTAGTTCCGGACGAGCTTTGCATCAATGCGGGAAGTGATTCATCACTGCAAAGCTTTTCTTCCCCATCACTTATTAAAGCGGCATTCTTTTCCTTTACCACACAGTCTGTTTTCAGAAGTATCCTATATTTATCCGATAGTCTCGGATATTCCTTTTCTATATGTTTAAATACATAGCTTTCAACAATAATAGTATCCAGCGCGCCGTCAATAAATTTTCTCTCTAGCTCCAAAACTGTCCACTGAGGATTTAATAAACAGGTAATATTCTGATTTTCAGATAATGCATAGAGACATATTACATATTCTATAGAATTGTGAAGTACAAGACCGACTCTTTCACCGGGTTTCACATCCAGCTGTTTCAGATTATTCTGTGTATTCCTTACGAAATTAAACAGTTCACGGTAGGAAATGGATTCATTTTTACATATAAGAGCAATTTTCTGAGGATTTTTATCTGCGCTTTGCTTCAGCATTTCATATAAGTTCATAGCTTAATCCTCTAATTTTACTCTTACTTTTCCCATAAAGTCTTCATTATACGGATTGGATTTTTCCTTTGCTGAGTTAATGAAGGATTTGATATATGTTCTCCATTCCTCATCGCTGATGAATATTTCTGATATATTGCCTGACCAGAAAATACCTTCTTTAGTAAGTTTTAAAACGTCACCTTCCCATTTTGCCAGTCCGAGTTCAATAATATAATCGATTCTTTCACGGTATCTTTCATAATTAAGAATATTCTCTCGCTTTATCTCCATAAGTATCGGGAAGAATACCATTGTTCTGTCCTGATTCTGCTCTTCGCTGCAAACACAGCATAATTCCTTAGGATATTTCTCCTGTCTGATACGCTCTAAATATTCACGTATATCGCAGACATTCTTATATGCATAACCGTCAATATATCCTCTGGCAGATACTCCGACGCCTATAACGTTCCCGTTGCTGAGATATATCTTATCACCGATATGTATCTTTTCCTGGAATCTCGAATATGTATTGGTGATTATCTGCCTGTAACCGTGATCAAGCAGCCACTTGTCTCCGAGTTTGAACATCTTCATATTGTTTTCATTTGAAGGCTTGATTGTATATCTGCCTTCTTTATGAACAAGATTGTCAAGGTATGTATTCGGGAATAAAGCCATATTATAAATGTCGATATGATACGGATCAAGTTCTGTTACAAGCTCTAAATCACGGATAAAGTCCTCTTCTGACTGCTCAGGTAAATTATACATCATATCAATGCAATACTCAGTAAGACCAGCCTTTTTCAGTATCTTTACTCCGTTATAAATATCGTCAAGAGTTGCGCGGATATTCATATCTTTTCTGATAGATTCCTTAAATGTCTGTACACCAAAACTGATTCTGTTAATGCCTAATTCAAGCAGACCCTTAACATATTCTTCTGTCTTTATACAGTTGATAGAACCTTCCATTGTCCAGTTATCATTTACTTCAACTTCAAAACATTCCTTGATAACATTTACAATTTTTCTTAGATCTTCAATAGGAATCAGGAACGGATTGCCGCCGCCGAAATGAACGGATTCTATCTTTATCTTATTTAAATACGGTGCGCTTGCATATTTCTTTATTTCATAGATAATACCATCTACATAATCCTTTAAATAGCTATTGTAGCTGCTTACTCCGTGTAATTTATAATACGGGCAAAAAACGCATCCCGAATCACAGAACGGAATGTGGACGTATAAATTTGTCGGAGTATTGGAATCTCTGTTCTCATTTAAAAAGTCGAAAAATCTGTTGTCAGGATCGCCTGAATGTTTAACTTTTGTAAGTTTAGGAAACACCCAGAAATCGTCAAGTCTCTCTTTAAAATTAATCTTTCTCATATTAGAAAATACCTTTTTAAACCTTTCTATGCTTCTTCTGAATTGTCCCAGATCTGCAATTGTAATCTATTGGCATATCTGAATCCGTATTTCACGCATTTTCTTACCATATTGCGCTGTATTCTTTCAAGTTCTTCTTTACAATCAGCCAGCGGCATTATCATTACATTTTCAAGCTGATATGTGCCTATTTTCTCCAGTATATCTTTTACCTCTTCAAAATCACTATCCAAATCACGACACACAAATTTGAGCTGATAATCATAATTTTTTATAAATTTTTTTATTACTTGTATATTGATACGTTTTTTATTATGTTGTTCTATTATATGATAATTACCGGACTTAAACGGTATCGAATTAGATAATTTTGGACTCATACTTACCAAGTCGCATTTAATATCAGAATATTTCGTACCATTTGTTTCCACAGTAATATGATAACCATTACTTTTAAGTAATTCTGTAAACTTCACAAGTTCAGGACAAATAAACGGTTCACCGCCCGTGATTATTATATGCGAACAATGATAAGATTTCAATTTTGAAAGAAGCGTAATTTCATTATATACAACTGTTTCATTTTTCTTCAAAACTTCTTCCGTATCACACCACTCACAGTTCAGATTGCATCCGATCAATCGGAGCATAACGGATGGTACGCCTTGCAGTTTTCCTTCTCCTTGTATTGTTTTAAACATTTCGCATACTTTAATTTTCATTTCTTATTTTAAACAACCTTTTTATCATTTCATTTCGTTTATGCCATTCAGCTAGTAAATTCATACACTCCTCATGTAAAACGCCGCCTTTCACTTCCAAAGAATAATGCATTTTCGGCAGTACATCATCAATGGAGATATCTATCTCATCAAATCCCAGCCTTGAAGATTCCGCTATTGATGTGCCATAAACCACTCTTGGGACATGCGCCCAGTTTATTGCACCCAGACACATGAGACACGGTTCTGTAGTTGCATAAAGTACTGATTTTTTCAGCGCGGCTTCCCCGTATAAATTTATAAGTTGATTCATTGCATTCATTTCAGCATGATTTAACGGATTTCTGCTTGTGAAACATGAATTTGATTCCAGTATCACCGTATCCTGATAAACTATACAGCAGCCAAACGGATATTCATTACCGCGTATTTTTCCCTTAGCAATTTCAATTGCTTTCATCATATAGAATTCATCTTGTTCCAATCATTCAACCTCTTCCTTCTTCTTTTCAATATAAGACGCTATTGATTCAATAGTCTGATATTTTAATAGTTCTACAGGAGTAAGTTCGATGTTGAACTTTTCAAGTTCAACACATATTTTTACAGCTGAAATGGAATCACCGCCTATTTCAAAGAAATTCGATGAGATATCTACTTCATCATAACCCATTATACTGAAATAAGACTGTGCTAATTTTTTTTCGATATCCGAATATATAGACGTTTTTCTTCCCTTTATCTTAACATTTTCTGTAATGTGATTGTTTTCAACAGCTTTCTGTTTATTGTTTACAAACAGTTCATTTCTGATATCTTCTGAAAAATTAAACGGAAGGTAATCAAGAAGATTATATATCTTACTTTCTGTGTTTATTTCTCCGACGATAACTCTGTTGATATCTGTACTGAGTATCTGCTGAATTGCCTGATAACCGACTTCAAACGGCATTTTTCTGAATATGGAAGTTTCTTCACTGTACATAAGGCTTTCTTCAAGAACAATTCCCATCCATTCAGGCCAACTTATTACTGTTGCGGGACGATTCTGTTTTCGCATGTATTCAGCGTAAGATTCAAGATATGTATTTGATGTTACATAACTGCTTACGCCGTTTCCCGATACTAAAGTCATCACTGAAGAAAACATTACGAAAAAGTCCATATCATCTTTCTGTGTAAGCTGATTCAGGAAATTTGTGCCATATATCTTTGGTCTCATGGATTTCTTAAATTCGTCCTCGCTTAAATCCACAATTTTTTCACTTAAATCATCTACGGCGAATTGAATAATTCCGTTTATCGGTCCGACCTGTGTCCTTATATTTTCCAGTAAAGATACTGTGCTTTCATAATCTGAAACATCGCAGCTATAGTAATGCACCTTGCAGCCAAGCTTTTCAAGCTTCAGGCACGCGTCTACCTTAGCGCTTAATTCGGTCGATTTCTCATTTGCACAAAATTCTTTCCATTTATCATGAGACGGCAGTTCTGTTCTTCCCACAAATACAACATTTGCTCCGGATTCAGAAAAAATGTTACTGAGCCTGCTTCCTATTCTTCCAAGACCGCCGACAAGAACATATACGCCATTCGGTCTGATTGATTTTTCAGGCTTTTCTCTGCTTATAAGGTCTGCCTTTCTGATACGCTCAACAAAACGTTCATGGTTACGATAACAAACCAGATATTCTTTGCTTTTTGTAAACATTTCATTTAATACCGATTCGACAGAAGTATTTTCATCAATATCTACACATCTTGTATTCATTAACGGTACTTCCCATTGAAGAGTCTTTGCCAAGCCGATAATACCTGCATTATCAGGTCTTATCTGACTTTCATTTCCGGAAACAGCATATGCATAATTGGTCAGCAATGTAATTCTTGTGCTTCTGTTTACTATATTAGCCAGTGATTTTATAAGCCTTAAAAATCTGTAAATTCCGCATTGAAGCCTTGTATCGATTTCCTTGTCTGGCTCCAGATTATCATCTGAATAAAGAGAACTGAATATGATATGTACATTTTTCATTTTCTCAAATTCATGGAATAATGAATCAAAACACTCTTCGGTATCTCTGATAACGTAATTGTATCTATCGGTCTGTTTTGTAGTCTCACCAAACGTTATACGAAATACATTTATATTTTTTTCCATTAAAAGTGCAATAAGGTTTTCGGTAAAAATATCGCCGCATGAGAAACATATAACGTTTTCAACTAAATTTTCCTGTGTTTCATTCTTAGATAGAATATTTTTCACCCATGACGGTTCGTAATATCCGATCGGATTCTTAGCTGAAACAGGTGCGTGATCTGGAATGTCAAACCAGCATCTGTTCTTCTTGAAGGAGTATACGGGAATACTTATTTTATGTCCTTCTCCGCCGTGATAGATATTATCCCAATCTATTTTTTCACCGTTTACATATTTTACTGCAAGTAATTTTAAGCTTTCAGTATCAATTCCGATTTCTTTTTCATTTATCTTTTCTTCTCCATTTTCCAACATATTGACCGACATCCATACGCCTATGTCCGCCAAAGTTTCACTATTTAACACTGTGTTTTCCAACTTCTCAAGTTTTCTGCGAAGTGTTTCTTTACTATCAGCGGTGACTGCCAGACGATAATTGAAATCTGTTCTTCCTGTATTTGCCGTATAACAAATATCATTAATATCCGCATTTCTATTCCGCTTAATAAACCGGATATAATTCTTAATAAGCTGTCTCATCGAGTCTTTAGACTTTGCAGATAAAGTAAATAGCTGTTCGGAACGGCTGTCCGATTTCTTTTTTTCATCAGTTACATATGAATTTTTCGGAGCTTCTTCCAACAAAATATGGCAGTTGGTTCCGCTGATTCCAAACGAACTTACTCCGCAGCATCTGGGATAAGGACTTTCCCATTTCTTTAATTTGCCGTTTACATATACAGCAGAATTAATGAAATTGATTTTTCGGTTCGGCTGTTCAAAATGGATACTCGGAGGAAGTTCTTTGTTTTCGAGTGCAAGAGCAACTTTAATTACACTTGCAACTCCTGCCGCACCGATTGTATGGCCGATATTGGATTTTATCGAACCTACTCCGCAAAAGCCCTTCTTTGTTGTAAAATTCTTGAATGCACGATTTATTCCTGATATTTCAGTCGGATCACCTAACTTTGTTGCAGTTCCGTGCGCTTCAATATAACCGATAGTCTCAGGATCAATTTCTGCTTTTTTCCATACATCGACCAATACTTTTTCCTGTGCGGCCGCGCTTGGAGCCGTTATTCCGATTGATTTTCCGTCCTGATTGCTGGCGCTCGACTTGATAACCGCATATATATGGTCGTTATCTTTTAACGCCTGTTTTAAAGGTTTCAGTAAAACAGCGCCCGCGCCTTCACCCTGACCTACACCGTCACAGGAATCGTCAAACGTCCTTGCTTTACCGTCAGACGCAACGATTCCGATTGCATTGACAATAGTATTTGAAACAGGAAACGTAAAAAGGTTGATACCGCTTGCAAGCGCCATCTCACATTCACCTGACTGTATACTTTTACATGCAAGATGAATTGCGACCAGTGAAGAAGAACAGGCAGTATCAATAAGAATAGCGGGTCCGTGAAGATTTAAAAAATAAGATAAACGCGCGGGCAGCATTGCTGCCAAATTTCCTGCAAATGAATTATCTGCCAGTTCAGGACTTATATCTATAAGCAGATTCTGATATGATTTACTTGTATACTCTGCCGGACATCCCGTATAACATCCGACTTTCTTATTATTAAAATATTCTGTGGAATATCCAGAATCTTCAATTGCATTATAGGAAGTTTCCAATAATATTCTCTGGTTAGGATCCATTATTTTGGCTTCATTTGGAGGAATTCTGAAAAATTCAAAATCAAATTTATCAATTTCCTTTAAGTATGCCGCTTTTCTGTAAACAATATCTTTCTTATCCAGATTAAGATATTTCAGGTAATCTTCTATATCCTTTTTTCTTCCTTCAGGACAGTCTGTTACGCAGTCTTTTCCGACTCGTAAATTATCCCATAGTTCGTCAATATTGTCTGCATGTGAAAATCGTGCAGCCATACCAATGATTGCAATCTCTTCATAATTCATTTTTTCCATTTATTTAACCTTCCAGCCCAGATAATCAGGAAATAATTCATATAATCCGGTATCATATAAAATATCTTCCATAATTTGACTTTTTTCATTCGTACTAATTTTTTTACCGTTCAAAATTTGTATCAGACTGTCTAAAGAAAATTTCATATCTTCATAGGTCGGTTCAGCGTCACCTGATACAATACTGTTCTGTAATTCAATCAGCTGTTCATACGGCTTTTCTACATCTGTTCTGTAAGATTCATCGTTAAAGTTTTTGTTTTCTGAACTTACAGCGTTTACGGCACATCGTCTTATCAGTTTATGCTTTTCTTCAGCAGGTAAACGAAGCGGGTTAGACAGCCTCATGGTGATTTCTTTTATGTATTCCTGATCTTTACGGTCATCATCGGAATAAACTTCTATTCCCATATTATTGGTCATCATTAAATTACGAAGAATCGTCTGAGGTTTCATTTCAATGATATTATTTATTCCATTATCGGCAATATATTGAATTGATTTCAGCCACTGTACAGGTTTTACAAGCTGTTCGGATAACATTATGGGTATATCCTTTGAATCAGAATAACATTCACCAGTCAGATTCGATATAACAGGGTATTTGAATTCATGATACTGATAACTTTCAAGATTTTTTTCAAGGTCATTTCTTACTATATTCATCAAAGAACTATGAAATGGATTGCCTGTATTTACCTTCATAATTCTTCCGCCAAGTGTTTCTGCCTTTTTTGTAAAGTCATCCACTGCTTTACGATGCCCTGATATAACAATCTGTTCTTCAGAATTTATATTTGATATTTCGACAATATGATTTTCATACGAAAGTTCACGGCATATTTCGCTGACACGTTCAAGGTCGAGTCCCATGACCGCAGCCATATAACCATCTTCAATTAATGAGGAACCCGTCAATTTTCCGCGGAAATCTACAATTTTTATTCCATCCGAAAAATCAATTGCTCCCGAACATACCAGAGCGGAAATTTCTCCTAAGCTATGCCCGAGCAAATAGGAAGGCTGCTGATCCGTATTTTTCATAAAAACATGAAATCCTGATACACTTGTCGCAAGTATCGCAGGTTGAACCAGATCTGTTTTTGAAAGTTCTTCAATATCTCCCTCAAAACATAATTTTGCCAGATCATATCCTAAAATCGTACTTGCTTCATCAAACAGATCTCTGACTATTTTGTTATGCATATACATATTTTTTCCCATAGAAATGTACTGCGAACCTTGTCCCGGGAATGCAACTGCATATTTTTTCATAAGACGCTCCTTTTTTAAAAAAGCTAATTTTCCACTTATCCCTAATCGTATGTAAAATCTGAAAGATATTGAAATATTTCAGTATCTTTTAATAATGTTCAATTTTTTCCAAAAGACAATTTAAAAATTCCTTACAATCCTCAATTATAACATAATCAGAATAATCAAAAATCGGAGCGTTTGCGTCATTATTTACTGCGATAATAACTTTTGAGTTCTTGATTCCGATTACATGCTGACTTGCGCCCGATACGCCAAATCCGACATACAATTTAGGCGATACGCAAATTCCCGACTGCCCTATCTGATATTCCTTTTCAATCAATTCATTTTCAACAACTGCTCTTGTTCCTGAAATTTCAGCATTGCACAGTTTAGCCAGTGTTCTGAGTTTATCGGATTCCTCTTTTGAACCGATACCTCTGCCAAAACAGAATAATCTTTCTGCATTGACTAACGATACATTTTTTTTCTCGATTTTCTTACTGCTAATTACTTGTGCCAAAGCTTCCTTTACTTCTTTTTCAGGTTTCAAATATTCAATATTTCCTGTTTCATATGATAATTCCTTCTTTATCTGGAAGGAATTCTGCTTTATTGTACACAATTGATAATCGGTATTGATACATTTTATTTTTGCAACAATAGAGTCGCTGAGTGCAGCTCTGAAAAATTGAAAACCATCTTTCTTATCATATTCAATATTGATACAATCAGCAGTAAGTCCGCCGTCCAGCATCATTGCAAGAACAGATGCCATTTTTCTGCCTTCTTCGGTATCCTGAAAAGCCATCATATGTATATCATTTCTGATTATCCATAAACGGCACATTTCGATAAATGAATTAAGACCTGTATCGCATACAAAAACTTTGTGCGCTCCGTTTTTTGCGATTTCTCTGTATTTGTCATTTCCTTCGCTGCCTCTTATAAATACAAATACTTCACTTTCATTATCGTCAGCAAGAAGCCTTAGTTTTCTTGTTATTATTAGTGAATCGCTTCTTCCATAACCGCTTCCACAGATAAATGCAAGTTTCATTTCTTTATCTCCTCAATTTTCAAAATTCTTAAAAACTGCTCGGCTTTTTCATCAATTGTTCCTTCTAATACAACATTTTCTTTCTTATCCATCATACTTTTAACATTAAGGACTTTAGTCTTTGAACCTTTTAAACCGCATAACGATACTTCAGAATTCAATGTATCATGATCCCAGACAGTAACCGGTTTTTTTATGGATCTTTTAAGGCATAGCAGACTGATATTTTTCTGTGTCATAAAGGGGCCGAAAATAAGCATTACCGGCGTCGGAGTTTTTATTGTCTCTTCATTTTCTTCGTTTATGTGCGAAAAAGTTATCGTACCGCTGTATTTGTTATCCGGTATTTCATTGCCGAATGTACTTATATCATTTTTACCGTTGACTTCAAGTATTTCATTTACCTGTGTAAAACAATCAACTCCCAGACGATATGCAAGACCATATCCGACTTGTCCGGTTTCACCGTCTACTGCTTTCTTACCGCATACGATAATATCAAAACATCCGATTTTCTTTATAGCCTGTTCCAATATATAGATGGTAGCATATGTATCTGAACCCGCAAACGCCTCGTCGGATAATAAGATAACGTCGTCAGCTCCGATAGCTCTGCATCTTATCAGTACGTTCTTTGCTTTTAATGAACCCATGCTTATACAGGTGATATGTATATCTTTATTTTTGTTTTTTAATTCAACAATATTTGAAAGAGCATATAAGTCATATGGATTTATCACTAAGTTTTCTTCATTGGCAGAATTATTATTTACATATTTTTCAGAGACAGGTTTTATCAATACTATTATATTCATTATTATTTACCTCAAACTGCATTCCAGATTCATCATACGATAAATGGTATTTCGCTGTATTTCATTTGTTCCCGAATAAATAGAGCAAGCGAGCGCGTCTCTCAATTCTCTTTCAATATCATATTCTTTAGTATATCCGTATGCTCCGAATATCTGCAAAGCATCTCTGCATGCCTGTATATAGCTTTCGCTGACAAATACCTTAAATATTGACGCATCTGTAAAAGCATTTTTTCCCTGATCTTTCATCCATGCGATTTTGTAAAGCATATTACGGGATAATTCAAAATGAATCTTCATATTCGCTATCTTGTGTGATACAGCCTGAAATTCACCTATATTCTGTCCGAACTGTTTTCTTTCGTTTACATATTTCATGCATGAATCTATAACTCGGTGCATGGCTCCTATATGCGGCGCAAATTCATATATTCTTTCCCATTCAAGTGCCGATATAAAAATCATTTTTCCGCTGTCAGGTGTTCCGAGAACATTTTCTTCCGGTATAAAACAGTCAGTCAGCGTTACTTCACTTAACGGACATGAATTCAATCCCAAAGTTTCAATCTTTTTACCTATTTTCAATCCGGCAAATTCTTTCTCAACAACAAACGAAATAACTTTCTCGGGATTTGCTTCATCCAAAGCAAATAAAACAAAAATATCAGCTATAGTTCCATTGGATATGAACATCTTGCTTCCGTTCAATACATATCCGCCCTGAACTTTTTTGGCGGTCATTTTCATGCTGCATGCATCAGAACCTGAATCGCACTCAGTCAATGCAAATGCACCGATTTTTTCACCTGTAACCAATTCAGGCAGATATTTCTCTTTCAAAAAATCAGAACCGTATAGATATATCAGATTCTGCGAAACCCATATATGATTATTTATTACAAACACAAAGCCGTTATTATTGCAGGAATAACCTAATTCCTCTATCATAAGCGCAGCCGTCAGATAAGATTCATCCATACCGCCGTACTCTTCGCCTATAGTTATTCCAAGGATACCGAAATCAGACGTAAGTTTCCACATTGATTCTGAAAAAAAATCCTTTTCATCGTTTCCGTTCAGGTTTTCTACGGCAAATTTTCTTACCTCGCTGATATATTCCTTTTGCTCTTTGGTCAAGCTGAAATCCATTAATACTATCTCCTTTTCAATAGTTTGTACATATCTTTAATTTGATATATTTTAATACTAATTCAACTAAAACAATATCGCACAAAAACAAACGCGGTCCCTTATACTTTGTTTTACTGTTAGCGAAACATATTTTCTTTCCATAGAAGTAAATTTTCAACGGAAACCATCGTAATATCTAAATTTTCAATATCAGGTTTATCGGCATTTACACAAACCGATAAATAATGATCGTTGTCGATTTTTTTATTCATAAAAAAGAAATCACTTATTCTGACATTGTCTTTATACAGCAATATCTCATCCTTATGAAATTCAAAACTAAATGAGTTTAAAGGTATCGTCAGACCTTTTCCGATACATTTGAGGTAACTTTCTTTTAACGTCCATATTTTGCAAAACATTTCATCCTGATTGTTTAATCCTCCGCTTCTGATGTATTCATTTTCATATTCAGAAAAAAATTTTTGGGCAATCGGGATAACATCCGAAGTTTCGCCCTCAACATCAATACCAACAGGCGATTCACTAACCGTACATACGATCCAGTTACCGGAATGAGAAATATTAAAAAAAATGTCTTTACAATCTTTCAGGAACGGTTTTCCAAATTCATTGTATTCAAAAATAATAAAATGCGGAGAAAATCGATATTCTTTGTAAAGCGTATACTTTACCAGTATTTCGCTTAATATACTTATCTTTCGAGCATTTTCATAAATATATTTATTTATCTTTTTGATTCTCTCTTCTGATAATAAAGGAATAAACGAATTTATATCGTTCAACGAAGTATCTATTTTTATTGCATAAACATTCATAAATATTAGTGATCCTAAAACAATATTACAAAATCGAATCTATATTAAGGGCGGCGCCTGACAACTTAACTTCAGCGCCTTTTCCGTATTATATTCAGAAATTACGGCTTGCAATGATTGAATCATTTTTATTATACTATGTCAAGCTAAAATTTCCAGCTCAATTTATTAATTACTTCACCTTACGCATTCCGATAATTGCTAACCTCAGGTTTTTTCTTCAACATACTGATTTATCATCTTTAATATTTCTCCTGTTTATTTTATAATCATGATTATTATTAATAATATACTAAAATTATACAAATTTCAATCCTTAACAATAAAAGTTCACAAATTATTTACAATTATTATCTAATATTGATTTTTATGAATTAGGATAAAAAAATAAAGCCGGATAATATTATCCGGATCGTAAAAACCGTCGTCTGTACCGTATTTCAAAGTCGGATCATAATTAGTAATCATTTTTCGTTCTTTTACAGTCCCGTTATCAATTTCCATGCAGCAAGCCCCGTAAAGAGTGCGAATGCCGTTTACTTCATAATAAATGGGATTCTGAATTTCAGTTATGCCGTATGTAATAGGAATCTGAACAGAAGG
Organism: Ruminococcus sporogenes; assembly: GCF_054655175.1. NCBI lineage: Bacteria > Bacillati > Bacillota > Clostridia > Eubacteriales > Oscillospiraceae > Ruminococcus > Ruminococcus sporogenes. Next base: position 522,654 of record NZ_BAAHOA010000002.1, on the reverse strand, counting down.
GTGAGAAACATTAATAGATCTGACTGTTCCCTGCACAGCGAATATATCATATTTTTCCTGATATATATTCATTTTATATTTATAGCTTTTACCGTTTTCAAAAGTACCTGAAGACATTCTTGTTCTGGATTCATAATCATTGTATACAGCCGAAGCAGACAGAGGAACGTACATCTTTTTAATAAGTCCGTTATTGCCTGCGTCATAGAACACAAAATCATAACCCTTTAAATGATCCCCGTTAAATATAAATGAGAAGCTGTTATCTTCAGAGGCGTCTATAGCCGTATTATGAGGGTAGACATTTTGAGGTTTATATATCATATTATCACTTCCTTTAAAATATTTTTTTGTAATAAAGAAAAAGAGCAAAACAAACTTAATTGTTTGTTTTGCTCTTTTGAATTTTTGCAGCAGATTTGTAATCTCTGCTGATTGAAATTAATCATGGATATAGCATTATACTATACCCATGATTTTTATTCAATAAGATGCAAACTCTTTAATAAGCTCAATAATATTAGGTAAATTGCCATTTAACCTATTGTAAATAAATATTATTCCAGCGGTAATTATAAGATAACATAAAGAATATGAAAGACTATCAGACCTAAATCTTGCATATGAAATCTTATATCTGCCATTCTTTAACATTTGTTGATTGCGCTTTTTTTTATATTTTTCAAACTTAATCCATTTAAAAATCCCAAAGCCTATAGCGATTAAACCTAAAGAAACATCCCAATAAGACAGAATCTCTTTCAATTATTTCTCCTTATTATGTGTACTTTTCTAATATATCATTGAGTTTATTTATATTGCCTTGAGCGTGCTCTTGATTATCTTTATCCAGCCACTCAGAATACCAAGGAAACGCTTTGCTATATGCTATGTATTGTTCTTCGGCATTGATTCGTAATACAATTAAATCAACATATTTCCTTGCAGCAGCTTTGTAATCCCTGCTGATTGAAATACCATTTTGAAGCTGTTCTCCAGATTTAGCCATTTGCCATAATCATCACTTTTACGTCCCATAAACAATGCATTTCATATAGTTTTAGCGCATTACTTGTTTTTCTTTTTAAAATCATTATAACAATTATATTTTCCTAAAATGCAAATTAAATAGTCTTTAATTAAAAAATCTTCAAAATGCTTCCAGACCATTGAAAAATATCTATAATAATCTTCAATATCTCCACCATCATCTTTAGGTATATTTAATTCGTAATTTCCTAAATATGTTATCTTTTTGGGTATTGACCTGCTTGACGTTGTTGTCATTCCATAAGCATAATTAAAAGTTCCATTTTTATTAATTCTATTTGAGCTTCTTATAAAATTGGTTTTCCCTTTCAACTCGTTACTATATTTAGGCTCGTCAGAAATCCAGCATCTGATAATGGGACAAATATGTCCTTCTTCTAAATAATCACTAACTCTTCTAAAACTTCACTGGCTTTTTGAAATATTATATATTTCCCATATAAATCGTGTTCTTTAGAGAGATCGCTTTCTATTTTATATGCAAAAACATCGCCGATTTTCCATGGACATCTGTAATACCTGCGTTTATATATTTTCTTTTCAGGCGGCTGTGGGGAATTAAGCTTTAAGCTTAATTCCTCCAACACCTTTTTTCTTTGATTTCCAAGCTTTTCCGATTCATCGTACCATACCTGTAAATCAGCGCCTTTTTCTATCCATTTCAACGCTTGTTTTTTTACATTAGGAAGTAATCTTCCTAATCTCCACTGCTGGTCTGCCAATGCCATCCAAAACAACGGAGCATCGTCAACATCTTCTAACATATATTCATAATCTGAGATTATTTCATTGGTAACCTCTTCATTGGATTTGCCCTCCTGCAATTTTTCTTTATATGTGTTCTTTATGTCTTCCGCTACATCATTGTCATATAGCTTTACTCCCCATGCGCCCATTTAATCGCTCCTCCTTTTTAATCCATATTTTTCCATTACCTCCGGCAATTTTGAAGCATATGGGACAGCGTCCGCAAAGAAAATTGCTCTTAATGGATTAATGGGATTTATACCAGTTTTGATATTATAGCAGAGGTGTCAATTACATTATACCATTATTTCAAAAATGTGTAAAGAAAAAGAGCAAAACAAGGTTTTAAGCTTGTTTTGCTCTGTAAAAACTAATTATATAACAATTGTTAATATAAGAATAGTATGTATAACACAAGATAAAATAAATAAAACAGAAAAATAGATAAAATAGCCTTTATTTTTGCTTTTTATTTTTTTACATATAAAAGCACCCAAAATAGATACTAAACTTAATACTGTATAAATAATTAAAATTATTATACATTCTTTTACATTTTTTAGAATAAAGGATGTTATTATAGCTATCAATAAAATTCCGAATGAAAACATGAATGACAAATAATAAAATATAAATCTCCATGCAGAATTTTTGTCCTTATATATTTTAGAATTAACAATACATCCTATACTCAAGGGTATAAGTAATATTATAAATGAAATACCAGACCATAATGTATTATTTGTGTCTAAATCAAATACATCTGATATATACCCACTTAATATATAAATTATTATAGAAATAATAAAAAATATTTTATTCATTATTATCTTCCCATTCTATCTAAAAATTCATCTAAGTCAAATGAAAGTGTTATATCTCCTCCTATTAAAAAATATGCACTTCCTCCTATATTAACTGTTAGATGTGGATCCTTCTCTTGATTTCCAGCATAATTGCCATTCCTTGAAATTAACCCCCATTGATAATCCCATTCATGACCTGGCATCATCCAAGAATATCCGTCACCATCACCATTATAAGCAGAACATTTTGCTTCTGCGCCTAAACCAAGTACTTCTCCGAAATCAACACTAGTGGCAAATTTAGTAGTTGAATTTGTTTTGCAATCATCAGCGAAAATAAGTTCATTCCTTACAGGAACTGCCATTAATGAACCATTGATAAATGCCGCTTTTCCTTCCAAACCAAATCCAAAGCCATATCCAATTTCAAGACTTGTTGAATGATAAACAGCTTTTCCAAACTTTTTAACTGGTTTTATAACATTATTTCCAAACCAGTTTCCGATAGTTGGGAAAAATCCTTGATCTTTTTTTTGCAACGCTGCTAACTCTTCCTGAGTGTAAGCGGAAGTATACGTAGTTTTGATAGTAGTCTGCGTTGTAAGACCACCGGTAATAGGAGAAGCTGACGAGACAGGAGCAGTAGTGGTTTTTACCTGAGATGAATCAGCTTTTCCGGAAGAACATAATTGATTAAACATCTTAGCGTCTGAAGCGCTGTTGATGGACATCCTATCTCCATTAGGTAATGTTCCGTAACTATGTCCGCTCGGATCAACAGTTGTACTGAATTCTGACATCAAACCTGTTGGAGCTGACAACACAGGCGCTGACGATATTCCTGTTAACTCTGCTATTCCGCATCCTATCGTTGTAAGAGCAGATGCAAGTAAAGAAGTAGTATTCTCAACAGCATCTTCTACAAAATAAGATGCTTTATTTATCGTTGTAGACAAACCTTCTTGAACTGCTGGTTGACTCAATGTTGTTGCTGCCAAACTTACAATACTAGCTGCTATAAATGCACCTGCTATAATTGCGTCATCCACACCTGCTATATGCCCCGTCGGATCGCTATAGTAAATCGGATTATTAGCACAATAAGTATAAAGGTTAAGACTCAGCGGATCATTCAGCTTACCTGCATATGAATCCCTGCTGATAAATCTACCTGTTGCCGGGTTATAATACCTCGCCCTGAGATAAACCGTACCCGTTTCAGCGTCGTAATACTCACCGCAGTAACGGAAAGCATTAGTATCAGAATCATCAATATTCTTTTCAACGCCAAAAGCGTCATATGTATACTTCTTTGTAACCTCGCCGTCAGCATTTGTGAGATTTACAACGTCCCCATGCGCCCATTACTTTATATTCCTCTTTATAAATTGCTATACTTTTTCAACAATTTAATTTGATATACTTTCTTATTACAGTTTCCTTTATATTATTAAATTGCAATAAAGAACAATGATCAGTATCATAACCACCATCATCTTCTGGGACAAAAATCTGATAATTGCCTACATATATTAAATCATTTGGAATTATTCTTTTAGAGGTAATATTTAGCTCATAAATATATAAATTATATCCTCCAGGCATTTTTTTTCTCCATCTGATACATTTAGTACAACCTTTTCTATCTAATGTATATTCAGAATTATCGGAAATCCAACATCTTACTAAAGGAATAGTATTTTTACAAAATTTTATTTGAGAAATTTGTTGAAACATTATATATTTATTATTTAACCCATATTCTTGTCCACAATCGTTTAGTGGTAATGCAAAAACATCGCCATTTTTCCATGGACATCTGTAATACCTGCGTTTATATATTTTCTTTTCAGGCGGCTGTGGGGAATTAAGCTTAAAGCTTAATTCCTCCAACACCTTTTTTCTTTGATTTCCAAGCTTTTCCGATTCATCGTACCATACTTGTAAGTCAGCGCCTTTTTCTATCCATTTCAACGCTTGTTCTTTTACGTTGGGAAGTAATCTTCCTACTTTCCACTGTTGGTCTGCCAATGCCATCCAAAACAACGGAGCGTCGTCAACATCTTCTAACATATATTCATAATCTGAGATTATTTCATCTGTAGCTTCCTCGTTAGACTTGCCCTCCTGCAATTTTTCTTTATATGTGTTCTTTATGTCTTCCGCTACATCATTGTCATATAGCTTTACTCCCCATGCGCCCATTTAATCGCTCCTCCTTTTTAATCCATTTTTTTTCATTACCTCCGGCAATTTTGAAGCATATGGGACAGCGTCCGCAAAGAAAATTGCTCTTAATGGATTAATGGGACTTATACCGTTTATTTGGTTGTTATATGCATTCCCGCCAAACCTGACCGGATTATATGTATTATAATATTCAATTGCCCACTGCTCCAGTCCTCGCGCTGCTCCGTAAGAAATGTTTTTGGCTATCGGTATCATTTCCAAGTCTTTTCTTGATGAATACTTAGATTTATGTGCATCTTTTCTTGCTGCTAAATTATTGGTTCTTCCAACATACTCTATTTGATCAGTTTCTTCATCATAAAGAAGATAAACATTTTGATTATTTGCTTTTTTCTGAGAAATTGTTTTTGATACTATCTGAGAAATAGAGGATGTGATGGCTTTAGTAATTAATTTAGTATAATTCCTTAATTTAAATGAAGTTGGGTTATATCCCCATCGTGACCATGTTTGTTCAGCTGCACTTGTAGTATAGAAATTAGACGCTAAACCATCTGGAAGGGTATTCTCAGGGGCTTTTGCACCATATGTCAAAATAGGTTTAATTGGCGATATAATTGTAATTGCCGCTATTGAAAATGCATTTACTATTTTGTTTGATGTGGAACTTTGTGTTTTTGACCTTGAGGATTCGATAGCTGATGCCGCCAACCATGTCATAGCCGCTGCCGCTGTTGTAGCTAAAGCTGCTTCGACTACGAAATGACCGCTTGGATCGCAGAAAAAAACAGGATTATTAGCACAATACGTATATAGGTTAAGGCTTAACGGATCAGTAATATTTCCGGCTAAACTATCCCTCTGCGTAAACCTACCAGTACTCGGATCATAATACCTCGCCCTAAGATAAACAGTTGCAGTTTCCTTGTCAAAGTACTCACCACAATATCTGAACGCATTAGTATCAGAATCATCAATATTCTTCTCAACACCGAATGCATCGTACTTATAAGTCTTAGTTACCGCACCAGTCGAATCCGTAAGATTTACAACGTCGCCATGCGCATTCTGCGTATAGTAGGTATACTCAGACTTATTGCCGTTTCTGTAGTTGTACTTGGCAACAAGATTTGTACCTCTGATGTAACAATCTGCCTCGTAAAACTGTCCGTCGATAATGTCTGCAACTATCTGCTTGCTTCCGTCCCAGACATGATTTATCGTCTGACCGTTAACTGTCTTTTCATATCTCAGACCATCGACATTGTAAGCATAGCTTGCAGTTGTTTCGCCGTCGGTAAATCCAATCAGCTGATTCAGACCGTCATAAGTGTTGGTTTCGGTTGTTCCGTCGGTAGTTTTTGTTATCTGATTACCGTTAGCGTCGTAAGCGTAAACCGTCTGCTTTACATTTGAATTCGGATTTAAGTTAATCAGATTTTCATCAGCTTCATTTTCAACAGTCTTTACTTCCTTCTGAAGCAGCGCAGTGTATTTGCCGTTGGAATCAACATAGCTGTACTCGGTTACATAATCCTCGGTACCTTCTGCCGTCATCTTGGAACGGTTGCCATAATCGTCATATTCGTATGAATAGGTATCTGTCAAGTTGTTTCCAACCTTAACAGCTTCCTCCGTCAGTCTTTTCAGACCGTCATACTCATATGATGTCGTTTCTATTATACCACTTTCGCTGCGTACTTTGCAAGCGTCAGATCCGTCTAAATAATAGGAATATTCGTAGCTTGATATGTCAGTATTGCCGGATTTGTTTTCAATCTTTGTAATTCTGTTCGCATTGTTGTAGGTATAAGTGGAAACTACGCCGTTTGCAAGGGTTTCCGACTTCTTGTTGCCGTTTGCGTCATAGGTATATGAAACAGTTTCATTTCCAGATTCCTTGACCTTGACTACACGCATTTCTCCATCATATTCGTATGTCTTTTCAGAATAGTTGAGAAGATTAGGCTTGCCTGTAAGCTCTCTGCTTACATACTGCGAAACGCCCTCATAGAAAAATCCTCTGAATACTGCATAACCATTACCGTCATACTCTGTTTCGGTATATTTCCTGCCCAGATCATCGTAAACGGTATTTGTTGTAAGTCCATTGCTTACGGTTTTCGTAATTCTTCCCATGCTGTCATAGGTATACGATTTGCTGATATTCTTTGAAAAATCGCCTGAATTTACCGTATTTGAAGTAAGCACACGATTGAGAGCGTCATAGGTGTTAGTTGTCACATTTCCGTTAGCGTCCGTGTTTGTGAGTACGTTTCCGTTCAGATCATATGTGATCGTACCGGAATTGTAGCCTGTGCTGTCGGTTGTTCTTACCGCTCTAAGCCAGCTGTCATACTCATAATTTGTTGTGAGATATGATGTATCTGATTCAGACGACATGCCTGTGTACATCTTAACTTGAACGCCTGCGTTGTTGTAGAAATATTTTGAAATATTCTTTTCGCCGTTTGCAGTACCGTCGCTGAGAGTTACTTTTTCAAGCAGTCCCATTGCGTTGTACTGATTCTGCGTTACGCTGTACTTCGGAGTATTCGAATTTTCCTTCTGAACAGTCTGAATTGTTTTGATAACATTTCCGTTTTTGTCATACTGATTTTCTGTTATGGAATTTTTATCAGTATTAAAAGGAGTATATGTCTTTGTCAGCTTGTTAAGCTTGTTATACTCATATTTTGTGGTATTGTTAAGAGCGTCAGTCTGACGGGCAAGCTGTCCGTTGGCGTAATACGCGCTTGTACGCTTGGTTTCGCCGTTGGTCTTTTCCGTTACCGCATTGCCTCTGAAATCTGCAAGAGTTTCCGTTACAACCTGCTTATTGGCTGTGATATATGCGGTCTTGATTGTCTTAAGTCCGCTGCATGATTTCGATGACGAACTATCAAGAGCAGCGTAAACGTCAAAGCTGTGATTCTTTGCAAATTCATAATCCGTTGAAGTAAGAATCTGTTTTTCGGCGGCTGCTTTCCACTTGAAATACGTTGCTTTTTCACGCTGTAAACCGTCGTATTCAACAATATTTATCGTGCCGTCGGGATTAGTTTTCTCTGTAATATTTCCGTATGCGTCATATTTAAATGAAGTTACATTACCCAGTGCGTCGGTCTGTGTTTTAACACTGCCGCTTGGATAGTATGAGGTAAGAGTTCCATGACTCTTATCGGCAGAATAATTAGGGGTGTACTCGGCAGTCTTTCTGCTGAGTTTATCATATTCCGAAATCGTAATTGCAGCCGTATTTCCCGTACCGAAATCGCTTACCTTTGTTACATTGTTAAATTTATCGTATTCATATTCCTTTACAGCGTAAATATTCTTGGAAATATCAACGCTTGTTTTTTCTTTTGATACCTGAAGCTGATTGTTGTATTCATACTCAACCGAGTTTACAACAGTATTTCCATCCTTAATAACTTTCTTTATCGGCAGTCCCTTTGCATTGCCGGAAGTTCCGTAAGTGTACTCGGTCACGTTCCCTTCGGGATCGGTAATTGTGCGTACCAGACCTGCAATCGAAGCCGTTTCGCTTGCAGGATAGTAAGTGTAAACTGTCATTGCATAATCAGCATAGCTTACCTGCGACAGATCATAACCGCTTGCTGCAATTGCAGCCGCATTTGAAACAGGGGAGAGACTCTGATATGATTTCAGCACGTTCACGCCTGAATTATCGTACTCGTTAATTACAACATTGTTGCTCTCGTCAACCTGAACCAGCGGCATGTTTTTATCGTTGTAACGAGCTAAAGTGAATGTGCCGTCGGGATTTGTGGTCTTGATTACATTTCCGTTATCATCACGCTCATACTTGGTAGTATTGCCCATGATGTCGACGCTTTCCTTAATTTCATCATACTTGTTTTCGTCGTCGACCATGTTGTAGGTGATTTTATCAACCTCGTATGTCTGACCGTCGGTTTCCACCTTATTTGTTTTTACAGAAAGCTTTTCATCATAATCATAAGTGAAAGTTTTTACAAGCTTATCGCCATCATACTCTTTCAGACCTGTCTGCTTGAAAGCCTTGTCATAGGTATATTCCTGCTTGAGTCCTGCGGAATTTATGAGATAATTTACTGATCCGTTATCGTTGTAAACAATTGTATCAGTAACCTCGTCATAGCAATTAGTGATCTTGCAGAGTCTGCCGTTTCCGTCGTATTCATACTTTTCCGTACCGCCCGAAACGCTTGCAGCGGATACAAGTTGGAAATCGCTGTTGTAGGCATACATCACAATTCTATTGGCAGCTGTATCTTCAATTTTGGTAATACGTGAATGTTCGCTGTTTCCGTTGTAAGTAATTTTGTAGTTTCTGCCCGTAGAATCGGTCACGATTCTCTGATTGTTATTCATTGCGGAAATTGTAAGCTTATTGCCGTTAGCGTCCTTGACCCAGTCAAGCTCTCCGTCTGAATTGAAGTGATACTTGGACTGAGCCGCGTTTGTAATTGTGTATTCATCGCCGGATTTTGTCATTGTGCTGTGTGCGTTAAGGCACTCGAATCCGCCGTTGCCGTCATCCTTGAACGTTGTATTGGAGCCGTCGGGGAGTACCACCTGATAGTAACCGGGGGCAGGAATTACGATTTTGCTCACATCGATATTGAAATCCCAACCGATACCGAAACTGCCTTCCTCATCGCTCATGGAGTTGTATGTTCTGACAAAATCAGATTTGACTCCGGGAGAGGCAATGCTTAAATCGGTAAAGGATTTTGTGTAGTTGCCTGTTGCAATATGTACGCCGTCGCCGATTTCCCAACCCTTGCGGTAGAGGGTATAGTCTGGCAGGTCATAAGGACGCCACCACGGTCTGAACCAGAAGTTTTCTTCCGTAAATTCCTTTGTTACAAGGATTCCGAATTCGTAGTCAAAATTTAAACTGCGTTCCGTATTGTAACTGCCGTCCTCGTTGTTTATATATGTTTCGGGGTTGTCCCAGAGAATTGTCTGCTTACCGCCTTCATATCCGAAGATTATGGACTGTGTACCTGAAGAGTAGATCGCCTTATCTCCCGAAAGCTCGTTGACTTCCCAGACTGGTCCTGCAAACCAAATCTGTCCTGCCGTCCACTTTCCTTCCATATCCTGAAGCGTGATATATGTCCAGTTTCCGCCTACATATAGATTATCAGCAGAATTTGTCATAAGGATAGTATCATAGCAGTTAGCCTGACCGAAATCAAAATGCTGTCCGATTACAACCTGACCGCCGTTGAGATTCATTAGCTGTCCTGTATTTCCTCCCCAGCCGTCTGGAGACGCCGTTCTGAACACAAGGTTGTTTTCTATTAAAAGCTTACCGCCGTTGATATCGAGAGTTGCTCCGTTACCAGACCAGAACTGCGGCATATCCGTTGTAAAGGACATACAGTCCGCCACGTAAACAGTCTGACCGTTTAAATCAAGATTGGTATCGTGAAGATTAAAGCTGTAGGGGAATTCACCGCCCGCAAGTACCTTCAGATTTCTTTTGAAAGCGTGATCCCAGTCCAAATCTCCTGAAGCCGAATAAGCTGCGGAAAACCATGAAACGTCGGAGTTTTCAATTGTTCCGTTGTTATCCTTGTCCATGTATTCAAAGTAATTGTCAGAACGTCCGCGTTTCTGAGCGTATGTATTTATTTTTGCAAGACCTTGTTCGTAATCTTCCTTATTAACTATTACATCGCCCGTCATTTCATGGTTGTAAATATATACCCATGAATTTACGGTTCTTGCCGTATCCAGTTCGCTTTTAAAATCCGCCAGTTCCGATTCGGACGCGCCCGATTCCTCTAAAAGCTTGTAGTCGGTATCGTTGATTACTCCGTCAAGATTTATGTCAAGACTCTGAACATACTGAGAAAGCGTGTAATATTCATCGTCGGCAAGGTTTTCATAGAAAGCGCAGAAAGCGTCCAGATCAGCCTGACTGATTACGTTATCGCAGTCTGCGTCCATACTGGGATTGAAATTGCTGTCGCCCCTCGTTGCTCCAAGACAGCTTTGGACGTATGCGGAATCAGATGAATTTATAACGTCGTCGCTCCACTGATTATCGTTGTCCGCGTTGTATGTAGTATCGCCGGGAACGAGGGTTACGGTATCCCATGAATCGCCTGAACCTACGGTATATGAGCCTGTTCCGAAATCCTTAAGGTAAAACGGCCCTTTTAAAGAGCTTACAGAATTATCTGTCTGACGCTCTTCATGGAGAAAAATTTAATACGGCCAAAGCTGCGGTATCATTCAGAAAATCAAAATCAGTTGAGGTTTTTGACGTATATAAAGTAGCTGAATTCAATGACGGACTTGTTAAATACGGAGAACCCAAACCGGATAAAGTCGCTATTAAGAAGCTTATTGACAGCGGGCTTTCCGTTCCGGGGTGCGCACTGGCAGAAAAGCTTAATATACAAATAAAATAGGAGGATATAATGGCAAACGTTATATGTATAGCCGGAGAAAGCGGATCCGGCAAGACAACCTCGCTAAGAAATCTTAATCCAGCCGAAACATACATTATTGACGCCGATAAAAAAGGCTTGTCATGGCGAGGCTGGAAGAAGTATTACAGTATAGAAAATAAAAATTACTATGCCGCAGATCTACCGCCTAAAGTACGTGTAATAATGAATGCTGTGAATGAGCGCCGACCGGAAATAAAAGTGCTTGTGATCGACACCATAGGCTCGATTATGGTCGCTGACGAAATGAGAAGAATGAAAGAAAAAGGTTACGACAAATGGCAGGATTTAGCGCAGTGCATTTGGGATATAGTTGATTCCGCTTTGATGTACAGACCTGATCTCACCGTCATATTTATAGCTCATACTCAGACAGAACGTGATGACAGCGGGTTTCTTTTTACTCGCATTAAAACAAGCGGTAAAAAATTAGATAAAATTTGCCTTGAAAGCAAATTTACAACAGTTTTAATTGCAAAATGCGTGGGAGGCAAATACATTTTTGAAACTCATGCTAAAAACAGTACTGCTAAATCGCCTATGGGATTGTTTGAATCAGATGAAATTCCCAACGACATAACAGAAGTTATAAAAGCCTTAAACAATTACGAAAATGAAGAATAACGGAGGATAAAATGATACAAAAATTCAGTGGTTATGATGATTTACAAGTTTATGAAGGCGGCCTCTCGCTTGAGGTCGGCGGATATGAGCTAACTATTAAGGGAGCAAGAGCAGAAGACTATAACGATTTTTCGATATTGAAAATAGCTTTTGATATCATAAATCATGATAAATATGCAAACTTTTTTGAAAACAAGTTTAAACAGTTACGCTTAAAAAATCCTGAAGCCAAATGGCCGAACGCAGGAGTATTCGACGTTTTTATTCCTAAGGATGACGGCTCGGAAAATGACAATATAACAAAACAGTATTTTAAAAGATTTACTACAAGTGTTGAAAAGTCGAATCCGGGATATATATGGAATTGGGATGAAAAATCACTTATTGGTAAAATATTTGGCGGCGTGTTTGGACGTGAAGAATTTAAGGCGGATAACGGCGAATATCACTTTGTCACAAAATGCAGATTTGCAAATTCTATCGACAGGATTAAAAGCGGCGACTTTACTATTCCTAATGATAAACTTACAAAAGAACACAGAAATAATACTCAAAACAATTCCGTCCCTTCTGCGCTTGGCAATCTTTCGGATTATGAAGAAATCTTCGGCGACGACGCTGTACCGTTTTAAAAGGGGGAGTTAATATAACACAGGAACAAATAGACGCCGTTGATTTGAAAAGCGCGGAAGCCGAAGGAATAACCGGGGTAATAGAACATATAGCTCTTTTCAGCGAAAGCAGCGAAGAAAGACTGAGGTCCTTAACAGCGCTTAGAAAAAAAGCGGCAGAATGTAACAGACTTAAAGAATTCGACGGCTTATTATTTGATTATAAGGTAGATAATTACGAATATCTTACACAGAATCAGATAGATTTGTCATACGATTACTGTCTTGAGGATTATTCAACTACGGCGCCTTATGAGGAAATAAGCAAATATACAGACCCTTTTGAAAAGACGGTGCAGCTTGAATGTGCGGCGGTGAAAGCTAAAAAAGCCGGATTTACTAATTTTAAGAAAGCGTTTAACAATTATGAAAAATCATTGCGTCTTATAAAGGCTAAATCCGCTGAAAACATAAACATAACTCACCCTACCGATTTTCCCGAGCAGCCTTTAGAGCTTGAGGCGGGGCAATGGAACTGCGACGCCTACGGAGTTTCCCGAACCAGACTGGACGCTCAGGAGATTGCCTGTCTGCATCCGATTATACCGGTAGAACGGCTTGTAAACATTGATACAAACGAAGAAAAGCTTAAAATAGCGTACTTCAAAGGAAAACAGTGGAAAAAAATAATAGTGGGAAAAAACGACCTTTTCGACGCGTCGAAGGTTATCAAGCTTGCGGCGGTGGGAATATCGGTTACAACTAAAAGCGCAAAGCTGCTGTCCGAGTATTTGTGCGATATAGAAGCCTTGAATTATGATTCCCTGCCTGAGCACAAAAGCGTTTCAAGACTGGGCTACATAGGGGACGGGCAGGACTTCTCCCCTTATGTGGAAGGATTGATTTTTGACGGCGACGCGAATTACAGTACAATTTACAAGGCGATATCACAGAAGGGGAGCTTTGAAAAATGGTTAAATACCGCGGTTAAATGCCGGAGCGACAGTATAACGGCGCAGATAATGCTTGCAGCTTCATTTGCAAGCGTGCTTATCAGTAAGATCGGGGGATTGTGCTTTTTTGTTCATCTCTGGGGAGTGGAATCGGGAACGGGCAAGACGGTCGCTCTTATGCTGGCGGCGTCAGTATGGGGGAATCCGGCCATAGGACAGTATGTGCAGACATTTAACGCTACTCAGGTAGGTCATGAAAAAACCGCGGCTTTTCTTAATAATATCCCTATGTGTATTGACGAGCTTCAGCTTTCAAAGGACAGCCACGGAAGAAGTAAATTTGATGTGTATCAGCTTTCGCAGGGAGTAGGAAGGACCAGAGGAACAAAGACCGGAGGTATCGACAAGCCGCCTACATGGCTGCTCTGTATACTTACGACCGGAGAATCGCCTCTGACAGCCGATAATTCCGGCGCGGGAGCCATTAACCGAGTAATCGACATAGAGTGCAAAGCAAAGGACGCGGTCGTAAAGGACGGAATAGGAGTTACGCAGGTTATAAAGCTAAATTACGGTCATGCCGGTAAAATATTTATTGAAAGCCTGACGGACGAACGTATAAAAAAGGCGAAGGCGGAATATGAAAAGCTTTTTAAGGAATTATCCTCAGGAAGTACGACAGAGAAGCAGGCTATGGCGGCGGCGGCAATTCTGCTTGCCGACAGGCTTGCGGATGAAATCATATTCAAGACGGGGAATCGTCTAACGGTAAGCCAGATATCAGATTTTCTGAAATCCAAAACCTCTGTATCGGCAGGAGAACGCGGTTACAGCTATATGTGCGACTGGGTAGCAATGAATTCTAACAGATTTAAAGCCGACAACGAAAATTCAGACGTATACGGCGTTATTCAGGACGATTGGGCATACATAAACGGAGCGGTATTCCGAAAGGCTGCAAAGGACGCGGGATTTGACGACAGAGCGCTGCTTTCATGGCTCAAAACCAACGGTCTTATTCTGACGAGAGGGCGAAGATTTACCCGCGGAAAGCGAATTAACGGCGTTAATGTGGAGTGCGTGGTAATGAGACTGCCTATGGGCGAAGAGGAAATAAATGAAGAAAAAGGGTATAAATTCATACCTCCCTACAAGCTGAATGAAATGATGAAGCTTTCGGGAAAAATAGTAAAGATTTTGACAGATTATAATATCCCCGTTACTCTTTGCTATGACGATATGAAGATCGTATTGAAAATGGCAAACTGCGCTCTTGAACAGGGAATACAGCAAAAGGAGCGATAAAAACATTGAATATTAAATTAAGAGATTATCAGCAGGAATGTATTGATATTCTGTCAGATAAAGGTCCCGGACGCTATCTTGTACAGATGGCTACCGGATTAGGAAAAACGGTTACGTTTGCAAACATAAGACGTTCGGGGAGAATGCTTATTCTTTCCCACAGAGAAGAGCTTGTAAGACAGCCGCTTAAATACTTTGATTGCTCAAAGGGAATAGAAATGGCGTCGGAAAGGTCGTTGGGCGAAGAAATAGTATCGGCAAGCATACAGAGTATAGCCCGAAGGCTTGACAGATTTTCTCCCTGTGATTTCAGTACCGTTATAGTCGACGAGGCTCATCATTCAGCCGCCGAAACCTACAGAAAGGTACTTGATTATTTTAAGCCGAAGCAAGTGATCGGATTCACGGCAACCCCTAACAGAGCGGACGGCGCAAGACTTGACGATTTATATGAGGAAATAGTATTTAAGCGGGATTTGAAATGGGGTATAAAAAACGGTTATCTTTGTGATATTGACTGTAAACGTGTAGATATAGGCTATGATCTTTCTCAAGTACATACAAGCCGAGGCGACTATGCCCCCGGAGAGCTTTCCGAAGCAATGAGCGGTACCGAGGACGCAATTGCAGAAACATACCGCAAGCTTGGAAAAGGAGCCGTTTTGATATTCGCCGCCAGCGTAAGCCACGCCGAAGCTATTTCGGAAAGAATACCGGGCTCGGCCGTTATTACAGGTAAAACGAAAAACCGCGGGGAGATTATCAAAAGGTTTACCGAACGAAAAATACCATGTTTAATAAACTGTATGGTATTTACGGAGGGGACCGATATACCGTTGGTAGAAACGGTTATAATTGCAAGACCTACCCAATCGGAAAGTTTGTATGCTCAGATGGTCGGCAGAGGACTGAGGCTTCACCCCGAAAAGGATAAACTGACGCTTATAGACTGCGTAGGAATAACCGGCAGGCGTTCGCTGTGTACGGCGCCGTCGCTGCTTGGAATAGATATAAGCGGAGTTCCGAAATCACAGCAGGATAAACTTGAAGGCGATCTGTTTGAACTGCCTGAAAAAATAGAAAGGGCTTCCGACGTTCCTTCAAGCTGGATCAGGAATATTGAAACGGTAAATCTTTGGGCGCAACGACAGCAATACGAGCTTCATAATATCAATTTTTTTCAGATGCCCGACGGAAGACTTGTGTGTAACCTCCCTGAGGGAAATAAGTCGATACCTTGTCCGGACGAGCTTGGAAACGTAAATATCAACGGTATTGAAATGGATATGCAGTCGGCAATAGATATGATTTTTACCGACTTAAAGGAAAATCATCCGGCGAGCGAATATATCTGGAATCTTGAAAGAGCAAAACGCTGGGGACGCAAGCCAGCCTCAGAGAAACAGAAAAGTCTGATAAAGCGTAAATGCAAGAGGTACGACGGCGATATAGATTTTGACTGTCTCACTAAATTACAGGCTTCACAGATATTAAACAGAGTTATGGGAGGTTAGCAATGAATGAATCACAGCATCAGCGGATGTTAATTAAATGGACCCAGCAAGCGCACATAAGGAGAAAATATCCCGTTTTAAAGCTTCTGTATCATATTCCCAATGAAAGACAGTGCTCTCCGGTACAAGGCAGACTTCTTAAGCTTCTGGGCGTTAAATCGGGAGTTCCCGATCTTCATCTTCCGGCGTCAAGAGGCGGGTATCACGGACTGTATATCGAAATGAAAGCGGATAAAGGGAAAGTATCAGAAAATCAAAGCTGGTGGATAGAAGAGCTTGAAGCCCAAGGATATAAATGCGCAGTCTGCCGCGGATATGAGGAGGCAATTAAGGTTTTGGAGGATTACTTATGCGGACGGGTGAAATAGAAGCGTCCGCCGCTAAAAACAAACCTATTCCTAAATACATGACAATTCCTGAAATGTGTCTGTATACGTCGCTAAGAGCATTATACTACAGTTTCAGGAAAGGGCAGATAGAACGGGAAGACGCAAAATCGAAAAGAGCATTCTGATTTCAAAATGCGGCGAGTTCGAAAAGGAGTATTTAAACTGGTGTTCAGTTTATAAGGCGTATCAGGATAATATACGTAAAGCCGGATCGTTACTTAACGAAATTGAAAAGTCTGATAATTTATACGACATCGCCGTAAACGCATGCGAAACTATATCCATAATGACCGGAGACGAAAGTTTTGCTGAAAGACAGAAAAGAAAAATCCAAGAACGGAGATTGAAATAACGAACGACAGTTATTCGGCTGTTAATGAAAGTCAGGGAGGATAAAAAATTAGGAGGTAATCTATGTATAAGGCAAAAAATATTGATACTGATAAAGCGTTAGAAGCGATTGAAGCTTATCGTCGTCGAAAGGAGTATGATTACGATCGTGATTCATATGGGCGCCAAAAATATTACGAAGGTTTTCAAGCGGGTTTGGATTTTGCTGAAAGCTTGTTTAAATGCGCTAATTATGAAAAGGAAAAGGTTAGAACGGAGGCAACCGATGAGGGAGATATTATTCAGAGGTAAGCGAGTGTATAACGGCGAGTGGATTTATGACAGCGAAACATACATACGTGACGGAGACGGCATTTGGCTGTCGGACGATGACTTGAATGTAGTTCAGGTGCAGGAAGATACAGTTGGACAGTATACGGGCATGAAGGATAAAAACGGCGAGAAGATTTTTGAGGGGGATATAGTAAGTCATTTTTCAAATTACAGCGGTCATAGAGTCTACGCAGTTGTGACATATACAGACGGTCAATTTTTGGCTATGACTAATGACAATGCAGGTCTTTATTTGTCTGATAAGTTAGAAGTAATCGGTAACATATTTGACAACCCTGAACTGTTGAAAGGAGAAGAAAATGAGTAAAAGTAAAGAAGAAGAAATTTTAGAGTATGTTATCAAGTTAATCGACAAGCGGATACCGAAAAAGCCGAATGTTTCAGCTTATAACGAGGATGGTAGTTTGCTTATATATGAGTGCCCCAGCTGCGCTTCATCCTATGACATAGATTATGATGGACAATTTGATTATTGTCCGAAATGCGGTCAGGCAATAGCGTTGGTTGAAAGCGCGGATATCACGAATTTAAGCATTGAGGAAATTTCAGGAGGAAAGAGTAATGAATTTTAACGTCGAAAAGGAAAGATGCGTATTTGCAAAAACTGGTTTTGGCGACAGCGAATATAAATGCGATCTACTTAGTGAGGAATGTAATGGTTTAAAACAAACAAAAATTTGTAAGTTTTATAAAACTAAAGAAGAGTTTGACGCCGCTAATGACAGAGCGATTGAACTATGCCGCGATAAGCATTTATGCGGCGATTGTAAATACCGCAAAAAGGCTTGTTTAAAAAGTACAGAGGGTAAAAGCAGTGCCGTATTGTAAACCGAAATGCAATCCGCCTTACGATTGCTTAAACGGCAGATGCCCTTATGAGGACGATTGTCATTTTAACGGATCAGCGACAAAGGAAGAGACAAAAGCTTTGCATGCGGCGAAGCTGCCGCAGGGCAGACCGGGACAGTCCAGTAACTTTGACAGAATAGACGATATAAAATATAACTTTAGGTCAAGGAGACTGATATGATTAAAAAATACCGTGTATTTAATAAGCTGACCAGCCGTTACCTCGGAACGCTCGATAACGGGTACTTGGAGTTCGATTCTGCAAGAGCCGCCAGAAGGTACATAATCAGAGCGGGTAAAAGGCTTGATATTTTCAGGATCGAGGAGGTAAGGGCGTGAATCTTGATGAAACTAAAGAGTATTTATTGCAGATACGAGACATCGATAAAAAAATAGCATCATTAAAGCGGTCTATAGAACAATGTGAAGAGAGGGCTACAAGTATAACGACTGCATACAACGAATTGCCGCCTCAGCATAATGGAGCTATTTCCCAAAAGGTAGCAAGCAATGCTGAGCGGGCTGTGGATTATGAAACTGATGTTAAAACATTGAAGGAAAAGGCGGAGCAACTGAAAATCAAAATAAGCCGCGAAATTTATAGTATGCCGAATAACACATATTCCGCGCTATTACGTGATTACTATATCAACGGGTTGCCTTGGGAGGATGTTGCTGAAAATATTGGTAAGGATTCTGATTATACAAGAAAAGTATTGCATCCAAATGCACTTAAAGAATTTGAAATTATATTTTTAAATAAACCCGAAAACACCCGGAAATACCCTTTTATTCCGTAATAAAAAATGTTATTATTATGATGGCAAAAACCAAAATAAAAGCCAACGGAAAAAACAGTAGGCTTTCCGGGCGTGAAAGCGTCCGGTTCGCTTTTCCGTGTTTGACATTAATTCCTTTTAATAGCCGTTCACATAGAACGGATTTACCTTTTATTGTTAATTTGCACAAATTATATCTTAATTTATTTATATCAAATTATTTTTTATATATTGTAAAAGGTGATAATTTGTGGTAAAATTTAGAAAAAGGTAAATTAGAGGAGTTAAATGTGAAAAAAACAAAAATTGGATTATCTTTTTATATGCTTAAAGTAGCAGTGCCGGATGAAAGAAAGAAAAAATTAAATTATTTTAAAATGAATAATATTAATTCTTTAGATATATCAAATATAATATATGATTTTTTACATAATAAATCAGTTGATTTTGAAAATGATATATCAAATCATAAATTATATAGAACTAAAAATATAGAAATAATAAAACACTATATTAAAGATAAATATCTGTTTTCTTCAATTAATTCTATTGTTGAATCAGGTGATTATGGCATGGAACATACTATAGTTGATTCAAAAACAAACACAGTTGTATATAATCAAAAAAGGTATCAAGCAGCTATACTTCCTTTTGGATTTTCTGTTTATTATAGTGAAGGAATAGAAACCGCATTGCTTGTTACTCAAACATTCGGAGGGAAAAGTTTATCTAATAGGATAAAAGATATCTTAACAGAAGCTATAAAAAAAGTTGATTCTAATTATTGTGTTGATATAAAAAGTGTAGCGCCTAAAGAGTATTTTATTCGTTTAATGAATAATGAACAAATAAAAAATATGTATATTGAAACATATAAACAGCCAAAATCAACAGATATTTCTGATTTAATGAATAATAATACTTTTATAGATTATTCTGTAAGGGAAATAAAATATAAAGCCCCGATATTAAAAAATAAGAACATATTCAATAAAATTTTTTTAGATCGGTCATTAAAAGAAACAAAAGAAATAAAAGGATTAACCAGTGATGAAGAAGAAATAACAAATTTAAGATTAGAATTTAATATTAACGGCAGACCAAAAGTGGTTAACTATAATACGTTTATTAATCTTAAGACTACTGAAGATGTAACGAAATACATTGATATTAATAAAGAAACAGGTCATCCGAATAGAGGATCGTTATTTAAAGGAATGCGTAATTATTCTTTGCAATATCTTCAAATTTTAGGAATTATTATTAATCTAGAAGGTGACGAAGAAATTCAAGATATATGGATTAAATCATATTATATTAAGAATAAAAATGGCAAAGAAGAGGTGATTGAAAGAATAAATGATAAGTATTTTTCATACAGTTGCTAGTATTATTAAATCTCCTTTGACTTATTTTATAATAGCGATTATAATCTTGTTTTTTGGTAGTGGGAGAAAATATATAAATATTAGTGGTATATTTTCTAATTATCTAAATAAGTTTATCAAAGACCAGATTTTTTTAGCTGTTAATATATTTATATCCCCTTTAATGTTTGCTATTTCAATAAACTTAAGCCATCAAATTGATAAAGACATGATCGAATTAATTCTTGTTATAATATCAATTTTAATGTCTTTATTTTTCACTTTTCTATCTCATTTTGATGATAAGAAAGATAAGGAATCTAGTATAAATTGTAACTATAATAATATGATGCAAAAAAAGCATTATTTTGAAGAAACTAAGGCTGTTGCTTCATATGAAATATTGATAAGTGTTTTTATTATGATGTGTTGTTTTATTAATTCATTTATAGAGATTGGGGTATTAATCTATTATTTGCTTTTTCACTTACTTATAAATCTATTAGTTCTATTGAAACGCTATAACAGCAGCATATAAAAAAGATATTTTTCGCATTATTTTATAACGAAAGTCAAAAAAGTTAAAAAGAAAATTATCAATGTAATTAAAACCATTTCGGTGAAGCTGCCGATATGGTTTTTATATTTCAAGCCTTAATCTATTGATTAGGGCTTTTCTTATGCCCAACGAAAGGAAGGTGGGGTAAATGCCAAAATTAACAGAAAAACAAAAAAGGTTTGGTGAGGAGTACCTCATTGACCTGAACGCAACGCAGGCGGCTGCCAGAGCGGGGTATAAGAATCCTGAAATAGGCCGTCAACTTATTACGAAAAATAACGTTTTGAATTATATAAACGAACTAAGAAAAGAACAGTCTCAGCGGACCGGAATCAATGCCGACACAGTTTTAAAAGAACTGGAAAAGATTGCTCTTGCGAATACCGATATTTCAGGCAAAGAAAAAATCAAGGCTCTTGAGCTTTTAGGAAAGCATTTGGGGATGTTCAGCGAGCGTAAGGAAGATTCCGTAGGCGAAAGCATGGCGGAAGCGTGGATTGGCGCAATTCTCGGAGATGAAAAAAATGGATAGTAGGCTTTTAAAGATTTTCAGGGAAAAAATCCCGCAATATCGAAAAGATCCCGAATTGTTTGCATACGAGGTCTGCAAATTCGAATGCGACAAGTGGCAGAAAGATGTGTTTGCGGATATAGCTGAAAGTCCGAGGGTAACGGTGCGCTCAGGTCAGGGCGTTGGTAAAACCGGTTGCGAGGCTGTTCTGTGCTTGTGGTTTCTTTCCTGCTTTCCGTATTCGAGAGTAGTTGCAACCGCTCCAACGAAACAGCAGCTTAACGATGTCCTTTGGGCGGAGGTGTCTAAGTGGCAGTCCAACAGCCCGCTTTTGAAGGCTGTTTTAAAATGGACGAAAACTAAGGTATCAATGGTCGGTTATGAAGAAAGATGGTTTGCAACTGCAAGAACGGCGACAAAGCCTGAAAATATGCAGGGGTTTCATGAAGACAATATGCTGTTTATAGTTGATGAGGCGTCAGGCGTTGCCGATTTAATAATGGAAGCGATTTTAGGAACGCTTTCCGGCTCCAACAATAAGCTTCTTATGTGTGGGAATCCTACGAGGACATCCGGTACGTTTTACGACTCTCATACTTGTGATAGAGCTCTTTATAAATGTCACAGAGTAAGTTCTCGGGACAGCTTGCGGACGAATAAAGATAACATAAAATCTCTTGAGAATAAATACGGTAAGGATTCAAATTTTGTTCGAGTACGTGTGGACGGAGAATTTCCAAAGCAAGAAGACGATGTGTTTATTCCAATGGAGCTTATATTAGCTTCTGTTATGACGGAATGGGAAAATCCGGAGGTAGTCGATCTTATCCATATCGGCGTTGATGTAGCAAGATTCGGAGATGATAAAACGGTTATAGGAACTAAGGTAAATGAAAAAGCTGAAATTTATTGCAAACGTCACGGGCAAGATACCATGAAAACCGCTGACGATATCGTAGAATGCTATGAAGGACTGCTGAAAAAATATCCTAAATACAGCCGCCCGATTGCCGTTAAGATTGACGACGGCGGAGTAGGCGGCGGGGTAGTAGACAGATTAAGGCAGCTTAAGCGAAACTATCCTCAAAGATTTGAACGGCTTGAAATATTTCCGATTAAATTCGGAGAGAGAATAAGGCATGCGTATTATTATGATTCTACTACATATATGATGGGCGTGGTCAGAAGCCTTCTTTCTCCCCACGATGAGAACGGAAAGCCTAAGCCGGTGGAATTGATTTTACCGGACGACGACGATCTAATCGCACAGCTTTCAGGAAGAAAATATTCGATGACTGATGATTCCAGGCAGAGAGTGGAGAGCAAGGACGCTATCAAAAAAAGAGGAGGCCATTCACCGGATGAAGCGGATTGTATTTTATTATGCTGCCTTCCTGTTAGATTTAAGAAAGAAAGGAGACGCAAGACTTGAGCAAGAAAAATAGTAAGGTATCTGCTAAAATCATTAAAGCGGCTCGGGGAAATATATATAAATCCGACCGTCCTTGTAATCTTGGCAACGAGGAAAAATCATACACCGATTGGCTTGCGCCTTCCATACCTCTTATAGGCTTGGAAAGTATGGTTGAACATTCTTCGATTTTACCGCAGTGTATAAGCGCATATAAGTCCAATATAGCGGGATTCGGTATTTCTGTCAGATATAAAGAAGATAAAACCGATACTAAAAAACTTGAGGGAGAGCTGAAAAAGCTTTCCGACGTTGTGGAGCTGCTGAATCTTGATTGCGATACAAAGGAGATTTTTGAAAACATCATCGTCGCGCGTGAAACTTACGGTATAGCATATCTTGAAGTTTTGAGAAACGCGGCGGGAGAGGTCAATCAGATAGAATTCATAGAGGACGTTGCAAGTGTTGAAAAAACAAAGCCTTTAGGCGATTACGTAGAAACTGAATATAAATTTCAAGGAAAAACGATAAGCCGAAGAAAACAATTTCGCAAATATAAGCAATCTAAAAACGGTAAGCTTGTATATTTCAAGGAGTTCGGCGATAAGCGCATAATGGATAAGAATACCGGAGAATATGTAAAAAATATTCCTGTGGAAAAGCAGGCAAATGAAATACTTGAATTCAAGCTTGGTTCGAAACCTTACGGTCAAGTTCGTTGGATGGGGCTGAGCTTCGGCATAGACGGAAGCCGCAAGGCGGAGAATCTTAACAATAATTATTTTGAAAACGGTAGGCATACGCCTATGGCGGTAATTATCAAGGGCGGTACTCTTACTGACGAAAGTTTCGACAAGCTTCAGACATATATGAATGACATAAAAGGGGAATCAGGGCAGCATAGTTTTCTGTTGCTTGAATCTGAAAGCAATGAAAACAGTTCGGCCATAAGCGACGCAAAGCAGCCGGAGATCGAACTGAAAAGTCTTGCGGATATTCTCCAGCACGATGAATTATTTCAAGACTATCTCGATAATAATCGTAGAAAAGTGCAATCGTCATTTCGGCTCCCTGATCTGTATGTAGGATACACAACGAACTTTAATCGTGCAACTGCACAGACAGCCATGGAAGTTACTGAAAAACAGGTGTTTCAAACGGAACGGCAGTCGCTGGCGTGGATAATAAATAATAAACTGCTTAACGACTACGGCTTTGAAAACGTTGAAGTATATTTTAAGGAGCCGGATATAACCAATCCCGACGATTTGTATAAAATTCTTAATGTTTGCAGTAATGCAGGCGGTCTACCGCCAAATAAGGCTAAGGAAATAGCGTTTAAATCGTTAGGCGAAGTAAGCGATGATTATGAAGGCGAATGGGGAAATATTCCGCTTGCTTATCAGAAACATATTTCAGGCTTAAACGCTCAGATTGCAAAAGCCGAGAATAATAAAGAAGATGAGATAATCGCAATTATGAAATCGGTGCGATCTCTGCTCCTAAAATTATAGTAAAGGAGGCTGATTTTATGTTTTGCGAGTGTCAGGCGCTCATAAAATCAATTGACGCCTACATAAAGAAAGAAGATGATACGTTAGCCGATTCTTTAAAAAAAGCGGGTTTTGCACTACCCGAAAAAACCGTGAAGAACATAGAGGAACTGGAAGAAAAGCTCGCTGAGATATTTCAGGAGCAGTCTTTTAACGTTGAAGAACTGTTAAAGGAAGCGGAGAGAAACGGAGTAGGTCTTGAAGATTTAATTGAGGGCAAGTGGCAAGGCTTTAAAAGTACGGATAATATCGGCAAAAAACTTCATCCGTTATTTTTCGGAAAATTGTCGGAGTGTATACCGGAGCTGGCCAATGTCTATATGTCTGCTATGGATTCAGAACTTGTAGTTGAGCAGATATCCGATAAAACTGCCGGTTGGATAGCGCAGTGGAGCGGCGAGCTTTCTGACATTATGAAGCTTTCTTCCCACGAAGAAATAGAAAGGGTATTATCAAACGCTTTAAAAAACGGTAAAAGCGTCGCCGATTTGACCGAGGATATAATGACAAACGGCGTCAGGGACGAATATTATAAGGCAAGGCGCGCGGCTATTACAGAAATGCTGCGCGCTCATAGTGTGGCAAAGGAAGAATCTATCCAGCAGTGTCCTGCGGCAGAATTTAAAGAATGGGTGCATACCGGAAGTTACAGAAACGAACCGAGGGCAAATCATGAAGCAATAAGCGGTCAGATAGTACGTAAAGATAAAAATTTTATACTTAAAGGTTATAACGGGGTAACGTATCTCGCAGATTTTCCGCGCGATCCCGTTCTTCCGCCTGAGGAATCAATAAGCTGCCACTGCATTCACAGAGGCGTTGTTTCACAAGAAATTCTGGGGCTTTCTCTTGACGAGAGAAAAAGATTACAACAGCAGGCTATAGACGAAATGAATGATAATTGGAAAACGGAGCTGGACGAAAAAAATAAAGAAAAGGTGGGTATCACAGTTGACAATTCAAGCGGAAATGGTATAATAAATTATGGAATAACATATCGTACAACTTCAAGCGGCAAAGTTATTGCAATGCGTTCAATAGAGGGTACATATGAAATTATGTTACCGGACGGTTCAAAATCAATTATTAAGAATCCTACTTTTGATAAATATGAAGTATTTGCAGGAAAGGGCTCTGATAAGGAATTAAGGGTTAAAGAACACCTTGTAAATAATTATGGCGGTAAAGCGGAAAATTGGTTTCATGCAAAAGGGTATACTAATGTTGCTAATGAAAGCGGAGAAACAAGAAAAGCAAATGTACATTGGTTTGAAGAAGAAACGATTGGCATAAAGGAAATATATATTAAGGGGTGGTCTAAAAAATGAAAGTAAAATATATCGGAGATAAATATAAAGTAGTCTTACTCAAAGATAAAGTTTATGATGTAATATCTGTAGAAGGCGATGCCTATCGAATTATGACAGAAGCAGAAAACGACGGTATTTTTTATAAAGGTGAATTTGAAATCGTCGAAGAATAACCGTCTCAATGAATCGAGGCGGTTTAGTTATATCACAATTTAATACAAATCAGCGTATGCCTAAAGGTATGCGCTATTTTTATACCCAAAAATAAAATAACTGAAAGGATTATTACTATGTTAGTAGAAGTATCGAAAATCAACAAGCAGGAAGTAACTGTTGTAAGCAGTCTTGATGTGGCGGAGACGTTTGAGAAACGTCATGATGATGTGCTGAAATCTATTCGTAATCTTGGCTGTTCAGACAAATTCCGACTCCGCAATTTTGCGGAGTCGACATACATTAATGAGCAAGGCCGTAAACAGCCATGCTATTACATGACAAAAAATGGATTCTCATTTTTGGTAATGGGCTACACAGGCAAAAAAGCTTCATAGAAGTAACGAATGTTAAGAAAATAGCTTGTTAAGCGTTTCGGCAATAGTCGGAGCGTTATTTTTATATCACTAAAAAAGAAAGAGGTAGAATTATGAAAAGAAAATCAAAGAAAATACTTGCAGCCGTAATGGGGCTGACGTTGATGTCGGCATTGTCTGTCGGATGTCAAAGACAGTCTGAAAGAGTATCGTACAATATTTCAAAGCAAGCTGATAACTTTAACACAATTAGGCAAATAACCGTTATTAACTGCATTCAGGGCGATGTACTTTTTCAAATGACCGGAAAAATGTCCTTAAATGCGGATACCGCCGAAAATCAGCTAGAAATAATAGTTGAAGATGAAAACGGCACGTATAAAAAGCATTTTATAGGTCTTTCTGACAATGTAACTTATACGGTCGAAGATGTTACGGATAATTACGTTGATAATTACCACTATACGCTTAACTTCAATCCGAATATGTGGATTCCGGTAAACTTTGAAACTATTGATTAAGCGCTTTTATGAGCGCTCTTTTCATTCCCTGAGCACGGCATAAAACTGCTTAAATATTTTTTTGGAGGTGTTAAAATGCATGTAATCAAGAAGGCAAGGAGCATAACAGACGCGGAAATACAGTTTATTTCGCTTGTTGATAAAGCGGCTAATAAAAAGTCGTTCCTTATAACAAAGGAAAACGACGGACGCGCGTCCTTTTCAGCGTATGGAAAAATCATCAAAACGGATGAGGAAAACCATTATGTAACGGGAATCGTATACGAGCCTATGGTAGAGGATTCCCAGGGGGATTTTATGACCGAGGAGGAAATTCAGAAAGCGGCTGTGTGGTTTGCAAAAAACGGAAACGGTATTGATCTGCAACATAATTTTGAAAAATTTGAAAACGCCGTTGTAGTCGAAAGCATGGTCGCTAAATCCGATTCAGCTATCGGTAATGAAAAGATAAAAAAAGGAACATGGCTTATGACAGTCGAAATATCCGATTCTGATGTTTGGTCATCCATAGAAAAGGGAGAAATCACAGGCTTTTCAATGGGCGGAAAGGGAGTGTATAGAGAGGAGGAAACGGAGCCGGAGCGCATAAGTAAATCAGAAGGTAGCAGTCTTATAAAAAAGCTAGCGAAGATGTTCGGCTTTGAGGTAGTAGAGAAGGGCGAAGTTGCAGAAAAATTCAAGCAAAGAGACGTATCAGAAGCATTCTGGGCTGCTTTTTATAGTTTGCAGGAAACGTTGTTTAAGCGCGATGTAGCGACTGGAGAAATCAGAATTGAAACGGATTCTGATAAAATCAAGGAAAGCCTTGCAGATTTTGCCGAGATTGTAAAAGATATTCTTGAAAGCAATTCTGAAATAACAAAATCTGATATATTAAACGGCAATAATATTGAAAAACTCAAAAATATATACAAGAACACTTGCGGCCTGCTTATAAAAGCGGGGGAAATGGAGGAAAGTATGACAAAAGCAGAGGTAGAGGCTCTTATAAAGGAAGCTGTTAATAAGGCTAACAGCGGAAATAACAGCGATGGCGTTGACGATGAGACAAAGAAGTTTATTATTGAAACGGTAAAAAAATTGATTTCAGAACAAAAGAAAGAGGAACCCGTAACAAAAGAAGAAGTAACGGAAATGCTGGCAAAGGCTGTGGAGCCTATATATAAAGCGAGGGGCATTGCTACAAATCTAAATAACGAGCCGGCTCCAGTTGAAAAGGAAGACGATGTATTTTCAGGAATGTTTGTATAAGGAGGATTTTTTATGAATAACAGAAGTATCATAGCTAAAGCGGCAGCCGATACGACCTCATTGGGAACCGGCGGTAAGATGAACGCGGAGCAGTCAAAACAATTTATTACATTTATGAGGGACTATTCGTCTTTTCTTAAAAAGGTTGATTTCATAACCATGGCAAAAACCACAAGAGATCTTGATAGTTTAGAGGTAAATAAGCGAGCCCTCAGACGTCAGGCGGAAAATTCAGACAATCCGGCTACGGGTGCGGTTACACACAAAAGGCGGACTCTTAAAGCGGTCGGAGTTATAATGCCTTATGATGTTTCATTTCAGTATATGAAAGAAAACATCGAGGGAAAGGGCGTAAACACAACGCTTGCAAGAATGTTTGCACAGCAGTTTGCAAACGATACGGTAGAGCTTGCGTTCTTAGGAGACGAATCGGAATCGGATGACGACTTTATAAGCATTAACGACGGCTGGATAAAAATTGCTAAGAATGACGCGAACGTACATAAATTTGATACGGAAGACAGCGTTGATTATCTTAATACGGTTTTCCCGGGACTTTTAGCCGCTATGCCGAATAAGTATTATTCTCTTTATACCGAAGAGGATAAATCCAAGATAAAGATATTCTGTTCACCGACCGTAAACAGAAAATACAAGCAGCAGCTTCAGGCGAGAAATACCGCGCTTGGCGACGCACTTATTACGGGCGGTAAGAACGTAAGCTACGATGGCTTTGAGATTGTACCCGTCGCGTTTATCCCCGATAATATTCAGATAGTTACGCCTTATGAAAATTTTGTTTACGGTATCTACGGTCAAAGCCTTGAGGTTTATCATAATGTTGTACCGCGTAAGACAAGACATGAATATACGCTTCTTGCTGACTTCGATATGGAAATTAACAATCCGGACGCGCTTGTAATCGGAGATAATTTTACAAATTCAAGCGAGCCGGGTTCAGGAGAATCTGAAAAAACCGAGTAAAGAGGGGGATAAAAATGGCTAAAAAAACAGTTGAAAAAAACCATAGTACTACTGATCAGGACGTTGATGATCCGATTAAAAACGGCGGGGATTCTTATACGGCGGAAGATGTTGAAAGGGAAAACAGTTCGAAGCGAGAAAATTTAAGAATAAAGCTTGTCAAGGGGGCGTCCTTTACGCGCGGAGGAAAGATATATACAAAAGGTAATCCGGTATATGCGGCGGCAGAAGAGGCTGAAAGGCTTTTAAATACCGGATTTTTTGATAGGGCGTGACGTAATGGCGGTAAGACCGTGGGCAACGCCGGAGGAGGTCAGGGAGTATTCTGATATAAAAGCGGTTCAGGAAAGAACAGACGAACGTATTGCCGTTGATATTTCAAGAGCCGAGCAATACGTTATTTCTTATACAAACAACGATTTTTCAGGATATGAGAGAATACCTCAGAATGTTAAAACAGCCGTAATTCTTTTAGCAGAGGCTTACGGCTATAATACGGTTGTTTCATCTAAGGAATTTAAATCGGAAACCTTTGACGATTATAGTTATACTGCCGAAAGCAAAGAAATACGAGCTGAAAATCTTGACGTAGAACCGCTTCTAAAGGAATACATAAGGGTTAAGCCTAAAAATGGAGTAATCATGCGGTTAAGGAGGCTTTGACATGGCTTTAGCTGATTTCTTAGACCATAAATGCGATATATATCATTTGATACAGTCTAAAGACTCTCCCGGTTATGGTCTGCCGGATTCTCCGGTTTTTAATTATAATAATAAGCCGGATGAAAAAGAAATACCCTGTCATTTCGGAATCGAATCGCTTGACGCCGAAACCGAGCAGAAACAGCCGCAGAACATTCTAAGGGAAAAAATAAAACTGACGTTGCCGGCCGGGACAAACATTCGTATAAATGACAGGATTGTCGATTGTAATTCAGGACTTGAATATACCGCAGAAAGGCCCAGAAATATTCGTGGGCATCACATTTTCGTATATATAAAGCGAATAAAGGAGCAGGAGGCGCTTTAATGCTTGAAGCGGATGAAATGAAAGAGTTCTTTGAAAAGTGCAGAAGAGCTGGAAACGGTGTGTTTAAACGGGAACTTTCACTGTTTCTTGAAGGTATCGGTCTTGAGTTTCTCCGTATTATCGAGGACGAGATAATACGGCTCAAGGTTATGGATACAAGGCTTTTACTCAATAGTTTTCATAAAGGGGAAGATGAGAATGTCTGGAGATTGTCTGACAGCGGTCTAACTCTTGAGGTTGGAACTAATGTCGAATATGCTTCTTATGTAAACGACGGTCACTGGACCTGTAAAAAGGGCGAGAAAATGAGGTTTGTTCCAGGGTATTGGAGCGGAAACCGTTTTATTTATGACTCTTCCGCTAAGTCAGGCATGATGTTGAAACAAAACTGGGTCAAGGGGGCGCATTACTGGGAAAGCGGGCTTAGAATTTTGGATAAAATGCTGCCCGGATTGACTGAAGCTAAGCTTCAGCAATGGATTAACAGCTATTTTGGTTAAGGGGGGACATATGCTTGAAAAAGAATTTGCAGCGGTGATAAGGGTTATACTTGATTCTGCGGGTAGCCCTGCTCCGTATTATCATAATATTCCGGAAAGCTTTATTGTTCCGTCAGTATTTTTTCCGTCGCCGGAAATAGAGTTTAAACCGGATACACTGAGCTCTTACGGTTCTGAATATATATTGTATGTAAATTTCTTTCACAGTACAACAGAGCTTGCTTATGAGCTTGCAATGCTTGCTTATCATGATATTGTCCGTAGACGTCGACTTATCCCTTTAATTGATTCAAACGGGAAAAAGACCGGCGAATTAATGCGGATAAATAATATAAATATAAAAAAAGTTGACGAATGCGCATATCAGCTTCAGCTTGACTGGATAAGTCGAACACCGTATACGTGTGAAGAGGCGGAGCTGGTGGAGTTGTTCTATATTAACGGAGGTAAATTATGACAAAAAAAGAAGAAGTAAAATCCCAATCTGCGACGGCAGACCCGCCGCAGACTAAGTATTCTATTGAAAAGCTGAGGGAAAATTGCTTGAAGCTTTTCGGAATATCCCAAAGTACTTTTGACGGGGCGTCGTACGGTCTGACTGGAAAATATACCGTCGCAGAAATGAAATCTGTTATAACAAAATGGCAGAACAAGGAGGTAAAATAATGGCGGGAGGAACATTTGATAAATCGGTCGGAAAAATAAGACCGGGAACATACATAAATTTTGAATCTGCAAATCAGCAGTTATTAGGAACATCCGATAGAGGAACAATAACACCCACGGTGATCTTGCTTGTGACT
This sequence comes from Ruminococcus sporogenes, assembly GCF_054655175.1. Lineage (NCBI taxonomy): Bacteria > Bacillati > Bacillota > Clostridia > Eubacteriales > Oscillospiraceae > Ruminococcus > Ruminococcus sporogenes. The sequence continues at coordinate 491,350 of NZ_BAAHOA010000002.1, read as the reverse complement.
TCAAAATATAAATCAGCGGGAAAAGAGAAAATATATAGCGCATTTGACGCATTGATTAAAATTAAAGAAAGCGAAAAGTTATTTTATACGGCCCAAACCTTCAACGGCTCTAAAAGGCTACAATTAAAAGATATAATGTACGTTCAAGTACACGATCATTATGCGGACTTTTATTTATGCAATGACAAAATTATTTGCGAACGAAAAAAAATTAAAGCTTTAATTGAAGACTCTTTATTTGACACTTTTATTTTGATAAATCGAAATACTATGATAAACTACAAGTTTATTGACGAATTGAGCGAAAATATAAAACTATCAAACGGTGAAGAATTCGTTTACAGTAAGCGAAGACGCAATGAGATATATAATAAATTTCTTTACCTTAGGAGGAATCAATTTTAAATGTGGAGCTTGATAGAACACTCAGCCAGTCTGGCTGAAGCAGTTGTCATCACAGGCTTTACAACAATGGTATTGGGCTATAAAAGCCCCGGACATAAATGTTTAAAATATATAGTTTATACGCTTGTTTCTTTCATAAATATTGCTTTTTTAGCAAATTATTTGCCGGCAAAAGTTTCGGAAACGCTTCCGGGAATATCACAACTTATCATAAGTATGATATTTGCAGTACTTTTTTTGAAAGGAAATCTATTTTTCAAATTTTATATAATATTTATAAATAATTATATGATATTTCTTATAAACATTCCCGTTATGATGGCGTTTAATAGTTTTCTTGACGGTAACGGATTGCACGCTGCCGTTTACATACAAGGCGCGGTAAGTATAGCTATTTTAGTTATAACAAAGCTGCTGTTTGCGCTTGCCTCATACGGCTTTTACAGATGGTATCGTAAAAATCTCCGTAACGCCGACTTTAGTTTCGGCTCTGCGGAGTGGATAGCTCTGCTTTTTATTTGCGCCGCCTCGTTTGCAATGGGGTTATATGTTTTTCAGCAAAACGTAAGCCGTTATAAGCCTTTAATCATGACGTTTGCTTCTCTTATCGCGTTAGTGATTAATGCACTTTCTCTGTACGGGATATTTCGTTCTGCCCAAAATAAGCAAAAAGAAGAAGTGTTGAGGTTTTACCAAAACGAAAACAAGGTAATGAAGTCAAATTTGGAAAGTTATAGTAAAGCCGATTCCGAAGTCAGAAGAATGCGCCATGATTACGAAAATACGGTTTTAGCTACTATAAATTTGCTTGAGCACAATAAAAGCAGTACAGTTATAGAGCATTACTCTAAACTTATAAACGACATAAAAAAGACTGACATTTTAGAAATTGGAGTAAAAAATATTTTTATTAAGGCAATTATACAACAAAAATATAGTCTCTGTAGCAATAAGGAAATAGAATTCGAGTGTAATTCTTCCGGTATCTTTAAAAACAGTGAGGATATAAAGGGTGTCGATATAATTGACATTTGTACCATAATTGCTAATCTTCTTGACAATGCTGTAGAAGCATATAACGATAAACTGGACAATTATGATATCGAAATAAATCTAGACAGCATAAATAACTCTTACAGAATTGAAATATCAAACCCCATAGAAAAATCAGTATTAGCATATAATAGTCGCCTTAAAACAAGCAAGACCGACGTCAAAAATCATGGGCTTGGTATCAAAAGCGTTAAAAGACGAGCTGAAAAGTATAACGGCAACGCTGAATTTACAGAGGAAAATAACCGTTTCGTAGCGCGAGTATGGCTTAGACCGGAAGAGTGATATCTGTCAAAAAGCCGACTCGAAAAGCTGAGGTATAAGATGCAAACTTCGCTCAGTTTTGGGTGGTATTTTTTGGCATAATATAAAATGGCGCGGCATATAATGTGTCATTATTAAAAAGGAGGAGATTATATGCCAAGTTTTAAATATGAAGGCTTTACTGAAGTGGTAATGAAATCTCAAAAATCCCCTTTGAATGGTCAAAAGAATCGCTCAAGCGGTAATTATCTTTTTACAAATGAAGCGTTTGCACCTTGTAATAAGGTAAAATGGAGTTGTCCAGAGGGAATATCTTTCAACATAATGAAAGATCACACGGCAGCCAAAGACGATGTTATTTTAAAAGGGGTATGCAATGGCGCAATTACAAAAGCACCGTCAGGAGAGGGGTTATACATATCAAATCCTACCGGAGCTACGGAGGAATTTGAAATAAAAGTTTCTAAATACGAATAACAAAAAGCGGCAAGGATCACTCCCTGCCGCTTGTTTTATTAAACTATACTTCTATATATTTCTCGTAACCAAGATAATACATTCCGTTTGTAGCACCATCAAGAACTCTTCTTAAACTTTCTGCATCATTTTGATCAATGACACCGTCACAATTAATATCTGCGGAAGCACATCTGAACAATCCGTTCATTCCAGTTTTATAATAAGGTTCAGTGCCGTCAATAAGAGCTTGGAGAATAGTATAATCATTCTCATCAATTATAGAATTATTATTAAGATCGCCACACATCATGGGCCTGTAAACATACATTGTTGAACTTTCCTGCAGAGAATCAACGGTTTTTCTTTGATCCCATTTGATGATACAGGTTTTACCGTCAGAATTACAATCGGCATATGTAACATATCCGTTTTTCAAATCTACAGAAGTTATAAATATACTGTGTGTTTGGTTATTAATTCGAACAACATCACCAACTCTTGGCTCGTACGTTCCGCTTTCTGATATAGCAGAAAGACTGCTATAATACATAATATTGAAAGAAGCAGTTTTAAATAAATCAGATGCCATTTGTAAAGCAAAACCATAGCACTGATAATATTCATTACCAGGTGTATTTACATACTGATTAGGAGGATCAGCCAAAATATGATAATTAGCTTTTAATATATTTTGTACAGTAAACTTATTACATGTTTCACTCAAATAACCTGTATGATTACAAGGGGTATCAGTAACTCCGCCGTTGTTCCAGTAACTGCCATCAGGATAAAAATGCTTTTGATCATTTATAAAGTTCCTTATATAATAATCTCTGCTTGTCTGAAACTGAGTAACAGAAGAAGGTTGAACATAACTCTTCCAACCAGCATTAACAGATACCGCCGATACACCTGCTGTTATGATTGAGCAGGCCATTAAAGCTGATAAAAATTTTTTAATAAATTTCATATTTTTATACCTTTCTTATTAATTATACAGTTTAGCTAAACTATAATTATTATAACGAATTTTATTTATATTGTCAATATATCTGCAAATATTTTTTATTGATTTTATAGACGGAAACCGTCTTATAGCTTCTTGCAAGTGTTTATGAAAGTATGGAAAAACCCTGTATTTTCAATGGTTTTCCCGTTCTTGCTTGTATCTTCTCATATCTCAGCATAAGTTGGTTTTGTAAAGTTGGGCACCATTTTAGCACCACAAACAAGGCAATAAATACAAGCACAAGGCGGCGCACCATGCGCATAAAGACTATTTAGAACTGCTCTGGTTTTACACCGCTATGTTACGCAATAGAGGGTAAATAAGCCTTGCAATCAAAGGCTTTTCAGATACCAAAATCAATAGGGCAAGGTATTTATACCTTTTCCCACGAAAACACCCTTTAACTGCGTAACATTTCAAAGGCTATCATCATAATCCGTTGTTGAGTTATCCGATGTTGGATTTTCCGACATCGGAAAATCCAATGCAATTAAATAAAGATATATATAATACTGATTTAATCAAGTAAAGATATATCAATTATCCATTCCTTTCCGTTCCTTTCCCTAAATCCCTTTCAATAGAAAATATGGGCGTTTGAGAAAACAAAGGAAATACAACCCCGAGTGAAAAACACATTTCAACAAGGTAACGAGCAAAAAAGAGCATTAAAAGTTCCGTAGCAAACATAGGAAAGGGGTACCATTTCCGTAAAATGCAAGCATTTTTTGTCGTTGATAAGTCAACCTCCTTTGCCTTATTTTCTACCTTTATAACAAATCAGTATGAGGTCTTTGACAATTTTAAGGGGAAAACCGCACCAACTTTTCTCTGTTTCATATCACGGATAGGACATTGAAAACACCAAAAATTAATTAAAACAGGTATCTGCCGTCAAATAAATAAAATCCTGTATCAATCAGCAATACGATAGCAATGATTACTAATACGGCATAGATGGTATAGGTGATAGGCTTTATATTTTTCGCTTTCAGTTTATCAACCAATGCAACCAACTTGTCCAATAGATTTAGGCTGTTGGCGACATAGACAATTAGTGCCATAAACTGACTGACTACAAACCAAATCGTCAGGAGCAGAGTTGCGGTTAGAAAGTTTTCTACTTCGCAACCCATAAGAATAACGGCATAATAAGTGGGGTCAGTAAAACAAGAGAGTGCAAACACAAAGCCGGTACTTAGGTACTTAATCCAAGCCCCATTAACAGTTTTCTTCTCCTTTTTCTCTTTTTTCTTGCTAATATCCAAAAATCTTCGTAGCACCCATATCAGAATAAAAACGGATACCGTAAACTCCAAAATTGCCCAAAATGGGCTATTGTCCCCAGGCACTATACTTTTAAGAATATCTACTGCCGTAGCACCGAAAATAGCGGAAAGTATAGCGCCGATAAAAACGCTAAATCCCGCATAGGAGAGGAAGAACAGCGTAATATTTGACTTCTTTTCCTGCCGCAGTCCCATAGACAAAAGGTAAACTGCTGTAAATGGGTCAACACCTAAAATGCCCAACCCGATTGTACTGATTATTTTGTGTATCATCATTATTCCTCTTATAGATTTTCAATTTTACTGCGGAAAGATGTTAGATATTTTTCCACCAAACGCAATATCTCTTGATGTTCCTTTTCTGTCATTTCCTCAAAGACTTTGTTTTCTGCTTGTTCAATAGGCAATATTTTTTCCCTTACAAGTGCCTCGCCTTTTGCTGTCAAATAGATTTTTAATTCTCGCCCAACACCTGCATGAAATTCAATCACTCCGTCTTGATTTAGTTTTTTTGCCGATGAATTTACGGTTTGCTTATTCAAGAGTGTGTACTTGTAAATTTCTGTCTGAGTACAGCCGTTTCCTAACACAAGAATTGCCTGCAAAATCGCATAAGCACTATCGGAAAGTCCTTGCATTAAGCAAATTTCATGATAAAGCTCATCAATCGCATTATTCAAACGGTCAAATTCTTGTAGAACGGGATGTTTTTCAAACTTCATATTTGCTCTCCTTTAAGCATGAAATCATACTTAATATTATAGTATGATTTCATACTCCTGTCAATGCCTTTCAGAAAATAAATAGCAGAGCCCAGCCGTCCTCGTCAACGGTCAAGATGAACGTCGCATAAATGCGCCTCCGTTGACAAGTGCGCCTGCCCCTGCTTGCGTGGCAACCAAGAGAGCAAAAGCAACGAGTGCTTTCGCTCTCAAACAGTATGGTTTTTCTTATATCTGCCCGTATCGCTTTATATTGCCATAGGAAATTCGGGCACCATTTGGGCACCAAGGCGGTAAAAATTCTTATTATTTCGAGTGCCACAATCTTTGGAAAAGCCTGTATTTGCAAGGCTTTTCACAGTTTAAGCCATTTTTAGAGAACAAAATCAAATACTATTTTTTATTATTTTTTTCTTAAATCAATATTCTAATATGACGAAAATAACTGTGAGGATGCTAACAATCCATTTTGCCCTAGTATTTCAATGGGATAGTTCAGCAGGGAACACCGATGTCCGCCGATAACTTCAATCATTTAGAGCAGGGCGTTTATGACGCCGATAAAAACGCCGCAGACGCGCTTAGCAAAATAGGCTCTGGAAATGACGCTTGAAGCGGAGGCGGAGGAATTAAGAGAGGAATTAAGGGGCTAATCTAATGAACGATACTTTTTTACTCATAATAAATTCCCTTACAGCAGATACTGCGGTAAAATGCGCGCCAATCCCTGCCGAGCCCGTCGCCGACATTATACGTCGTCCCGCCCTTTGATTCCCAGCTCGTTTATGATTACATATACTCCTGTTCCCGATATGACGTCCGGAATGCCGAAAGCCTCAACGTCAAGGCTTATTTCCGGAGCGCTGATTTCTTTGAGAGTTTCGTCTATGTGCTGATTCAGCTTTGCCTCCGACATATCGTCGTCTTTTTTTTCAATCTCCTGAAAAATACCTATAAGATTTTCCATATCCTTATTTTTTCTTACAGCAAAAACCGTATCCTCATCCGAGTATATTTTCAGCCTTGTTTTGATGTCCTCGATACTTTTCTTATAGCTGTATGAAGTCATATTAGAGCCTGTTTCAAGTACCCATTGAAGCATATTTTCACGTCTCTTTACAAGACTCAGTATGCCTTTGGATGAATGCACATAGTATTTTGTTCCGGTTGCTTTATAATCCTGACTTATTGCGTCCATAACAGCGTCCCATGCTGTTGTTTTTGACTTGGTAAGCTCCGGTATCTTATATTTCGTTTCAGCAACCTCGGAATATTTTATACCGAAGCGTTTGCATACGTCTATAAAAATATCGTGCACGGTTTTATTTTCGTACACGAAGGTATCCTTATTATTAGAAAGATATATACCGTTGTCATAAGCGGTTATCGGCATTTTTCGGCTGTCGGACTGCTGCTGCGACATTATTATACCGCGAAACAATTCCTTGCCCTTATAGCTGAAAATAAGGTGGTTTCCTCTTGTCACGTCGATTTCGCTTACCGCTTTATTCATTCCGCTGTTATCGTCTAAAAGAGATATACTTACAGAACGCGCCGCCGAGCCTTTCCGCCCTTTCCACTTTATACTTTCCGCAAGTCCAGAAATGTCATAGGCTCGACCGTCTTTATATAAAATCAGTGAAATATCCGGCATACCGTCCTCCTTCTAAGGTATTGTAAGCACCTGACCGGCTTTTATCAAATTCGGATTAGAGCCTATAAGCTTTTTATTCGCATTATAAATCTTTGTATACAGAGAACCGTCTCCGTAAAACTTTTTAGCGATATTATATAAGCAATCTCCGGATTTAACCGTATAGGTCTTAGGTATATTTTTATTATTAACTCTCGTACTTTTGCTTTTTTCAACGGACGCTTTTTTCTTATTTTTATCCAAGTTAATCTGTCTGACTCGTGCGCTGCGGTACTCCTTAAGCGTTAAAGAATACTCATAGGTCCCGACGTCTCCGCCGCTTTCGGAATACTGAAAGCTTTCGACAGTTACATACATAACTATTCCGCATTTCGCCACGGTAAATCTAACCGGCTTTTTATTAGACATCCAACTTGAAAAAAACATCGCGTATGCGGCCGGAAACAAGGGCTTTTTAACGCTGCACCCGGGAAAGTAATGCGCGGGAAAGACGCTTGAAAAAGAAATCTGTATAGCTGAACGCTCGTTTAAAACAATAACCTCTCCAAGCCCCGCAACCGTAACGCTGCTGTTATTAGCAGTTCGTTTAACGGTCAATGTTTCGGGATTTACCGGAAGCTGCAGCTTAGTCTTGCCGCCGTCGGCTTCAAACCAAAACTGATATCCGTTAGATTTCATAGAAGGATTCCCCCTCTTCAAATATTTCCTGCTCAACAATACCCATTAGCACCGGCTTTATGTAATCGCTGAGAATTGAAACCACCTGCTCCTTGCTCATGTTACTTTGTATATTTACAGATCCTTTTCCCGTTATATCAAGGGATATTTCCTTTTTTGATACCGTTTCAGAGTTAGCGTCAAATTTCTCGGCTGAAAATGATTTTGCAGGCGGAACATATAGCGGTTTCTCAGTGATAGCAGAAATTATCCTGTTTGTTTCATCTGCTGGGAAAACTTTACTGCCTTTTTGTCCTATTATAAGCTCAGGACCTTCGTCTCCGGCTATAAAAACATCGTCTGAATAGGTTGTGCCGGTCGCATTTGCCTGTATTTTATAAGTGTTTCCGGTGTTCGAAGCTGACTCAGGCACTGAAACATTCGGAACTGTCAGAGGGCAAGAACTAAACGCACTTGATACTTGTTTTGCAATAATATTAGCTTGTTCAACGGCTTTAGCTCCTCCAATTTTAAGCTGATGAATATACCCATCCATGGTAACTTTAGCAGCATTTGCAGCAGAGCCCTCAAGTCCCATTCCATCAACAGCCTCTCTAACATCTTTTTGCATATCTTCAAGCTTTTTTGAAAACTCTGTTTCGACATCAGCCATATTTCTGGCAACTTTATCTTTCATTTCGGATAATTTGTCAAACGAGCCATTAAGTTCGCCAACTTTTGCCGAAGCTGTCTCAGAATCCATTTTGCCGAGCTCTTCTGCAAAAGCTACGGCTTGTTCCGGATTCAACTGTTCAATAATATTATTGTCGATTCCTATTTCAGAAAGGCTCTTTAACGCCTCCTCGTACTGACTGAAATATTCGAACTGACTTTCAAAACTTTGGACCGCCCCGTCAAAAGAAACAGTATTTTCAAGATTCATCTCAGCTTCTTCGAATAATCCGAACATTCCGTCTAAATCTGTTCTTACAGATAAAAAAGCTTCGTCATAGGCTTTCGCAAGGTTTAATATCTCCTCCTCACGAGCACTCCATATATTTGATATGGCTTCTTCACGGGTTAGAGCGGTTTCGGTTTCTTCGGCTGATTTTGTGACTTCCTCTCCCGCCATCGCAACTTCTTGTAACGAATCACGTAGTGAGTAGTATGTTTCTCCTGTTCCGTCAACAGTATCGGCATGCGTTTTTAATAGCGCATCATATTTTTCATATTGGGTTTGCAAATCTTCAAGATTTTCAAATACCTCATCAACCTCATTGGGTTTTACCTTCATCTGTTCTGCGAGATCATCTAAATCCGCTTTTGTACCAACAACCCCATCTGGATCAGGATTCATGATACGATCATATTCAGTTTTGAAAGGGGCAAGTTCTATAGATTTATCGCGAAAGCTTTTATACGCGTCCACGTATTCAGATTGCATGTCGGGGTCAGAAAGATAGTCCATGGAGACTTTTAACTTTCTGTTATCGCTTGTTTCCATTAAATTATCAACAAGTCGTTCTGGATCAAAGCCTGTTAATTCACCCGTATCATAATTAACCTCGATATTACAATTAAAAGTATCATTAAGATAATCAGCGTAATTAGCCATCAAATCAAGATCAGTATTCGTAATCTGTGCTTTATCTGATAACGCAGTCAATTGGGCAATTGCAACCAAACCGCTTTGTTCTGATTGATCAATTGATTTATATGAATTGTCAATTTCGCTTGTTAAAGAATTATAAGAATCAGAAAGTTCTGTTATCTTCTGTTCCATCTCTTCAGCAACTCCGCCGCCTTTTTCATACTGGGCGTTCAGCGTATCAAGTTCTTTGGAAAGACTTTTCGCGGCTTCTGAATTTTCTCCGTATAACTTGCAGACGTTTGCGTAAGCAGTCTCGGTACTGTCAATTTCTATCCTGCATTGCTCAAGCGTGCCGTTATAATCTTCAACAGCGTCCTCTGCCGAATTAAAATGATGTATAAGCCCGCCGATAGCCGCTCCGGCTGTTGCAACTCCTCCGATTATTAATCCTACCTTGGTTTTAGACAAAGTTAAATTAAAAGTATTAGTTACAACGTTCAAAGCTTTCACCGCAGCGGCGGCGACTGTAACCGTTCCGATAAACCCTGCTCCCGCGACAGTTATGCCGGTTATTCCCTCTACGACGACGGGGTGTTTTTCAGCAAAATCCGTCATCCATGTAAGCGCGCTTGTTCCCATATCGGCAAACGCTCCTATTGTGGGAGTCAGCGTATCGCCGATGGCTATTTTAAGATTATTGGCCGCGTTCTGCGTCATTGTAAGACGCGATTCAAGCGTGCCGTAACGCGTATTCGCTTCATTTGCAAGAGCTGTATTTTCTTCCCAGGCTTCCCCCGCAAGACTTACCGCGCCCGCAAGCCCGCTGCTGTTATTCGCAAGGGATTTTACCGCATTAGAAAGCCTGACCTCGCTTATGCCCATATTTTCAAGAATTACGGTAGCGGTTTCCCCGTTTCTTTCAACGTCGTTTAAGCCGTCTATAAAGGAATAAAGAGCGTCGACAGCACGGTGTTCAAACATGTCGGAGAACTGCTCACAGCTCACACCGGCTACGGAAGCAAAATCTTCTAAGCTGCTGTTTCCTGTTTCAACGGCAACCTGAATATCCGTCATTAGCTTAGACATAGCGGAGCCGCCCGCTTCAGCCTCGATTCCCACAGAAGACATTGCCGCGGAAAGTCCGAGAATATCAGATTCCGACATGCCCGCAAGAGTTCCGGCGGACGCCATTCTTGTTGACATTTCAACTATATCCGCTTCTGTTGTGGCGAAATTGTTGCCGAGCGCAACTATGGCGGAGCCGAGATTTTCATAATTGTCAGCCGACATATTAGTTATATTGGAAAATTTCGCAAGGGACGAAGCCGCCTGCTCCGATGACAGATTAGTAGACTCTCCGAGATTTATCATTACTTCAGTAAAGTCCGTTATATTTTCGGTGGCGATTCCAAGCTGCCCCGCTGATTCGGCAACGCCTGCAATCTCGGTAGTAGAGGACGGAATCACAAGAGACATTTCCTTTATATCGCTGCTTATTTCAGCGAGCTGTTCTTCGGTCCCGTCAACCGTCTTGTACACTCCGGTTACGGCGCTTTCAAACTCTATCGCCGCGCTTGCGGCGGAAACAAAACCGTCCTTTATTTTGTTCAGCGCGGCCACTACCCCGATAGTTGCAAAAGCGTCCTGGATAAGCTCTCCCGCATTAGCGGCTTTGTTTCCTAAAGTTTCACTCTCGCCGGAGGCCTTTTGCAACGCTTCGCCGTATTCTTTAGCCTCGCGCTCAGACTTGTTAAGCGCGTCCGCAACCTTTTGCTCCGCATTAGCGGCTTTGTTGGAAGCTGCATACATTTTTTCTTCCGCTTGCGCGGACGCTTCTGTGGCAGAAGCATTTTTCCTCGCCGCCGCCGCGGCTTCCTCCGCTTTTTTCGCCTTTTTTTCCGACTTCTGGGCAACTTTTTCAAGACTTTCAGAAGTCTTTTGCGCCTGAACTACCTCGTCGTTCATGGAATCGGTCACTTTGTCAACCGTCATTAGCTGACTTTTTAAGCTTTCATGAAATCTTTTAGCCTCTGCCGCTGCCTGTGCGTCTATATTTGCCTTATTTCTGGCTTTTTCCGCGGCCTGTTCAAGTTTGCGCGCCTGATCGGACATTGCGTCTGCTAATAATCTTGACGGCGTAACGGCCCCCGTTGAATTGCCGGAAAGCTTAGAAAGAGAAGCCGCCGCTTCGGCGGAGCTTTTGGATGTGTTTAGCAACGCAGAATCGAGCCTAACGCTTGACTTTTCCACATCAACTATCGCGTTAACTCCGGTATCGCCTAACCTGACCATAGCTGCGCTCATTTCATCTACCATTCTAAATTTAGCGGTATACTCACTCTTCAAAATCTCACTCCTCTCTTAAGCATAGCAAGAAAAATTTCAATATCAGTCCTGCAAGGGTTTTCTGATTCGCATACCTCAGACGCGATATAGAAGAGCCTGGTCCTCTTAGACATTTTTTCAAACTCCTCCATACGTAGTCCGTGACGCTGCCATAAAACATGCGCCCAATAAGAATCGCTTCCCTTGCAGGATATTAGTTTTTTGCTTCTTCAACCAGATTATTTTCGGTTTCCTTTTTAGACTGCATTAGCCCGAGAGCCGTCATAACAGTGTTGAATACCTGGTCGTACTCGCCGCGCTTTGAAAAAACCTTAAGCGGCATTTCTGTCTTATCATAGCAGCGATAAAAATCCATAAGCTCCTTATCGCAAAGATTCGGAAATACAAGAGCTTCAGCAATTATATGACGGAATGCCCTCGGCGTATCGTTTTCAGTCTGGAAAACAACCTCTCCGTTTTCTATATACGGTTTACCGTTGTTATCGAATGCGACGCTTCTCTTTCGGTAACTGTCGGTAATTTTTCTTATTCTTTCGCCTGATAATACTTTAATTTCCATTTGAATCGGCTTACCGCTTTCATCCTTAAAGCTTTCCGGAGCAGGCGCCGTAATAATCTCTTCCTTTTCCTCTCTCATAAAATAGCTTAAATTCTTTGTCATAATAAAAACCTCCATAATATTATTTTTTCGGGACAGTTTTAAGCCTTAACCGTTTCGGGCAGGAATAAAATGCGCCCCGTTAGGAGCGCTTGACATTTTATAAAATTGTGATATAATAATAGATGAAAAGGGTGTCTGCGATAAGCGGTTCATCCCAAAATGTTAGTATTAAAGAAATACCGTTACTTTGGAAGAGTGGGCGGTATTTCTTTTTTATGTAAAGAAATTATTTCTTGTTAAAAATGTCTTTTGTGACCTTATAAACAAGAGTGATAACACAAGTTAGCATTGTTACGAACTGGATAAGTTCCGATAATGTCATTGTTATCACCTCCCTTGTCAGGGAGAAACCGCCTACCGTTTTATGCAGACACCCATACGGTTATTATACCACGGGTGTCTTTTTTTGTCAATTTATGTTTAAACTATAATGTCCTTAGCATTGAATGAAATCGAATCGTCAACAACGTCCCCGCTACTGTCAAGGGATGTAAGTATAATGTCCCCCGTAAATATGCAGCCTACCGCCGTTATTGTATCCGAGCCATAATCTCTGTAATAGTCCGAGCCTTTATCGTCCATTACGCCTTGAATAGTAAACTCCGGCTCCACTCCGTCCTTTTGGTATCTCTGTACTATTTCCTTTAAAAATGGAGTAGACCGTCTCCGCGTTATCGTTCCGGTTATAGTAAAGCCTTTCCATCTTGTACTAGGGGAACGCTCCCCTAATACCTTTCCTGTATATGTCTCCGGTGTAAATTTAATCTCGCACTTTACACAGTCAAAAATTTCCTCGCCGTCTATAAATACTTTTCCTTCTGTAAGAACAATAGGTTTTTTGTTATAATCAGACACGATTTATACCTCCTTATCTTGTTTTAATAGTAAAATAAAGCTTTTCCGCGCTGTCAACAGGCTCTATAGCAACGTTAAAATAAGTACTGTCTCCCTTGCTTATTCCTCTGTCAACCGCAAAGTCAGAGCTGTAGTCAACGTTCTGTATTGCGCCGGCTTCATAAAATTGCTTCAGAATGGCTCTACCCATACCATCCATAATATCCCAGCCTGTTTCATTATTGTTATACTTATTCGGAGGGAAATTCGCTCTAATATTTTCTGCGAATGTATCTAATACCCTCAGCACTCGGTTTTTACTGTAAGATTTATCTTTCTTTTCTGTAAAAGTAATGAGACTGTTAATATCATATTCCACAACAACATCTCCGCTTTCAGAATACGAAAAGAAAAACTCGCCGTTTTGAATAGCTGCAACAGCCTGCTCATGGGTTTTCGGAGCGGCAACCTTTTCAGCTCCGACATAAATTTTCTGGGTATTACTTTGAGTATTGCCGGCAGAAGCGTCCGCTCCGGCAACCCATGCGGTAGCCTGAGCATTAGTAAGCGTTACCCCGTTAATGACAACTGAATTTGTTACGTTAATAATACCCTCATAATCGGCTTTATAATCTGCTACAACAGCTTTTACTCCACGCCCTACATTTTCACGCAGGTACCGTATTTTAGTTTTACAAGCCGCAAGCAGCGATTCTTCTGTTACAGGAAACGCCAGAGTATTGAAATTAACGCTTTCCATATCATCAAGAAAGTCAGATATGTCGGAATTTGCCGCAACAGAATCTGTTCCTCCGGTTAAGGTTACTCCTGCAACCGATTCGAGTTCCGCCGATTCGGTTGCTGAAAAAACAATATAATTGCTTTCTGAAAGAGCCGTCGCCTCAGAAATCCCCTCAAACTGTTCTTTAGGCGAGCCGCTGAGGTAAACCGTGACGTCAAATCCCGATACGGGATTAGCTGCTACCGAATAACTGATGTCATTTCCTCTTGAGCCCCCGTATTTTGCCTCCGCAGTAAGTCCTCCTCCCGAACCGGACGCTTTGGCTCCGCCCTTTACGATATACACAATAACTGTCTGCGCGCACTTAAACGCTTCCCTAATCAAGAGCATAGACGGGTTATCATCGTAAACGCTGTAGCCGAGTTTTTCATAAGCAGAATCAGCTGAATCATCGGATATTGTGATAAACTCCTTTTCGGGACCGTACGAATGATTAACAAGAGGTATCAATACTGCTTGACAGAAACATTATAGGTATTTCCTTATTAACATTTCTGATTTGTTCAGCGGCATATAATCCGTCATATTCCGGCATTTCAATATCTAAAACTATAACGTCGATATTATTTGATTCAAAATATTCTTTTAACAGGTCCTGTACAAAGTAAAATTTTTTTATGCTGCAATGCATGCCATGGTCTTTAAAATAACAATTTATGATTTCTGAAAAGTAGTCTACAAAAACCTGTTCGTCGTCACAGACTGCGATATTCATTAATTACCTCCTTTTATACAAATTATATCAAGAGATTAATTAATTGTCTATATGTAATATTTAGTATTTAGTAAATCGCAGTATTTTCTTGTTATTTTGATTATCCTTAGTGCCCTAATAGTGCCCTGAAACCTATTTAGGCATAAAAATACACCGCCTGCAATTGCTTGCAAACGGCGTAAAATGGGGGATTATCCTGGAGCTGCTAACCAGATTCGAACTGGTGACCTCGTCCTTACCAAATAAAATATTAATGGCTCAACAGCGTAAATACACTGTTTTGTTTGTGATTATATGCCCGTATTTAAAAACGGTTGCTATCAAACTGCTATCATTTTTCCACTTTTAATAATTCTATCATTTCCGATAGCTTATCTATGTTTTGATGTATATAATTTTCTGTAGTGGTTTCATAATCTGCATGTCCTATGACTTTTATCAAATCTTCCGGTTTAGCTCCTTTAGCTTGCAGTAGGGTGGCAAAAGTGTGGCGGGTGCTGTGGGGCGATTTACGAGTTATTCCCAACCTTTCAAGCAAAGGGTAGTATTCCCTTTCTCTAAAATTCTTTTCATTTAATCGGTTTCCAACTTTATTTGATATTAAATAATTTCCGGATTCATTGTAAAAGTATTTTATATAATTAATTATTGCCGAGTGAATAGGTATTATTCTGTTAGTTCCGGCTTCGCTTTTTTTGCCGCCAATTAAACGAGGAGGGGAATCGTCTAAATATGCGTTTTCTTTCTTCATGTCAAAAAGTTCTCCTATCCTCAATCCGCTAAAAATGAGTATCAGAACAATTTTAGCGGTCCTATCTGTATCATTGGACAGTAAAATTTTTATATCCGATTCGCTAAAAGTTTCTTTTTCTTTTTTATCTGCTTTAGGTAATTTTAAAAATTGCGCATAGTTTTGAGATATTATGTCCTGTGACATTGCATATTTGCATAACTGGCTATATAGAGAGCGTATTTTTTCACATGTAGCTCTTGATCTTCCAGAAGCCACCGCGTCATCAAGACACTTTTGTATGTCGGGAGCTCTTAAATCCTTAATTTTTTTGAATCCATAAACTTCAATATATTTCCATGCAGAATTATAATTACTGATTGCGTCTTTAGACAGATCTCTATAGTGAATTTTTTTCCAGCTTTCAAAAACATCTCCTAAGGACATTCTTATTTTATCGGACATGTTCGCAGCTACCGCTTCGTTTAAAGCGTTTAAAGCTTCCGTTTTTGTTTCAAAATATCCGAGAACAGTACGCTTAGAATTTCCCTCTTTATCATACTTACACGGCAAAATAGCGGCGTATGGTTTTCTACGATTTCCGGAAACTTTGTATACAGAGCCTTGTGAATTTGCTCTACGGCGTGATTTCCTTTTTTCGACTGTTTGTTTTTTTCCGCACCAATTGCAAAAAAGGGAATCATCCGGTATTTCTTTCTTACACTTTATACAAAGCATGTTTAACGCTCCTTTACATGTTAATATTGCACAAAAAAGCACTGTTGAAACCCACTTCCAAATTTTACTGCGACAGTATACGCGTATTTCACGACAACGCTATTGCAATCCTGAAATTCATGAGTATAATAAAAAATGTAATCATGATTCGACAATAAATCGAAAGGAGGCAACGATTAATCTTCAGTATCTATCCCCAGCAGTTTATCTACTGCCGATTGCATTTCCGGGTGGCTTCGGTAAGAATCAACGAGTTTCTTTTCTTTTATATTAAAATTGGATTCTAATTCATTGCTAAGTAAATTGTTTTTTCTTGAATCACTTCTACCGATAAGATAATCAATAGAGACCTCAAAATAGTTTGCTAGTGATATAAGCATTTCAGAATTAGGCTCCCTCAATTCCTTTTCATAGTTAACATAAGTTGTATAAGGGATTTTTAAAGCGTCAGCAACTTCCCTCATATTCATTTGCTTTTCTTCCCTGAGCATTTTAATCCTATTCATATATTCGTACCACCCTTCTTAATTTGATTATACACAAATTGAGTAAGTGTGTCAATAGGATGTTTTCTAATTGGGTAAATAATACAAATTAATAGTATTCATTTTGGGTATTATGCATATTGACAACTGCCCGAAATGAGTATAAACTATAAATATACCCGAAACGAGTAGACCAAGGAGGTGATTTTATGTATCCTAACATTGAGGCTGAAAGAGCAAGAAATGGCTTGACAATAACTCAGCTTGCAAGTCTTCTGGGGGTAAGCAGAAAATCATATTACAACTGGAGGATAAAAGGCAAAATCCCCCAGAATAAGCTTTTAAAAATGGCGGATATTTTTGGAGTGCCCGTTGACTATTTGTTAGTTCAAAAAGAATCAAAGTCCGCATAGCGGCAGAAAGGAAAAATTGAAATGAATGAAATTAAAATTTTTGAGAACACCGAGTTCGGCTCTGTTCGCGCAATTGCTATTGAAGGTGAGCCATACTTTGTAGGCAAGGATGTTGCTGAAATTCTTGCCTATGCAAATCCACGTAAAGCTATCATCGACCATGTGGATGAAGAGGACAAGACGGATGGGGTAACGATTCGTGACTCCATAGGAAGAGAACAAAATCCTGTGTGTATCAACGAGTCCGGTCTTTACAGTCTTATTCTTTCGAGCAAAATGCCAAATGCGAAAAAGTTCAAACATTGGGTAACAAGTGAAGTATTACCGTCAATTCGCAAAACAGGAAGCTATCAAGTCCCGCAGTCCAATACTGATAAATCCAAGAGTTTGGAAGTCAAAGAAATGAATGCTCGCGTTAGGATGTCCAATCAATATTTAAAGCTTGCTTCGGTCAATACTCTTTCGGAGCAGTATAAAAATATTCTGGTGGCTAAGTCGGCGGAAGTTCTTGCCGGAAAACCGTTGTTACCTTTACCGAAGTCGGAACAGAAAATGTATTCGGCCACTGAAATCGGTGAAATGTTTAATGTATCGGCTCAAAAGGTTGGGCGGATTGCAAATGCTTACGAATTAAAAACCGACGAATACGGAGAGTTCTATCGCGATAAGTCTCCGTACTCCAGTAAGGAAGTTGACGCGTTTAGATATAACGATAAAGCTGTGGAGCGATTCAGAAAGCTTTTGTTATAAAAACTCCCCGATGTTAGTCGGGGAGGGGATTATTCTAAATGATCAATGGCGTATTGTGCTTCTTCTTCGGTAAACTGCTCGCCATATTCTGAAATTAACTGGTCATAAATAGCGTTTTTAGACATAGCCATGCTATCTTGATATGTTTTTGCTTTTTCTAATGCGTTATTTTTGTAGTCTGCTTTCAAATTTTCAACTGCATAATTTGCGGCATCTTCTGAAAAGCCCTCGCCATATTCAGATGTTAGCTGTTCATATATAGCAGCTTTTGACATATGTAAACTATCACTATATGTTTTTGCTTTGACCAGAGCGTTAGAATATTCTTTAGGAACAGAATTTTCGGTTTCTTTTTCTAAATCAATTTCCTTAATTTCAATTGATTCTATTATCTGGTCTTTTAATTGAGTTTCTATATCACTTGAGATCATAATGGTGTAAATGCTTCCGTTGGTAATAAAAGTGTATTCAATTGTATCCTTGCCATTTGATACAAAAGCATTAACATCGTCTATCTTGAGGAGACTATAATCATTGATATTACCCTCGGACTTTAGACTTTCCGCGAATGTGACTAAATCTGAGGCTGTATATGTGAAATTCGTATCTGATATGTTTGAGATTACCATTACCCATGAATTAGGCAAGTAAAAACGATTTATTGAGCCATCGTCATCCCTTACCCAATTGCTGTTAACTTTATATGATACATTATCGTCCAAGTTTATTGTTAAATCAAGAGCATATTGATTTTCAGTTGTTTCTTCTGTGAGAAATTCCGTAGTTAATTCTTCTGTTACGGCTTCCGTTGTTTCTGCGATAGTTTCTTCTATAGAGCTATCCTTATCATCAGAATTACACCCCAAAAGACAAAAGCTCAGCGACAGCGACGTTAAAATGCAAGCAAATTGTTTTATTTTTTTCATCGTGTAATATCCCCCTTATCATATTATTTAAATGCAATTTAATGATAACATAAATTGACAAATAAATCAATTTGCAATTAGCAATAAATAACAATTAGATTTTTGTCAAAATTATACAAAAATCTACAATTTAAGAAAATTCGTTCGATTTTCTATTGACATATTAGAACGGCTGTTCTATAATATAGATATTAAAACATATGTTCCGTTAAGGAGGATTTATAATGACAGAACAAGAGTATAAAAAAATGCTTATAGAAAATATTTTGAATAAATTTGATAAGCTAAATAAAATAAAAAAAGAGAAAGAGCGTCTTACTCCTGTTTCTCTTTCCAAATAAGATAATCCATAAACTTATCAATTTCTTCAAGGTCTTTTATGCTTAAGCTTTCTAATTTTAATCTTAAAGCGTCTCGTTCATCTATGATGGGCGAGGCGTTTTTTTCTTTGGTTGATTTAAATTCCGAATAGAATTCTTCTGGATCACATTCTAAATATTCACATATTTTTAGAAATTTTTCAATTTCTACCTTGCTGTTATCTCTAAGTATAATACTACTTAAAGTTGTTTTCGGTATATCTATGGCTTTCGCCAATTCTGATTGCTTCACATTTTTTTCTTTCATTTTTTGTTCAAGTAATTTACCGAATCCCATTTACTCACCTCCAAAGTATTGTCTTAATTATACTATTGACTTGAAAAAAATGCAATACTATTGTACGAATATTCGGATAAAATTGTAAATATTCGTACAATATGTGCAAAATTGCATACAAAATTTGTGCATAAAGTAGAAGTACGCAAATTCGGATAATTGTGCTTGACAACGTACTCATATTCGTATATAATATAGATACAGAACGAAAATGCGTTCAAAAAAATACGGAGGTGAATAAATATGTACTCAAATTTACTTGATGAATTAAACAAAAAGGGAATATCAATTAATGCGGCCGCAAAAATAATCGATATGCCGGAAGCTACTTTAAGAACTAAGATTCAAAGTCGCAGTTTTGACGTTGACGAAGCTTTTGCACTGAGGGATAATCTTTTCCCCGAATTTGATATGAGGTATTTGTTTAAAAAAGACAACACAAAATCAGCGTAGGAGAAAGAATTATGAAAGAGTTAAAAAAATGCGAGCCTACAGTTGAACAAACTCTTATTGCTCAAATCAAGCACCTTAGAGAATGTCAACTTAAGTTAGGCTCACATCGTTCAAGAAAATATGCAAAGCTAACTAAGCAGATTCTTGAAATTGCGAAAGTATTGTCCTCGTGCGAGTATTAAAGTATAGTTTTTGACTTGGGCTTATTTTCCTTTAAAACTTTGTTTATTTCTTCTGAAATGTCTATGTATTTCTTTGTAAATTCTTCAACGGAAAGAGAAGAAATATCACAAGTCTTTTCCATGTATGCAAGTGTCAGCTTGTCTACACGGTCACGGAGCTGATTAAATTCAGACATAGTCGCACCCCCTCTCAAATTAATGTATTAATTATACCATAATTTGACATTGGGGACAAGAAATCAAGTCAACGTAATAAGAAAGGAAAATGTTATGGTAACGCCAAGAGGATGTGATAGCGCAAAAGTTATTTCTGTTATTGTGACAAGGGCTTTAAAAGGCTCAGGAACAGAAAATGACCCCGTGCGAGAGGTCATTCAGTATTGGGATTTTGACGGCAATCTTTTAGCCGAACACGATAGTGTTAATGAGAAGTCTTGATGATTTTTTTATCTTCGTCAATTTTAATGATATCTTCATACAGTTGTTCGGTTTCATAACGTCTGATATACCAATCATTAATCAGAAGCTCAATAAGTTTTACGAGTTTATGCGCTTCATCGGTGTCGATATCAACAATTAAGTTTATATCTTTCTCCATATGAGCGCCGATATTTCCAATTCTTCTGACACCGTCAATTACTTTCCATTGAGAGGGATGTATCTTATCTTTTAACGCATCGATTTCATCAACAAGTCTTGATTTAGATATTCCCCAGAAATCTCTTATTATTCCTTGCAAACAACGCCTTGACAGAGTGGCGGAAGCCTTAGGGCTTAAATTCAAGATGGCATACGCCTCTTCATAGTCTTGACGAATTGCTAAAGGAACATAATCGGGGAATTTAATTGCAGTTGTTTGTGGAAGTATATCAACGTGCAAATCTGATAAATCAGAAGACAATCCGTCACATTTAATTGATATTTTTTCACAAGACGGACATTTGTAAAAAGTGATTTTAATGCTATTAGGCAAAACGGGGGTATCTTTAACTTGCGTTGGATGAGTAATAAAATTTAAATTAAACCAATTGGACGTATCATTACTGACAGACATATTTTCCATGCAATACGGGCATTTAAAGCAAGCCAAAATAATTCACCAAACTTTCAAAATATTAGATCTTAATTATAATATGTACGGTGAAAAATGTCAATTAACACAATTCGCACTAGCGGTGTATACGAAAGGAGTAAAATTATGACACTTAAAGAATTTATTGAAACATACGAGGGATTTGATTGGGAGAACGGCGAAGTTGTTCTTATCGATCAGAGAAGAGGAAAAAATTATATTTGTACTTGCGAAAACCGCCGGCTAAAACATCCGTCCCATCCGGACTTTGAAAGAGAATATAACTTAAATGTGTATTCGCAAACACACACTTGTAAAACAATGATGATTGTTATTTAATCGGAAAGGAGAAAATCATGGAAACACGCCCAACAATGACATTAAATGAATTGACTTGTGATTTAAGGAAGTGCGGCGTAAAAACATCGCCCACAAAAGTAAAGGCCATGATTCAGCAAGGCAAATATTCCGAATTTGCAAATTCTTGCGAAATGGCTGACACAGAATTTGAGATTTACCGTAAGCCGTTTGAAGAATGGAAAAAACGAATGGGATTAAGAAAGGAGTAAAATCATGCTTTATAGCGAAGTGCCGGATATGGCAACGATAAAAGAAACGGCAAAAATATTTAAATTACCGGAGTATTTTGTAAGACAGCTCGCAAAGAGCGGAAAGGTGGTAGCCGTACAATCCGGTAGAAAAATTTTAATTAGCACGGGCAAATTTGCAGAATATTTAAACAGCTGCCATGTTGATCCGGAGGAATCTTATGAAGAGCGGGTAATCGGCATTCGTCCGATACCGGAAAGGATAATAATGAAATGAACACATACCAAAAAATCGGGACGATATGCTTAATAGGAGCGACGGCGGGCTTAGCGTTGGGACTGCTGGTGAATCCGTGGTTTTTAGCGTTGGGAGCCGCGCTTGCGGGAGCTTCCGCCGCACTGGAAATGGTCAGCGACAGTGTGAGCAGTCACAAAGTAAAAGTGATAGTGGTAGACGCGGGAGAAGCCCAGGAAGAACAATGGTATAAGGATCAGCAGTATGACTTTATGCTTAGGTAAAGGAGGTTTAATTTATGAGTACGCAAAAGAATACCGCCCGCACTGATGGCACAGTAGCGGACGGAAATAAAAAATATTAACAATGCTATTATAACATAGCGGAGAGGAAATGTCAAGTATGAAAAAGTATGAATTAACGAAAGAGACAAAAGTAATAGGCGGTAAAACGCTTTTCAGAATAAGAGCGTTAAGATCATTCGGGGATATTAAAGCCGGAGATTTAGGAGGATTTATTGAAAACGAACGTAATTTAAGCCATGAAGGAAACGCTTGGGTTGGCGGTGATGCTCAGGTTGGCGGTAACGCTCGGGTTGGCGGTAACGCTCGGGTTGGCGGTGATGCTCAGGTTGGCGGTAACGCTCAGGTTGGCGGTAACGCTCAGGTTGGCGGTAACGCTCAGGTTGGCGGTAACGCTCAGGTTGGCGGTAACGCTCGGGTTAACGGTAACGCTTGGGTCGACGGTGACGCTTGGGTTGGCGGTTACGCTTGGGTTGGCGGTTACGCTCGGGTTAACGGTTACGCTCGGGTTGGAGGATACGCTCGGGTTAGCGGTGATGGGCTGATTAACAGTAATAATGATTATCTTTGTGAAAAGGGACTCGGATCTCATAATAGATCCGCCAGTTTCTTTAAATGCAAAGACGGACATATACACGTTTTATGCGGGTGTTTTAGTGGGAATCTCGACGAGTTCGAAAATAAGGTAAAGGAAGAACACGGTAACAGTAAATACGCCAAAGAATATTTAGGCTTTATTGAAGTTGTAAAGACGCATTTTGAAGTGCGGCAATGACTGAACGACCGTGAGTAACTAAGGAGGAAATGTCAAGCATGAAAGAAAAAAATATATATAAAAGTATAATCAAAGACGTTATCATAGCGTCAGGCGGGGAAATAACAGACGAATGCTTTAATAAACTTAAACTTCTTTTTTCTAAATACAATCTGGCTCTTTCTATGGAGGAAATGACGGAGGAAGATTACAATGAATCTGTATAAAATAAAGGAGTTATCATGATTATTGCTGATCCAAAAAACCGAGAGGAGTGGCTGAACGCAAGAAAAAAAGGTATCGGCGGGAGCGACGCCGCATGTATCATAGGCTTAAACAAATACAAAAGTAATGTGCGCCTGTGGGACGAAAAAGCCGGTTTGCAGAAACCGGAGGACGTATCAGAAAAGCCGGCCGTCATATACGGCAAGGAAGCGGAAGCCGCGGTAAGACGCCTTTTCATTCTTGACCACCCTGAATATGACGTAAAATATCATGAATATCGGATGTATGCCGATAAGGACCATCCGTATATATTTGCTACTCTGGACGGAGAACTTACCGATACGCGAACTGGCAGACAAGGCGTTCTTGAAATCAAAACCGCTACTATTCAAAATCCGATACAGTGGAAGGATTGGAGCGATGAATCAATGCCTGAAAGCTACTACATACAGGCGCTTCACCAACTTATAGCAACCGGCTGGAGCTTTTCCATTCTTCGCGCATATATAAGATATTTCAAAAATGATTCGCTGCGCGCAGTCGTAAAGGAATACAGCGTCGACCGGAAGGACGTTATGGACGATATCGAATATCTGATTGAAAAAGAATCACAGTTTTGGGAATCTCTTCAGTCGGGAAAAAGGCCGGCGCAAATTCTGCCGGATATTTAAGGAGGATATATGGATTTTTTAGTTAAAACTGATCTTGGCGCATTTCCTCAGAGCATAGATTTCAATTTTGAGGAAATAAAATCAGAGCTTGAAGAAAAACTTATAAAATACAAAAATCTCGTTGTGACTGAAGACGGAATAAAAGCCGCAAAGGCCGATAAGGCAAAGCTTAATAAGCTGGCGGCGGCAATTGAGGACAAACGCAAGGAAATCAAGTCGGTATGCCTTGCTCCATACAATAACTTTGAAGCGCAATGCAAGGAATTAGTATCTCTTATCAAGGCTCCCGTTATTGCAATTGACACTCAGATCAAGGAGTTCGAGGAGATAAAAAAGCAGGAAAAATACAACGAACTGAAAACGTATTTTAATGAGAATGTAAAAGAACTTGCAGAGATCGTTTTATTTGATAAAATATTAAACCCCAAATGGGCAAACGTTACAATAAAAACGGATACGTTGAAAAATGAGATCGGAGATACCATCGACCGGATCCGCGAGGAATTGGCAACTATAAACGACCAATATTCAGACGTGTCTTATAAATCGGCTATTTTGTCAGAGTATTGCAAAAATTACGATTTAAGTAAAACGCTTGTATATGCTGCACAATTAAAAAAAGAAACGGAAATCCAAGCGAAGGCGTTAAATACAGAAAAATCTAAACCGGTACAGCCGACAGTGATATCAGATACGCAGCAAGTTATTCCGGGAATGGAAAAAGATATAGCGGCCGATTCGGTCGGAACAGCTTCGTTTCGGGTTGTTTGTACTCGCAGTCAGATAATAAGTTTAATGAACTTTATGAGAAATAACGGTATAAAATTTGAAACAATCAAGAAAGAGAAAGAGGTTAAAGAAAATGGCAGTAAATAATTCATTGGTTAAATCTAAATCAGATTCAAATCCGCTTGAAATTACTTTTAAAGCAGGAAACGCTGATGTCAAGCTAAGTCCGAACACCGTAAAAAAATATCTTGTTTCAGGCGACGCGGATAAAGTTACAACACAAGAGATTGTAATGTTTATCAACCTTTGCAAATATCAGGGCTTGAATCCATTTTTACGAGAAGCTTACCTGATTAAGTACGGCAATCAACCGGCTACAATAGTAACCGGAAAAGCAGCCTTTGAAAAGCGCGCGGCAAGATGCGATAAGTACAAAGGCTTTGACGCGGGAGTTGTGGTATATAGCCCTGATATCGGTATTGAAAACAGAACTGGAACAATTGTGCTGCCTGATGAACAATTATTAGGAGGTTGGGCTGAGGTTTATGTTGACGGATATGATAAGCCTGTAAAAGCTTCCGTATCACTTGACGAATACATAGGCAAAAAAAAGGACGGTACTATCAACGCGCAGTGGGCGTCAAAACCGGCTACTATGATACGCAAGGTTGCAAAAATGCAGGCGTTAAGAGAGGCTTTCCCGGACAATTTTGAAGGAATGTACGGAGCGGAAGAAATGAATATTGAAGAACCGATCGGCAACGCGCCAATTGATGCGGAATTATATGAATCGCCTGTTCAGGAGCCTGCTTTGGAAAATGAAATAGACGACTTTACAAGCTTAATGGAGGATCAAAATGCTTAACAAAGTAATAATAATGGGTCGGCTTACAGCCGATCCTGAATTAAAGCAAACCCCGTCGGGAATAGCGACGTGCAGGTTTTCGGTGGCGGTAAACAGGAATTATACTTCTAAGGAAACCGGTGAAAGGCAGACTGATTTTATAAATGTCGTGGCATGGCGCAATACGGCTGAATTTATCAACAGATATTTTTCTAAGGGTAAAATGATAATTGTTGAAGGAAGTTTGAGAAACAACAATTATACCGATAAGAACGGCGTTAAGCATTACTCTATGGACGTTCAGGCGGATAATGTTAACTTTGGCGAAAGTAAATCCTCCGGTGACGGCGGGAATGCTTCCGCAGCGGGTTATGCCTTCGCCGATCCGCCTAAATCGGCAGTAAGTACGGCTAATCAGGAATCGGCGGCAATAGGCGGTTTAGAGGACTTCGAGGAAATTTTAAGCGACGGAGAAGTTCCGTTTTAACGGGGTGTTTATATATGCTCCTTGAAATGAGGTGATAAGTTGGCAAGACCGCGAAAAAAAGGGCTTGACTACTTTCCTTTAGATGTAGATTTCTTTTCGGACAAAAAAATAAAACGCCTGCGAGCCAGGTACGGTACAGACGGCGTAACGGTATATATGTATCTGCTGTGCGAAATTTACCGCAGCGGATACTATATAAATTATGATGAGGACTTGATTCTCGACATTTCAGACGAACTGAATATATCGGAAAATTCTATTCAGCAGATTATAAACTACTTGCTTAGTCGGTCACTGTTTGACGATACACTTGCTAAGTCGGTGAAGGTTTTAACTGCCGCATCAATCCAGCGAAGATATCAGGAAGCAAAAAACACACGTAAAAGTACTCAGCCTGATATTGATGTTGAAGCAAAGTTCTGGGTTTTAAAAAAAGATGAAACCCATAGCTTTATTAAAGTGCGCCCTTGTGAAAATAATTCGCAGATTAATATAGGTTTATCTGCGAATAACTCCAGTTTATCCGAGATTAACGGCACAAAGGAAAGTAAAGTAAAGAAGAGTAAAGTAAAGGAAAGTAAAGAAGACGGCGTACCGCCTACACCTGACGCTCCCCAGGATAACTGTATGTTAATATTTGAATTATATAATCGGATATGCAGGTCGTATCCCAGAATAACCCAATATTCAGAAGCCAGAAAGAAAGCTGTTAAAGCAAGCCTGAAAAAATATAATCTAAAAGATTTTGAAAGACTGTTTAAAAAAGCAGAATCCAGTGATTTCTTAAAAGGAAAAATTAAATGCGATTGGCGGGCTACATTCGACTGGCTTATAAATGATACCAATATGGCAAAGGTTCTGGACGGCAATTATGATAATCGCTCTAAAAATCTGCCTGAACAAGAGCACAGCTATAATCTGGAGGATTTAAAAGCCTTTGTAAATGATTTCGGCGGCGAATATGAATAGTTATATTTACGGAAGATTTCAATGGGTGGCATGTCATGAATGCGAGCTTGGCGGAAATTCACTGGCCTTATGTGAAATAGGCCAAAAAGTGACTACTGAAAAAAGCAATTATTTCAAGCGCGGCTGTTGGAACGGCGTGCTTATGGAGAAATACAGGAATGAAATACACGATAAACGAGATACCTCCGAGCAATAACAAATTTATCGGGAGGACAAATAAATGGGAGTATCAGGAAAAGAAAAAGTACTGGGCGAAGCTTATATCGCTTAAATGCAGGCCTAAACCGGAAAAACCGCTTGAAAAGGCCGTTGTTACCCTTACATATTTTTTTGGAAATAAAATACGGCGGGATCCCGACAACTACAGCGGGAAGTTTATACTGGACGGACTTGTAAAGGCGGGTATTATTGCCGACGACAGCTTCAGCAACATTGACCTGAGACTGTGCGGCAAGGTGGATAAGAAAAATCCAAGAACGGAGATTGAAATAACGAACGACAGCTATTCGGCTGTTAATGAAAGTCAGGGAGGATAAAAAATTAGGAGGTAATCTATGTATAAGGCAAAAAATATTGATACTGACAAAGCGTTAGAAGCGATTGAAGCTTATCGTCGTCGAAAGGAGTATGATTACGACCGTGATTTATATGGACTCAAAAAATATTACGACGGTATTCAAGCGGGTTTGAATTTTGCTGAAAGCTTGTTTAAATGCGCTAATTATGAAAAGGAAAAGGTTAGAACGGAGGCAGCCGATGAGGGCGATATTATTCAGAGGTAAGCGGTATAACGGCGCGTGGCTTGCTGGAGATTTGCTTGCAAACAAATACGAAAGACCAAATATTTGCCCTATAGGCGATGTTAACTGTTATCCGGTCATTCCCGAAACAGTCGGACAGTATACGGGCATGAAGGATGAATACGGCAGGAAGATTTTTGAGGGGGATATTGTTGAGTTTTATTTTTATAATAAAACAAAACATAATCATAATGGCGCATTGATTAAAACAATGCTCATAGAGTGGTTTGCTGGTTCATTTTACATGACAGAATTGTTTCGAAATTATAGATTAGAAGAAGGTCCCGAGATAATTACTGAAAAAATATATACTTATAGAAGCAGTCAAACACACGGTGTGTACAAATCCCACTGTTGTTATTACGCTAAATTAGTAGGCAATAAATTTGACAACCCCGAACTGTTGGAAGGAGAAGAAAATGATTAACGAAGATAAGGCATTGAGGATGTTTTACGAAAAGTACGTGGAAAAACACAAAGGGCAGAGTATGGAAGTGGGAGATACAGAAGTTGCAGTTTTAAATAACTGCACAATGATTATTTCTATACCTGAGAAAAATCATTTAAGTATTAAATTTACGTCCAAGCCATTTTACATAAATGAAAACCTTGATATGTATGAGGAGGACGAAGAAAATGAGTAAAGAAGAAATCTTAAAGTATGCTGCCGAGGCGATCGAAAAGCAGATACCGAAAAAGCCGAATATTTACGGTGACGGTTATGACGATGACGACAATCTGATATACGACATGTACGATTGCCCTAACTGCGACAGCAGCTATGAAATAGATTATGAAAAATATGATTATTGTCCGAAATGCGGTCAGGCAATAGATTGGAGCGAATGAAATGAAAACCTACATAGTCAGAGCAACGGCGCAGATTCAGCTTACGGCTGAAACGGACAAACCGGAGGATATGAAGTCGTTGGTTAAAAGCGTTTTAATGGATGTTTGTGATGTAAGCGCGGATATCACGGATTTAAGCATTGAGGAAATTTCAGGAGGAAAGAGTAATGAATTTTAACGTCGAAAAGGAAAGATGCGTATTTGCAAAAACGGGTTTTGGCGACAGCGAATATAAATGCGATCTACTTAGTGAGGAATGTGACGGTTTAAAACAAACAAAAATTTGTAAGTTTTATAAAACTAAAGAAGAGTTTGACGCCGCTAATGACAGAGCGATTGAACTATGCCGCGATAAGCATTTATGCGGCGATTGTAAATACCGCAAAAAGGCTTGTTTAAAAAGTACAGAGGGTAAAAGCAGTGCCGTATTGTAAACCGAAATGCAATCCGCCTTACGATTGCTTAAACGGCAGATGCCCTTATGAGGACGATTGTCATTTTAACGGATCAGCGACAAAGGAAGAGACAAAAGCTTTGCATGCGGCGAAGCTGCCGCAGGGCAGACCGGGACAGTCCAGTAACTTTGACAGAATAGACGATATAAAATATAACTTTAGGTCAAGGAGACTGATATGATTAAAAAATACCGTGTATTTAATAAGCTGACCAGCCGTTACCTCGGAACGCTCGATAACGGGTACTTGGAGTTCGATTCTGCAAGAGCCGCCAGAAGGTACATAATCAGAGCGGGTAAAAGGCTTGATATTTTTAGGATCGAGGAGGTAAGGGCGTGAATCTTGATGAAACTAAAGAGTATTTATTGCAGATACGAGACATCGATAAAAAAATAGCATCATTAAAGCGGTCTATAGAACAATGTGAAGAGAGGGCTACAAGTATAACGACTGCATACAACGAATTGCCGCCTCAGCATAATGGAGCTATTTCCCAAAAGGTAGCAAGCAATGCTGAGCGGGCTGTGGATTATGAAACTGATGTTAAAACATTGAAGGAAAAGGCGGAGCAACTGAAAATCAAGATAAGCCGCGAAATTTATAATATGCCGAATAACACATATTCCGCGCTATTACGTGATTACTACATCAACGGGTTGCCTTGGGAGGATGTTGCTGAAAATATTGGTAAGGATTCTGATTATACAAAAAAAGAATTACATAATAAAGCTCTTTTGATGTTCGAAAAAAGTTTTTTAAAAAACCCACGAATACCCACGAATACCCCTTTTATTCCGTAATAAAAAATGTTATTATTATGATGGCAAAAACCAAAATAAAAGCCAACGGGAAAAACAGTAGGCTTTCCGGGCGTGAAAGCGTCCGGTTCGCTTTTCCGTGTTTGACATTAATTCCTTTTAATAGCCGTTTACATAGAACAGCTTTACCTTTTATTGTTAATTTGCACAAATTATATCTTAATTTATTTATATCAAATTATTTTTTATATATTGTAAAAGGTGATAATTTGTGGTAAAATTTAGAAAAAGGTAAATTAGAGGAGTTACTGTTTATGAGATTATCTTTCAAAAATATGCAGCTTATTATAAATGGCAAAATACCGGATAGAGATATGCTATTAAAAATAGAAAATAACCAAAGGGAGAAATTTATTGATGAAAAAAATGATAAGATATATAAATTTAGAATAGAATATAACAAAATACAAGATTACTTATGGATTTATGCTAATTATGATAATTTTCATAAGAGAAGCAAAACTGTATATAACGAACCTAAAAACGAAGAAGAACCCAATCCAAGAAAACCATTTCAAATTGAATTAAAAAATCAATTATTTGGTTTGTATTATATTAATACCGGAACTTTTTATATATCTAATTCAAATAAGAAAGGCGTTTTTATTGATTATTTAAAAAATATTCTTAATTTGGATGTCTATATTAAAAATCAATATAAAAGTGTGGAAGAATTTAGTAAATCAATAAGTTCATTAAAAAATATTAAATTTACTGTAATGCCAAGTATTTTTCAGAGTGATAATGGTGTATATGAATATACTAAGAATATTTTTGGGTTTGATTATGCTCAATATATTACTATAGATGTTAATTATGATCGCTTAAGCTTTAAGCATAATAAAGATAGTTTTATAAAAAGAATATTTAACAGTCAAAAAAATAATGAGATAGAGAATGTTTTAGTGTGCGGTTATAACGATAATGATATAGAAAGTACATTAAATATACAAAATTATATGGTTTCATTAGATATAAATGTAGGGCTTGATCCAGAAACTGGCTTGTACGACAATAATACGGTTAAAAGTGAATTGATTAATAAAATAATACATTTTTCGAAGGAGGAAACATTTGTATAAAAGGGATAAAAAACAAATTATTATACTAATAATTTTAAGTTTCTCATTTAATCTTTTTTTCGATCTTAAATCTATAAAAATTTCTAATGATATTCTTACAATTATGTCGATTCTATTGGGATTTTATATCACAGCCATATCTACACTTTTTGGGTCAAAAATAATAAAAGAATATGGCCAGCTAAGAGATTCTAACATTTCATATCAAACTAAACTTGGAACCTTGCTAAAGTATTTCAAAAGTAGTGTATATACAGCTTTTTTTACTATTTTTTTTTCATTGATTTGTTCGCTATTTAAAGGGAAAAACTACTTAAAAGAATTTCATTTAAATGAATTGGCATCAGCTATTTTAACTTCATCAACAATTGTTTCACTATTTTTATTTTATTTATTAATAAAGATATTTTTCGCATTATTTTATAACGAAAGTCAAAAAAGTTAAAAAGAAAGTTATCAATATAATTAAAACCATTTCGGTGAAGCCACCGATATGGTTTTTATATTTCAAGCCTTAATCTATTGATTAGGGCTTTTCTTATACCCAATGAAAGGAAGGTGAGGTAAATGCCAAAATTAACAGAAAAACAAAAAAGGTTTGGTGAGGAGTACCTCATTGACCTGAACGCAACGCGGGCAGCTGCCAGAGCGGGGTATAAAAATCCTGAAATAGGCCGTCAACTTATTACGAAAAATAACGTTTTGAATTATATAAACGAACTAAGAAAAGAACAGTCTCAGCGGACTGGAATCAATGCCGACACAGTTTTAAAAGAACTGGAAAAGATTGCTCTTGCAGATACCGATATTTCAGGTAAAGAAAAAATCAAGGCTCTTGAGCTTTTAGGAAAGCATTTGGGGATGTTCAAGGATAAACTTGAATTAGAAACAGACACAGATTTAAAAATATCAATTGATTACGAGGGCGATGAGAATGAATCTGATGATACAAGCAAATCCGGTATTTAAAGAGGTTGATTCATCAAGAAAACGTTATATAGTTATGAAAGGTAGCGCGGGATCGGGAAAATCTGTTGATACAGCACAAAATTACATACTTCGATTAATGAGGGACAAGGGGCGTAATCTCGTGTGTATACGTAAATCGGATATTACAAACAGAGACAGTACTTACGCAGAGCTTACCGGAGCGATATATCGTATGTTCGGCGACAGGACGGATAAATACTGGTCTATTAAACAAAGTCCGTTACAGCTTACGTTTCGTAACGGAAATCAGATAATATTCCGAGGGGTTAATGATGAAAAGCAGCGTGAAAAGCTGAAATCTATTACATTTCAAAAGGGCAAACTTACCGATGTGTGGATTGAAGAGGCTACAGAAATAACTCAGGCGGATTTTGAGATTATTGACGATCGTTTGAGAGGTGAGCTGCCGCAGGGGCAATTTTATCAGATAAGAATGACCTTTAATCCTGTAAATAAAAATCATTGGATAAAGAAAGTTTTTTTTGATATTCCGGATCAGAATGTCTTAACCCACCACAGTACATATTTAGATAATAGATTTATTGATAACGCGTATCGTCAACGAATGGAGCGGCGTAAGCTTGTTGATCCTGAAGGGTATCAAATTTACGGTTTAGGAGAATGGGGCGAAATCGGAGGTCTTATACTGCGTAATTGGGAAGTAAAAGAAATCAGTTTGAATTTGAATGATTACGACGACGTCGCAATCGGCCAGGACTTCGGATTCAATCATGCAAACGCGATCCTGCTCCTCGGTATCAAGGACGATAACATTTACATTCTTAAAGAAGTTTATTGCTTTGAAAAAGAAACGTCGGAAATTATTCCTCTCGCAAAGAAAGCTCAAATACCTGCAAATAAAGAAATGTGGTGTGACAGTGCGGAACCTGACAGGATAAAAATGTGGAAGAATGCGGGATATAGGGCGAAGGGCGTTGATAAGGGCGGGTCGAACGGTTCGGTTAAGGCGCAAATCGACTGGCTTAAGGGCATTGTCAAGAAAGATAAGGCGGTTAAGCGTATGATTTATGTCCACCCATCTTGCGTTAATACGATTAAGGAATTACAGCAGTGGAAATGGAAAAGGGACGAAAAGACCGGAGAATACACAGACGAGCCGGTTGCTTATCAGGACGACGCAATGGCGGCGCTGAGATACGGCGTTGAGAGATGGAGAAAAAGAAAAAAGATACTCGTATAAGGCGGTGAATAAATGCTTAATCTTGAAGAAATACAACAGCTTATGGAAGAGGACAGAATTTCTGATAAGAAAAAATTTGCCCGTAAAGGGCAGGACTATTATGAAGGCGATCATGATATCAAGGGCTACAGATTATTTTATTATAATGCCGACGGTAACTTAGTTGAAGACAAGACAAGAAGCAATGTTAAAATACCCCATGCCTTTTTTGCCGAATTGGTTGATCAAGCTGTTCAATATATGCTGTCCGGCTCGGACGGATTTATAAAGTCGGATTTCCCGGAACTGCAAAGCGAATTGGATTTATATTTTAACTGCAATGAAGATTTTACTTCGGAGCTGTCGGAAACATTGACAGGCTGCATGTCAAAGGGCTTTGAATATATGTACGCTTATAAGAATCAGGACGATAGAATTTCTTTTCAATGCGCCGATTCTTTAGGCGTTGTAGAGGTAAGGACAAAGGAATCGGACAGCGAAACGGAGTATATAATATATTCTTATTTGGATCGAGTAGAAAGAAACCGTAAGAAAATAACGCGTATTCAGGTATGGGACCGCGAGCGGGTATATTTCTTTTTAATGACCGACAAGGGAAAAATAATAAAAGACGAATCCGAGAAGCTTAATCCAAAGCCCCATGCAGTGTATGAGCACGGTAAGAAAATTTATTACAAAGGCTTCGGATTTATACCTTTTTTTCGTTTGGATAACAATAAAAAGCAATTTTCTTGTTTAAGGCCCATCAAAGATCTTATTGACGACTATGATCTTATGGCGTCAAGCCTGTCAAATAATCTCATCGATTTTGATACTCCGATTCACGTCGTTAAAGGTTTGGAAGGCGACAGTATGGATGAGCTTATACAGAACCTGAAAACTAAAAAGGTTTTAGGGCTGGAGGCCGAAGCAAATTCGGGGGTGGATATAAAAACCGTTGATATTCCTTATCAGGCAAGACTTACAAAGCTTGAGCTTGACGAAAAAAATATTTATCGATTTGGAATGGGGCTTAATACTTCCGGTCTCAAGGACACTAACGCAACTACAAATATAGCCATTAAGGCGGCGTACTCGCTCCTTGACTTAAAATGCTCGAAGCTGGAAATACGATTAATGCAATTTTTAAGAAAGCTTATTAAACCCGTTTTAAGTGAAATAAACGAACGAAATAAGACTGATTATCAGATGAAGGATATTTATTTTGATTTCAAGCACGAGGTCATGAGCAACGCGCAGGAAAACGCTCAAATTGCCTTGACAGAAGCGCAGGCTAAGCAAACGGAAATTAATACTCTGCTGAATCTGGCCTCTAATCTTGATAACGAAACGCTAATGCAGAACATCTGCGGTGTTCTCGATATTGATTATGAGGAAATAAAAAATAGATTGCCTGAACAGGAGGACTTTACTATAAAGACCGCTTTAGAGGACTTAAATAATGAATAAGTATGAAAAAGAAGTTATGAAATACTCTCTCGAACGGGAGAAAGAGGTTATATCGGAGCTTAAGGAAATCTATCGCAGGGCTCTTGATGAAATCGGCGATAAAATAAGAGCTATGATGTCAGATGAGCTTACCCAATCAAAAATTTACCGTATCGAATATCAAAGAGCTCTTAAGGGGCAGATTTCAGCAATTCTTGACGTACTTAATTCCAACCAATATGACAGCATACAAGAATACCTTAAGTCATGCTATGAGGACGGCTTTATAGGTACGCTGTACAGCTTAAATGGGTATGGATTACCGCTTATATTTCCGATAGAACAGGAACAGGTTGTTAATGCTTTAACGACGGACAGTAAAATTTCAGAGGGCATGTATAAAAAGTTAGGTCATAATGTATCGGAATTAAAAAAATCCATATCCCAGGAAATTTCAAGAGGTTTATCGACTTCTATGTCTTATTTTGATATTGCCCGTAATCTTCAAAGCAGGTCAAATGCCACAATAAATCAGTCTATGAACATTGTACAGACTGAGGGGCACAGGATTCAAAGCGTTGCCGCTCTTGCCTCAGGAAAAAAGGCCGCGGCAAAGGGAGCGAGCCTCATAAAAACGTGGGACAGTACTCTTGATAAAAAGACAAGACCGAGCCACAGAAAGCTTGACGGCCAGGTCAGAGAGCTTGACGAGGATTTTGAAGTAGACGGTATGAAAGCGGATTCTCCCGGACATTTCGGTAAGCCGTCAGAGGATTGCAGGTGCAGATGCATTGTGCTGATAAAGCCGAGGCGGAATGTTGACGGCGGATTCACTAAACGGGATAACGAAACGAAAGAACTGCTTGAATTTAAGAATGTCAAAAATTACGATGAGTTTAAGAAAAAGTATTGGGACTTGGTTGACAAATCCGGCGGAAGTGGTATAATAAAATCAGAAATAGAAAAAGGAAACATTAAGCTTGAAATAAATCATGAAAAGCAGGCGAAGCATATTAAGGGCGAGCCCGAATATAAGGAAGGTAAAAGCTATTTAACCATTTCTGAAAAAGAAGCGCAGGAAATTATAAATCAGAAAAGTGGTACAGGCATTGTAGTACTTGATAAAAATGGCAAATGGAAGAATAAAGAGCTAATTAATTGCGATTCACAAATAGGCATTGATGTAGACAGTAACACTGGCGAAGAAACGTCAACAGATAAAGGAACAATTCATTATTCAAAAACTGGAACACATTTAGTTCCAAGAAAGGAAGAGAAACATGATTAATCTACGTGATTTTTTATTTTGCGATGTAATATTAATTGATACAGACGATAAAAAATGGAAAGGGCGCATTTTTTCATTCCACGACGCGGATGATAATAGCGAAAACGAAAATTCCATAACGTTGAAACGCCCGGAAAGCGATACGAATGTAATTGAATTTTTAGAATCGGAAATAAAATCTATTGAAATCGCTAAACCGTCTCAATGAATCGAGGCGGTTTAGTTATATCACAATTTAATACAAATCAGCGTATGCCTAAAGGTATGCGCTATTTTTATACCCAAAAATAAAATAACTGAAAGGATTATTACTATGTTAGTAGAAGTATCGAAAATCAACAAGCAGGAAGTAACTGTTGTAAGCAGTCTTGATGTAGCGGAGACGTTTGAGAAACGTCATGATGATGTGCTGAAATCTATTCGTAATCTTGGCTGTTCAGACAAATTCCGACTCCGCAATTTTGCGGAGTCGACATACATTAATGAGCAAGGCCGTAAACAGCCGTGCTATTACATGACAAAAAATGGATTCTCATTTTTGGTAATGGGCTACACAGGCAAAAAAGCTGACGCTTTTAAAGAGGCTTATATAAATCAGTTTGAAGTCATGGAAAATATTCTTAAGGGCAAGCTTATAGAACGAGAAAAGGGGATCGCAGTCAGGCAGTCGCTCACGAAAGCCTTGCAGCAGTCTACTGAAAACGAAAGAATGCACGGTCATGCGTATTCGACATATACAAACTGCATTTACAAGGTTTTGTTCGGCATGAACGCCAATAAGCTGAGAGAGCATTACGGTATACCCAAAAAAGATAATCTCCGCGATTGTTTTACAGCGGAACAGCTCAGAGATATAGAAAGCATGGAAATGCTCGTGTCGTCTTTGATTAATTGCGGCTGGGGTTACGACCGGATAAAAAGCTTCATAGAAGTAACGAATGTTAAGAAAATAGCTTGTTAAGCGTTTCGGCAATAGTCGGAGCGTTATTTTTATATCACTAAAAAAGAAAGAGGTAGAATTATGAAAAGAAAATCAAAGAAAATACTTGCAGCCGTAATGGGGCTGACGTTGATGTCGGCATTGTCTGTCGGATGTCAAAGACAGTCTGAAAGAGTATCGTACAATATTTCAAAGCAAGCTGATAACTTTAACACAATTAGGCAAATAACCGTTATTAACTGCATTCAGGGCGATGTACTTTTTCAAATGACCGGAAAAATGTCCTTAAATGCGGATACCGCCGAAAATCAGCTTGAAATAATAGTTGAAGATGAAAACGGCACGTATAAAAAGCATTTTATAGGGCTATCAGATAACGTTACTTATACGGTCGAAGATGTTACGGATAATTACGTTGATAATTACCACTATACGCTTAACTTCAATCCGAATATGTGGATTCCGGTAAACTTTGAAACTATTGATTAAGCGCTTTTATGAGCGCTCTTTTCATGCCCTGAGCACGGCATAAAACTGCTTAAATATTTTTTGGAGGTAATGTTATGGAATTTTTAAAAAAGCTTTTAGGCGACGATCTGTATTCGCAGCTTGAAACTAAAATTAACGAGTATAACAGTACTAAAACAGATAAGGAAAAGCAAATAAAACTGGCGGATATAGGCAGCGGTAATTACGTGGAAAAAAATGAATATGAAGCCCTTAACGGTCAGCTTAACGGTAAACAGACTGAACTTGAAACCGCAAACGCTCTTATAGAAGACCTTAAAAAAGGTAATAAGAGTAACGATGACTTACAGAGTAAAATCAGCGAATACGAGGAGCAGGTAGCGGACCTGCGGACGCAGCTTGAAGAAACCAAGCTTAAATCAGCCGTCAAGGTCGCTCTTATGTCTGAAAACGCGGTTGACATTGATTATCTTACGTTTAAGCTGAACGAAAGCGGCGAAGCTATTGAGCTTGACGAAAACGGGAATATAAAGGGTTGGCAGGATAAAATTTCAAATCTGAAAACTAAGTTTCCGAAAATGTTTGAATCCGGCGATAGCGGAGGGTACAAGATTCTGGGGGATAACAGACTTCCGAACGGAGGCGGAGAAACAGTACTTACCAGAAACGACATACTGAAGAAGCCGTATGCAGAAAGAGCGGCTCTATATTCTGAAAATCCGGACGCATACAACGAAGCTATGAGTAAATAAGAAAGGTAAAGGTGAATCATAATGGCAGCAACAAAATTAGGAGATATTATTAATCCTCAGGTAATGGGGGATATGATTGAGGCGAAAATAACCGCGCTTTGTAAGCTTACTCCTTATGCGAGGGTTGATACTACGCTGCAAGGAACTGCGGGAGATACTAAAACCGTTCCGTCGTGGAATTATGTGGGAGACGCGGAAAACTTCGATCCGGAATTAGGCGAGGAAATGCAGACCTCTAAACTAACCGCTTCAAGCACAACGTTTACAATTAAATGCGCCGGAAAGTCTATTTCAATATATCAGACTGCGATTAACAGCGGTCTTGGAAATCCAATAGGCCAGGCTGAAACTCAGTTGTCTAAATCAATAGTCGGTAAGGTCGATAACGACGTTCTTGACGCGGCGTATACCGGCACTAATATATACGCGGCGTCAACGCTTGCGGCGGTATCCTATGACGGTATAGTGGACGCCAATGCAAAATTCGAGGACGAAGAGGATGGAATAGAAAAGGTAATGTTTATAAATCCCGCGCAGGAAGCTACTCTTCTTAAAGATGACGATTTCCTTTCTGCCGATAAATTTACCGGAGGCGTTGCCGTTAACGGAGCGATAGGCAAGATTGCGGGCTGCTGGATTAAGAAGTCTAAAAAGGTTAAACTTATACAGTTTGAAAAAGCTTCCGACGGAACGATAACCATTATAGCAGAAGACGGTACGGAATCTTCGACGGCTAAAAAGCTTTCGTCTGTTCAGCCGTATTGCTCTTCCGTACTTTCAGTAGGAGATAAGGTAAATACGGTTGCGGCGGCTTCACAGTATTATCTTTGCCCTATTATTAAGCTTCAGCCTGATGACGCTGAAACAGAATATACAGAAGAGGAACTTCCGGCGCTTACTATTTTCTTGAAAAAGGATACTCAGGTAGATCATGAATGGTTCCCGAAAAAGCAGTGTCACGATATTACCGCCGCTAAATATTATGGAGTTGCGCTCACAAACGATTCGAAGATAGTCCTTGCTAAGTTTAAAAAATAAAGGAGAGTAGTCTGATGATCATTTCTGCTGAAGAAGTCCGCAATTATGTCGATTCAGACGAAACCGATTCCATGCTCGAGGCTAAGCTTCGAGCTTTGGAATCGTTAATAAGAAGATTTACAAACAACAATTTTCAGGTAAGAGCAATTAGATCGCGGTCGGCAATAATGGACGGGAAAATACTAAAACCTCCGCCGTATTTAAAACAGGGCGATACTGTGCAGATTTCTGAAAGCCTGCTTAATAACGGGGTATATGCGGTTACGGGACTGGACGAGGACGGAATGACAGTTGACGGAGAACTTAAGAGCTGCGTTAAAAATCTTATAACAAAAGTGGAATATCCCGAAGATATAGTTATGGGCGTAATCAATATGCTTAAATGGGATTTAAATAATCGGGATAAGGTAGGAGTGCAGTCTGAAACTCTCAGCCGTCACTCTGTTACGTATTTCAATATGGATCGTGACAATTCATTAATCGGATATCCGAAAAGCCTTACAGATTTTTTGATTCCTTACATGAAAGCGAGGTTTTAGGGTGAAAAGTATTGGAGGAAACATTACAGCCGAACTACAGCTATATACGTCCGCAAGTAATGCAATCGGTGAGGCTGTAAAAACGTGGAGAACAGTTCGGTCACTAAATGGGTGGCTGGACCTTTCCGACGGTAATGCAAAATACAATGTTTACAATACGAAGATACAAGAGTCAACCCACGTTTTTATATCCGATTACACTGCTATCGGCAGTCATATCAGCGCGGAGAACTGCCGTTTATTGATAAATAGCAAGGTGTATGACGTTGTGTTTATTGATAACCCTATGGAATTAAACCGGCAGTTAGAATTTTATCTGAAATATACGGGAGGTCAGTAAATGAGCGTGGAATTTACCGATAACGCCGTTAAGGTTAAAGCGGCGATGAACGACGCGCTCAACAGGTGGTTATATGAATCGGCGGCTGAGCTTGAATCGCAGGTTAAACAAAATACCGCGGTTGACACGGGGCAGTTAAAGGGGTCGTGGGATTTTTCAGTCGATGAATCAAGAGGGGAGGCTGTTATAGGAAGTCCTCTTGAGAATTCTATTTGGGAAGAATTCGGTACCGGCGAATACGCAATGAACGGAGACGGCAGAAAAGGCGGGTGGTATTATGTTGATTCGAAAGGAAAGGGACATTTTACAAAAGGTAAGAAACCAAGACGCGCGCTTCATAAGGCGTTTCACGCAAAAAAAGCGTTAATAATCCGAAAAGCCGAAGAGATATTAAAATCAGAGGTGGGAAAATGACAATAAACGGATTGAAATATATAGCCGCACAGCTTGACTCAGCTAAAATACCTTATTGCTTTGAGGAATGGTCTAAGGAACTGCAATACCCTTATTTTGTAGGCGAATATACTGAAACCGAGCCGCTTAATGAAGACGGCGAGTGCGAAAGCGTATTTATTCTGACCGGCACAACAAGAGACGCCTGGTTAAGTCTTGAGGTCGAGAAAGAAAAAATAAGAAATCTTTTCCCGGAGGTCGGCGTAACGGCAATACTCGAAAATAAAGCGGGTATTGCCGTTTGCTATTGTTCTTCCATGCCGATTCCCACCGGGGTTGACGAACTTAAACGAATACAGATAAATCTTAAAGTAAAAGAATGGAGAGTAAAGTAATATGGCAAAAGAATTTTTATCGTCAGGTATAACAGAAAAAACACCCGGCAATACATTATTCGGGGCTGGAACAATTCACAAAGGGCTTGCTTACGGCACATATTATGTGCGTACGCAAGATACGGAAAAGCAGTCGGGCAAAACGTATTATGAACAAAAGGGCGGAAGTCAGGGGAGCGTTTCATATGAAGAAACTACAGATGAATCGCTTATTCCCGGTAAGCCTTATTATGAAAAGTATACCGGCTGGAACGGGATTCAAACAATTATAGGCGCGACCAGCGGAGGAACTAAGCTTACAATAAAACCGGAATTCAGCGACATTGAGGTTGACGGGGCGACAGTAAAGGTTAAGGGGCTGGCCGTAAAGACGGGAGAAACGGCGACTATTGAAACAAATATAATAGAGGCAACCCCTGATATTTTAAAGTCAATGGTTGTCGGAAAAATAAATACGTCTAATGAAATTCTCTCGTACACAGAAATCATATCTAACTCTAAAATAAGCGAGGGAGATTATATCAAAAATTTGGGTTATGTGGGACGGACGCTTGATGGAAGGGCGGTAATAGTTATTTTTGAAAACGCTCTTTGCACAAGCGGACTGGAAACAGAGGGCAAAAACAAAGAAAGCAGCGTTCTAAAGGCTACGTTTGAATGCTATGCAAATCTTTCGGAAGATCCGACGGCTCTTCCTTACCATATATATTATCCCGGCGGATCTATATAATAAATCGTAAGTTAAAATAAGAAAGAGGTAATAAAATGTCAGAAAAAAATTTTGAATTAAGAAAACTACGAACAAAAGACCTTTTTCCGATGATGAAGATTCTATCTAAAATCGGTATCGGAGAATTTAAAAAATGCTTTGAACTCGACGACATTAAAAACGTGGTAGGCAGAGAAGCGGATTTAGGGGCGATCGGTATCGGCGTTCTACTCGACGCGGCCGATGTACTTCTGAAAAATATAGGCTCATGCGAAAAAGAAATATATAGCTTTCTTGCAGACTTAAGCGGCTTGAGCGTTAAAGATATTCAGGAGCTTGATATGGCCGTATTTGCAGAAATGATTGTCGAGCTAATTATGAGAGACGAATTCAAAGATTTTTTTTCGGTTGTATCGAAATTGATAACCAAGGCGAAATAAAATTAATTGATTCGATGTTTTCAAGGTACGGAAATGCGGAAACGCTTCTTGACGGTTACATA
The DNA here is from genome assembly GCF_054655175.1 of Ruminococcus sporogenes. NCBI lineage: Bacteria > Bacillati > Bacillota > Clostridia > Eubacteriales > Oscillospiraceae > Ruminococcus > Ruminococcus sporogenes. The sequence continues at coordinate 449,732 of NZ_BAAHOA010000002.1, read as the reverse complement.
TCGACAGGGCGTTTCTGTATGTTCCTTAAAGAATTTGAAAATTTATGCACAGAAGAGCGTGCTTGGGATGTGTGGAAGCATAAAATAAACGGTAAATCGTTCGCTGAGTTTTACAGTCAGATTAAAAAGGATGAAAAGCCGGAAGCGAACGCCGAAGAAATCAACAGGGAAGATGTGAAAAGTACTGTTTGTCAGAGCTTAGACATCTTATCGGGGTTTAATCCGTATGAGGAGGTGAGTTAATGGAGCTTTTTAGACTGTTTGGAAAAATAGCGGTGGATAATTCAGAAGCTAATAGAGCGATTGAGGATACAACTAAAAAGTCAAAAGGAATCGGTGACGGCTTCAAAGAAAGCAAAATTTCGATTGGGAAAAGTCTTAATGAAATTGCTGCTGAAAGCGGGAAAAATATAAACGAACTAAAATCTGATATCATGAAACTTGCGAGTGAATACAAAAAGCAAGGAATGGATGCCAGTACGGCAACAAAAAAAGCGTATGCCGATTTTGGCTATACGGCAAAGCAAACACATAAAAATGTTGAAGCCGAGGTTAAAGATACTGTTGAGAAAATAGACGAAGCATTAGGCGAATCATCAAAAACCTTTAACGACACTTCACAAAAAGTAGCGGATACTCTTAGTGATACAGCAGGAAAAGCTGAACATTCCGAAAGCCGCATGACTTCCGCATTTAAAAAAATCGGCGCGGCGGTTGCCACTTATCTTGCCGCTGACAAAATAAAAGAGTTCGGTCAAGCGTGCGTGGATATGTCTGCGGAGGTATCGGCAGAACAGTCGGCATTCGAGCAAATAATGGGTGATTATTCCGATACGGCGCAGGAAAAGGTAAACGAAATCGCCGACGCTACAGGGATGGTGAATACCCGTCTCACGCCGTACATGACTTCAATGACGGCTAAATTTAAAGGTTTGGGCTATGACATAGGGGACGCTACGGACTATGCGAAGCAGGGGCTTAATATTGCAGCCGACGCGGCCGCATTTTGGGATAAATCCTTAGACGATTCCATGTCCGCGCTTAACAGCTTTGTTAACGGCTCATATGAAGGCGGCGAGGCTATAGGGCTGTTTGCCAATGATACGCAGATGGCCGCGTATGCTGTTAAAGAAGGGCTGGTAAGCGAAGCGAAGGAATGGTCTAAGCTTGAAGAGAAAATAAAGCAGGCCACAAGGCTTGAATATGCCGAGAAAATGCAGAAGGCTTCCGGAGCGGTAGGACAGGCAGCTAAGGAATCAAAGCAATACGCAAACGTACAGGCCAATTTAAATGAAAAATGGAGGCAGTTCAAAGCGCAGATAGGGGAGCCCATTCTACAGAATATTGTACTGCCTGCTATGGATAAGCTAAGCGGTTTCATTACAAATAAGCTTTCACCCGGATTTGATAATCTGAAAAAGAAAGTCGCTGAAAATAAAGACCGGCTTATAGCTTTGAAAGATAGGTTTGTTGATTGCGGAAAGTACCTTATAAATACCTTTTCGCCCGCATTTTCCAGTTTGAAAAAGTTATTTATTACGGTTAAGGACGCGATAAAGCCACTTATCGACAGGGTTATAGGGTACTCCGAGTCAGGAGAAGAGGCAACGTCCTCTACAAGTTTGTTGAAAGAGGCTATACAGCTTGCGGCGGATGTGATAGAAAAAACAGCCGATATTGTGTCAGGATTTGTTGAGTGGATTACAAGCGGAAGCACCAGCGCAGAAGTATTTAAGAGTATAATTTTAACGCTTGCGGCGGGATTTACTACTTATAAGGGTATTCTACTCGTCGTTAATGCGGCGGAAAAGGCACAGATAGCCGTTACAAAAGGTCTCGCGGCGGCTCATGCTTTGCTTAACTCAATGACGCCGTTCGGGTGGGCTGCGGTAGCTGCTACTACATTAGGCGCGCTTGTCGCGGCAGCTGTTAAAATGTCCGAACCTAATGACAAACTCGCCGAGGAATTTGCGAAGCTTTCGGAAGAAGAGCAAGCCTTACACGATAGAACTATCGAGCTGATAAAAAGTTATGATTCCTGGAGTGACGCCAGAGATGAAGCGATGTCAAGCATAGAAACTGAATTCGGCGCTTATGAAACACTCGCCGAAGAATTAGATAACATAGTTGACAAAAACGGGAAAATCAAGAAAGGGTATGAAGACAGAGCGACCATAATTACAGGTGAACTTTCCGAGGCTTTGGGGATAGAAATTGAAATTGTTGACGGCGTTATTCAAAAATACGGGGAATTGCAAACTTCGATTTCTGATACTATAGAATTGCAAAAAGCGCAGGCTATTCAGGAAAGTCTGAAAGACGATTATGTAGAAGCTTTGGAAAAGGTTAAAGAAGCCGAGGAGAATTATTATAGTTCACTTGTGGAGTACAATTCAGCATTCGCAGAAGTTGAAGATACACAGAGCAAGCTTAACTACATAACTGGGCTGACAACCGAGCAATTTGAAGCGCAGGCGCTTATGCTGCTCGGAAGCGAAAACGCATATATGACACAATCCGAAGCTATTGATTATCTTCAAAGTAAATATGATGGTCTAAGCGAAAAGTTTGTAGGCATTAGAGATGACTATATAAAAACCGAAGGAGCATTCGTAGATTATAATACTACGATAAAAAATTATGAAGGGCATTCGTCTGCTATAATAAGCGGCGATTCAGAAAAGATAAAATCAGCCAATGATAATCTTTTAGGAAGCTTTCAAACTGCTGAAACAGGTACTGAACGCAGCTTAAAAAATCAGGTTAAAACAATAGAAACAGAACTTGAAGAAATGCAAAAGGCATTTAAAAAAGGAAACGCAAATATTACAAAAGAGGATTTGGAAGCCAAAGAAGAACTTTATAATCAAGCAAAAGCCGAGTTAACCAAATATGAGAATTTGCACGGCGAAAAAGGGAGCAAGTCCGGTTGGAAATTTGCGACCAGTTTAAAGAAAATGGCGGCCGAAACAGAAAAAAGCGGTAAGGAATTAGCTCAATCCGGGTTAAACGGAGTAAAATCAGTTGACTTTGGTCCGGCGGGAACAGAAGCGGGCAATCAATTCGGACTTAGTCTGAAAAATGTTTTTAATGATACCGTAGGCTCAATAATGGAAAAAATAAACAGTATTAACATTTCGAATATACCGGGGGCTGTAAAATTAAATGTTAATATACCTAAATTTACTACGCTTGCTACGGGCGGAATAGTAGACCGAGCGACTATTGCACAAATAGGAGAGGACGGTCCCGAAGCGGTTGTTCCACTGAAAAACAACACAGAATGGATTGATCGTGTTGCGCATAAAGTAGCTGAAGCTATGGGTAACGGCGGTACGACAGTAAATTATATCTTTGAAAACGTAATCATAAACAGCGATGCAGATATAGAAGAGCATGCATATAAGCTTGAGGCAATGCGGCAGAAAGCCGCTTTAGCTATAGGAGGCGTTTAATATTGAGTTATTTTATATTTAATGGCGTTGACAGCCGTACTTTAGGCGTAACTTCAAAATCTGCAATCCCTCCGATTGCAGAGCGCGCTTTTAAAACCACGGAAATACCGGGCAGAGCGGAGCCTCTGAACAGGCTTGACGTTATGCGTAAAAACATAAAGCTGCCTATTACGTTGAGCATTGTTGATATGAGTAAGCTTTCAGAAATAAACGCGTGGCTTCAAGGCAAAGGCGATTTAATTTTAAGCGACGATTTATCCAAAAAATATCGCGCGTATATTAATCAGGCAATATCGCCCGCCCGTTTATTAAAGCTTTATGGCAGCATACCGATTATATTTACAGTTGAGCCTTTCCGATATTCCGTCACAAACCCGTTTGTATCAACGCCTATGGGAATGGACGACGATACGCTCACAGGCTCGATGACGATAATAAACAACGGTACCGCTGAAAGCGAGCCTAAATGGTATTTCAGCTTTGCGGGAAAGCTCAGGGTTACGGTCAACGGCAGTGAAAACCCTCTTGTTATTACAACGCCCGGAGAATATACCGGTGAATATGAGGCCGACGTTTCAGGCGGTACGGCTAAGTATTACTACGATTACAAGCAGCAGAATATCTATGTTGACGTTTCGTCAAGGCTTGCGTATATGTTTTCAGGCAGTAAAAAGCTTGTGGTAGTAAACCAGACTGCGGGAATATTCCCCGCGCTGAAACCCGGAGAGAACAGCATAGTCGTTGAGCTGGTCCAGGAGGAGTGGGAGCACGACGGGAGAATATACAAGTCTCATAACCAAAAGCTCCAGTATTTGGGTTACAACAAAAATGAGAGGTGGTATTGATGTATGACTACATAAGCGTGTTTGCGCCCGATGAAACCGACTTCTCTCACAACGGCTTGCGTATACTGTGTCCCGTTTCCTGTGAGATAACAGAGGTTTTAAACGGCGAATATTCATTGACTTTAAATCACCCCCGCGACGAATGGGGTAACTGGAAATATATCCGAGAAAACTACATCATAAAGGCGCAGGGACAGCTTTTCAGAATATACCGGAAATCGCTTTCAATGTCGACGGACGGAAATTACGAGGTCAAAGCGGACGCTATGCACATCTTCTACGACCTTAATTATTACTTTATCCGTGACACCCGCCCTATGATGCAGACAGGCAGCGACGCACTCAACTGGATTGTTACTCACACATACACCGACAGAGGAAGCAGTACGGCGGAACAGCCTGCCGAACGCTTTCTGTTTTCAACGGACATAAAGCCCTCCGGAGAGTTTCCGTCCGCCGACGATTTAAAAACGGCTTATTATGAAAAAATGTCGGTTACCAAAGCGTTGATCGGAGCGGATAACTGCTTTATAACCGTTTGGGGCGGAGAGCTTTTAAGGGATAACTTCAATGTTGTAATTAACAGGCGGAGGGGCGAGGATAACGCCTTTTCCATACGATACGGCTTTGACATGACGGAAATTCAACAGGAGGTAGATTATTCGAATTACTGTTCCACAATCTACTACGAAGCGACTATTTATAACGAAAGCATTGTGAACAATGAAAAACAGAGAAATGAAACGGTACTGACTGGTACGGCTTCGCTTAATACTCTTGATATGGCGGTCCTTCCAGTTCCGCCTATGCAGTTTTACAGCTTTGAAATCAATATTAAAGATATAAAGCGCATTGTTAAAGGTACTGTAAAAAAAATAACCGATCTTCCGGTTGAAGGCAACAGCATGGGCGATATTTATTATGTTGAAAAACTCGCGGACGGCACAAGCGCATATTATGTGTGGGCAAACACATCGCTTTCAGAATCGCCCCAGTGGACATTAAGCGAAATTCCCACGATAGCGGAAATGAAAACCGCCTGTGAGGAACGCGCAAAGGAATATATGCTCATCAATTGCCAGCCGAGTATAAATTACCGAGTAAGCTTTGCCGACCTTAAAAACTATGATTTATATAAAAGCTTTATAGGCTTGCAGGAATGTAATTTAGGAGATATAGGGACGGTTTATCATGAGCTGTTAGGAATAAACACAACGCAGCAGATCGTCAAGAAAACAATCGACGGCATAACGGGCGAAGCTATCGGTATAGAGCTTGGCTCTCTGCGTAAGTCTTTTACCAGCGACGGCAGAATAAACGGCGGTATAAATTCAGTACAGTCCGAGCTGATAAAAAATGAAATAGCCGCTGAGAACACATGGGAGAATCTCGGTAATTTAGGCTATGAAATGCAGGACTTAAACCTTTCATGGACTGAGCTGACGGGAAATCCAATTGTAGGAGGCGTTGACTAATGCCGCTTGTTAATATACCGGCTAATCGAAACGTAGGAGCGTGTGTCGGAGACATAAACGCCAACTTTAAATACCTTGACCGAGAAAGCAAGGATAAAAGCGGAGAATATACGCAAGATACTCAAGCAAAGGTCTGGGTGATACTTCACAGCTTAAACAAAAAGCCGTCGGTTACAGTCATAGACGATACCGGGGCGGTTGTTCTCTGCGATATAGAGTATACGAATGAAAACACCGTCACCCTTAGGTTTTCCGAGCCTACGGCGGGAACGGTTTATTTAAATTAACGCTTGACATATTTTATGAAAAATTGTATAATAATAAAAAAGGGCATACCGATAGACGGTCGCTCCCATAATGCTGAGTTATAAAAATAACCGCCTATGTGAGAGTATGGCGGTTATTTCCTTTTATTATGAAACACAGTATAAATTAACGCTGTATATGTAGTCAGAAAGGCCGCAAACTGAAGCAGTTCGCTCCATGACACATAATTCATAATTATCACTCCCTTCCGGGAGCAGGATTGACCGCCTACCGTTTTAGGTATGCCTTGATACAAATTATACAATATTATGCCATAAAAGTCAATATTTTACAAAGCGTTCCGTAAGGGGCGCATTTTTTATGCCCAAATTTAAGAAAAGAGGTTTTATTATGAGTGTAAAAGCGAAAACTGGAATTGATTTATGTAACAATCAGCTGCTGAACGCGGTACTGGAAAACAAAGCAATGTCGTCCGCTCCGGATTCTCCCGTTGCGGGAAGCTTTTTCTGGGACACAACGAACAACTGCCTTAAAATTTACAACGGCTCCGACTGGATAAATTACAACCCGCTTGACGCATTTGAATTTTCAAGTACTTCAAGCGGAGTTTTAACCGTATTGAAAAAGAAAAACAGCAGCCTTTCGCCATCTGTTCAGAGTATTAAAGTAATTGACCCGAATGCGTTTGAAGAGGCGGGAGCGGCCGCCCAGGCTTACGCAAGCGCAAGATCGTATACGGACGAAAAGGTTTCCGCACTGCTTGGCGGCGCGCCATCGGAGGCTCTCGACACCATATTCGAGCTTGCGCAGGCGGTGGAGGATAACAAGGACCTTATAGAAAGCCTGCAGTCTCTTGTTACAAACGGAGTACACAAGGCTAAAATACTATGCCCTGCTCTTACGCCTGCAAGCGGCGTATGTACTTGGGCGTGCAATCACGGTTTATCGCTTGCTGGAAACGATACCGCCGTACTATGCGACGTGTATACGTCAAGCGGTGAAAAGGTGATGTGCGATATCACGATAAACAGCAGATCAAACGTAATAATCAAAATATCAAGCGACACTACGATAACGGCAGGCTCTTATTACGCTGTCGTCGTAGGATAAGGAGGAGCTTATGAAAAATCTTTCCCCGATAAATGAAAGCAAAGACGCTGTAACCAAGGAGTATGTTGATAACAAGAACTTTGCCGGCAGTACAACGCCGGGCGGGGCGGCTGCAAGCGCAGAAAAACTTACAAAAAGCGTAGGCTCACCGACAGTTCCGATTTATCTTGATAATGGCGTGCCTATGGTAAGCAAGTATACTTTAGGCAGTATGGCGGCTAAGAATGCAGATGATTATTCCAAGGCAAATCATACCCATGATTATCTGCCTCTAAGCGGCGGAACTATGAATCCTGATTCGGAGATAGTCATACCCTACGGAGCGACGGGAAGAGCCGCGGGACTCGGAAGAAACGGAATGAGGGTATATACCACAAGCAACGGGTCTCCTTGGGCTTCGGGAGTGAGCTTTTATAAGACCGATAAGGAAACCTCGCTTGGAGCAATAGGAGCATACGGACGCACCGACACCCTGGAGTATTACTATATAGGCAGTTATCAGAATCCGGTAGTAAAGATAACGCCCGATGGAAAAATAACTACGGCGGCAGGCGGAAATCTTTTGTATGACGGCTCTATTCTGAGTACGAGCGGAGAAGCTTCAATCTCAGGATTAGCCGACTACTCTGTAGTCTTGATAAATTTAAACGGATCCGCAAGTACCGGCTTTAAATATGGAGTATCGTCGATGATACCGATATCGTATTTATCGAAATCCGCCGATAACATATATCGCATATACGGCGGAATCCCGTCCTCTTCGTATATCACATCAAGCGGTCCGCAGGCCGCTAAGGATATGGGAGGCTATATAACGGCTTCTATGCCGGACAAGAACACGCTGGAGCTTGCTATGGATTCAAGCGGTTCCGCAATAGGAAGCGTACAGATATATTCAATAATTTAAAGGGGGCTAATGTAATGAACGATAAGATAAAATACATACTTTCCGTTATCGGAGGGTTTATAGCGACGGCCACAAAGCAATACGGGCTTATACTTCTTTTTGTGGTGATAGGAATAGTATTCGATTTCGTTACGGGACTGGTCAAAAGCAAAATAACGGGCGTTCCCTGGTCAAGTAAAAGAGGCTTTATCGGCTTCTGGAAAAAGATATCGCTTCTCGCGGCGTTGTTTTTCGGGGTATTTCTGGACTACTTCATACCCATGTCTCTTGAAAAAATAGTATCTGTCGAAGTACCCTTTGCTTTGCCCTTCGGTTTAATCATCGGAAGCTACATAGTGCTTAACGAATGCATATCTATATGCGAGAATCTCTACGAATGCAACCCGGATATTATTCCGAAATGGATAGCTAATTTATTAAAGAACGCTAAAGGGAAAATAAATGAGGATAAAAACGGCCAAGACGGTTGACACATACGGTTAATTGTTGTATAATAATAAAAAAGGGGCATACCGATAGACGGTCGCTCCCAATAAGTAAGTTAAGTAAATAACCGTCTTAGTTTGGTAGCTGAGGGCGGTTATTTCCTTTTATTATGAAACACAGTATAAATTAACGCTGTGTATGTAGTCAGAAAGGCCGCAAACTGAAGCAGTTCGCTCCATGACACATAATTCATAATTATCACTCCCTTCCGGGAGCAGGATTGACCGCCTACCGTTTCAGGTATGCCTTGATACAAATTATACAATATTATATAATAAAAGTCAATATTTTACAAAGCGTTCCGTAAGGAGCGCATTTTTTATATCCAAATTTAAGAAAAGAGGTTTTATTATGAGTAAAAAAGTATTTATAGGAGTAGGACATGGTGGTAAGGATCCAGGAGCAAACTCCGATTATATGACAGAAAAAGAATATAACTTAAAGACCGCTAAGCTTGTAGCGCAGTATCTCAAAGAGGCGGGAGTGGAATACAAGCTGTCGAGAACTGCGGATGTAGATACCGATATGGACAGCAAGGTCGCAATGTGCAACGCGTACAATCCCGATCTTGTAATAGACGTTCATTACAACGCGGGAGGCGGAACGGGCTTTGAGGTATATTACAGCCATGTAGGCGGTACTTCAAAAACGCTTGCCGAAAACATCAATACTGAAATGAAAAAGCTTATGAAAAGCAGAGGAGTAAAGACAAAGCTTAATTCTATCGGAAGAGACTACTTCGCAATAATCAGGCTGACCGACGCTCCGGCCGTTTTGCTGGAGGGCGGATTTGTAGACACCAAATCGGACGCAGACTATATCAAGGCAAATTACAGTAAGATAGCAAGAGCTTATGCGGACGGTATTCTGAAAACTCTGGGAATAACGGTTAAGACTGACAGTGTTTCGGCTGATAAGCCTGTACTGGACAAAACGGGCTATAAGAAGGGCGACAGCACTATCGGCGTGCTTTCCCTTAAAGAGCTGCTGCTCCTTGCGAAAAAGGCCGGAATAAATAAGTATGGAATGGATAAAAACATATGGTTTGGAGACGGAACTCTGAACGCAGTGAATTATCTATTAGGGCAATGGGGTTATAAACAAAACGGGATTGCCGGACAGAATTTTATAAAAAGACTGCATACGGAGCTTGAAAAGAAGATGTAATAAGTTAAATCCCCTCGGACTTAATTGTCTGAGGGGATTTTTTTATACTTTGGAAATATCTATATTTTTCTTTGAAGAACTAGGGGTTTTATACTTTGTAATACTAGTTTTTCTTTGCGAAAAATATAGTATTCTTTCTTGAAAATACGTGTCATCTTCCCATCCGCATTCATCACAAATATAAGCTCCGAAATAAGAATTAAATCCTATTACTTTTCCACATTTAGGACATACTTTCATTGTAATACCTCCATTAACCTAAAACATCCATTATAAGTAACGCCGTCAAAAGGTATTTGAGTTACCTTATGTTTAGCTAAAATATTCTTTGCTAAATTCCTGCGTACTTACAAATTTTTCAATTAATGATAATCCTGCTTCAAAATCGAATATATTATCGGAAGACTTTTTTAATATATCTATACAAGTTTTTACATTTGCATTATATTCCTCATTGCCATTAAAATCCTGAGAATATATAATTATAGTTTTTAAGTTTTTAGGTGTATTTTCGCAATTCCATGCCCAGGCTTTTATATCATTCATCATATGATTGATGGATTTATTTTTAAAGTTAAAAAACTTGATTCCATAATTATTAAAAATTATATCATACGTAATTTGATCTCCAAAGTTTCCCTTTATTTTTTTATTTTGTTTATATGATTTGTGACTAGATTCTAAGATTTTCTTTATCAACTGTTTTTGTTCCAGTTCAGATAATCTATTATTTTTTTCATAGTCATATTTTAAATATAATTTAGTAATATCATCTATGGTTTTAGCTAAATCAGTAAAAGCTATTTTAATGGGTTTACTAAAATGAAACTCATTCATATAATATTTTGTAAAATCATTAATGTTGAATTTTTTATCCTCGTTATATAGTGAAAGCTGTATATCATTTTTAATGGATGATATAAGAAATTTTAATGCGTTTATATCTAATTCATCATCAAAACTTTTAATTCTACTAAATTTTTTTATACTGTGAAATTCTTGAAAATTATCAGATGAGAATAAGACTCCTATGTTTACATGTTCTCCAGCCACTAAAATAGGGGTATATCTTAGTACGGAGTATTCCAGACATTTACTCATCTCAATCTCTTCCTTTCTTCTATAATCATGCTCACAGTTTCATCTATATGTTCAACTCTATATATTAAATATTTAATATCCAACTCATCCACATATTTAATCCAAGATGATGGCAATGAACTTATTATATCATTTATTATTGATTCAGTCAACTTTAATTTGATTAAACGAGTAAATCTATGTGTATTTTCATTGTTAAAGTTTATAATTTCAAAAAGAGATTTATACGTATAATCGTTATATTCTAATATATCTGTATCTAAGTAATCAGAATTTTTCATTCCTTGTATAAATGTATTCTTATCCCAAATAGATTGATTTTTGAAAACATGGCTATGATCAATTGCTAACATTTTTATATCTTTTGATATAGTGATTAGAATATTACCTTCATGTCTATCTTTATTATATATTAAATGATCAAAAATTATTAATTTATTAAATTGTTCTTTATTTACCACTGATGATATTTTTGAAGGAGAAAAAGGCACAGCCTTATTTATAAATTTAGAATAAAAACATAAGCCATAATTACTGTCAGATACATTAATATTACTTGGTATTGAACATTCAGGTGTAAACTCACAAATTCCATAGCCAGGTGTATCAAGCCCTAATATTTCAGCTAATTTATACGAAATAAATTCATTTATTAATATTAAATTACCTTCTGGGTTATTTGGATATTTGAGAATAGCATAATCACCGTTACTAAGTACACAAAAAAATGGGGATGTTGCAGTGTTTTCAGAATAACATTTTATAACTTGTTTTACGATTAACATATTTGAAAATCCTCATATGGTAAAATGTGACATAATCTATTATAATATTACTATAAATTTATAAAAAAATCAATAGTTAATGAAAAAATAATAACACTCGTACTGATAAAATTTAGATAAATACGGAATTCAAGCTGCATCAATAGCATATAAAAAAAGCCGAGTCCAATAACGAACTCAGCAATCACCACTTTGTACAATCAAAAAAATTGTATCAGCAGTATATAAAACTAACAATTTAATTATACCACATTTTTTTTGATTTTACAAGAGGTTTTATAAGGTGGTATTATATGTGGATTTATTCACCGTATATCACTCTTCCGGTCTAAGCCATACTCGCGCTACGAAACGGTTATTTTCCTCTGTAAATTCAGCGTTGCCGTTATACTTTTCAGCTCGTCTTTTAACGCTTTTGATACCAAGCCCATGATTTTTGACGTCGGTCTTGCTTGTTTTAAGGCGACTATTATGTGCTAATACTGATTTTTCTATGGGGTTTGATATTTCAACCGAGTATGCTCCGCCAAACACATCAAGTTTTATTATAATCTCGTAGTCTTTAAAGCTGTCGGTATACGCTTCTGTGGCATTGTCGAGGAGATTACCGATAATAGTACAAATATCTATGATGTCAACATTTTGAAAGCCTTCTGTTTTGCTAAAATCGCTGCTTGCGTGGCATTTTATATTTATCTTATCATAACATTCAGCATATTTTTGCTGAATGATTGCGTTAATATAAGCATTTTTCACACCTGTATATACCACACGGCCGCTATGTATTCTATTAACCAACTGTGAATAATGCTCACGTATCTTATCATACTCTTTATGGTCTAAAAGACTGGTTGTTGTTACAGCAACATTTTCAATGTCATGCTTAATACTCCGTATCTCTTCTTCTCTTTTTATATACTCGTCAAGATTCTTTTTCATCGCCTTATTTTCAAACTGGTAAAATTTTATTTCCTCAGATTTCTGCTTATTTTGGGCAGAACGAAATATCCCGTACAGAGAAAGCCCATTAATCACTAACGCGATAAGAGAAGCAAACGTCATGATTAAAGGCTTATAATGGCTTACGTTTTGCTGAAAAACATATAACCCCATTGCAAACGAGGCTGTGCATATAAAAAGCAGAGCTATCCACTCCGCAGAGCCGAAACTAAAGTCGGCGTTACGTAGATTTTTACGATACCATCTGTAAAAGCCGTATGAGGCAAGCGCAAACAGCAGCTTTGTTATAACTAAAATAGCTATACGTACCGCGCCTTGTATGTAAACGGCAGCGTGCAATCCGTTACCGTCAAGAAAACTATTAAACGCCATCATAACGGGGATGTTTATAAGAAATATCATATAATTATTTATAAATATTATATAAAATTTGAAAAATAGATTTCCTTTCAAAAAAAGTACTGCAAATATCATACTTATAATAAGTTGTGATATACCCGGAAGCGTTTCCGAAACTTTTGCCGGCAAATAATTTGCTAAAAAAGCAATATTTATGAAAGAAACAAGCGTATAAACTATATATTTTAAGTACTTATGTCCGGGGCTTTTATAGCCCAATACCATTGTTGTAAAGCCTGTGATGATAACTGCTTCAGCCAGACTGGCTGAGTGTTCTATCAAGCTCCACATTATCTAAACCTTTGCCCCCTTAAGTAAATACATTTTTTTAATATGTTTTCCTTTTTTGATTGGCTGTACTTAAGCGTTTCTCCTGTTGTCAGGTACACAACATCTTTTAAATCCGCAATAAACCTATAATTTACCATTAAGCTACGGCTTAAAGTAACAAACTTATCAAAACGCGAATCTATCTGTAGATTACTTAAAGTATTTCGGTCGTTGTAAATCCCAGATTCTGTGTGAAATAAAGCCTCGTGGTTTTTCATTTCGATGTATACGATGTCAGAAATTCGTACACTTATATTTTTCGTGTCATAGGTCTGTTTTGCTATTTTTTCTTCCTCTAATAAAAAATCAAAGGCGTTGTATAGTTTTGTTTCTCCGGCGCTTTTATATATGTAGGCGCACAGGTCATACTCGACGGCTACATCGCCGCAAGTCTCATTACTGCTTAAAAACATCACGGGTAAATCCGGACAAATTTTTCGGATGTCCTTAACTAATTCTATCCCCGAATATCCGGGCATCTCAATGTCTAATACGGCTACGTCTATTTTATATTTTTGTGTTTCTATGTCTGCCATTAGATCGTGTCCGTTAAGATACTTTATTATTTGACAGGTCATCCCACGGTCATAATAGTAATAATCCTTGATCGTCTTTTCAAAATAGTCGAGAAAAAATTGCTCATCGTCGCAGATTGCTATTAACATATATCCTCCTTTCTTGTTTTAAAATTATAGCAAAAAAGTCGAATCATGTCCAGAGGTAAGTTGTGCTAAGAATTTTTGCGCTATACGTATAAATAGGTTTTGCATACTGCAATCAAATTGCAATCAAGGCATAAAAATACACCGCCTGCAATTGCTTGCAAACGGCGTAAAATGGGGGATTATCCTGGAGCTGCTAACCAGATTCGAACTGGTGACCTCGTCCTTACCAAGGAAAGAGAAAAGCAACTTATGAGTAGGAAAAACCTTAGTAAATTGCGTAGATTCGGCATTTACGCGTAAGACCATATTTAAATAATATGATAAAAACGATATAAAATGTCGTAGTAGTGTCGTAGTAAACATTATAAATCAAGAAGATTTCGTAAAGATTCCGTGTCTTTATGGGCGTACCTTTGTTGTAACATTTTTAAATCGGAATGACCTAAAACGGAAGCGATTGCAAATAAATTTTTACCGCTATTTACCCACAGTGTCGCCCTTGTGTGACGCAATTCATGAGGACTTAATATTGGAATATCAATATTGTATTTAAGATAGTGCTTGTGCATATCATTCATAAATTTTTTATAATTTCTCATAGACCAATTGTGTGGGGAATATACACTACCTTTTGTGTTGGAAATAATAAATTCGGTGGACAACTGACTAAGCCTGTTTATAGACGTATTTTTTAATGGAATTTCTCTGTTACTTTGTTTATTCTTCGGCGGTTTAATTTTAACTTCAACTTTCCCTGTATTTTTATTCTTAACGTCAACGACAGATCTTTGAATATGCAGTGTTTTGTTTTTAAAATTTATATCGCTGAGCTTTAAACCCAACAGTTCACCTTTTCGTAATCCGTAATCAAGCATAAGAATTATCCCTAGTCCATCTTTATGTTCTCTTGCAAATCTCGATACTAAATAAGCTTGTCTTTTAGTATAAGTTCTTTTTATTTTATCTTCTATTTCCGATACTAACTTTATATTTAAACATGGATTTTTAGTACAATAGTCGTTGTCGACTGCCATTTTAAATATGCCGTTAAGACAATTTTTATATTTTTTCATTGATTCCAATGAAGATTTTTTTGAGATAGAATTAAAAAAATTCTGAATATCAATAGCTTTTATATTTGATAATATAGCATTTTTGAAATACGGATTTAAATGTAATCTTATAGCCACTTCGTAATTGCTGTATGCATTATCGGATAACGTAGGTTTAATTGAAGCAAGCCATTTTTTAGCACAGATATCAAAGCTTATTTCTTTTGAAATAATTGCTTCTCCCGTTTGCTTAGAAACAGCTTGATTAATTTTATAGTCTTCCGCCTTGGCTTTCGCGGCGGCCTTACTGGTCGAACTGTAAAAGCTTTTTCTTATTGGCTTACCATCAAAAGTATGCCCTATTGTTACTTTTACCTCATACATTCCAGTGGCGTGATTCGGTTTTTCTTTTTTAGGACGTCCCATAATATTACCCTCCTTTTAGTTCAACGAAATGTAAATCTAATATTTTAAATGAATTATATCATTCTTTATTTATATTGTCAATTTCATCTGATTAATAAAAAGCATTAAATGATGAGTTACAGTGTATTGTATAAGTGAAATGTGATTAGAAATGCTAGTGAAGTCGTAAAAAATAGGGACTAACTTATATAGTTAGTCCCTATAATTTTTTAATTAAAATACTGTAAACATTTACATATAGACATAAATCGACACTCTTGTTATAATTTTATGCAGGAGGTTGATATTATGAGAATCGCTGTTTGTGACGATCAAGAATTATTTGTTAATGAAATTTCTGAAAAAATCAAAGAACATTTAGATTCCCAAAATTATAATTATCAGATTGATGTATTCGATTCCGGGCTTAAACTAATATCAAGTAACAAATATATAAATCAATATGATTTGATTTTTCTTGACGTAGAAATGCCTTGCGCCTCAGGTGAGTATGTGGCGGGGGAATTATTAAAAGATAATAAGAAAAATACTTTAATTGTTTTCACAACCAGTCATACTGAATTTGCAAAGTATGGATATATGTATCGTGCTTTCAGGTTTATAGACAAAGCGGAATTAGATGAAGAACTAAAGGGAGTGTTAGATGATTCTGTAAAAGAATTAATGGGCATGCCTGAAAATGAGATTATTAATATAGATAGCAACGATATTTGTATTAAGGATATTGTTAGTATAATTGCGGACGGAAAAAGTACAAATATTATTTTAAATAACGACAAAAGAATAACAGCAAAACAAAGTTTAAAGAGTTTTGTATCTTCAGTAAAATTCACAGATTTTATAAGAGTCAGGAGAGGGCTTTATATAAATTTCGATTATATTGCAAGCATAGAAGATAACTTTGTCAAATTGGATGATGGAAGTATTATTGAATTCTCCAGATCTGAAAGAGAAAAATTCAAACAACGTGCCTACGAGATAATAAGGAGAAAAGATGATTAATTTTATTGAATTACCGGCTTCCGTAATTGAAAGCATTATCATAACAGAATTTACTACCAGAATTATGGGGTTTAAGAGTACAAGACATAAAATAATTAAATACATATCATACTTGCTTTTTTCACTGTTAGACATAATTATCCTTCCGCTGTTTGTAGAATCAGATATTGTTCCGGGTATATCCCATTTAGTTCTTACATTCGGGTTTGCCTTCTTGTTTTTGAAAGGCTCTATTTTATTTAAGTTGTTTATTTCAGTATTGAGCAATGTATCTATACTTGTAATTAATATCGCGGTTATGAGTATATTCAGTTTGTTTACCCAAATGGATTTTAATTCGCTTATCGCTAATCAAACATCTACAAGGATTTTGTTACTCTTCATAACAAAATTTATTTATTTTCTGTTTACAAGGTTAATGCTGAAAATATTTAAAAAGGAAAAGTACCCTTTAACTCCTCATAATTGGTATATTATAATAAGTCTTTTACTGTTAAGTCTTGCAATCGGTCTTATTGTATTCGGAATAAATTTGTATACAACATTCAACGCAGTATACATAGTAATCACTACCGTTTTAATTATTGTTGTGAATACCACAGCTTATATAATAATGATAGTACTATCTAAATACAATGAAACAAAAAATAGAATTGCAGTATTAGAACAATATCAAAACGAGATAGATAAGAAGGTTAGCGAAATAAACAGTAAGAATAAGGAAGTCTATAATATAAAGCATGAATTTAATAAAAATAGCTTGTTAATGCAAAAATTAATAGATCAAAATAAATTATCTGAAGCCAAAAACATACTTTCCGACTGGTCCGACGTGGACTTTGGCGAGGACAAACAATATGTTAGTTTAAAACATAGCATGCTCGAAACAATTATTAATAATGAATTAACAATGTGTTCTAAAGAAAGTATATTGATAGACAAAATTGACCTTTTAGATATAGAACAAAATTTATATGGTATCAGCGAGTACGATATGTGTACTATCATTAGCAATCTTCTTAACAACGCTATAGAAGCGTGTAAGAAATGTAAAGGGGAAAAAAGTATCAGCTTAATTATAACCAAAGAAATTGACTACATAAAGATTAAGACGATAAACAGTGCGGAGACAACAAATTTGGCGTACAATGGCAAAGCGTTGAAAACATCTAAAAAAGATAAAGTAAGACATGGCATCGGAACTCAAATTATTAACGATCTGGCAATCATGTATGATGGTGAAACGGATTATAAATTAAAAGATAATAAGTTTACCGCTACAGTTTTTTTAAGCTGCGCTAATGATGTTTGCAAGAGATAATTGTAAACTTTTGTAGACAATTAAATAAACTGTTGAAATCAGTCGAAACAAGTGCTAAAATAAAAATGTAAATTAAATTTATGACAGCAAAGGAGAACGACATCATGATTAATAGTATAACTTTAGCGGTCTGCGAAATTTAGGTAGGCTCACCTTACTTTTTCATAACCCCGCTCAGTTTTAGACGTGGTTGTTACAGAAATGTTTAACGTCCAAGTGGATAAGGTATATAATTTCCCGTTAAAGAAACGTTGAACATACATTTTAAGAATGCAACCGAAAAGTATACAAAGAATAGATTTTAATAGTAAATGCGGAAGTGTTAGTAATAGGTTAAAAGGCATTAGGGTTTACTCTTATGTTCGTAATAGGGTTAAAGAAAGTCGTTATTTATAACGACTTTCATTTTTTATATCTTAATACAAACAAAAATCGGCAAGGAGTGATCCTTGCCGATTGACGCTAAGACAAAATAAAAAAAATAAGTCAACCCCCAGGGGCAAAGGAATTCTAAACGTAGTCGTCTACTCCCATTCGGGAACCCAGCCTTAATCCTTCACGAGTTAACTTATTTATAATGCATCAATAGTATATCATATGTAAGTTTTTTGTCAATGCATTATTTATTAAAAAATTATCAGAAATGTCCTGACGAGTTTTGCTTTGTATTAAAAATTGTTTCATCAGTAAATATAACTCATAATTTAATTATACCATACTTTTAATTTTTCTTGGTAAAGAAGATAGCACCAACAGTAAACTGAACTGTTGGTGCTTTTCTTAATCTGATTTTCAGTCGTCATCAAGACAACATTTATGAATTGCAGACTACAAATAGGATAAGAATTATTTAGCCGAATAAGAAGCTTTAGATTGAACCACAACGATCCGCTTCCTATCGAACTTTAAATTAAAAGAGAACATAGAAAATCATAATAGAAAAAGTCCAGATTACGGACTCTATTCATTAATTACGGTCCAAATGCCAATATAACTTTTTGCCTAATTTCAATAAGATTGTCTAAAATTGAAATATACTCTTTTACTTCTTGGATAGTTTGAGATTGTCCATCGGCTCTTTCTATCTTGGCAACATCTTTCGATTCTCTCAATGATGCAACCAAAATAGGAATTTCGTTAAGCATTATTTTTATATCCTGATAGTCAGGAAGCTTTTGATTACATAAAGCGTCTCCAGCATTTTGTAATTTTTCACGAATCCACTTGCGTAACATATACGTCAACCAATCGGCTGTATCAAAGAATGCTCTGTATATATGACCACAAGCTTTATCTAAGTTTATTAATACATACTTCTCCAGATTTTCTCCGCCAACAGTCTCTTGGTGACTAAAATATACACCATAGCATCGCATTAAATGATCAAAAGCATCACGCTGTTCCTTTAACGGTTGAATAAAAATTTCACCCTTTTCTGCAATTTCCTCTGCAATCAACAAATATTTCTTTGTATATATATGCAAAGAAACCATTAGCTGGAAGCACTGCTCTTCATAAGAATTAAAGCTTTTTATTAAACTCATCGTCAATATCCTCTTTTAGCATTGAGATCGAATAAAAAAGACCTATTGTTGCTCTCCACGATCCACGCCTTTTAATAAATTCTCGACCAGTTACAATTGATAGTGTCATTACTTCATCCATCGGAGTTTCAACATTCAAATCTAAATCTCCGTTTTCCTGAGTTAGATAATCTTTAACATCACTTTCACTTATATTAAGCAAAAGCTGGCGATTTCGTTTCACTTGCTTCGCTCTTTGCAAATTTCTCCAATAATATGATAAAAAAACAACCAAAGAATCAATCACAACGGCAATTAACAATACTAAAATAATATCTTTCATAATTCACCTCAAAAATCATTTCATATAATAAGCGATTTCCACACACCAATGAACGCATGGAGTTGAAATTAAAATGAACAAAAAAATTCGCAAGCTAAACGTTGAACTCCAATCCTTACTTATACATACGAAACTTATGATAAGTGCCGCTACCTGCAAGAGTGTGATAACGGCAAGTGAATTGCGAAGAAATTTTGTTAGTCTTCCGTCATATTCATGCAAAGCCGACAAATACTCAGCTATTGTGTCAATCGATTGCAAAATAATTGCTATGTGGAATGCTTTTGCAGAAGACTCACCTTGATCTAATCCACACAATACACCAATTACCACTGCTATTGACGCAACTGCTAATTTTATAATACAGCCAACAAGACTGTTAGATATTGTTTTTACGGTTCCACTTGTTGTACTCATATGATTTCCTGCTTTTAACAAATAATAAAGGTGCACAAGAATTTGTGAAGAACCGTCAAACGAATCCAACTGCAAATTCATATGCACCATTTTGTAGATGAATAATCTGACTTCCCTCGACAGGATATTATGATTCCCCACCTGTTGTCTTCGGTACTGTAATATCAGTAAAATTATAACACAAAACTTCTGATTTGTCAATGTGATTTTTATTCTGTATAGTGTTTCGCAGAAAAATTTTGTATGAACAATAAGTTAAGCAAAATTTCGGTTTTAATCAGAAATACAGGATGAGAAATCATGATTTCTATATTTCAATTATCATCAAGGTACTATTTTTGTATCATTAAAAGCACGGATTGTTCGTAATTTGTTCACTTGATGGAATATCATCGCTCATTCTATAATATATGTTTCTCCAATAGAAATATGTAGAAAAAACAACAAGCAACATTAATTTCGAGGTTTCATATATCCGTTTCTATCATTGACTGAAGCATTTAGTGAAATTTAGAAACCCAATATATAACTACACAGTTTATTAACAACAAAAGCCGTATCTATCAATTAAAAGCATTTAGAATATTCTATAATAAAAGAAACATAACGAATTTAAATTATATGCTGAATTATTTGTAGATATGTGGTAAAATATAGTAAAGGAAGTGCAAAAATATGAAAATTTTTTATCGAAGCATTTTAGGAATTTAATATCTTTTCTGTTTATTATATCGACTCTTTTAATCGCATTATACATTAAGTTTCTAAATCAAGAAACAGAAACTTTAAGCAATATAGAGAGATTTGAAATAAGCACACAAATAGTTTCATTCATCTTCGTAATTACTGCTACTGTAATAGCGGTTTGGCAATTTTGTTTATCATGTAAAAGTGAAATATCAAAAAATGAGATTGAAAAAGTGCAAAAGGCAATTGATCTTGCGGAATATTATAAGGATAATATTTTATCTAATTATCTAATTATAAAAACTGTTTATGAAAATTCTGATATTACCAAATGATTTCTATCATAAAATCACGTCGAATTTGTTTCAAAATTATACCTCCATATATTTCAATTAAATTTAGTTTTTTAAATAAAGCCTATTTATATTTCTTTTTATTATCTCTTAGTCAGTTACTTGATTTGCCGAATACAATATTCTCGTTAATTTTGAAAGTTCTATTCCATTGAGTCGTTTATATTTGTTCCAATTTTTTAAGATACTTTCATTAATTTGACTATCGTAATTCAAATCGATTACGATAACGTTACCATTTGCGTCACGAGCAAACTTATCAATTGGTTTCGACTTAAATCCACCAAATTCATAATATATAGATAGCAAAACAGGACCGTATTTCCATGTTTCAAATTTTTCATTGAAAAGTTTTGTCTCCGTTGTTTTCAGAAAATCTTTATAAATAAAGTAAATTAATCTCTGTAATTTCATAGGGGTAACACTGATTTTTTCTTCAAAAGCTAACATTAAAATAGTATTAGCAATAATTTGTGTGCTTAACATATATATTACCTTCTCTCAATTGCATCTCTATATTATATAAATTTGTATTGTTTTTTATCTTAGCATTATGTACAAAACCCACCGACAAAATTAAACGGCAAGGATCACTCCAAATTTTCCATAATATTTTATTAATTGACAAAATCTAAAATAAGTATATAATATAGTTGTGGATAGCAGCGTATGTTTGCGGACTGCGCTTGGAGGAGTTTGACAAGTCGGGCTCCTCTTTTCTATTTTTTTAATCCCCTCAGACAATTAAGTCCGAGGGGATTTAACTTATTACATCTTCTTTTCAATCTCTGTTATTAGACGTTTGCGAAAATTAACTCCGGCAATCCCATTCTGTTTATAACCCCATTGCCCCAGTAGATAATTTACAGCGTTCAGAGTTCCGTCTCCAAACCATATGTTTTTATCCATTCCGTATTTATTGATTCCCAGTTTCTTAGCGATAATGAGCTGCATTTTCATACAAAATATATCGTCCGATTTATCGCCCTTCTTGTAGCCCGTTTTGTCCAGTACAGGCTTAGCAGACGAAACACTGTCAGTCTTAACCGTTATTCCCAGAGTTTTCAGAATACCGTCCGCATAAGCTCTCGCTATCTTACTGTAATTTGCCTTGATATAGTCTGCGTCCGATATCGTATCTACAAATCCGCCCTCCAGCAAAATTGCCGGCGCGTCGGTCAGCCTGATTATTGCAAAGTAATCCCTTCCGATAGAATTAAGCTTTGTCTTTACTCCTCTGCTTTTCATAAGCTTTTTCATTTCCGTATTGATGTTTTCGGCAAGCGTTTTTGAAGTACCGCCTACATGGCTGTAATATACCTCAAAGCCCGTTCCGCCTCCCGCGTTGTAATGAACGTCTATTACAAGATCGGGATTGTACGCGTTGCACATTGCAACCTTGCTGTCCATATCGGTATCTACATCCGCAGTTCTCGACAGCTTATATTCCACTCCCGCCTCTTTGAGATACTGGGCTACAAGCTTAGCAGTCTTTAAGTTATATTCTTTTTCTGTCATATAATCGGAGTTTGCTCCTGGATCCTTACCACCGTGTCCTACTCCTATAAATACTTTTTTACTCATAATAAAACCTCTTTTCTTAAATTTGGACATAAAAAATGTGCCCCTTTCGGAACGCTTGGTAAAATATTGACTTTTATTACATAATATTGTATAATTTGTATCAAGGCATACCTGAAACGGTAGGCGGTTGCTACCTCCTTACGCCATAAGATACTTTAATCGTCCCCTTTAAGGGCAGGCGAAATAAGCAGGCAAGGAGGTGATAGACATGGAATTATGTTACATAGTTCTGGCTATCGTGCTTCTTGTTGCATTAGATAATGTAATTAAGAACATAAAGAAATAAACCGCCCAGTCTACCAAACTTGCGGTTTATTCATTAAACTTATAGTGAGGGAGCGACCGTCTATCGGTATGCCCCTTTTTTATTATTATACAACAATTAACCGTATGTGTCAACCGTCTTGGCCGTTTTTATCCTCAATTTTCCCTTTAGCGTTCTTTAATAAATTAGCTACCCAATCGGAATAATATCCGGGTTGCATTCGTAGAGATTCTCGCATATAGATATGCATTCGTTAAGCACTATGTAGCTTCCGATGATTAAACCGAAGGGCAAAGCAAAGGGTACTTCGACAGATACTATTTTTTCAAGAGACATGGGTATGAAGTAGTCCAGAAATACCCCGAAAAACAACGCCGCGAGAAGCGATATCTTTTTCCAGAAGCCGATAAAGCCTCTTTTACTTGACCAGGGAACGCCCGTTATTTTGCTTTTGACCAGTCCCGTAACAAAATCGAATACTATTCCTATCACCACAAAAAGAAGTATAAGCCCGTATTGCTTTGTGGCCGTCGCTATAAACCCTCCGATAACGGAAAGTATGTATTTTATCTTATCGTTCATTAGATTAGCCCCCTTAATTCCTCCGCCTCCGCTTCAAGCTCTTTAAGCTTTTTAACATCGTAATCGTCGGCTGTTCCGGTAACGGCGGCTCTCAGCGGTCTGACTGATTCGCCGTCAATCTCTTCAAGCCTTATCTTAATTTCCTCTGCTCTCGCGGCGTTCTGCTTTGCCTGAATCTTTTCGGTATCAAGTAAAAGATTGCCGTTTTCGTCCATCCGGTAATCAGATAAATCAAGCTCCGTACCGTCCGGTATGCCTCCCATGCTTGCTACCTGTATTATGTTTCCGTTTTCATCTTTTCTGATCTGCATAAAAAATCCTCCTTTAAATAATTGAATATATCTGTATATTTCCTATAATTCCAACCGACTGCTCAAGCGTAAGGATTGATGGGGAATCGGAAGTCATAGAAGCCGTTATATAGCCTCCCATATCCTTAGCGGCCTGCGGACCGCTTGATGTAATATACGAAGAGGAAGGGATTCCGCCGTAAAGCCGAATACTGTTCCCTTTACTTATGTAGGCTATCGGGATAAGAGTTGTTATACCGCAGCTCAGTCCATTGGCTCCGACGCCGTATGTCTGTAGAAGCACTATCGAATAGTCGGCAAGCCCCTGTATTGTTACGGACTCTCCCGCCGTAGATATAGAGCCGGAATACAGAAGATTGCCGCCTGCCGCCGTAGTTATTTTTCCGTCGGGCGTTATCTTTACCACCGGATTCTGATAACTGCCTATATAGTAATACTCCAGGGTGTCGGTGCGTCCGTATGCTCCTATTGCTCCGAGCGAGGTTTCCTTATCGGTTTTATAAAAGCTCACTCCCGAAGCCCATGCCGAACCGTTGCTTGTGGTATAGACCCTCACTCCGTTTTTTCCGAGTCCCGCGGCTCTTCCCGTCGTTCCGTAGGGTATGACTATCTCTGAATCAGGATTCATAGTTCCGCCGCTTAGAGACAGATAATCATGGGTATGATCCGTATTTGATTTGTCGTCCAAAGCTGCTTTAACCGCTTTATTTTGCACAGGATTTGTACTTGTACTGCTTAGCGAACTGTCAACAGAAGGAATAGACGGCTTATCAATTAAGTCCTTATAGCTTCCGCTGAATGCTACGGCTTTCAAATCAGATAACCATTTTTTCAGCTTTCCAAACAGAGATTTGATTTCATCGCCGCTGTTAAGACTTTGACGGCTTGGAGCTTCTGAAAACTCAATATTGATTTCCGTTTTTATATTTCTGTCTGCCATTATTATCACATCTCAAGACAAACAACAGTTAAGTATAAGCTTATCAGTTGCTTTTATACTATTTGTTTCTAATTCGGAAATTCTTGCTTTTAGTTCGCTGTCATCATAGTTTTCTAAGGAATTTAATTTATTTTTTTCAACGGTTGAAAAATCATTGGTTGATAATCCTTTACCTTCTATAGCGTCTACTTTATTATTAAGAAGATTATTTACTTCTGTCTTATTATAATAATTACTTAAATCTATCTCAGATGTAATACCCATATAGTCCCATGTGTCAGACGTCCAATAATATTCATAAAACTCATCGGAATTTTCTTTTCCCACTAAATATACATCGCCTGATTTATTGTTCGTTGAAGGCAGATCGCTTACCGAATCTACGCGTCCCCTTAAATTAAATACCGTTCCAAGCGATGAAATTGCTTCGCTGATAGCCAAATCTGTTTGTTCAGACGTATAGTAATCAGATAGATATTTCTCTATTACCGTATCGATTTGAGTTGAATCTATAAAACCAATTATAGGAAGCGATTCAAAAGTACTTGTACCGTCTCCGATTTTTAAAAATGTCTTATTAGACGAAAGAACTACACAAGGGAAACCCTTTGGAATTACTTTGTCTGACATACTGTTCCATTGCGACTCCGTCCTTGCGTCAAGATATATTTCTACATTATTTAAAATAACATTCGGCATATTTTGCTCCTTTATTAAAATTCTTTAAGTTTGCATTGTATTCCTTCAATTTGATTATAGTCTCTGCTTATACAAATATAAGTGTTTGTATCCTTATTGAAAATAAATATTGCATTTTCATTTTCAGCTATATATAGAATTTGCTCATTTCCGATTGCAGGAAATTCAAATCTGTCAGCAAATACTAATTCTTTTTTATATACAGTTTCAGCTTTATCTATTGTTCCGTCAACAATTTTTTTATTTGTTGTCTTGCCGCAAAATAAGATATTTGATTTTTTAATCTCTCCGCTGATTATCATAAATATCCTCTCTTTCATGCAAATCCTCAACAGTTGCAATAGAAGGAAGTAATTCAAATATGCCGGTACTATATGTATAAACATCGGAACCGTTCTCCGGCATGTACTGTAAAGAAAATATATATTTGAACGGTTGTAAATTTACTGTATCATTAGGACGAAATTTTATAGTCAGTATATTATCCTGATTATAATCATTTTTGGTTATGATTTTTTTATAATAAATTTTACCGGACGGACCGGCAATACAAAACAGTATATAATCGTTTTCATTCAGAATTAAGGGCGTTTTATTGCCGTCCGAACAGATATACGGTTCCGTTTGAAGCTCTGCGCTATCTCCGCGATTTAATTGGATAATAGGCTGATTATTTTTTTCTGATATATTAAACATACTTCACTTCCTTGAATTAATAAAAAATAAATTGTCTGTTTATATTACCATTGTATTTTATCCATTTATTATTTCCTGTTAAAATGTAATTTTCTCCATTAGAGCCTATTGCTAAGCTTCCCTGTGAAATATTTTTAATTACCGACATTTCCGACTTACCCGTATTCTTTAAATCAGGCAGATTATTTAAATCTGAATTATCGTCTATTGAAAACACGGCATGTCCGGTATTATAATTTAATTTCATTAATTTGCAAGCCATATTAACCTCCTATTTAGAAATTGCTGTAACCAATCCCTTGAATTTATATATTTCTTCAGAAGATTGCCCGCTGAAACTCGGTAACGCGGGAGGAGATATAAATTCTATTCCTATATATGATTCTGACGGAGAAAGCGTTTCTTTGTTATAATAAATTGAGGATATTGTAATATTATTAAAAGGGAATACATTACTGTTGTTTCTTATCCATATAATTGTTCCGGTTGTGTTTGTAATTAAATTGCTTTGTAATTATTTCACTTATCGGGGCGACGTTTTGAACAGACAGAATATCTGCAATTTTCCAAATATAATCATAGGCTGATATACCTTTAAATTTAGCGGTTCCAAATGAATAATATTCATTTACAGGATTTAATTGTATATCGCCGATGTCAAATGTATGTTCAAACATTCCTATTGTCTTATTATTTGATGAAGAATTATTCTGCATATACAATATCCATTGGTTGCTGCCGCTGAGAACGTAATCCTTTCCGTCAGTGCCGACAGCTAAGCTTCCTTGGGAAACACAATTTATTGTATTTAAATTGTATTTTCCGTTTCTGTTTAATGTCGGCAATGACGATAAGTCGTCCGAGCTATCTATCGAAAATATAGTTATTCCTGTCTGATAGTTTCGGCTTATTAAACTGCATGCCATTCTTATACCTCCTCAAGCTTTGCCTTCAAGTATTTCCAAACGACTAATTAAATCAATCAGATTAATTGAAACATCGCTGTTTCCAATATATAAGTTTCCATTCCAATCTATAGCAAAAGCGTTTGAACGATTATTTTCATTTGTGCCGTTTCCTAAGATAAAGGCAAATTTATTACTATAGTCTTCAACATTATATTTACCCATAGCAAACTGATTTTCCCTCACGGCTTTTGTATAATATCCTCCCGCATGACTGCCGGTTCCGTGGGCATATGTGTGATCTCCCTCCGCATGACCGCCGTATTCCGCTACAGTATATTGTCCCTCCGAATGACTTCCTTTGCCTTCCGCATGGGTATAATACCCCTCTGCATGAGACCCTCCGCCATCTCCGGCAAAAGTTCCGATTCCCTCTGCATGAGAGCCGCCGCCTATTGCCATACTCTCGGTCCCTTCAGTATGAGCGGCTACGCCAATTGCAGTTGTACGATCTCCTTCAGCATGCGCATATCCTCCGGCGGCTGTATTATTAATATAATCGTTAAATATTTCCGAGGTCTTATCGCCTTCATATATGCTTTCGTTATACTCAAACGTTTTCCCTTCGGTATTTTCTCCTACGCCCTTGACGTTTGATCCCGTAACAACCGGCTCGCCGTTTCTAACTTCAATATAAGCTGTTTTACTTGTTAACAATTTCCTGTACAATACCTGAACTGTGTCGCCCACAGAAAGTAATTCGCCTGTTTTATTAAGCAGCTTAACTGATAATCCATCTGTAGTTCTGACAACAGCTCTTGAATTATCGGGCTGTACATATTCAACAACAGCGGTAATTTTTTTAATATTTTCGTTGGAGTTATCGCTATTAATCCATTTACTGAAATCTATTTTGCTCAATTTGCGTCGTCCTTTCTTTTAAAAATATGAGTGCAGCGGAAGTTCTTGAATATTGCATATATTAAGGCTGTAATTAGCAGGAGATAAAGGTATGCTTATTTCCTCAATGAGATAATCGGTATGATAATTCGCAGTTGATTTCTCAGGAAGCCTTATAATTTTATTGACGTCGATATGTGGCAGGGGAGAGCATAGTAATGTGCCGGATATAGACGGAAGCAGTTTTTTCTTTAACAAATACTCGGCATAATCCTTACATCTTTTCTCGTTATAGCCCATAGCGGTTTCTTCTATTTCTGCCGCTTTGATACCTATATTTGTTACTCTTAAAGAAGACATAGGATAATCGTTAACAGCCGTATAGGAATAGGTTATTTCATCGGAATTGTTGCCGGTAACGGTTATTTGATTAATCACGTTTCCATAATTGTAATTAAAATTTGCTTCGACATACTCAGGGGCATTTCTTTTAAATTCATATACCGGAGATTGTCTTAAATAATCGTCGGTAATATTAGGTTCAAAAACCAGACGGCCGTTTACGTCGTAGTAAATATCTGAATTAAAAGCGGTCGCTATTTCAATAAGAATGTCGCCTATAGTTTCATTTGCCGTTTTTTCTATATCATGGGGAATCTCTTCGCCGAAAAGCTGCGAATTAATAATAGGAATCATCGAATCGGCAGGATATCCGTTTCCCATATCAATGGTTATAATATCCCCAATAAGTTTACCAAGTTTTGATCCGGCGGGAACATGATATGTAGTTTGCAAAGTATGCTGATTTAAATCCTTTGTAAAGAATCCGAATTTATCAACTCCCGAAATATGAAGAATGTTGTTTTTTAAATCATAATTTGAATCCGTAGTAACAAATACCCCTTGAGAAAACCAAAATATAACGTCGTCCTGATAATAAGAATGATTCTTTTTATATAAACCAATATATATTTTAAATTTTCTGTTAATAAAAAAGGAGCTGTATTCGTTATCGGGAATACAGCTCTCATTATAGTCATTTATAGTTAAATCGCAGGTTCTTCTTACTCCTTGATTATATTTTATATTAATACTGCCATTAACAGACGATATGCTTGAAGTTATTTCACCGATCGTATTTTCATAATGATCCAGCAATTCCGCTTTAACTCTGAGATTTATTTCCGTGTCTGCACACATGCTTAAATAATAAGAATTGATTACATTGTAAAACTCCTTCATTTCAATCACCCTTCCGGATTAGTTTATTATAGCTATTTCATTAATATCTCTGCATTCAGTGTAGGAAAAGCTTAGGGTTGTAGGTATGCCTGAATAAGAATAATCATAGGATATTGTCGGGTTATCTGAAATACTGACGATCCATGTTTCTCCTTTGGGATTTTTAAGCAAAAATATACTGTTGTCAGATATAAATTCTCGCCATGCTTCGACCATATAAATCGTATCCTGAAATTTCATTTCGGGACATTCAATCTGCGACAGCTTACAGGTAAGCGAACCGGATATATAATTATTGTCATTGATTGTTATTTTAGGCTTGGCGCAGCAGCCCTCATGAAG
Organism: Ruminococcus sporogenes; assembly: GCF_054655175.1. Lineage (NCBI taxonomy): Bacteria > Bacillati > Bacillota > Clostridia > Eubacteriales > Oscillospiraceae > Ruminococcus > Ruminococcus sporogenes. The sequence continues at coordinate 420,190 of NZ_BAAHOA010000002.1, read as the reverse complement.
ATAATGATTTAAATTCTGCGTTATTTCACTTTCCTCCGGATCAATATATAAGTTCCAGTATTCGTTCATCTGAAATCTTTCCCTGTTTGGTTCAAAGGAATTAAGATCAGTTCTGCGTATAAGAGAATAAATAGTCCAGCAACGCCAATTCGGAGATAGGATTTCAGACAGATATTCGCTTCCGTATACCCATCTATCAGACTGCTTGACGATTGGAATTATTCTGTATCTGTATAGTTTTTTAGACGCGGCAAGATAATCATGGCAGGGTAGATAGTTAAAAACGATTCTTCTTTTCTCTCCAGTTACCGTATCCTCTCTTTCTATTAAAGCCTTGTTGTTACCCATATTATAGTCTATAACAATATCGTTTCTTTCATTTTCAACGCCGCAATTAAAACTGTAATTTTTATCTGCGGTACTGACTGATGTAAAGCGACCTGAAACAGAATTTTCAGTTTTCATATTGTTTTGCGCGGTAACTTCTAATTTTACCGTATAGGATGAATCGCTTAATATATCGTTAAATTCATATTTTAAGGTTTGATTGTAAATTAATTCCGATTCCCTCACAAGGGTAAGCTTTCCTCTGAATACGGAAACCTGTGAAGCAATGGGAGGAATAATACTAAAGCCTTCTTTAACAGTTATTATATTGTTAATATAGTCATAGCTTTTTACTATTCTCGTTTCAGATACAGTATATGAATTCTCTGTAGAATAAGTAACGGTAACATAATCGTCTTCAAATATGGAGAAAATCAATCCTTCCGGTACAGATACAGGTATGGTATCTTCGGAAACAGAATCGGAATCCCTTACAACAGCGTCGATTATACCGTCCGACTTTTCATCTTTAAACAAGGAATATTTATAATTTTTAATACCTATATCTTGTTCCTGGGAATAAGACGAGGCACATTCAATATTCCCGAATTCGTTTAAAGAAACATCAGGTATAATTACAGGCCGTTTTGCACATTCAAAAAAATATTCGGGGGAAGTAATATAATTTTTATATATTTTATATGTTGTTCCGGCAGGGGGAATCGCGGAAAAGGGGGCTTCCAAGGTAACGAGAGTTCTGTAATCGTAATTGCCGTAACCGTCGTCTGTACCGTATTTCAAAGTCGGATCATAATTAGTAATCATTCTTCGTTCTTTTACAGTTCCGTTATCAATTTCCATGCAGCAAGCCCCGTAAAGAGTGCGAATGCCGTTTACTTCATAATAAATGGGATTCTGAATTTCAGTTATGCCGTATGTAATAGGAATCTGAACAGAAGGGTGAGAAACATTAATAGATCTGACTGTTCCCTGCACAGCGAATATATCATATTTTTCCTGATATATATTCATTTTATATTTATAGCTTTTACCGTTTTCAAAAGTACCTGAAGACATTCTTGTTCTGGATTCATAATCATTGTATATAGCCGAAGCATACAGAGGAACGTACATCTTTTTAATAAGTCCGTTATTGCCTGCGTCATAGAACACAAAATCATAACCCTTTAAATGATCCCCGTTAAATATAAATGAGAAGCTGTTATCTTCAGAGGCGTCTATAGCCGTATTATGAGGGTATACATTTTGAGGTTTATATATCATATTATCACTTCCTTTAAAATATTTTTTGTAATAAAGAAAAAGAGCAAAACAAACAATTAAGTTTGTTTTACTCTCTGGTTGTAGATATGGCTGTAATAATCTGCTTGCTTTTATACCAGACATGATTAATAGTCTGATTGTCAACAGTTTTCTCGTATCTCAAACCGCTTGCATTTTACTTGTAGTTTGCAGTCGTTTAGCCGTTAGTAAGTCCTATAAGCTGATTTATATTCTATTAAATTCAATTTCAGTTGCTACAACATATAATTTAGCCTGACAAAAAAACTCAAACATAACCGCAAATGGTTTCTGCTTATTAAAAATATTCATTTTATAAAATTCTTTAATATCTTCAAGCTCAATTAATTCCCAACCATTTATACCATGTTCACAACCATTTATATCAATACCTTGATTATCTTGCATAAAATATTGTATATTGTTAAATATTATCTCTGCATTTGAACTATTAGTTTCTTTATCAAATAAAGTTTCTAATTTTATCTTTAATTTTCTATTTAAAGGTTTATATTCTAAGGAAATTACAGAACTGTCATGTAAATAGCAAACCTCAGTATCAATTATTTCCTTATTTTCAAATAGTATTTTCATTAATTATATCCTTTCCAAAAATATACTGAAGCATATGGCTCTGGAACAGTTTCATAAGCATAAAAGTGTTTATGAAATTTTGATGGGATTCCCTTATCAATATCATTAATATGATAATGTGCTCCATTTTCATGATTTGAATTTTCGTGCCATGTAAAAACAGGTCTATTTGTTAAAGGAGAAATCCATTGTATCATTGAACCATTCTTTGTACCTTCTCTATAAACTGGCACCAATCCAATCGGCTGAAAATCATTTGGATCTTCAGGAAAATACACTGGTTTTTTAATGGGCCAATATGGTATATCTATATCCTTTTCAGCGGCATCCGCATCATCTTTAGCAATCGACTGCGAACCCATAGAAGCGTACAACCACGGGGCAAGATAAGGATTGGCCTCCGAATCAATAGTTGTACTGAATTCTGACATCAAACCTGTTGGAGCTGACAACACAGGCGCTGACGATATTCCTGTTAACTCTGCTATTCCACATCCTATCGTTGTAAGAGCAGATGCAAGTAAAGAAGTAGTATTCTCAACAGCATCTTCTACAAAATAAGATGCTTTATTTATCGTTGTAGACAAACCTTCTTGAACTGCTGGTTGACTCAATGTTGTTGCTGCCAAACTTACAATACTAGCTGCTATAAATGCACCTGCTATAATTGCGTCATCCACACCTGCTATATGTCCCGTCGGATCGCTATAGTAAATCGGATTATTAGCACAATAAGTATAAAGGTTAAGGCTAAGCGGATCTTCTAATTTACCTGCATATGAATCCCTGCTGATAAACCTACCTGTTGCCGGGTTATAATACCTCGCCCTGAGATAAACCGTACCCGTTTCAGCGTCGTAATACTCACCGCAGTAACGGAAAGCATTAGTATCAGAATCATCAATATTCTTTTCAACGCCGAAAGCGTCATATGTATACTTCTTTGTAACCTCGCCGTCAGCATTTGTAAGATTTACAACGTCCCCATGCGCATTCTGCGTATAGTAGGTATACTCGGACTTATTACCGTTTCTGTAGTTGTACTTGGCAACAAGATTTGTACCTCTGATGTAACAATCAGCCTCATAGAACTGGTTATCAACCACATCAGCAACGATCTGCTTATTACCGTCCCAAACGTGATTTATCGTCTGACCGTCAACAGTCTTTTCATAACGTAAACCGCTTGCATTGTACTTGTAGCTTGCAGTCGTTTCACCGTCGGTAAATCCAATCAGCTGATTCAGACCGTCATAAGTGTTGGTTTCGCTTGTTCCATCGGCGGTCTTTGTAATCTGATTTCCGTTAGCGTCATATGTATAAACCGTCTGCTTTACATTTGAATTCGGATTTAAGTTAATCAGATTTTCGTTAGCTTCTGCGGTCTTTACTTCCTTCTGAAGCAGCGCAGTGTACTTGCCGTTGGAATCAACATAGCTGTACTCGGTTACATAATCCTCAGTACCTTCTGCCGTCATCTTGGATCGGTTGCCGTAATCATCATACTCGTATGAATAAGTATCCGTATTATTGCCCTTAGCAACGGATTCCTCAGTAAGTCTCTTTAGACCGTCATACTCATATGATGTCGTTTCTATTATACCACTTTCACTGCGTATTTTGCAAGCGTCAGAACCGTCTAAATAATAAGAATATTCGTAGCTTGATATGTCAGTATTACCGGATTTGTTTTCAATCTTTGTAATTCTGTTCGCTTTGTTGTAGGTATAAGTGGAAACTACGCCGTTTGCAAGGGTTTCCGACTTCTTGTTGCCGTTTGCGTCATAGGTATAGGAAACAGTTTCATTTCCAGATTCCTTAACCTTGACTATGCGCATTTCTCCATCATATTCGTATGTCTTTTCAGAATAGTTGAGAAGATTAGGCTTGCCTGTAAGCTCTCTGCTTACATACTGCGAAACGCCCTCATAGAAAAATCCTCTGAAAATTGAATAAGCACACCAAAATATACAGGGAAATTCAAGAAAACAATCGTAAATCTATATCAATCAGTGAAAACGTATTCACAGATAAGTCAGGAATACGGAATATCACATAGCGCCTTAGACAACTGGATAAAGAAATATTCAGAAGTTAAAATGGACGATAATACCATTTTTACCTCCAAGCAGATAAAGGAACTTCAAAACCGTAATGCACAGCTTGAAGAGGAGAATGTGATATTAAAAAAGCTACATTGGTTCACATAATCGATAAAAAGCTATGTAGTATGTCCTCGTTTTCCGATTTGGAAAACATCGTCTTGAATATTATATCCAGCTTTGCTTTCACTGTGTTTCTGCCCATTGGTATCAGCCTCCGTTACGTCTGTCATCCGTCCTTTTTTTAACTTTATTATGCCAATCATTGCAAGCTTTATAAAAGTAAATTTTAATTCAGTCCCAGTGGAGCCGAATAGTTGACATCTATTACGAAAAATAATGCATCGTATGATTTTGAGTACTATCGACATAAAATACATGAAGAGGAATAACTAATAATATAGTTTTGGCAGATTTATGCATGATTTTGTCCTGGTATTTTAGATGACAAATACGAAGCATACGTCTTGACTTTATCACAATTTACCGCCTTTTTCAAGCCATTCAACCTTTCTGAAACCCTGCGAAAAAGCCCGAATAAGCCATGCTTGTCCTTAAGGGTTTCCTATGCCATGAAACCTTATTCAACGGCACACGGTACGAACAGGGGAGGGTTACCGTTCCGCAGGCTTTTCGGGAAGATTTCCTAACCGCCGTCAGTTCAATAAATTCACGGACATTTGACGGTACATAACTGATCGGCGTACTTATCAAGCTTCGCCGTAAGCGTAGTAATCTTCTGCTCCAAGTACATTTCTATTGCTGACAATTTTTCCTCATTGACCGAAATTGAAATTGTTTTTTTCATAAACTCATGCCTTCCATTTTAAAGTTATCGTCAAACTTTTCTGATTTTTGTTCAGGGTGTTAGATTAGAACAGAATACAAATCCATTAACTTCATATTATTTTAAATGTATTATTATTTATTTTTTCATATCAGACAAAACGGTCCTTGAAATTTTGTATACTATTCTTTATATTTACAAAGAGCATATCTGAGATTATTTTTCTCAAATATGCCTGCATTTTCTGAAATATTTAAATGTCGGGAGTTCTAATCCTTTCAGACGGTGTTTTTCGGCTTTTTTCATCTATGGTTTTTAACTTCTTTTTTTCGCCGTTTGGGTATCAAAAAAGCCCGTAGCTACGGGCTTTTTGCACTTTCATCTATTTTGTCAGTGCTATATGGTGCGCCAGGAGGATTCGAACCCCCGACCTACTGGTTCGTAGCTATATGAAATGTTTAATAAAAGCCGTATCTATGCGGTTTAATTATAAATCGCTTTTAATTACTTTCAAAAGTTTATAGCGCACTTTTAGAGTAATGGCGCACTAATGGCGCACTGAAAGGACGTCGATATTTTGATAACGCAAAACTGCGTTTTCTGAATTGGCTTTCTTAAAATTTAGATATCTCCAAAATTCGTATGCACAAAATTGAAATTTCAAAACGTAATAAAACGTAATATTAGTAGTAGAAATTCGGACATACCAAAAATGAGACTTTCAGAACAAAGCTAAAAAACGCCCTTTTAAGCCCTGATAATTTTTACTATAGAAGTATTACAAAAGCATTATCGTTGATTCTGATAGCACTATAGAGCGTTTAAACATTAATACCAAATCTTTATATACAAAAATAGGAGCAGGATAATAGTCCCGCTCCTTAATTTTGTTATGCTACTTGAAGAGGGTCTGAAACGGTTTCACATTCAGCAATTGTAAAAGGGTCAATATCAATACAATTAGATGGATCGAAGCAACCGGATAAATCCCATGCAACTGTATCATTCATAACAGTCAAAGCTTTTTTAAAGAAATCAGGGTCTTTCAGTTTTTCCCAGACACCGCCTTTATTAACAAGATGTTTTACTGAAACTTTTCTGACAGTTCCGTCCAGCATATAAGCGAATACTGTAAAATCTTCTCCGGCTACTGCCTGAACAACAACTGGAAACATATCTTCTTGCATTAATGATTGCTCCTTTCTGTTATATTAACGGATTGATTCTGTTTAATGGCTGATTCTGTTTAGACAATTCCCAATCCTGCATAAGTTCGTCTCTGTGAATTTCACACCATGCAAGTATTAATTTTATCTGCTTGTTTGGTAAACTTCCACGTATAACAGAACCATTTAAAATATCAATCATAGCTTTTTTTCTAGCATATTCAACGTGAAAATACGGCGGGTTATGGTCTGCATAGTACATTGTAACTCTTATTCCATAAAATAAACTTATTTCAGGCATTATTTATATCCTCCTGTTTTTCGTTTCTATTAATCTTCTCGTCAATAGCTTCATTGATAAAGCCATTAATCGATTTGCCCTGATTTTCGGCAGCAGTCTTTATTATATCTTTTTTGCCTTTAGGCATTCTGACTTTCAATTCATCATAATTATTTTTCATATATTTAGCTACTGCTTTTTGCTGTGCCTTACTTGCGGGAGCCATGCATACACCCTCTTTCTATACCTATATTATATCATATTTTTGTATCGGGTACAATATACAAATTACACAATATATCGGGTACGATATGATATAATATAATATAATCACAGTCAAGGGAACGGCTGAATTAAAAAAGGAGGTAAACCGTTATGTTAAAGGACATCAGGAGCAAGGTTATGAGAATAGCTAACAGATTGGTCGTCCAAGGTTATGTAAGAGCCAATGCAATGATAACCGCCTGGAAGCTGATTCGTTACAGAGCATTGAAAACTAAGGTAAACGGCACATCATTCGATAACCGTCAGAATGTTCTCCAGCTCCTTTGCAAATACAATCCTACTGATATTGCTGTTAAGCTTATCCGTGACCGTCTGAATGCCTTTGACAGAAACGCTATAGCGGTTACAGCCGCCGTTAAAGGCAAGGTCAGTGCAGTAATAGGGTATCTCCCGAAAGCCGTAGCAAGCGTTATAGCCGCCTTAATGGACAAGGGTATAAATGTTAATGCCGATACTCTTTCAATCGTTGGAGGACATGGGGAGCTGGAAAACTACGGGGCAAGAATAAATATAAAATTGTGATTAAATAAAGTGATTTTTGTCACGTTTCAAGTGAATTTTGTCACGCATTGTCACATTTTTATATCAAGCTGTAAAACACGTAAATAAGCCGCTTATGACAGTTTTGTCCTTTCTGTCCTTTTTGTCACGTACCCTTTAAAATAAAAATCGGAGCAGGTTATTCCTGCTCCTTAATTTTATTTATTATCTAAATATTGCTTTAAACATTTTATCCATTCTGGAACATCTTTATTTTTGGTTAATAATTCACCATTTCTATACTCAGCTTTTTCAACAAATCCGTTTTCATTATCATAAAGCTTAACTTCATTACAGTAAGGCAGAATATTTGCTAAATCTTCAAAGCGTTTGTTATATCTTCGTTTAACGTCTTGTTCCGGAATATCATGCCCTCCCTTTTCGACACGATTCTTTATACGTTTAATGCTTTCATCAGCAGAATTAACCCCGATATAATAAAGACGTATAAAATAATCAAGTTCTCTTGCTTTTTTTATAGTTTTCAACGTGCGAGAGCCGGAAAGTGTTGTTTCTTGTGTAAGATTAATTCCCATTTTAAGACTGTTATTAATACGTTTAATTGCTTCTTTACCGCCCCTTATTCTATCTCCGCCTAATGCAGCGGTTATTTTATCAGTATCAATAATAACGCCTAAATCATTACTTTCCGCAGCTAAAACCCCAGTAAGGCTGCTTTTGCCTACGCCGTTAACTCCGCCGATTATTGTATATATCTTCATTCTTTGTCCTCCACATACTCCATAATGTCACCAGGCTGGCAGTCTAACGCTTTACAGAGTTTGGATATTGTTTCAGTAGTAACGCTCTTACCATTTTTTATAGCCGTTAATGCACTTTGAGAAATAATATTTTCTTGTCTGATTTTATATGTGGTCAATCCTTTTTCTTTCATTAAAGCTAATAATTTATTATATTTTATCGGCATTATAATTCTCCTTTTATGTTGCGATATTATTTTAACCTTATTTTATCCCATTATCATTATATCACAATTATTCACGGATTTCAATGTACAACATATACATTATTTTCCGTGAATGTTTGTGTACATTGGCAATTGACTAATCACGGGAAATAGTGTATAATATAGATACAGTCAATGGAGAAACCCAAATAATATAAAAAGGAGTTACCAAATATAGATATTACTTCCAGCCGTTTTCAATAGCTTTTTATATAAACGGCGCACTATTTTGATTTTTAAATAAAAAATAACGCCCTCTGAATTACTTCAAAGGGCGTATTTACGTTGTCAAGCGCTGACAAAATAGATGAATGATAAAAGTGGACTAAAGGGTTCAAACTGCGTTAAGGTTATCAACCCCTATTTTCCTTGTTTTCTCATTGCTTCAACAGCGTTATCAATGCTATCCGAAACATTAGATTTAGACCATTCAGACCAAAACTTAATTGTCGCACTATTGGGTTCGATTTTAGGTTTATCAATAAGAATTCTGCTTGGCAATAAACTTGCGTCTCCTACAGCAATTGCTTCACCGATATCAAGAATAGGTAATAAGTCTGCAAAGTTTCCTATACTGTCAGGAAGTAATTTTTTTATTACATTCTGATCATCTGAGTTTGTCAATCTCATAGCAATAAAATTACTGCTTTGACTCAAATCAGTATGATTTACTTCGGAAGGTCGTTGACTGATAACTACCAATCCTACACCGTATTTTCTTCCCTCTTTTGCTATCCTTTCGAAACTAAAATACAGAACGCGTAAAAGGTGATGGCGGCCGTGAAAAAAATGGTGACTTTAACGGAAAACTGTCGAGATTTATTCAACGTCTTAGTTCCAAAGTTTCTGATAAACGGCTGAACTTTATGTTTTCAAGTGATAAATCATTGTTAGAATATGATTATATGAATAAGCTTTGCAAACAATTAATGTCACCTGTCAGCCAATTTTTTCTGTGCAACAATGGATGGATAAAGATAAACTTAATCCCATTGCAATTTCCTGTGACGAGGCTCATTTGTATATTCCGGCAAATGCACAGAAGAGCGTTGAAGTTTCAAGCTTACATAAATTTTCCAAATAAGAAAGTTTATCCTTGTTGATTTCCATTTCATAGCCCCCTATAAAATCTATACTTAACCATAATTGGATAGGTGATCAATTATTTTTGATTTAATATCGATAACTGTCACTTCTGTTTCTCCGATATTAATATCATTAAAAAAAGTATAATTAAATAAATACAACTTTTTGTTTTTTAAATATATTTCAGCTGAAATAATATCTCCAATATTATTAATATCTATTTTGAAATCATACATCCTTATTACCTGATTATTTTCATTTGTGAGGTATTTTATCTCTAAAAAATATATAGTTTTTTGAGATGATGAAACCGAAACAGAGAAATATGTGTCATTATCATTTATTTTGATGTTTGGAATAGATATTGCATCCTGATATTAATGTAGTTAATTTCTTTGACTACAGTTAAGCTAATACTTTTAAATGTAAACACTTATTTGTGATAACCTTAGAACTTTTACAAATCTGAATTATCGTCAAGTGAAATATTAAGTTTGTTTTACTCTTTTGAATTTTTGCAGCAGTTTTGTAATCTCTATTGATTGAAATTAATCATGGATATAGCATTCTACTATACCAATAATTTTTTTATTCAATAAGATGCAAACTCTTTATAAGCGCAATAATTAGGTAAATTACCATTTAACCTGTTGTAGATAAATACTACACCAACAAATATAAGGAATGAACACCAAAAAAATGCGTGGCGATCATCCATATACCATTTGTTTTTTTAACATATCTTTATCACGCTTTTTTTGGTACTTTTTAAACTTAATAAAACGATAAATACCAAAGCCTATAGCAATTAAACCTAAAGAAACATCCCAGTAAGAAAATATTGTTTTCATTCTTATCAACTCACCTTAACCGTATATTTTTCGAGTATGTTACTCAGATTTCTAATATTATTTTGAGCATGCTCTTGATTGTCTTTATCCAGCCATTCCGAATACCAAGGAAACGATAGCATAGAAGATAAAGACAGTAAAACAATATACATCAGGGTATATGCTGCTGTTTGATGAAAAAATTTTATTTAGTCCACTTTTATAATTCATCTATTTTGTCAGCGATTGACAGGGCATTTTGATCATTATATGTATTACTTAATTGAAACTTAATCTACAGGTTCATAATCAATAACTGATGTTTCATCTGTTGCTTCAAGTTTAAATATAACAGGGCGAAGTCCGTCATTGCAGCTGCAAATTGCCACACCTTTTGTTTTTATCCAATCTCCATAGTAGAATAATTCATTTTCCGCACCATGAGCTAATGCAAAAACATACTGATAGATAGCTTTCCATGCTTCATCACAAAGTCCTGCCGGTTTAGCATAATCCGCATAGAATACTTGTCCCTCTTTAAGCATAGGACAAGCGGTTAATCCATCTGCACCGTATTCTTTTGCCAATTCTTCATTGAACATTTTTCGAATGACTGTTATCTTAACTTTTTTCATTTCAATACCTCCATTGAATATCTGAAAATTCATTATATCATAAATCGTAACATATTTCAAACACTATCTCGTCAATATCAATCTCGTCAGCGTCTCAATACCTCTTGCAATGAGCATTTTATTGTGTTTGGGCGTTTGGAAACCGTAATGAAATTCTCATCGAGCGCATATAAAGAAATATCCCCATTATTAATTATTTTTCTTAAGCCATATGCTGGCGCCATATGGCAAACTGCTGTATACAGGAATATTTGTAGGCCAATTTTTCATAAATATATCTGAATATTTATATAATAACATATCCTGAAAGAATTGTATTGAGTAATTTGGGTTATTTTGTAAAAATGCCCTTAGAATATACAATTCATTCCAAATAAAGCCTTTATTAATTATCCAGTCTTTAGGATATTCAAACGGATAAAAAATATCATGAAAGTGAATATATACGCCTTTATTTAATTGCGGTAATATCTCAAATAAAAGATAATTAACATCAGATCCGACCTTTGAAACATGAGAAGAATCTATAAACAGTATATCTCCTTCAGATAATTGCTTAAAGAAATCTAATGAAATATCCTGAAGTTCTTTTACATGTAATTCTATATTGTCTTCGGATTTCAATAGCATTTTTAGGCGTTCTGGATGAGGCTCTATAAAAGAAATATGTAATTTATTTTCTAAATAATACTCATTAGTATCAAGAGTGACTGCACTGCTATAACCGGAACCGATTTCGATAAGTCTTTTAGGATTTAAAATACGTAACATACAGTGTAAAGCAATTGCATCAGCCGCACCGAACCATTGGTTTTCATAATAATATCTGAGACCTTTTTTAGAATCGGATAATGTTAATTGCCAGTCCGGCAGCGTAGGATACAGTTCTATCATTTTATATAAAATTTCAAGCTGTTTTTTCTCATTAAAATCAATATCTTTAACAGTTGTATTTTTATTAAATATACGATCGGATTTCTTTAATATTTTTTCATTATCAGGATATAAAGAAAAATAGTGTCCAATAGGATATAAATTACTTTCTGATTCCGGTAATAATCTAATTATTTTCATTAATTCATTTGGACATATATATTTCATACCGTTTGTTTTTAATTTTTTATATACTTTTTGAAATATTTCCGGATCTCTATCCGAAATTAATACTAATGTATTGTCGGAAATTTTCTTTAAATCTTCTAAAGAAATAAAATTTAGTTCCTGTAAATTTTGATTATTTATATAGTTATAATCGTCAAAAATATAATCAATTTTAATATTTGCATTGCATAAATTTTTATACAATAATATACCAAATTCTTCTATTCCTGCAATAACCTTGTATTTAATATTTACATCTAAGGATTTAATATATAAATCAATAATGCTGTACTTATTAAATGTCTTCATATTTTCCTCCTTATGCTTTCAATCTGATATTCTATATACCTGACTATGACAACAATAATTATTTTTAATTTATCATAATGAATAAAATAATTCAAGCTATAAAGGAAAAATTATTGAAGATTCTGTATAATTATACAAACTATTGTATTAATATTTAGAGAATATAACCAAAAATATCCATTCCTTTTTTACTGATTCAATCTATTATTTCTAAAAAAGTTTTTGAAATTGACTCATATTATTTTATGTTGACAATAAATGCCATTATTTAATAATATAGTTTAATTCATAATTGATTACTATCTTATAAACGGTGATTTCTTGACTTTTTAAATACTGTATGATATAATAACAAAAGATATGTTAATATACGTATAATTATTATATCTATTTTGCTACATTATGAATAACATTTATTAATTATGGAGGTCAATATTTTAATGAAAAGATTGGCAATGATTTTATCAATGGCTGTGGCGCTGTTAATGACGACAGCCTGCACAAGCGACGATAAAAGCGACGAGAAGGAAACTGAACAGTCAATTACAGCAGAGTCTTCGGCAGCCGAAATAGAAGTTACCGAAGAGGCGCCGGAAGAGACAACTTTTTTTGAAGAAGAAACAACTGCGGCTGTGGAAGAAACAACTGTAAAGGCAGAGGCGGATGATTTTGTACCTGTTGAAGGATTGAGCGAAAAATACGGCGATCTTGAAAACAGAAGCTTTTCCTATAAGGGTAAGATTTTCAAGCTTGGAGAAAGCACTTTGCAGGATCTGATTGACGGCGGAATTCCGTTTAAGGAAAGCGAATTGAATAATATCGGCAATAACGTAAATAAAAACTACGAAACCGGTACGTACAATGTGAAAATTAATGATAATGTATCTATGCAGTTCCAGTTTATAAATATTACAGATTCCAATATAACTGAGTCAGAGGCTCTTCTTTCATATGTAAGATGGTATGTTCTTCATGTTCCTCAGTCTGATTATGATGAAAGCAGGAATGCGGAATTCTCTGAAAATATCAGCAGCGCTGCAAAAGACGTGTGTTTCTCTTTTCCTCTTACGCTTACTAAGGAGCAGCTCTTAGAAAACAATAATAACGCTACTGAATTTAATGATAATTTCAATAGTGTCGAATACAAGATTGACTCCGAAGTATACATGGGTGACAGCGGCTACTCTTTTGAATTTAATAAAGATACTGATCAGTTGAAAGAAATAAGTATTTCGTGGCTACCTTAATCGCGGATTAATAAAATAACATTGTTCAATGTAAATGTATAATTTTAAAAGGATACTTATTAAAAACAATACCGCATGTCATGTGCGGTATTGTTTTAGCTTGCGGTTATTCTAAATATTATGTGCTATATGCTTTTAAATAATAAAAATGATTGCGGAAAAAGATTTCTGCAATCATTTAATTTTTTATAGCTTTATATAGCTTTTTTATTTCTGCCGACATCATAACGGTAATTTTTATTTTCTGCATAACGCCAAGCATCTGCAGAGTTCACAAGGAGAAATTCATTTGAATCAGCAGATATAAATTTTAAATAATCCTCTTTTATACGAAGAATACTAATATATTTGTAGGGGAGGGTAATTACAGTTGAATAGCTGTTTATCATAAATAAATAAGAATTAGTTAAAATTCCTCTTAGCCGGCTTAATTCATCGCATTCCTGCTCTGACATATATTGCTTAAGATTTTTTTGCTTTACTGATTTTTCATGATCGCTGTTATTTCTTTTTTCTGAAAGCTTATAAAACTTTTCTTCAAGCTCTTTGAATCTATACATTGGTATACAAATCAGCTCCCGATTTGTCATACCGGGATAAATAACATACGGACCTGGATTCAAACCAAATTGTTTAGCTGACAGTCTGAAGCTGAAAAATTCTTTTTTATTTTTTAATCCGTCCTTAGAAGCAATAGTGTCAAAATCTATATTAAAATAGTTCATATTAATCCTCCAGTCTGATAGTATGCATCTTACTAATTATATAATAGCAGTTAATTCGATGTTTTTCAAGTAGAAATCACAAAAAATATAAAATTTTGTGATTTTTCCTTCACAGTATGTGCGGACAATATAAAATCTTTTCTTAATATAATATTATAGCATTAAATTACTGTAATGTCAAATTTTCGACAATCGGCAGATAAAATATTTTTATTTTATTGAAATTTCAGAAAAAAAGTGGTAAAATGAATATAATTAATAAATAGGATAGGGAATTAATAATGGAAATCAATAAAATTTTAGCTGAAGAATTTAAACTTAGACAGGAACAGGTGGTTAATACAGTTGCTTTGATTGAAGACGGAAAGACAATTCCGTTTATCGCCAGATACCGTAAAGAGCTAACCGGTTCGCTTGACGATCAGATTTTAAGAGAGCTGTCGGACAGACTGACATATCTGCGGAATCTTGAAATCAGAAAAAGTGAAGTCAGCTCTTCAATTGCCGAACAGGGAAAATTGACTGAGGAAATCAGTTCGGCTCTTGATAAAGCTGAAACCCTTGTCGAGGTAGAAGATATATACCGTCCGTTTAAGCCGAAAAGAAAAACAAGAGCAAGTATTGCGAGAGAAAAGGGACTGGAAGTTCTTGCAGATTTAATCGGTAGACAAGATGATAAATTAGATTTACATAATGAATCTCAGAAATTTATAAATGTTGAAAACGGTTTGGAAACAGAAGAAGAAGTAATTCAAGGAGCTTCTGATATAATAGCAGAAAACGTATCGGACGACGCAGAGCTGCGAAAGAGTATAAGAAAGCTTTATGAAAAGGCTGCTAAGATCGAGTCAAGGGCTTCGGATGAAAATGCCGAAACTGTATATCAGAATTATTATGAATTCTGTGAGCCGGTTTCAAAAATAGCAGATCATAGAATACTTGCCTTGGACCGCGGTGAAAAGGAAGGAGCTCTCAAGGTTTCTGTATCTATAGATGAGGAGTTTTGCTTTTCGATTGCTGAAAGGAAGTATGTAATAAACAATACTGATAGCGGAAATATCGTTAAGGCAGCGGTACAGGATAGCTGTAAGCGTCTTATAATGCCGTCGGTAGAGCGCGAAATAAGAGCTGAGCTTACAGCAAGAGCCGCTGAAGGAGCTATCAAAGTATTTTCATCAAATCTAAGACAGCTTCTTTTACAGCCGCCGATAAAAAACAGCGTAACATTAGGACTTGATCCGGCCTACAGAACAGGGTGTAAAATTGCGGTGGTAGATAGTATTGGAAAGGTTCTTGACACGACTGTGATTTATCCTACGCCTCCTCAGAAAAAAATTGAAGAGGCTAAAACTAAGCTAAAGAAACTTATAACAAAGTACGGAGTAACCACAATTGCTATAGGTAACGGAACAGCTTCAAGAGAAAGCGAAGAATTTGTTGCCGAGCTTATAAAGGAAATACCTCAGAATGTAAGCTATATGGTAGTAAGCGAGGCGGGAGCGTCGGTTTATTCCGCTTCAAAGCTTGCGGCCGAGGAATTTCCCGAGTATGACGTTTCACTAAGAAGCGCGGTTTCAATTGCAAGACGTCTGCAGGATCCATTGGCGGAGCTTGTTAAAATTGATCCTAAAGCGATTGGAGTCGGTCAATATCAGCATGATATGCCGAAAGCAAGAATGAACGAAGCGTTGTCCGGGGTTGTTGAGGATTGCGTAAATTCTGTCGGCGTTGATCTTAATACGGCGTCGTATTCTTTGCTAGCATATATTTCCGGAATAAATTCTTCCGTTGCAAAAAATATAGTAAAATACCGTGAAGAAAACGGTGCGTTCACAGACAGAAAGCAGCTGTTAAAGGTACCTAAACTTGGGAAAAAGGCTTTTGAGCAGTGCGCGGGATTTCTTCGTGTAAGGGACGGTAAAAATCCTCTTGATAATACGGCTGTACATCCTGAAAGCTATGAAGCGGCAAAAGAGCTTATGAATGAATGCGGATTCAAGCTGTCGGATATTGGAACGCCTGAAATTCGTATGATTAATGAAAATGTAAAGGCTTTAGATAAAAAATTAATCTGCGAGAAGCTGGGGATAGGTATGCCTACGCTTGCAGATATTGTAGAGGAATTGCAAAAGCCGGGCAGAGATCCCCGCGACGAACTGCCTCCGCCGTTAATGAGAAGCGGAGATATTATGGAAATCAAGGATTTGAAGCCCGGAATGGAACTGTCGGGAACTGTTCGTAATGTTATAGACTTCGGAGTCTTTGTTGATATAGGCGTTCATGAGGACGGACTTGTACATATTTCGCAGATTTGCGATAGATTTATAAAGCATCCTCTTGAAGCGGTAAAAGTCGGCCAGGTTGTTAAGGTAAAGGTAATTGACGTTGACGTTAAGCGAAAAAGAATTTCATTAACTATGAAAATATAGGTAATAATGCCATGATAACAAATAAAAAAATAGATAATGGAAGCTCCTTTGATTTTGGAATGATTTCTCAAGATTATGCCAGATACCGTGATATTTACCACAAGTCGTTTTATAATAGAATTTATGAATTGGGTTTTTATCATAAATCTCAGAAGCTATTGGATATTGGAACAGGCTCCGGCGTTTTTCCCAGAAAAATGTATAAATACGGCTACTGATTTTAATAGTAAAAAATATTCCGTATAAATAAGAAATAACCTCTGCTAACAATGCAGAGGTTACTTTATTAATATTTGAATTTCATGTATTTAAAATTAGTTATGTAAACTGCCACCAGTCTAATTCAATAGTGTCGCTGAAAATAAAATAAATATCCTGATTACCGCTTATATTGTTTACAGGAACGGTTATTTCAGTAAATTTACCGTCTGAATTAGGAATTACAGCATAGCCGATAGCTTTTCCGGTTTCGTTTCCGACGCAGATTTTAACGATTGCCTCTTTTTGAGATGAAGCGCAGATAGTCAGACTTTTTGAGCCCTTTGAAAAGTCTGCGCCGAAAACGCTGATCCAGTCGCCGGATTGTATATCCGTTATAATTGTATCTCCTGTTCCTCTGACGTTTACCCCCGCTTGCCTGCTTATGGTTTCAGCCTGAACCTTTTCATAAGGATTAAGCGACTTTAATTGCGGTATTCCTTTCATGTCGCCGATTACGGAATTGAAAGAAATTCCGTTCATGGTTATTTTATTAACCTGAGGGCTTCTGTAATTTCCTGTGATACCCATTGCGGCTTCAACCGCTCTTGCATGATAAAATAAGTAAAGCTCACTGTTGAGTTCAACAATAGAATGATGGTTGTTGCCGTAGAGACCAAAAAAGTTTCCCTGATTTTTAAACAGTTCTCCTCCGTAAGTAAACGGTCCCATAGGGCTGCCGCTTATCATATACTGAATAGCTCCGCTTGACATTCCATAGGAATTTCCAGTTGTATTCCAATTTGAACAGTAAGTATAATAATACTTGTTTCCTATTTTGTTTATTCCTGAATCTTCAAATAAATATGGAACATCGATAGTCTGCGGATCGCCTGCGAGGCTTATCATATCGTTTCCCAGCTTTACTACCCGCGCCGTGCCGGGATTTTCTGTTTTTCCGTCAGGTACTCCTCCTCCGAAATAAAGATATCCGGTTCCATCGTCATCTACAAGTACGGCCGGATCAAACAACCATGTAACGTTGGAGCAGTTAGGCGTAGAACGCGTAATCAATCCTTTGCCTAAAGGGTCTGTCCAGGGGCCTGTAGGACTGTCCGCTGTCAGTACGCTTACTCCGTTTCCTCCGTTACAGAAATATAGAAAGAATTTTTCTTTACCGTTAATTGTCTTGTGCGCGGCACACGGCGCCCAAGAATTTATCGCCCAGGAAGCCGCGCCGCTTGAGCCTGCAACCTGTATAGCTCCGTGGTCTGTCCAATTTACCATGTCGTCGGAGGAAATGCAGTTTATCTGATTTATCTGACCGTATGTATTTTCTATAACTGAACCTCCGTTGTCATACTCAATAATGTCGTTTGTTGAGTAAACATAAACCCGTCCGTTATACTCCATGACGCCGGGATCTGCACCGAAACGCTGAGTATACAGAGGATTATTTTCACCGCTTTTTTTATAGGAAGATGTCAAATTAATATTTGAAAAAAGCTGTTCCATTGCCGCGGTATCAGTAACTTTTTCTTCAACGGGGAATTCAGTAATTTTGCACAGCAGAAAATCCTCAATCAAAGATATATCGTTTTCATCGAATATGCCGTTCTGATTTACATCTGCACATATCTGCGACGATTTACTTGAAAAACCGTTAGTATATCCCCGCTTTGCAATTATAAGATCAAACGCATTGATAATCCCGTCTGAATTTATATCTCCGAGTATGATTTCCTTAGAACCTGCCCCCATAATAGACGTGCCTTCTACAGCTCCTATCGCTTCATCTATATAGAAATTATTAGCGCTGTCGGCGGTTTCAACATAAATATACATATTTGAAGCGTCTGCCGGAATTTGATAATTCTTATTGGCAAGCTGTACCCATTCGCTCTGTATCGCAGTAGCTTCTGAAATAGTGGAATAGCATGTATTGCCGCTGCTGTCAGTATATTGCAGCTTCATATAAAACTTTTCCGTGGAATCTCCGTCAAAATATATTGCGTTTACGCTGAAGCTGTATATGCTGCCGGGAACAAAGGCGGCGGTATTAAGTTTTTTCTGGGCGCCGTTCCAGGCTTCTGTACGATTTTGTATAAGCAGAGCTTCGCTGCCAACGTAGGCTGTGCGGCCGCTTGTCATAATATCGGCGCTGCCTCTGCCGCTCCAATTAAATGTATTACCTTCAAATGTGTCATAAAAATACCAGCCATATTCATTTGGCTCAATTTTTTTATTAAAATTGCTGCCATCACCCCATTCGGATTCCGGAATCATATTGGTTAGAGTTGTATATGCGAGCTTCGGCTGGTTATTTACATCGTAAAGAAGAGGAGCATTTTCTGATTTTATCCATGTGTTCGCGTCATTCGGTCCCCAAATGCAGACAGCGGTTACTCTGCCTGATGAAGCGGGATTTTTGTTCCAGTCCATAGCTGCCTGAAAAATGGACTTGTACTTATCTGCTTGTTCCTGCAAGGTATATTTGCCGTTTTCCGTGCTTATATCAAGCTCGGTAATCTGCACATCGCATCCAATGGAGAGATACTTCTTCATAGCTGTGATGTAGGAATCTGTTCCTGCAAAGCCTGTTGCGTTTGCCGGAACATGAGACTGCATTCCCACGCCGTCGAGGAGTCCTTTTTCATAGAGATCCTTGCACATATTGTAAATACAGTCGCGCTTGTGATCCCAATATTCATTGTAATCATTATAATAAAGATCGCAACCCTCCGGAGCATATTTTCTTGCGTAAGTAAACGCTTTTTCCACAAAGCTGTTGTCTCCGTAAACTGAAACCCAGGCGGATGTGCCGCCTGTAACATTATTGTCGCCGGCTTCTCTCGCGCCTCCGTAATTAGCGGTTCTGTTGCTGTCGTCGCTGACGGCTTCGTTTACAACGTCATATGCATAGAGATTCAGAGAAGGATACTGCGTTTCAATGGCATTGAACATATTTTTGATGTAGCTTTCCAGTCTTTGATCCATTACAGAGGATGAAACCCATGCACCGTTTGCATTATAATTTTCCTTAAAGAACCAGGAAGGCGTCTGACTGTGCCATACAAAGGCGTGACCACGCATTGCAATATTATTATTAACGCAGAAATCAATGATGGCGGCAGCGTTATTTAATGATACGCCGACGTTTGTTCCGTTGCATTGACTTTGTACGAGCGTTGCGTCCGGTTTCATTTCATTTTCACACTCAATGCTGTTATAATCCTTTAAAATATTTGCTGTAATTGCAGAATTGGCAACAGTTGATCCGTTTAAAATATTTCCTACTCTGAAATAGTCGGCAAACTCGTCCTTGAGACCTTTTTCTGCCGACGCCGCATAAACTGTATTCAAGTTTTCCTTTGAGGTAACGTATACTTCGTCAAAAGTAAAATCATTTGTTGAATCGGTTGATATTGTAAGCCTGAATTCATAGCTGTTTTCAGGAGCCATATAGTCGGCGGAAAGCTCTGACCATTTTCCGGAATCACATTCCTCAGATGAAAGTAAAACAGTTTCTTCTTTATCAATTTTCGAATCAATATATGTAAGAGTAAATCTAAATGTTTCACTGGTCTCGCTGATAACCTGTATACTGTAGTGATAATTAACTCCGCCCTCCAGGTAAAACCCCTTTGAAGAGCTTGCGCCGTCAGTCGGGTTAGTTCTGTCCGATACCGTCATACCTCTTGAGCCGTTATATCCGGCAAAACTGTCTGCCGAAAGCTTTACCGTATCCGTACTGCCGTGCCATCCGTCATAATTTGTTTCAAAATCGTCGCTTACAAGCGTTACCGCGGTTACGTATTCTTGATATGCAGGAAAATATGATATAATTCCTGAACAGCACAAGGCAGCGGTTATCGCAGAAAATAGCTTTTTAATTTTCATAATTCTCCTCCTCTGTTTTGGATAATTTTCATAAAATTATAGTAAAATTGTAAATTATTTACATGATAATGTCAATACATAAACATGCTGTTTTAATTGTACTTTTGTGCTGATATAAAATGAAATTTACAAAATATATATAAAATGTGATTGACAGGTAATTACATTTTATGCTATATTTAAAATAAATGAATTGAGGGGCGCGTTATTATGAGAATGGACGAAATAGGCTATCATCACAGACACGACAGATCATTTTATATTGATCGGCCCAATGGAGCCGGCGATTGGCTTTTGCTGATCGTAAAATCTCCCGCTTATTTTCGAATAAACGGCGTAGATATCCGTACTCCTGCAAAGTCCTTTATCATATATACTCCTGAATATCCGGAGTATTATTATCCGGATTGCGACGAATACTATGACGACTGGATTCATTTCGGTCCCGACGACGATGAACTGTCTCTGATAGAGAGCCTTGACATTCCGCTGAACAAGCCGGTCGCTGTTTCTGATATAACAGATATTTCAGCAATTGTAAGAAATATGTGCTATGAACAGTATTCAGCTAATATAAACCGCAAATTTTCAGTAGATTTATATTTTAAACTGCTTCTTTACAAGCTGAATGAAAAGATAATTTATAAAACAGACAGCGTAAAAGTTAATGACAGTGTACATTTTGAAAAACTACTGTGGATTCGCGAGTCAATTTATCGCTGGCCGGGCAGGGAATGGACTTTAGATGAAATGGCAAAGGAACTCTCTCTTAGCCGTTCACGTTTTCAGCATCTGTATTCAGATACCTTTGGAAAAAGCGTTAGTCAGGATTTGATCCAAAGCCGTATTGAAAAGGCTTCGGATATGCTCAGAAAATCCGATCTTACATTAAAGGATATATCGTCTATTTGCGGATATAACAGTGTATCTTACTTTATTAGACAATTTAAAAATGAAACTGGTAAAACTCCGTCAGAATATCGTGGGTTGCCGGAAAATTGCGACTGCGACTGAAAAATATAAGATAAAATATTGATGTGGGGGAGGAAAATATTGGAATGATTATTGATCGATCTAAACGTTTGAGGTTTATAAATTAAAATTTATGATTATATTGATGACCTATTGACTTATTATAATTTTTGTGGTAAAATTATAATGTTATTTGAGAAGATTAATGCTTGAATAATTTTATTTGCTAGTATGGCTCAGATGGTAGAGCAGCGCATTCGTAATGCGCAGGTCGTCGGTTCGAGTCCGACTACTAGCTCCATGCGTTATGCGTAACGTTTGTGTGTATTTTATACATACGGCGTTACTTTTCTTTAATCGGAGGATTTAAAAATATGATCTCATTATTTAAAAAGTCTTTTGCTTGTATTCTTAGCTGTGTTATGCTGACGGCAGTAGCTTGCGGTAATAAGGAAGCGGAAGAAAAAGGGGATTATTTAACTGGGAATAAATGGGAAACAACAAGCGGTATGCTTTTGGAGCTTAGCGATGACAGTAGCTTTAAATGGTTTAAAAGTAAGTCTGAACGTGATGATAATTATTATTCCGGAGAGTATACATTAAAAAGCGGTCAGGACGCTATTGATTTCCTTGAGGAAAGTCATGGACTTCCAGAGGAAAGTCAGCGTTCAGCGCTTGTCCAGTTTGCTATTGAAGAGGACGGCTATTATGCGCTTGTGATGAATAATAAAGAGTGCATTGAAGGCGGAAGCAATACTTTGGAAGAAGAAAACGAAGTGGTTTATTACGGCTATTATTTGCCGGATTATGAAACCTTAAAGCTTTATAATTTGGAAAACCTTAATACTTATGAATTTACAAAAATGTAAAAAACCGGTCTTGTGACCGGCTTTTTTTATTTTGGAAATGTGAATTCTGTGATTTTATAGCTTCCGTCTATAAGTTTTATAGTAAAAACGGAAATTTTATCGTCCATTTCTTTTCCGGTTTCGGGGTCGCTATAATGTGAAACCGCATTATAGCTAAGCTCTGTTTCGTCACCGGAAATAAACTCTAAATCAGTATCTGAATAATATATATTAGTACCTCTTGAAGCGTCGCTGCAATATACGGAACCATTATCCTCGCTGTAACGCTCGTAAATGTATAAATCAGGTTCAGCAAAAACAGTGCAGTATAAGGAGACTATATCGTCGATACTGTTTATTGATGAATCGCTTATCTTGGCAAAGCCGCTTTCGTTTGTTGTGTCATAATCAAGCTTGTAAGGGCAGCTAAGAAGAACCTGACTGTACATGTCCATTCCTTTTTGATAAACGGCGTTAGCAAATTCTACCCTGTCGTTAAAATCTGACGAATCGGTTTTTTCTGTATTATTGCTTTCGGAAGTAAATTCTGTTTGAACATTTTTATCGTTTTCAGACGTTGAAGTATTTTTTTCAGTTTGAATTAACGGCTTTTCTGATTCATTAAATAAATTCGTTTCGTCATTATTTACATTGCTTTCATATGTTTTTGAAGAATCGGTGTTTTCTCTCATTTTATCAGAGCTTTTTTTACATCCGGAAACATTAACGGCGATAATAGCTGATAATAAAACGATTAATGACTTTTTCATATGTTTACTCCTTGTTGTCGGTGATATTAAAGTCAATTTTTCCGCTGTTTACATCTGCTCCTGCACATAATACGCTTACCTTGGTTCCGACGGAGTAAACGGTGTTGCTGAATTCTTCAGTAAGACTGAAAAATCCGTCATAAATATAATTTCCCTCAGGAAGACTGTTTACATGAACCAGACCTTCTACAGTGTTTTCAAGCTCAACGTAAAAGCCGTATTCTGTTACGCTGGAAATAAGTCCTTTAAATATTTCACCTATATGCTGCTGCATATATTCCGCTTTATAGCAGTCCTCGCAATTGCGCTCGATATTCATAGCCCTAATTTCTGTTTCAGTTGAACGCTGAGACGCTTTTTGTACAAAGCCTGAATATCTTTTTATGAGCTTTTCTTTATCATATCCATTTATTATATCGGTGAGAATGCGGTGTATAGCCAGGTCGGGGTATCGTCTGATAGGGGAGGTAAAATGTGCATAATCATCAAGAGCTAATCCGAAATGCCCCTTGGGTTCCGGTTCATATTTTGCCTTGGCCATTGATCTTAAGGTCATCATATTAATAACTGGGTAAAACGGTTTATCCTTTGAGTTTCGTAGAATTTCCGATAAATGCACCGGTTTTGCTTCAGTAAATACAGGTACCTCAACGTTCAGGCGTCTTAATCCTTCCTTTAAATCGTTTATTTTTTCGGGAGACGGAGCTTCGTGAACACGGTAGACAAAGGGAATATCATTTTCATGGGCAGTACGCGCCGCGGCTTCATTGGCTGTCAGCATAAATTCTTCTATAATCATTTCGCTTTTTCCTCTGGTTCTTGGGACGATTTCTCTGCACATTCCGTTATCAATAATAAGCTTGCTTTCAGAAGTCTCTATTTCCGGAGCGCCTCTTTTTCGACGATTTAAAATAAGAATATCTGCAAGCTCGTCCATTAAAAATATCGTATCCTTTAATTCGAAATATTTTTCTTCAATTGCTTTTTCTGCGCTGCCATCGAGAATGCTGTTTATTTCAGAATAAATTCCTTTAACTTTAGAGCAAATAACAGATTTGACGAATTTATAATTGAGAAGTATTCCATCTTTGGAAAGCTCCATTATTGCAGAAAATGTCAATCTGCTTTCATTTGGGTTAAGCGAGCATATTCCGTTGGAGAGTTCCTTTGGAAGCATAGGTATTACCTTATCAGCATAATATATGCTGGTTCCACGTTCAAGAGCTTCTTTATCAAGCTGGCTGTTACCTTTTACATAATGTGAAACGTCTGCTATGTGAACTCCAAGTCTATAACCTGCGGGGATTTTTTCCAGTGAAACCGCGTCGTCAAGATCCTTTGATTCCGCACTGTCAACAGTAAATATTAACTTATCACGCAAATCAAGCCTGTTTTTGAAATCATCCTCCCAGACTCCTGACGCTGCTATTTTTTTTGCTTCAAAAAGAACATTTTCCGGAAATTCCGGTATTACTCCGCTTTCTGAAATAACGGCTTCCGCACAGCTTGAAGCCTTAAGAGCGCTTCCGAAGCTGAAGATTATTTTGGCTTTATGCTCCGCATGACGTTTTCCGCGGAAAATAATCTGTGCCAGTACCTTATCTCCGACTTTATAAACGGCGTCTCCAGGTACAATTCTAACGGGCGTTTTAGACATGGAATCTGCAAGAAAATATTTATTACCGGATTCCTCAATAATTATTCCGGAAAGATTTGACAAAGCTTGCTCCAATACGTCCACAACTTCACCCTCGGGACTTCCCGACCGCGATTGTATATAAGCTGCAAGAACCTTATCTCCAGGCATAGCGCCGCAGAGATATTTACCCGGAATAAATATTTCTTCTTGATTATCGCATCTTTTTATAAAACCGAAAGTACGGTTAAGACGTAAAACTTCTGCCTTAAAATAGCCTAATATGTCTGTTAATACAAAGCCTCTTTTTCTTTCATATATTTCACCCGATACAACAAGAGCGTTTAATGCGTCGTTGAAGTTTCTGCTGTTACCACGATTGCTTCTGCATTTGGCCGCCAGCTCTTTATATGAAATCGGCTTTTTTCCGGATTTAGTAAGAAAAGTAATAATTTTATTCCGGTAATTTTCCGTCGAATATTTATCTCCGTTATTTTTAATTTTTGTTGGTCTGCTCATAATATTTTTTCCTCACATAAAATAAGAAGTCCTGCAAACTCCGGTTATTAAACGGAATCACAGGACGAATTTAAAATTAATCGATAAATTTAGTAATAGCGTTTACTGCAATCGTCAGTATAAAAAACATAATAAGCAAAACCTTTGTAATTTTTCTGAGAATGGCTTCCTTTGTTCTGCCCTCATTCTTTTCATAAAAAGAATCGTTTGCTCCGCCTGTAATAGCCGCCGTCATATTCTGCTGCTGTTTGGAGTCCTGAAGCAGACATAATATAACTGCTAAAAGACATGTTACGATCAGTAAAACTCCGCCGATAATTTCAAAAACGTTCATATTAAGTAATTCCTCCATTATTATAACCTTAATTTATTTCAATTACATTAAGTATAGCATATAATTTTATAAAAATCAATAAATTTTCAAAAAAAAAACAGAATATATTATTTAACTTCAGATAAACTTTATCATGATAAGTTTGTGAATTTTTTATCTTGACTTTTTTATACAAAGTGATATAATGTGTTAGGGAAATTTTGAAAAATGTTATTTTATTCATTAAGTTAGTGAAAGAAGTAATTTTTTCGACTTTTCTTAATCACAAAAAGTGCGACCTGCAATTAATTCGGGTGAACGCTTTAAAGGGAGAGATGATCTTTATGGATTATAGTTATTTATTATCGCTTGCATTGATACTGCTTAGTACCAAGGTTTTTGGACTCGTAACAAAGCGGTTTAAGCTGCCGCAGGTTGTAGGCGCTCTGTTAGCAGGACTTATTCTTGGACCGGCATGCTTAAAAATACTTACGGCAACCGATTTTATAGATGCTGTTTCAGAGCTGGGAGTAATAGTACTAATGTTTTGCGCAGGTCTTGAGGCTGATATCAAAGAGCTTGCCAAAGCCGGAAAAACTTCCTTTGTTATTGCATTGATGGGCGTTTTGGTACCCCTTGGAGGAGGCTTTGTAATAGCTTATTTTTTCAATACTGAAAATGATCTCAGCACAAGTCTGTTTCTGCAGAATATGTTTATAGGAGTAATAATGACGGCAACTTCCGTAAGTATTACCGTTGAAACTTTAAAAGAGCTTGGAAAGCTTTCTACTAAATCGGGCAACGCTATTTTGGGCGCCGCTATAATAGACGATATTCTGGGAATTATTGCTCTTACAATTATTACGTCGTGTGCGGACTCATCAGTAAATATTTGGACAGTTCTTTTAAAAATTGTCGCATTTTTTGTGTTTGCAATTATTATAGGAGTAGGCTTCCATTATGTGTTTAACAAATGGTCCGGAAGTTCGAAAAAGGATCTTCGAAGATTTGTTATTATAGGATTCGTCTTCTGTCTGCTGAT
Source organism: Ruminococcus sporogenes (assembly GCF_054655175.1). Lineage (NCBI taxonomy): Bacteria > Bacillati > Bacillota > Clostridia > Eubacteriales > Oscillospiraceae > Ruminococcus > Ruminococcus sporogenes. The sequence goes on along the minus strand of NZ_BAAHOA010000002.1, from coordinate 393,280 downwards.
GTCTTATTCAGCCGAGAAGTTTTTCGGAGTTGCGGATATAACCGGCGCTTTTGTTGCTGGATTGGCTATGTCAAACGGTCCCAGAGCCACATACCTTACAAACCGTTTTGAAACGCTTTCGTACATGCTGCTTTCGCCTGTATTCTTTGCAAGCATAGGCTTAAAGGTCGTACTTCCCGGCATGGATACTTCAATCATAATTTTCGCAGTTTTACTGTTAATTGTTGCGGTTTTAACAAAAATTATTGGCTGCGGACTGGGAGCTAAGGTATGCGGAATGAAAAACAAGGACGCATTAAGAGTTGGAGTAGGCATGATTTCCCGTGGAGAAGTAGCATTAATCGTTGCCAGCAAAGGAGCAGCCGTAGGACTTATGAACGATAAATATTTTGCGCCTATTGTTATCATGGTTGTGTTTACAACAATAATTACTCCGATTTTATTGAAACTTGTTTATAAAAAGAAAAACTCATCGGATATAGATTCTAAGGGAGATCTTGAAGTAGACAAGTTTACTAAGGGTACTGATTTTGAAAAAGAAGAGCAGCTCAAAGCTCAGATCGCAGAATAAAAATAAAAGTAATGCTATTCATAGTAATACTATCTTATGATTGTAATATTATAATTTATTGACAAATAATAAATATAATGGTATAATATTAATGAAAAATATTATATATAAGGTTGTGTTAAAAATGAATAGGAAAAAAATAATAATAACTACAGCAATTTTAATAAATATGTTAATGTGTTCATGCGGCAGTGAATCAAACAATATTGGAGATTCAGAATTAAAAGCTGAAACGATTGCTGATAATGAGGTTGCTGAAAGCGAAATTATTACTAAGGAAATTGCAGAAGAAAGCATTAAGTCAATTATAAGTGAAGAATCAGATAAAAGTGATTTTGTAATAAGTAAAAATATTTTGATAAGTTATAAGGGCTGCGACAGTCATGTCATTATACCGGACGGTGTAAAGAAAATAGCGGACGGAGCTTTTTGGAGTGTAGATTATATTGAAGCTGTAGAAATACCGGGATCAGTTGAGGAAATTGGAAACGGCGCTTTCTGGAGCTGTGCTGGTCTAAAATACATAAATGTAGCCGAAGGACTTAAAACAATAGGTGATACTGCATTTTGGAGCTGTCCGTCTTTAAAAGATGTCAATCTTCCAAATTCTGTTTCAAAAATTTATGATGCTTCTTTCGCAAACTGCAGTGAGGTTACAATACATGCGCCGGAAGGCTCCTATGCAGAAGAATATGCTTATAACAGACGACTGTCTTCCGATAATATATTTGCAGAGTATAATGACAGCAGTAATGAAAATGTTATTAGAGCTGCACAATATCAATATGAAGAATTTACAAAGTTTGAGATTGCAGATGATATTACTGCAATTGAAGCAAATGCTTTTCAATACTGTAAATCTCTTAAATTTATAGATATACCGTCAAGCGTTAAAAGAATAGGCGGGGATGCTTTTGAATACTGCGAATCTTTAAAATTTGTAAATATTAGTGAAGGTTGCGTTGAAATAGGGGATGGCACATTTGAATACTGTCGTTCTCTTAAAGACGTAAATATTCCGGCAAGCGTTGAGAAAATCAGGGATTCGTCGTTTGATTATTGTGATGAAGATCTGGTTATACATACCCCTAAAGGAAGCTATGCAGAAAAATACGCAAAAGCTAATAATATTAAATTTGATAATAATTTAATTGAAAATTAAATTTTAGATTATAAAAAATACCCGTTCAGATTTATCTGAACGGGATTTTGATGAAAAAAAGTAGAGGGGAAATCTTTTAAAAGATTACTTATAAAGTATATACCATAAATTTACAAAAATCAATAGATTTCCGGATTGTTTACAAAATGTTTACATTTAACCGTTTTATTTTATAACTACCTTATGAAATACCTTTTTCCCCTTTTTTATAATAGCTTTATTTTCTTCAAAGCTGATTTGCTCTGAAGGATCCATAATCTTTACATCATTTATTGAAATTCCGCCCTGTTGAACAAGTCTTCGCCCTTCGCCGTTAGATGAAGCAAGTCCGGTTTTTACAAGCAATGTTAGTATTCCGATCTTCCCTTCGGAAAGATCATTACATTCAAGTTCGGTCGTCGGCATATCGTCGCTAATTCCTCGTCCTGAAAAGATAGCTTTAGCAGCCGTATCGGCTTTTATTGCTTCATCTTCTCCATGAACCAGTTTTGTCAGCTCAAAGGCAAGTATCTCTTTAGCCTTATTCAGAGCCGCACCCTGTAATGTTCTTTCCATTTCCTCTATTTCTTCAATTGAAATAAAAGTAAGCATTTTAAGGCATTTTATTACATCAGCGTCAGAAACATTCCGCCAGTATTGATAGAAGTCATACGGAGATGTTTTTTCGGGATCAAGCCATACGGCGCCCTTTTCTGTTTTTCCCATTTTCTTTCCTTCAGAGTTAAGAAGCAGGGTTATTGTCATAGCGTAAGCGTCTTTGCCGAGCTTCTTTCTGATAAGCTCTGTACCGCCCAGCATATTTGCCCATTGATCGTCTCCTCCGAACTGCATATTGCAGCCGTAGTCCTTGTATAGCTTATAAAAATCATAGCTCTGCATTATCATGTAATTAAATTCAAGGAAAGTAAGACCTCTTTCCATTCTCTGCTTGTAACATTCAAATGTCAGCATTTTATTAACGCTGAAGTGAGCTCCTACCTCTCGTAGTACGTCTATATAATTTAAATTCATCAGCCAGTCGGCATTATTTACTACAAGAGCTTTATTGTCGGAAAAGTCAATGAATCTGCTCATTTGTTTTTTAAAGCATTCAACGTTATGATTGATGGTTTCAGTTGTCATCATTTTCCTCATATCAGTTTTTCCTGATGGATCTCCTATCATGCCCGTTCCGCCTCCAAGAAGAGCTATAGGTTTATTTCCAGCCATCTGTAGTCTTTTCATAAGGCATAAAGCCATGAAATGACCAACGTGCAGTGAATCGGCAGTAGGATCAAAACCTATATAGAACGTAGCCTTTCCGTTATTTATAAGCTCTTTGATTTCTTCCTCGTCAGTAAGCTGAGCTATTAGACCTCTTCTTTTCAGTTCTTCAAATAAAGTCATTATAAATCTCCATTCTGCTGCTTAGTGTTAATAAAATCGAGCTTGAAAACCATGTAAGCAGCAAATCATGGTTTTATAAATGCGGTTAATAACATCCTTACGCTGATTCTTCTGCTTTAATCGGATTGTTTAATTTGAGCTCCAATTCATAAGCTGTCGGTATAAATCCGAATGAGGAATATAAGTTGACGGCGTCATAATTTTCATAGCAAACTCTAAGATCTATTGAATTACAATTGCATTTTTCTGCATATTTTTTTATCCATTCAAGCAACTGTGTTCTTATTTTGCATGATTCATATTCTTCATCAGCGGCTAACCGCTCAATTACGCACTTTTTATTTCGTTCCATATCGTTTCTGCCGACAAAAATGAAAAATTTACTAAATCCTTTAATTACGTTATTATCCTCATAAACGATTATCTTATATTCCTTGGCTGTATAACCCTTTGAGGTTCTTGTATAAAATCTTTTTTTCGGGAGTTTTGGATAAACGGACCGCATTTTAGCACGCTGTCCGCATAGTCTTATTATTTTGGATACATCCGATTTTTTCGCTTTTCTTATCATTTTATTTACCTCACATTCTTATTTTATCTTGAATGTAAAGCATATATGATGAAATCTGTTCCAGATTTCACGGATAACACCCCCTTTTATAGTTTGATAATCAAAAAGTCCTCTGAAAGCAACGTTGCTTCCAGAGGACGATAATTTACCGTGGTACCACCTCAATTTACCGAAATAAATCGGCCTTTGAACGCTGTAACGGGCGTTCCCGTAACTCCCTACTTTAGTTTCGGAAATTAAGCTCAGGGGCGTATTCACTTTTAATCGGTTACCTTTTTACACCGCGCAAAGGCTCTCTGAAAACCTGATTACAAGTTACTATTCCCATCATTGCTTTTTTTGTATCATATCATAAAATTATGTAAATGTCAAGTATTCAGACACCATAATTTTTTCTGTATTCAAGCATTTTATCCAAATATTCCATACCTGGAATAACGCCGTTTTTTATCGCGTCTATAATATCCTCGATAGTAACTATGGAATATACATCAATACCGAAATCATTTTTTACCTCCTGAACGGCCGAAAGCTCGCCCTTTCCTTTTTCCATACGGTCAACAGAAATAATCAGAGCAGTTATATCTACGTCTGCCTGAGATTTTAATAACGGCAGGACGGCTCTTATAGCGGTGCCGGCAGTAATAACGTCTTCAATAATTGCAATTTTTTCTCTGTCCTGGAATTTTTTTCCTACTATTACTCCGCCTTCGCCGTGATCCTTAGCTTCCTTTCTGTCAAATGCATAATTTACATCGATGCCGTATTTATTTGACAGGGCAATACTGCACGCGGCGGCCAGCGGTATCCCTTTATATGCGGGGCCGAAAAGCGTGTCTGCCTGTACGTTGTTTTCCTTTATGCACTGTGCGTAATATTCTCCCAGTCTGGCAAGCTGAGATCCGGTATTATAATTGCCGGTATTTACGAAATAAGGAGCCTTCCTTCCGCTTTTCAAGGTGAATTCGCCAAATGTAAGCACTCCGCTTTCTACCATAAATTTTATAAAGCTTTCTTTGTAATTCATATTTTACCTCCCTATATTTTCAAGCTCATTGAGCCATATATCAGCATTTGCGTCACTGGGCATTCTGAAATCTCCCCTTGGCGATAGCGTAACGCTTCCTACCTTCGGACCGTCCGGCAGACATGAACGTTTAAACTGCTGAGAGAAAAATCTTTTATAGAATATTTTTTCCCATTTTAATATAACGGCGTCCTCATAAACGTCTTTAAAAGCATGTCTCGCTATTCTGAAAATTTTCTTAGGTGAAAATCCGAATCTTACCATGTAATATAAAAAGAAATCGTGAAGCTCATAGGGTCCGATAAGATCCTCAGTTTTCTGAGATATATTTCCGTTTTCTGGCGGAAGCAGTTCAGGGCTTACCGGAGTGTCCAAAATGTCGAGCAGTACGTTTTTTAAGCTTTTATCCGACGAGCATGCCTCATAATTAATAATATATTTAATAAGAGTCTTGGGGATAGACGCGTTTACCGCATACATTGACATATGATCTCCGTTGTAAGTCGCCCAGCCAAGTGCCAGCTCGGACAAATCTCCTGTTCCGATAACAATTCCGTTGGATTGGTTTGCAATGTCCATCAATACTTGAGTACGTTCACGCGCCTGGGAGTTTTCGTAGGTAACGTCATGATTGCTTTCATCGTGACCTATATCTTTGAAATGCTGTAATACGCTTGTTCTGATGTTTACCTCACGAAGCGTAACATTATAAGCGTCGGCCAGTCGGCATGCGTTTTGATAAGTTCTGTCGGTTGTCCCGAAACACGGCATAGTTACCGCCGTTATATTCTTAGTATCTAAATTAAGCATTTTGAAAGCTTTAACGGTTACTATGAGAGCCAGCGTTGAATCGAGGCCGCCTGAAAGTCCGAGAACAGCGTTTTTAGCTTTAATGTGCTTTAAACGGCTCATTAGACCGACAGACTGTATGTTAAGTATTTCCGTACATCTGTTGTTAAGGGACGATTTTGACGAGGGTACAAAGGGAAATCTTGAAAATTTACGAGTCAGCTTTGTTTCAACAGGCTGCATAGAAAATTTATTAATTGTATATCCGTTGTTAGTATAGCTGCAGGTATTGCTTTTCCAGCGTTCTCCGGCGGTTTTCAATACGTCTGTATCCGCTGTAATCATGCCGTTTTCAAATAAAGAGGACTCAGATAAAATCTTTCCGTTTTCTGCGATTATATTATGACCGCTGAAAACCATGTCGGTAGTTGATTCGCCGATTCCTGCGTCCGTATATGCATATATACAAAGAAGACTTCCGGATTTGGCTTTTACAATAGTACGCCGATAATCAGCTTTGCCGATTATTTCATCGCTTGCTGAAAGGTTGAAAATCATTGTAGCTCCGCTTTCTGTCAGCTTTACAGAAGGTGTTGTTCCAACCCAGAGGTCTTCGCATATCTCAACGCCAAAAGTGAATTCAGGCATTTCCTCACACTGGAATATCTGATTTATACCGAATGGTACGATTTTGCCTTTTAAATTCATATTTTCAATTTTTTCTATTCCCTGTGCAAAATGGCGCGCTTCATAAAATTCGCTGTAATTTGGTATATTAGATTTAGGAACAATACCCAGAATATCGCCCTTGTAAATAACGGCAGCACAGTTATATAGGCTGTTCATGAAAGCGCATGGAAAACCTACTATTGATATAATATCCAGTGATTTAGTGTCCTCTGCTATTTTGATTACGCTGCTTTCAGCTTCGTTTAAAAGAGATGACTGTAAAAACAAATCACCGCAGGTATAGCCTGTGATTGATAATTCCGGAAAAGAGCATATTTTTACACTGCTGTTGTAAGCGTTAGTAATTGCCTCTGTTATTTTATCGCTGTTATAACGGCAGTCCGCAACTTTAAGCTTCGGCGATATGCAGGCAATTTTAATAAAACCGTCTTTCATAAAATTTCAGGCTCATTAGAGCCTCTCCTTTCAGTGAATAACTATATATTATTATACATTAACTTAAGTTTTAGTTCAAGACTTTTTGGAAAATATTTGTTTCCGCAAATATAATATAACGGTTAAAATAATTATAATGCAGGAGGGAAAAATTATAATATCCCCCAAGTGGGTATATATAGAATTTTCGCTTATCATATAAAACGTATCCTCAATAATCGCTTCGTTGTTATAATCAGTTTCTGATTTGATTTCTCCGCAGTTGCTTATAACCGAAGATATACCGGTATTGGTAGAAGTAAGAATATATCTGTTGGTTTCAACAGCTCTTATAATTGAGTGAGTATGATGCTGGTAAAGCGGTAACCGCTCTCCAAGCCATGAATCATTAGTAAGAACAGTTATTACTTCTGCTCCGGCCTTAACGCAGTCGACCGACGCTTCTGGAAACACTGACTCAAAGCAAATAGCGCAGCCTATATTTCCGTTTTCTGTATTTATGATACTGCATTCCTCTCCTGGAGAAAAATTTGTGGAGGTAAATTGAAATTTAAATAATTTAAATGGATTATATTCTCCGAACGGTACAAGTATCCGCTTGAGGTATATAGCGGAATCCTTATTGTCAGGATAAAACGCCATACATGAATTATAATACTTGCCATCGTCGTTGTATTGCGTGCCAAATAGAATAATTACTCCGTAATCATTGCATATATCCGATAATCTTGTTTTCAATTCGGGTTTTACATAAATATCAGAATGCATTGCTGTTTCAGGAAATAAAATATAATCTGTGTCCTTATCAATACTGCCGTATATCATTGAAATATATTTATTCAGTATATCCTCGGAAGAGCTGCTGAATTTGGTTTCTTTTGGATAATTGCCTTGAATTATCATAACGTTTAAAGCTTCAGCGTTATGAAATTTATTTTTATTCAGATAATTTGCCCCGTATATTAAATTTGTTATTGTTATTGCCAATACGGCCGATGTATAAATAAACTTCCTGTTAAGCTTAATTTTAATAAAAATTAAAGCCGCTGCGGAATTGATAAATAAAATGATAAGGGAAATAAATAAGCCTCCGAAAACTGACGCTGACTGTATAAATACGGTAAACGGCGAAGCTATATTTACAATTCTTACCCATGGAAAAGCTATGGGGATAAATTGTCCTTGAAGCCATTCTCCGAAAATGTATAAAAATGGTAATGTTACGCATTTATAAAAAACGGAAAATTTATAACATTTAAAAATGTATAGCGGCAGGTTGAGTAAGAAGGATAATAAAAGAGAAAGAGCTGAAATTATAATAATTGAAATAATCAGCCTTAAAATTATTATATCCGTTATAGCAGAAGTAATATTTGAAATCCAGCATAACGATGTAAAATAAAGTGATATTGAGTAAATAAATGATTTATATAATTTATAATCAATTAAAATTGAATAAATATAAGGCGATATTGATAAAAATATGAGAAATGAAAGCTTTTCTCCGCTGTATGCAAGACCTGTAGCAATACCTGAGATCAAGGGCATTATTATATTGACTGTAATTATTTTATTAGATTTCATAGTTTAAAATATAAATTTTTCAATATTTTTGCTCCTTACAGCAATTTATATATTATATAATAAACAGATTGTGCAGAATTATGCATTTTATACTAAAACGGTAAACTCGGTTTTCCCGCTTTTAACGGCTTTTTAATAAAAACAAATTAATACTTGCTTTTTTGTGGATTTTGTTGTATTATATTATTGTATCGTAGGATGGAGGAGCAGTTGTTATATGAAACTGATTTCTGTTGTAGTTCCTTGTTATAATGAACAGGAAGTATTGCCGCTGTTTTATAATGAGATTAATAAAGTTATAGCTCAGATGCAGTCTGAATATGATGATCTGGAATTTGAACTTTTGTTTATAAATGACGGTTCTAAGGATAATACGTTAAAAATGCTGAGAGAGCTGTCTGCCAGTGATAATCGCGTCAGATATATATCGTTTTCCAGAAATTTCGGCAAAGAGGCGGGAATGTTTGCCGGAATGGAGAATTCAAAGGGCGATTACGTTGTGGTTATGGACGCCGATCTTCAGCATCCGCCTAAATTTATTCCTCAGATGTATAAATATGTAAGCGAGGAAGGATTTGACTGCGCGACGACAAGAAGAGTCAGCAGAAAAGGCGAGTCAAAAATACGTTCATGGTTTGCAATGAAATTTTACAAAATAATGAATAAGATATCGCAGACTGAAATCGTCGACGGCGCTCAGGATTTTCGCTTTATGACTCGTAAAATGGTTGACGCAGTTCTTTCAATGAAGGAATATAACCGTTTTTCAAAGGGTATTTTCAGTTGGGTAGGATTTAATGTAAAATATATTGAATATGAAAATGTGGAACGCGCTGCGGGAACAACCGCATGGTCCTTCTGGAAGTTGTTTTTATATTCCCTTGAGGGAATATTCGCATTTTCAACGGCTCCGCTTGCTCTTGCGTCGTTACTTGGTGTTTTAAGCTGTCTTATCGCATTTATCTGGATAATTGCAATAATAATAAAAACAATTGTATTCGGAGAAAGCGTGCAAGGATTTCCGACTATAATGTGCGCCATATTTTTTGTCGGAGGGTTACAGCTTTTTTGTACAGGTATTCTTGGACAGTATTTGTCTAAGACATATTTGGAAACAAAGCGCAGACCGATTTATATTATAAGTGAAACAGAGGAAAGCTTCAACGGAAGCATTAAAGAAAATGAAGAAGATTAGAAGCGTTTCAATTTCCTCAAAAAAATTTCCGTCAGGAAAATATATAAAGCTTATTATAGTGTTTTTAATGTCGGCGCTTGTTATTATGGCTCTGATTCTTATTAAGGTGTATTTTGACGTTAATAAGAAAAACATGGAGAAGGAATCGTCTAATAATAATATTACTATGCAGAATTATGGAAGCTATCAGGGCTTTGAGGTTTTTGAGGATGAAAACGGTTTGCTTGGCGTGGTTAATAACGACAGGGTTATAATAGACGCGGCATGGGAAAATGTTTTTATATTATCTGAGAATCGGTTTATCGTCGGTAAGAGAATTGCCGATACCAAAAAAATGGGAATTATTGATTTATATGGAAATATAGTTAGTCCGTTTATTTTTTCAGAATTTAGATCTCTCGGCAATGATTTTATCGGCGGCTTTACCGGAAATGGAAATGAATTCTTTTTATTTGATAGGTACGGCAATGTCCAGTATAACAAGCTTTGGGACAGCTATGAATATGACGGCAGTATAATAACTCTCGGCAGCGGCGGCGATTTATTCAGCGGAGAAATTACTGACAAGGGCTTCCGGTTTAATAATATTGATCTGGTTAGAAAAGTTAATAATGTAGGTATTACAATAAATTTTTCAGGATCTGAAAAGATAAATAAGGTAGGGGTTGAAAATATTTTACGAACGGCAGATATTATCTGTGGATATCTTCAAGCTCTTGTTAACGGAAATATGGAGAATATATCCGACCTTACGTCTGAGCAGTATTTTCAGTCCTTATCGTCAAATAATTTTTTTGAGGGCTGCAATTTAAATAGTATTTCAGATTTCAGTTTTGAGATAAAGCAGGAAAAATCTAAAATATCGTATGATGTCAGTATTCTGGCGAATTATAATTATAAAAATAAGAATATAGAAATAAACGGTATATCTTCTGAAATAATTTTTAATATGGTTTTTGATGAAAATAATAGGCTTATTTTAAAAAGTATAAATAAAACTGAATTATAAATAACGGCAGCGGCCGCTAATTATAAAAATTTTATATTATAAGGTGGAATTATGAAAAAGGTTGCTATTATTATGGGAAGCGACAGCGATTTCCCGATTGTAAAAAACGCTGCAATGAAGTTGAAGGAATTTAATATTCCATATGAGATTCATGTAATGTCAGCACACAGAACGCCGATTCAGGCGGCAGAATTTTCTTCCGATGCTCAGAAGAATGGATTTGGAGTTATAATTGCGGCTGCCGGCAAAGCGGCTCATTTGGCGGGAGTGATTGCGGCTCATACTGTTTTGCCCGTAATTGGATTGCCTATAAAATCTTCTACATTAGACGGACTTGACGCGCTTCTTTCAACCGTTCAGATGCCAAGCGGAATTCCCGTCGCTACCGTAGCTATTGACGGCGCGGCTAATGCGGCTATTCTTGCTGCGCAGATTCTGGCATTGTCGGATCAGGATCTTTCAAAAGCTTTGAGCGATATGAAAACAAAGATGTCTGACGAGGTAGTGCAAAAGGATAAAAAGCTTACTGAGGAAATTGAAAATTTGCTTAGTTAAAGCGTCTATATTGATTGACGTTCGCCGTTTAAAGGCGACAGCTTATAAATCAGCCGTGTATATCGGCGGAATGGAGAAAGAAATGGAAAACATAGTAAAAACTGAACAGCTTTATGAGGGTAAGGCAAAAAAGGTTTATGCAACAAATGATCCTGACTGCGTTATTGTAGATTACAAGGACGACGCAACCGCTTTCAACGGCGAAAAAAAGGGTACTATCGTCGGCAAGGGCGTTATTAATAATAAAATGACTAATTATATGTTTGGTCTTTTGGAAAAGCAGGGCATTCCTACCCACTTGGTTAAAGAAATAAGCGACCGCGAAACAATTGTAAAAAAGGTTGAAATTGTTCCTCTTGAGGTTATTGTCAGGAACGTTGCTGCGGGAAGCTTTTCCAAGAAACTTGGTATACCGGAGGGTACTGCTCTGAAACGGCCTACTCTTGAATTCAGCTATAAAAATGACGATCTGGGAGATCCGTTTATTAATAAATATTATGCGTTAGGTCTTGATTTAGCAACCGAAGAAGAAATAAACGTTATTACTGAATATGCTTTTAAAATAAATGACTTTATGATAAAGTTTTTTAAGGATGTTAATATTGATCTTATAGATTTTAAGATTGAATTCGGAAGATTCCACGGAAAAATAATTCTTGCTGATGAAATATCTCCGGATACATGCCGTTTCTGGGACAGCACAACTCATGAGAAGCTTGATAAGGACAGATTCAGACGAGACATGGGCGGTGTTGAGGAAGCTTATCAGGAATTAATGAAGAGAATTATGGGAGCATAATATATGGGCGGTTTTTTTGGCGTAGCGTCATCAAACGATTGTATACAGGATGTTTTTTTCGGAACCGATTATCACTCGCATCTGGGAACAAGACGCGGTGGTATGACATCATATTCTCCGGAATTGGGTTTTCAGAGAAATATTCATAGTATAGAGAATTCTCCTTTCAGAACAAAATTTGAAAAGGACGTTGAAAAAATGCGGGGTAACATATGTATCGGCTGTATAAGCGATACAGACCCGCAGCCTATTATGGTTCGCTCAAAGCTTGGTCTTTATGCGGTCTGTTCTATAGGAATAATTACGAATGCCGAAGAGCTATCAAAAGAACTACTTGAAAAGGGTTGCGCTAACTTTGAAACCATGAGCAGCGGAAATATTAATTCCGGCGGACTTATCGGCGCTCTTATTGCTCAGAAGGATTCTTTTGTTGAAGGTATAAAATATGCGCAGGAAAAAATAAAGGGTACTATGTCCTTGGTTATAATGACTGAGGATTCGATAATTTGCGCCAGGGATATGATGGGCAGGCTTCCGATAATTATCGGAAAAAGATCTGATGGATATTGTTTTTCTTTTGAATCGTTTGCGTTTCAGAAGCTCGGCTATAGTGCATGTCATGAGCTTAAGGCCGGCGAGATCGTGAAGCTTACTAAGGATAGCCTTGAAATACTCAGCGAAGGCTCGGACGAAATGAAAATGTGTACTTTCCTATGGACATATTACGGTTATCCTAACGCCTGCTACGAGGGTGTGAATGTTGAAGTTATGAGGACCAGAAACGGTGAAATCATGGCGGAAACGGATATAAAAAACGGAAAGCTGCCTGACGTCGATTATGTTTGCGGAGTACCAGATTCGGGTGTTCCTCATGCAATCGGATATGCAAATAAAAGCGGTATCTCATTTGCAAGACCTTTTATTAAATATACTCCTACATGGCCGAGGAGCTTTATGCCGGCAAGTCAGTCAATGAGAAATAAGGTGGCAAAGATGAAGCTTATTCCGGTTCATGAGCTGATAGACGGTAAAAGGCTGCTGTTTGTTGACGATAGTATTGTCAGAGGTACGCAGCTTAGAGAAACTGTTGAGTTTCTGTATGAAAACGGAGCTAAAGAGGTTCACATGCGATCTGCGTGTCCTCCTATTATGTATGGGTGTAAATATCTTAATTTTTCACGTAGTACCTCTGAGCTTGAACTCATTGCAAGACAGATTATTGATGAGAACGAAGGAGCTGAGGGAATAAAATATATTGAAGAATACAGCGATTCCACAACCTCCAGAGGCCGTTATCTTAGAGATGAAATCTGCCGCAGGCTAAAGCTTACTTCTTTGGAATACCAGTCGTTAGAGGGAACGGTCAGAGCTGTAGGAAAGCCTGAATGCAGACTTTGCACATATTGCTGGAATGGAAGGGAATGATTCATTTGTATAAAGGGCTGCATGAGGAATGCGGAGTTTTCGGAATATATGCCAACAATACAAGTAATGTAGCTTCTTTGACATATTTTGCTCTGTATGCTCTTCAGCATAGAGGCCAGGAAAGCTGCGGTATTGTAGTTAACGATAAGGGCGTTTTGTCATATCATAAGGATCTTGGACTGGTTCCAGAGGTTTTTAATGAAGAAAATTTAAATAAGCTGGGGTTAGGCAATATTGCTATAGGTCATGTTAGATATTCTACTACTGGAAAACCAAACAGATCAAATGCGCAGCCTCTTGTTGTCCGTCATATAAAGGGACCGATGTCAATCGCTCATAACGGCAACCTTATCAACGCCAGAGAATTAAGAGAAAAATATGAGCTTAAAGGCGCGATTTTTCATAATACAAACGATACCGAAGTAATCTCGTATGCAATAACTGAGCAGCGTCTGATTCAGCCTTCAATTGAAAAGGCTGTTGAACAGGCTATGTTTAAGTTCAAGGGAGCTTATTCTCTTGTTATAATGTCTCCGACAAAGCTGATTGCAGCCAGAGATCCACAAGGCTTCAGACCTCTTTGTATGGGCAGTACTCCAGACGGCAAAGTGGTTTTTGCATCGGAAACCTGTGCTCTTGATAGCGTCGGAGCTGAATTTGTTCGTAACGTTGAGCCCGGAGAAATAGTTGTTGCCGACAAGGAAGGCGTTAAATCAATAAAAACGCATTGCGGACAAAAAACCTCGATGTGCGTATTTGAATATGTATATTTTTCGAGACCGGATTCCGTTATTCAGGGCGTAAGCGTACATAGCGCACGCCTGAAGGCGGGAGAATTTCTCTGGAAAGAGCATCCGGTTGACGCCGACGTGGTTGTCGGAGTTCCTGACAGCGGTCTGGACGCAGCTTTGGGCTTTTCAAGAGCGTCCGGAATACCTTATGGAGTAGGCTTTGTAAAAAACAGATATATAGGACGCACATTTATTCAGCCCGATCAGTCTCAGCGCTCAAATTCCGTAAGAATAAAGCTCAATGTTATAAAGGACGTTGTATGCGGAAAGAGAGTAGTTTTGATAGACGACAGCATTGTAAGGGGAACAACCAGTGCAAGAATTGTCGGTCTTATAAGAGAAGCGGGCGCTAAGGAAGTGCATATGAGAATATCGAGTCCGCCGTTTACTAATCCGTGTTATTTTGGAACTGATATTGACAGCAAAAAAAATCTAATAGCCTGTAAAATGTCCGTTGATGAAATTGCAAAGGAAATAGGAGCCGATTCACTGGGATATTTGAGCGTTGAAGGGGTTAAGAAAATAGCGGAAGGAGCCGACTGCGGCTTTTGTGTTGGATGTTTTACCGGAAATTATCCTGTAAAGGTTCCGAAGGAAATGCCTAAGGACAAGTTTGAAAGTAAAATCGGAGAATAATTGGAGGAGCGGTTTAATGAAGAGTTATTCTGAGAGTTATAAAAAGGCCGGAGTTGACGTAACAGCAGGCTATAAAGCGGTTGAATTAATGAAATCGCATGTTGCAAGAACGGCTACAAGCGGAGTTATGACTGGTATCGGCGGATTCGGAGGATTGTTTGAGCCCGATCTGACCGGAATCAATAAGCCGGTATTTGTTTCCGGTACAGACGGTGTAGGAACAAAGCTTAAAATCGCGTTTTTGATGGATAAGCACAATACGATTGGTATAGATTGCGTTGCTATGTGTGTTAATGATATTATATGCTGCGGCGCTGCTCCGCAATTTTTTCTTGACTATATTGCTGTCGGAAAGAATTATCCTGAAAAAATCGCGGATATAGTTTCAGGTATTGCTGACGGTTGCGTTGAAGCCGGCTGCGCTTTAGTCGGCGGTGAAACTGCTGAAATGCCCGGATTTTATCCTGCCGACGAATATGACGTAGCAGGCTTTTCAGTGGGCGTGGTTGATAAAGATAAGATTTTAAGACCGGAGGATCAGAAAGCCGGCGATGTATTAATAGGCATTAAATCCAGCGGGGTTCATTCCAATGGCTTTTCATTGGTAAGAAAGATTTTTACTGTAAATGAACAAACTTTAGCAAGGCATTTTTCAGATTTAGGAACTACTCTCGGAGAATGTCTGCTGACTCCTACCAAGATATATGTAAAGCCTATTCTTAAGCTTATTGAACAGGTTAAGGTCAACGCCGTATCTCATATAACCGGAGGCGGTTTTTATGAGAATATTCCGCGATCTCTTCCGAATGGTCTTTCCGCTAAGATTGAAAGAAATTCTATTGATATTCTCCCTATATTTGATCTTATTGCGAGAACAGGTCATATTCCGGAAAGAGATATGTTCAATACGTTTAATATGGGCGTCGGTATGACTGTTTCTGTTGATAAGGCGGACGCCGACAAGGCACTGGATGTGTTAAATTCATCTGGCGCTGAAGCTTATATATTAGGTGAGCTTGTGCAAAGTGATGAAGGCGTTATTATCAGCTAATTAAATCGCTGTTATTTTGCGGCAGATTGGAGAAATCTATGGAAAACTATGATAAGCCTCTAAAAAATATTATTGTTTTGGTTTCCGGCGGCGGAACCAATCTTCAGGCGCTTATCGACGCACAGAACAACGGCGGTATAAAAGGTGGAAGAATTACCTGCGTCATATCTTCAAGAGCTGACGCATATGCGTTGGTTCGTGCAATGAATAACGGTATATCAACGAGGGTTATTCCCAGAAAATCGTTTGAAAGCAGCGAAAAATACAGTGAAGCAATAATGGAAGCGTTATATGAGGAGTATGCTGATTTAGTTGTGCTGGCGGGATTTATGACAATTCTTGACGAGAAAATTATCAAGGCTTATCCGTATAAAATAATCAACGTTCATCCGGCGCTTATACCATCGTTTTGCGGAAAGGGCTATTATGGATTAAGGGTGCATGAGGCCGCATTGGATTACGGCGTTAAAATCAGCGGGGCAACCGTTCATTTTGTCAACGAGGAGGCAGATGCCGGTGCAATAATTCTGCAAAAGCCCGTCGAGGTTAAGAATAATGATACTCCTGAAATTCTACAAAAAAGAATAATGGAACAGGCTGAATGGAAGATACTTCCCGAGGCTGTTTCATTGTTTTGCCAGGATAGGATTGAGATAATTAACGGCAAGGCTTATATAAAAGAATAATAGCCGGTGGATGTGATAATAAATGGACTATTTCAATAAGCTTCAGAAATATTTTATTTGCTTTGTTTTATATGCTGTTTTAGGCTGGAGCTATGAGGTTATTTTGGAAACTTTTATTTATCAATGGGGTTTCACTAATAGGGGAGTGTTATTCGGTCCGTATTGTCCGGTATATGGAGTAGGAGCAATGTCCTTTTTGCTTTGTCTTGGGAAATTGATGAGAAAAAAAGATATTAGATGGCTTAATATTATTAAACCAATAATCATTTTTATCGGATGTGCGGCTATTGCAACTTTAATAGAGTTGACGGCGAGTTATATTTTGGAATTTGCATCAGGATCATGGCCTTGGCAGACGTATGAGGATTATAAATATAATTTTCAGGGACGTATTGCATTATCGACTTCTTTAAGATTCGGTCTGGGAGGAACAATTTTTCTTTACATAGTTCAGCCTTTTTTTGACTGGATATTGTTAAAGCCGGGTAAAAATCAATTAAATATTATCTCGGCAGTTATGTTGGCAATTTTATCGGCAGACTGTATTTATACGTTTATTATTAAAAACTGATTTTACGTTCATATTATTGACATTTCGGAAAGGATTCTTATTATGAATAAATTAGACATATCAAAAGAACTCAAAAGCAATTCTTATCCGGGCAGAGGAATTATAATAGGAAAATCATCTGACGGAAAATATGCTGTTACCGCTTATTTTATTATGGGAAGAAGCGAAAACAGCAGAAACAGAATATTTGTTGAAGATGGCTGCGGTATCAGAACTCAGGCTTACGATCCGTCCAAGCTTACTGATCCGAGTCTTATTATTTATTCTCCGGTAAGAGTTCTGGGTAATAAGACTATTGTTACAAACGGTGACCAGACTGACACTATTTATGATTTGATGAATAATCAGATGACGTTCGAGCAGTCGCTGAGAACAAGAGAGTTTGAACCGGACGCTCCTAATTATACTCCCAGAATTTCCGGTATAATAAAGGTTGATCCGCAGAAAACCTTTAATTATGCTATGTCTATTTTGAAAAGCGAAAATGGAAATCCCGATTCCTGTAATCGTTTCACTTTTTCATATAATAATCCTATAAACGGAGAGGGTCGTTTTATCCATACATATATGGGCGACGGAAATCCGCTTCCAAGCTTTGAAGGAGAGCCCAAGCTTATAGCTGTAGAGGGCAGTATTAGTGAATTCGGAAGCAATATTTGGAATAGTTTGAACAGCGAAAATAAGGTATCGTTATTTGTCAGATACATTGATCTGTCAGACGGTACATATAAGACTGAAATTTACAATAAAAATTGCTGAGAGAGGTTTGATTTATGTCATCAGAAATGTTTTTAAAGTACGGCTGCAATCCTAATCAGAAGCCGTCGAGAGTATTTATAGATAACGCTGAGCTGCCGTTCGAGGTACTTAACGGTAATCCCGGATATATTAATCTGCTGGACGCATTCAACGGCTGGCAGCTTGTAAAAGAATTAAAAGCTGCAACAGGACTTTGCGCCGCTACTTCCTTTAAGCATGTTTCTCCTGCGGGAGCTGCGGTTGGTCTTCCATTATCAGATACTTTAAAGAAAATATATTTTGTAGACGACCTCGAGGAACTTTCTCCAATTGCATGTGCTTATGCAAGAGCAAGAGGAGCTGACAGAATGTCATCTTACGGTGACTTTGTCGCACTTTCGGATACCTGCGACAAGGCGACAGCTCTTATGCTCAAAAGGGAAGTTTCAGACGGAATAATAGCTCCGGATTATACTCCTGAGGCGCTGGAGATTTTAAAATCTAAGCGTAAAGGGACATACAATGTAATAAAAATGAATCCGGATTATATACCAGAAGAAATAGAGAAAAAACAGGTGTTCGGTATAACCTTTGAACAGGGCAGAAACAATCTATTGATTAATAATTTACTTCTTGATAATGTTGTAACTGAAAATAAGATTATTCCTGAGGATAAAAAGCGCGATCTTCTTATCTCACTTATAACTTTGAAGTATACTCAGTCTAATTCGGTATGCTATGTAAAGGAAGGACAGGCTATCGGTATCGGCGCAGGTCAGCAGTCCAGAATACACTGTACCAGACTTGCAGGAAATAAAGCCGATATTTGGTGGCTTCGTCAAGCGCCACAGGTTTTAAGCCTTAAATTCGTAGATGATATACGCCGTCCCGACAGGGATAATGCGATTGATATTTATATTTCTGAAGACTATATGGACGTTCTTGCAGAAGGCGCATGGCAGAATATATTTAAGGAGAAGCCTCCTGTTTTTACAAAGGAAGAACAAAGAAAATGGCTTTCTGAAAATACCGGAGTTTGCCTTGGATCCGACGCATTCTTCCCGTTTGGCGATAATATTGAAAGGGCAAGAAAAAGCGGTGTTTCCTTTATTGCTGAGCCGGGCGGTTCCATCAGAGATGATAATGTTATTGATACCTGCAATAAATATAATATTGCAATGGCGTTTACAGGTATTAGATTATTTCATCATTGATTATGTTAATAATTCAATGAAGTTAAAATACGGTTATTAAGGGGAATTTTAATGAACATACTTGTTGTAGGCGGAGGCGGCAGAGAACACGCAATAGTTATGAAGCTTGCCGAGAGTAACAGAGTTGAAAAGCTATACTGTGCTCCGGGTAACGGAGGTATCTCTAAATTTGCTGAGTGCTTTCCTGTAAAGGCTACCGATATTGACGGTATTGTTGATCTCGCTAAGAAGCTTTCCGTAGATATGGTTGTGGTAGCGCCTGACGATCCTCTGGTAATGGGAATGGTCGACGCGCTTACAGCTGAAGGAATTAGAGCGTTCGGTCCGGATAAATCGGCCGCCGTTATCGAGGGTAGTAAGGTATTTTCCAAAAATCTTATGAAAAAATATGAAATACCTACGGCCGGATATGAAGTTTTTGATAATTCTGCCGACGCCATAAGCTATATTGAAAAGAATAATAAATATCCTATAGTTATTAAGGCAGATGGACTGGCTCTTGGAAAGGGCGTTATTATTGCTGAAGATTTTGACGAGGCGAAAGCTGCTGTTAATACTATTATGGAGGATAAGATATTTGGCAGCAGCGGCTTGAATGTCGTGATTGAAGAATATCTTACCGGTCCTGAGGTATCTGTTTTATGCTTCACCGACAGCAAAACCATAAGCCCTATGGTAACTTCTATGGATCATAAAAGAGCCAATGATAATGATGAGGGTCTGAATACGGGAGGTATGGGAACTGTTGCCCCAAATCCGTATTATACTCAGGAAATTTCAGATATATGTATGGAAAAGATATTTATTCCTACTATTGAGGCGATGAATAGTGAAAACCGTAAATTTAAAGGCTGTCTGTATTTTGGACTTATGCTGACTGAGGAAGGACCTAAGGTTATTGAATATAATTGCCGTTTCGGCGATCCTGAAACTCAGGTAGTTCTTCCGCTGCTCGATACGGATCTGCTCACTGTTTTCGAAGCTGTTATTGATGAAAAATTAGAGGATATTGATATTAAATGGAAGGACGAATGCGCTGCCTGCGTTATTTTGGCCAGCGGAGGCTATCCGGTTAAATATGCGTCTGGATATTCGATAAGCGGTCTTGATGAAAACGGACAATTAAACGGTCATTTAGTGTTTCATGCAGGTACTCGGCTAAATAATGATCAATTTATAACGTCGGGCGGGCGTGTGTTAGGAATTACCTCAACTGCAAAAACGCTGGAATTAGCGATAAATAAAGCTTATAATGGCGTTGAATCAATTAATTTTAAGGATATGCATTTCAGAAAGGATATTGGTTTGAAAGCTCTTAATTGCATTAATTGATTGCGTGCTGTAAATATATAATATTATTTATGGTATAATTTCATCATAGCGAAAAATTATAACTGTAATGATATATTTAATTGATTGGAAGTAATATATAATGCTGTTAGACAGATATTTACCAAGGATTGAATTCAATAGTTATGAAGATTTCAAGGAAAATTACAAGGTAAACATTCCTGAAAATTTTAATTTTGGATTTGATATTGTCGATGAATGGGCAAAGAAAGAGCCGGAAAAAAATGCTTTAGTTTGGTGCAACGATCATGGAGAAGAAAAGAAATTTACTTTTAACGATATCTCCAAGCTATCAAACCGGACGGCTAATTATTTTAAAAGTATCGGTATAAAAAAAGGAACGGTAGTAATGCTGATACTAAGAAGAAGATGGGAATATTGGATTTGTGCAACGGCATTGCACAAAATCGGAGCAATTTTAATTCCCGGAACATTGCAGCTTACTAAAAAGGATATAGTTTACAGGGGTAATGCAGCGAAAGTATCCGTTATAGTATGTCTGCCTGATGAATTTGTGATAAATCAGGTTAATGCTGCTCAGTCTGAGATACCGAGCCTGAAAACCAAGGTTATTGTTGAAAGAAAAATTGAAGGCTGGGAGTATTTTGAAGAAAGGATAGCTCAGTTTTCCGATGCTTTTGAACGTCCTGTCGGCAGTGAGGCAAACAAATGGAATGATATAATGCTCGTTTACTTTACCTCCGGTACTACCGGAATGCCTAAAATGGTACAGCATAATTTTGCTCATCCTCTTGGGCATATTGTTACGGCTAAATACTGGCAGCAGGTACAGGAAAATAAGCTTCATATGAGTGTTTCTGATTCCGGCTGGGCTAAGTTCGGGTGGGGAAAGATTTACGGTCAATGGATATGTGGAGCAGTTATTTTCGCATATGATATGGATAAATTTATACCGCTTAATCTTCTAAAAAAAATAACGGAATATAAAGTTACAACTTTTTGCGCTCCTCCTACTATGTTTAGATTTATGCTTCAGGAGGACGTTAAATCGTTTGATTTATCAAGTATAAAAACCTGCTGTATTGCCGGAGAGCCGCTTAATCCGCAGGTATTCAACGATTGGTACGCCCTTACAGGCTTAAAGCTTCGCGAGGGATTCGGTCAGACAGAGGGAACGGTTCTTATCGCTAATTTCAAGTGGCTCGAGCCTTCGGCCGGTTCAACCGGAAAGCCTTCTCCTCTTTATGATATACGGCTTATAAATGAAAATGGTGAGGAATGCAGACCGAACGAGGAAGGAACTATCGTTGTAAACGATGTAAAAAGCAATCCTCCGGTAGGTCTGTTTACAGGATATTACCAGAATGAACAAATGACTGATGAAGCTCTGTATGGCGATTACTACGATACCGGAGATGTGGCAGTGCGTGACGAAAACGGTTATTATTGGTTTATGGGCAGAAATGACGACGTTATAAAATGCTCAGGCTACAGAATAGGACCGTTTGAAGTTGAAAGTGCGATTTTAGAGCATCCCGCTGCCGTGGAATGCGCCGTTACATCAGCTCCCGATCCTATCAGGGGACAGGTTGTGAAGGCGACTATAGTACTTGCAAAGGGATTTGAACCAAGCGAGGAACTTACTAAAGAAATACAGAATCATGTTAAAAAAGTAACTGCTCCTTATAAATATCCGAGAATTGTTGAATATGTAAGCGAGCTTCCAAAAACAATAGGCGGAAAAATAAAAAGGAAAGAAATTCGTCAGAAAGACAATAAAATGAACTGAATAATAGACTCCCGGAGGAAATAATGAATAATCGTTTAAAGTATCTTCAGCAAAAAACATTAAGATTGACAGTTTCTCCGGGCGTTTATATTATGAAAGATGAAAACGGCGGTATTATATATATTGGCAAGGCTAAGAATCTGAAAAATCGTGTTTCCAGTTATTTCAGGAGTAATCCCGATCATACTCCAAAAGTTGCCAAGATGGTTGAAAACGTTTTTGATTACGATTTTATTGTGACTGACAGTGAATATGAGGCGCTGTTGCTTGAATGCAGTCTAATAAAGCAGCATAAACCTAAGTATAATATTTTACTTAAAGACGATAAGGGTTATCATTATATAAAAATTTCAGATGAAGCCTACCCTCGTATTACTGCTGAAAAGAAATGCGATAACTGCGGAACATTTTTAGGACCTTATATGAGCTCATATATTGCTACCCAGACTGTAAGAGAGGTTAATAAAGCCTTTAAGCTGCCTACATGTAAATTAAAATTTACCGGAAATCAGAAAAAATTACGTCCATGTCTTAATTATCATATTAATCAATGTGTCGGTGTATGCACTGGTGATATCAGTCGGGAAGAATACATGAATATTGTCGGTCAGGCTTTGGATTATATAAAGAACGGAAGCGAATCGTCTGTTAAGAGCCTGC
The DNA here is from genome assembly GCF_054655175.1 of Ruminococcus sporogenes. Classification (NCBI taxonomy): domain Bacteria; kingdom Bacillati; phylum Bacillota; class Clostridia; order Eubacteriales; family Oscillospiraceae; genus Ruminococcus; species Ruminococcus sporogenes. The sequence goes on along the minus strand of NZ_BAAHOA010000002.1, from coordinate 370,635 downwards.
AGCTTGAGATGGAAAGAGCTGCTGAAAATCTTGATTTTGAACGCGCCGCAAAAATAAGGGACAGAATTAAAGCTATTTCAAAATCAAATCAGACGCAGAAAATTCTTGATTTAAATATGGGAAACTGTGATATTATAGCCTCAGTCAAAAGTCCTTATGGCTCGTGTATTTCAATTCTGATGTACAGAGAAAACAGACTTTATGATAAGTCCTCTTATTATTTTTCTATAAATGAATATGAGGAAAATTTAATGGAAACATTTGTGTTACAATACTATATTGATAAAACAATTATGCCGAAAAATATTTATTTTGACAGTGAATTTCAAAATTATCAGCTTATAAATGAAGCGCTTAATAAAAAATTCAATAAGAATATAAAATTTATATTTCCTAAAAAGGGAAGCATGCTTAAATATGTTATGATGGCTAAAAATAATGCTGAAGAGTATTTGTCTATAAAAAATAACAGAACTGGCAAAGAAATAGAGGCTCTTGATCAGCTTGGGGAAATTTTAGGACTTAAAAAGCCGCCTATGTATATAGAGGCTTATGATATATCCAATTATTCTTCGTCTTCAATGGTTGCAGGAATGATAGTATTTGAAAATGGACGTCCTCTGAAAAAAGCATATAAGCGCTTTTCAATCAAGGATAACGTTATTCAAAATGACTACGCATGTATGCAGGAGGTTTTGAAAAGACGTTTTAACGAGTACACAAAAGGCGGCGACGAGGGTTTTTCAAAGCTTCCTGATCTTATTTTTCTTGACGGCGGTCAGGGACATGTCAATGCAGTTAAAAACGCTCTTAGGGATTATAATATAGAAGTTCCCATTTTTGGATTGGTTAAGGATAATAAACATAGAACAAGAGCAATTTCAACTGACGGCGGGGAAATAGAGGTTTCAAGGAATAAACAGGCGTTTATATTAATGACCAAAATTCAAGACGAAGTTCATAGATTTTCGATTTCATACATGAAATCAAAGCATACTAAAAGCAGTATTAATTTTGAGCTTACTAAGGTCAAGGGAATAGGCGTAAAAAAATCTCAGAAGCTGATGCTGAAATATAAAACTATTGCTAATCTGAAAAACGCCGGTCCAGAAGACTTATCGGAAACAGCAGGAGTAAATATCAATATAGCTAACGAGCTATATAATTTTATTCAGAATGAATTATAACGATTTACGGCTGAATTTAAATGTTGATATTGGAGAGTGAATATGAGAGTAATTACCGGTTTTGCAAGAGGAAAGAAATTAGTAACGCTTGACGGGAATGATATTAGACCGACTACCGACAGAGTAAAGGAAGGAATATTTTCATCAATACAATTTGATTTGGAAGGAGCTTCAGTTCTCGATTTATTTGCAGGCAGCGGTCAGCTTGGTATTGAGGCATTGAGCAGGGGAGCGGATAGAGCTTATTTTGTTGATAATTCTAAAAAATCTCTTGAAACAGTAAAGAAAAACTTGGCTATTACTGGTTTAGAAAATAAATCAAAATTGTTTAACATGAATGGACATGATTTTCTGAAAATAACGGATCAGAAGTTTGATTTTATTTTCTTAGATCCGCCGTATGATATGGGAATTTTGACAGAAATTTTGCCGGATTTATGCGATAAGCTGAAGTCCGGCGGAAAAATATTTTGTGAGCATGAAAAAAATCTTGTTCTTCCTGACGAAATTAATAATTTAAGGTTGAAAAAGATTTATAAGTATGGTAAAATAAAAGTATCGTTATATTGTCTGTCCGGGGAGGATTCTTAAATTGAGGAAGATTGCTGTATGTCCCGGAAGCTTTGATCCAATAACTTTCGGACATCTTGACATAATAAAAAGGGCCTCGACGCTGTTTGATAAAGTAATCGTTTTAATATCTGTAAATTCTGCAAAGAAACCCAGCTTTTCATTGTATGAACGAATGATGATGATAGAACGAAATACCGGACAGTTTGATAATGTGGTTATAGATATATTGGACGGTCTGCTTGCGGACTATGTTAAGGATGTCGGTGCAATCGCTATTGTCAAGGGATTGAGAGCTGTCAGTGATTTTGAATATGAATTCCAAATGGCGCTGGCAAACAAAAAGCTTTATTCAGGGGCGGAAACTGTTTTTTTAACGACGTCCGCTGAAAATATGTATTTAAGCTCAAGCGTTGTAAAACAGATTGCTGAATACGGCGGTAACATAAGTCCGTTTGTTCCTGAAAATGTACTGGAGTTTATTCAAAGCAGACTTGTAAAGGAGTAAAAAATGAATAAGATTGATGATATTTTGGATGAAATGGATGATGTTATTGATAAGGCAAAACCGTTTCCGTTCGCCGGCAATAAATATATTGCAAATACTGATCGTTTAAGAGAACTTATTGATGATGCGAGACTGCATTTGCCCTCTGAAATAAAAGAGGCAAGAAACGTTGTTTTTGATAAAAACAGGATTTTGAATGAAGCCAAGGAAAAAGCTGAGGCTATAATAAACCAGGCAGAAAAAAGGGCTGCTTCTATTGTTTCTCAGGACGCTATAGTTAAGGAAGCGACTAAAAAGGCCTATGATATTCTAACAAAAGCAAAAACTGCGGCTAATCAAATGAAAAAGGAAGCCAGCGAATATACAGATAGTCTTATGAACAAAACTGAAAGGTTTATGACTGCGGTTTTACAGGATGTCCGTAAAACTAAAAGTGAATTAAGAGATAAAAGATAATGTTTAAAACGCATAAATTAAAGTTTATGCGTTTTGATTTTTTATTATTCAATAAATAATTTCTGTGAAATGTCTTGACAAATATTCCGTAGGATGTTATAATCTTGTCAATATATGAATTTGAGGTGATAATGCAGTATGGACAGCAGTGACGACGATAATAATAACTGCTATTTTTTAATCAATGTAATAATATACGGGCATGGTCTGCACTTTTTGTGTTAGATTATGCCTTTTTGTGTCTTTATGTAAATATCGATTAAATTTTTGGAGGATATAAATGTTTTGGCAGTTATTATTACAGGTTATATTAATTTTTCTTAATGCAGTATTTGCATGCGCTGAAATTGCGGTAATATCAATAAATGACGCAAAGCTTGATAAACTGGCTTCAAGCGGCGACAAACGAGCTAAGCGTCTTAAAAATCTCACTAACCAGCCGTCAAGATTTCTTGCGACAATACAGGTTGCTATTACGCTTTCCGGATTTATCGGTTCAGCGTTTGCAGCGGATAATTTCGCGGAGCCTCTGGCAAGGGCTGCAGTTAATTTAGGAATTCCGCTGTCTGAAAGCGTATTAAAAAGTATTTCAGTAGTTTTGATTACATTGGTTCTTTCCTATTTTACTTTGATATTCGGAGAGCTTGTACCTAAAAGATTAGCGATGAAAAAATCCGAATCGCTCGCTTTAGGAATGTCCGGATTGATATCGTTTATTTCAAAGCTGTTTGCACCTATTGTATGGCTGCTCAATATTTCAACCAACGCAGTGCTTCATTTGCTTGGTATAGATCCTGAAAGCGATGACGACAATGTTACTGAGGAAGAAATATTGATGATGTCCGACGCGGGGGCTGAAAAGGGAACTATAGATGAAGAGGATAACAGAATTATAAAGAATATTTTTGCTTTCGATGATCTTACCGTGGATCAGGTTTGTACGCATCGTACAGAAGTCAAATATTTATCTATTGATGAAAGCGACGAGGAATGGTGCGAGACGATATATAAAAGCAGGCATAGTAAGTTTCCGGTTTGCGGAAGTAAAATTGACAATGTTCTGGGTATTTTAGATGTAAGAGATTATTTTTGCCTTGATGATAAAAGCAAGGAAAGCGTAATGAAAAATGCGGTGAAGGAACCGTATTTTGTACATGAATACATGAAGGCGGATGTATTATTTGATAATATGAAGAAACATGACGCAGATCATTTTGCCGTTGTTATTGACGAATACGGCGGCGTCAACGGTATTGTAACTGTTACTGATCTGGTAGAGAAGCTTGTCGGAGATTTTTCTGAAATTCTTCCGGATGAAATGTCTGAAAAAATAGAAAAGACCGGTGAAAATGAATGGTGCGCTTCAGGAATTGTTCCTCTTACTGAAGCTGCTCAAGCGCTTAAGATTGATCTTCCAACGGATAAATTTGATACTGTAGGAGGATATCTGATGTCCTTTTCAGGATCGTTTCCAAAGGATAATACGATGACATTTGTTGAGACTGATGTTTTAAAGGCGGAAATAATTCAGGTTAGGAATCATAGAATAGAAAAATGCCTTTTGAAAGTAAAAATAGATGAAAAATTAGATAACATAGATTGACAATAAATTCTTATTATGATATAATAATATCATTAAATGAGATTTGAGGTGAAAAAATGCGCAATATTTTCTGCTGATTGATTTAAGGCGCTTCAAAGTGTTAGTGATGAATGATTTCATTCATTTTATTTGCTGTGCCTATCCGCAGAAAATATGCCTTTTTGCCTGAATTATAGGGTGGATTATGCCTTTTCCTTCTTGATTTATACAGGTGCAGGATTTTCTGCGGCTTGTATTAATTAAGGAGGTATTTTTATGTCATTGATAAATGTCAGCAATCTTACTTTTTCATATTCTGACGATTATGATAATGTTTTTGAAAATGTAAGCTTTCAAATTGATACGAATTGGCGATTGGGATTCATAGGAAGAAATGGAAGAGGTAAAACGACCTTTTTCCGTATATTGTCAGGAGAGCTTGAATACAAGGGAAAAATTACGTCGACTGTATCCTTTGAATACTTTCCGTATAATTTATCCGATGTAAATCAATATACGATTGATATAATACGGAATATAAGTTATGCTGAGGATTGGGAGATATATCGTGAGCTGTCATATTTGGAACTGTCGGACGATATCTTATACAGAGAATTTTTTACGCTTTCAAATGGAGAACAGACAAAAGCGTTACTAGCCGCAATGTTTCTAAAACGTAATTCTTTTCTTCTTATAGACGAACCGACTAATCACCTTGACGCCTACGGAAGAGAACTGCTTTCTCAATATCTTAATAGAAAAAAAGGATTTATACTTATATCTCATGACAGAAGCTTTCTGGACGGATGTATAGATCATGTTTTGTCAATAAACCGTAGAAATATTGAAATACAGAAGGGAAATTATTCTTCATGGCAGTATAATAAGGACCTGAAAGATAATTTCGAGCTGTCTCAAAATGAAAAGCTTAAAAAGGATATAAAAAGGCTCAGTGAGGCGGCGGATAAGGTATCAAAATGGTCCGAAAGCTCCGAAAAATCTAAGTTTGGGACAAGAAATTCCGGCCTTAGACCTGATAGGGGATATATTGGGCATAAATCTGCGAAGATGATGTCAAGATCATTGAATATTAAAGAAAGAGTTGAGAAATCCTTAAATGAAAAATCAGAATTATTAAAGAATTATGAAGAAACAGAGGATTTAAAAATATCTGTATCAGATTTCTACGCTAATAGAATTTTGGCTCTTGATAACATTTCTGTTAAGTATAACGGAAAAACAATTTGCAGTGGTATAAGCTTTGATATAAACAGAGGCGAGAAAGTTGTTTTGCAAGGCCGCAACGGCTGCGGAAAATCAAGTATACTCAAGCTTATATGCGGAGATAACATTGATTATGACGGTAATTTATATAAATCAGCTCAGTTGAAAATATCATATATACCTCAGGACGTATCTGATCTTCATGGAACAATTGAGGATTTTGCATTGAAAAGAAATATTGATTTAAGTCAGCTTTTAACAATATTAAAAAAGCTTGGATTTGACCGTAAGCACTTTTTGAAGGACATCGGAAGCTTCAGCGAGGGACAAAAGAAGAAAACAGCTGTTGCCGCAAGCTTCTGCACTCCTGCACATATTTATATATGGGACGAGCCGCTTAACTATATAGATATAATCTCAAGAATTCAAATAGAAAATGCGGTAATGAAATATAGCCCCACGTTGCTTTTGGTTGAGCATGATGAAGCATTTTGCGAAAAAATTGCCGATAAAATAATTATAATTAAATAAATTATAAACCCCGCCATGTATAAAAATACTTCGCGGGGTTATAAATTAAAATATTGTCTCAATTACCTTTGATGAATTCTCCGGCGTATATATCCAGTGTGAAATATGTTTGTCGTTTATAAAATACTGTAATTTATCCGATTTATATTCCGCGTCAAAAACATCAACGGCAATAAGCTTAACCTTCATCTTATCCGGTATAATTGCTTTTATATAAACGCTGGCCTGCTGCCCAACGCTTACATCATGACGAGGCTCGGCAAGTCCGGCAAGATTTGGAGTAAGCTCTATAAAAATACCGTAATCTTCAACCGAACGTACTATTCCGGAAACGGTTTCGCCGGTTTTGAACATTGCGGCATTTTCAATCCAGGTACCCAATAGCTCCTTATGAGACAACCAGATTCTTCCGTTATCAAGAGATTTTATTATTACTTTAATGTCCTGACCAACTTTAAATCTGTCCGAAGGATGTGATATTCTTGAGACTGAGATAGCGTCTATTGGTATAAGTGAAGGTATACCGCAGCCGACGTCTACAAAGCAGCCGAACTGTTCAAGGTGGGTAACCCTGGCAGGTATTATATCTCCGGGAGTTAAATTGTCTATGTATTCTGATTTGCATTGCTCCTGAACAATCCTTCTTGACAAAACAGCAGTTTCATTTCCGTTTTTATCGCAGTTAATAGCAATAATTTTGAAGCAAACTGGTTTGTTAACCTTTGATATAAGAGCTATATCCCGTGTAGTTCCATCGTCTATTCCTATTGCGCCTTCAATTCTGGGAATTATTCCTTTCATACAGGGAAAATCAATAATCATATTATGCTCGCCGTCGCAAACGCTCACCCGTCCTTCCAGTATTTTTCCTCCCGCCATGGCTTCATGTAAACCGGCGGATGAGGCAATCAGACGCTTATTTTCTGCCGTATTTATAAGACAGCCCTCAGGTTGATATGCTTTCATTTATTCCTTGCCTTTCCGATTCTTATGAATCTTTGATTTTTATTTTTTGACCGTAACATTGATACCCTGTCTTTACAGCTATTCCATAAAGACAAGGTTCATTAATTACCAGGTCTTTTCCGTCACTGCATGTACGGCTGATTAATTTATATGCTGAAAATTCAAACGTTATTCTTTGTATTTGTCAGCTGTGAATTTCATAGCCTCCGCAGGAAATCATATATTGTATTACTTTTTCTTTGTTTTTGTGCTCACAGGTAACTTCCATTCTTACGGACTTAGTCAGCAGTGGTTCCTTGACGGCTGCTGAAGTATCTATCGGTCTTGTAATCAGGCTTGTCGCATAATTATTTGAGTCCGCCGAATAGGGAAGCAGCATCATAATTTTTTCATGAGAAGTTATAAATGCTTCTTCACTGTCTGCGCAGCCCTTAAATTTATTTTTATTGGGGTAAATAATTATTTGCTTTTCACCATTTACTCTTTCTCTTATATATCTTGCGGCAGTTTCCGCAAATTCCACTGATTCGAATTCTCCGGTTATTTTAGTATACATTTTATTATTTGAATGTGAGATTTCACATTTCCTCCTTGTCTTTTTTATTATTTTTCTATAAAAAAATAAAAATATTTGTAGAAAATGTTGCCTGAATGAAAAAAATAGGGTATAATATATATTATATCTTTTTTAATCGAATTCGGAGAGAAAGCTTTATGGATGTAAGACCAAGAGATATATTGATTATGAAAAAAAAACATCCCTGCGGAAGCAGCGAAATGTTTGTTATAAGAGCAGGTATGGATTTTAAACTTAGATGCGTTGGCTGCTCGAGGGAATTTATGATCCCACGGAATAAAATTGAAAAGAATATAAAAAGAATCGTTAGAAATGATAATGAATAAAATATATAGGACGGCAAGGGTGAATTTTAAGAAGTGATAGAAAAGATAAAGCTGATGGAGCAGCGATATAATGAATTGAGCAATAAGCTTTCAGAGCCTGATATTGCAAATGATCAGAAGCAGTTTGCAGAGCTTATGAAAGAATTTAAAAATCTTTCTCCGATTATAGAAAAATACAAAGAGTATCAATCTGCTGAAAATAGCTTTACAGAAGCAAAGGAATTATTAGACTCCGGAAATCTGGATAAAGAATTTAAAGATATGGTGCAGATTGAATACAAGGAATCTAAAGAAAAAATGGAGTTTATTTCCGAAGAACTTAAAATACTTCTTCTTCCTAAGGATCCTAATGATGAAAAAAATGTTATAATTGAAATAAGAGGCGGAGCAGGCGGAGAAGAAGCCGCGCTGTTTGCAAATTCTCTTTATAGAATGTATACTATGTATGCGGAATCCAAGGGCTGGAAGCAGGATATATTGAATACTAATCCTACTGAGCTGGGCGGCTTTAAGGAAATAAGCTTTTCAATTGAGGGCGACGGAGCATATTCACGCCTTAAATATGAAAGCGGAGTGCATCGTGTTCAAAGAGTTCCCGAAACGGAATCACAGGGGCGTATTCATACTTCTACCGTAACAGTAGCTGTTTTGGCAGAGGCTGACGAGGTAGAGCTTGAAATAAATCCGTCAGATTTGAAAACAGACGTGTTCAGAGCAAGCGGCGCAGGAGGTCAGCATATTAATAAGACAGAATCTGCCGTCAGAATAACTCATATCCCGACAGGTCTTGTAGTTGAATGTCAGGATGAAAGAAGTCAGTTTAAAAATAAAGATAAGGCCATGAAGATTCTTCGATCTCGTTTATTCGAGGAAATGCAGAAGGAACAGCATGATAAAATAGCTTCTGAAAGAAGATTGCAGGTGGGGACGGGAGATCGTTCTGAAAGAATCAGAACATATAATTTTCCTCAGGGCCGTTTGACTGATCATAGAATCGGACTTACGCTTTACCGCTTGGAGGATATATTAAACGGAAATTTGGAGGAAGTGCTGGACGCTTTGGCGACTGCCGATCAGGCGGCAAAGCTTGCAATGCAGCAGAATCATTAAGAAATGGAAAATACCAGATTATTATCAGATTCAAAAGAGGATCTGATTATTGCGGCGAATTTAATAAAAAGCGGTAAGGTTGTCGGAATTCCTACTGAAACGGTTTACGGTCTTGGCGCCGACGCGATTAATCCTCAGGCTGTTAAAGCTGTCTTTGCAGCTAAAGGACGTCCGGCTGATAACCCTCTTATTGTGCACATATGCAGTATGAGAACTGTAAGGATACTTGCTCATGATGTTCCGAAACTATTTTATAGTCTTGCCGAGCGTTTCTGGCCAGGACCACTTACAATGATTGTAGCCAAGAATAATATGGTTCCTTATGAAACATCGGGAGGACTTGATACCGTCGCTATAAGAATGCCGGCGCATCCGGTCATGAGAAGTCTGATAGCGCTTACAGGACCTATCGCTGCTCCTTCGGCAAATATTTCAGGTTATCCAAGTCCTACAACTGCGGAGCATGTGTTAAAGGATATGAACGGAAAAATTCCAGCTATAATAGACGGAGGAAGCTGTTCTTTTGGGGTTGAATCAACTGTTATTTCTTTTGATGATAATAATACATTAAGAATACTCCGTCCGGGAAGTATAACAAAAAATATGCTCGAAACTGTCGCTCCAAATGTTATAGTAGATAAGGCGATAATAAATGATATCAGCGAAGGTCAAAGGGCTTTATCTCCCGGAATGAAATATAAGCATTATTCCCCAAAAGCTAATATAGTTATAGTTGAAGGAGATATAGAAAATTTCTGCCGTTTTGTATCGGAAAATAATAAAAATGGAAATTATTGTCTTATATCAGATGAAGATGTTAAATACGATATACCTTGTAGGTGTCTGACATATGGAAAAAACAGTCAGCAGCAGGCGCATAATTTATTTGCAAAATTGCGTGAGCTTGATGATCTTGGTGCGGCTACAGTTTTTGTAAGGCCGCCGTCTTCAAAAGAGGACGAAGGCTTAGCGGTTTATAATCGCTTGCTAAGAGCGGCAGGATTTGAGGTGATAAGCCTATGAACTGCTTTGAAAATGTAATGATAGTCGGACTAACCGGTCAGTCGGGTGCCGGTAAAACAACCGTGTGCAGAGTGTTTGAGCAAAATGGGTTTACAATCATAAATGCAGACTTAGTAGCAAGAAAGGTGACTGTTAAAGGATCTCCATGTTTAAAGGAACTTTGCGAATTCTTTGGACAGCATATACTTTTTGAAGACGGCAGTCTAAACAGGCGTTTGCTGGGAGATATTGTATTTGCAGATAAAAAAAAGCTTGAATTGCTAAATTCTGTTACATATCCTTATATAACCTCGGAGATTTTAGAGACTATACGCAGATGTTCTAATAAGGGGCATAAGCTGATACTTCTTGACGCTCCAACTTTATTTGAAAGCCGCACAGATGATTTCTGTGAGCTTATAATATCTGTTGTTTCCCGCGAGGATTTAAGGATTAAAAGAATAATGGAAAGAGATTCAATAAGTCGTGAATCTGCTCAGAATAGGATAGATTCTCAGCTTAAAGAAGAATTTTTCAGGAATAATTCTGACTTTATTATTAAAAATAATGGTAATATGGAAAATTTATTCGATGTTGCCAAAGAAGTTTCGGATAAAATAAGGGACTATTATAATAATAAATATAATTGCTGAATCGGAGGTTATTATGAGTAAGGAAAAATCAGAAGGCAAAGAATTACAGAAGACTCTTCTTTCAAATAAGGAAAATGCTTATTTGAAAATGAAAAGCGACGAGATTAAAAAGTGCGATAAATTCTGCGAAGGCTATAAGGCGTTTCTTGACGCAGCTAAAACTGAAAGGGAAGCTGTGGAATTTGCGGTAAAGCTTATTGAAGATAACGGTTTTGTAGAATTTAAACCGGGGATGAAGCTTAAAGCTGGAGATAAAATTTACAGGAATAATCGAGGCAAGGCTATAATCACAGCGGTAATCGGAAGTGAAGACATAAAAAAGGGAGTAAGACTCTGCGCTGCGCATATAGATTCTCCGAGGCTTGATTTAAAGCAGCGTCCTCTTTATGAAGATACTGAAATGGCTCTTTTTAAGACGCATTATTACGGCGGAATAAAGAAATATCAGTGGACGGTTATTCCGTTGGCTCTTCACGGTGTTATCATAAAGGCGGACGGCAGCAGGGTAAAGGTTACGATCGGAGAAGATGAGGACGATCCGGTATTTTGTGTAAACGATCTTTTACCTCATCTTGCCGCAGACCAGATGAAAAGAAATCTTGCTCAGGGAATAAAGGGCGAGGAGCTTAATATTGTTATAGGATCAAGACCTTTTAAGGAGGACGGCATAAGCGATGCTGTAAAGCTTAATATAATGCAGATTCTTAACGAAAAGTACGGTATTGTTGAAGATGATTTTCTCTCGGCAGAGCTTGAAGCAGTACCCGCTTTCAAGGCAAAGGATATTGGTTTTGACAGAAGCATGATTGGAGCTTACGGTCACGATGACAGAGTTTGCGCTTATACGGCTTTAATGGCTTCTGTAAAATGCAAAAATCCAAAATATACGGCTGTTACTATCCTAACAGATAAAGAGGAAACCGGCAGCGACGGAAATACGGGACTTCAGTCCGCATATCTGAAGTATTTTATTGCGGATCTTGCCTCAGCATTCGGAGCAGAGGGAAGAGACGTACTATCAAATTCTGAATGTATGTCTGCTGATGTAAATGCTGCGTTTGATCCTACTTTTCCTGATGTTATGGATAAAAGAAACTGCGCGTTTATTAATTACGGAGTTGTTGTAACAAAGTTTACCGGTTCGAGAGGAAAATCCGGTACATCAGACGCGTCCGCAGAGTTTGTAGGTAAAATAAGAAAGTTATTGGATGATAACAAGGTTATCTGGCAGACAGGAGAGCTTGGAAAGGTAGATATGGGCGGCGGCGGAACTGTTGCCGCATATATTGCTAATCTGAATGTTGATACTATAGACGTGGGAGTGCCTGTATTGTCTATGCATGCTCCATTTGAAACCGTTGCAAAAATTGATGTATATATGACTTACAGAGCTTTTCAATCATTTATTTCTTAAATAAAAAATGCATGAACAGTTTGTTCATGCTTTTTTTTAACTCTTTTATGCAAAATCATGTTATTATTAAAATAAACCCGGAATTAAGTTTAAATCCGGGTTTATATTTATTATGATTTTCTGAATCTATTTCTTATTTTTTGATATTTCGGCGAAAGCAATTCAAGTATAGCGCAGTATTTATCAACAACAACTATAACATAGCTTTCCTTGTATTTTGGCAGTTTTATGGTTGCCGGCCACATATGCTTTTCAATAATGTCACTTTCAAGAGAGTCAATATAAAAATGTTCCCTTGCATTTTCAACCGCAATTTTTGGATGCCTTGAATTATGCGATTTTTCACCGTTTTCTTTTATATATTCTTTACGATTATAATAAAACATATCGTGCATCAGACCTGCTCTGGCCGCAGCAACGGCGTTTAATCTAAAGAATTTACATATCAAATAATTATAATAAGAAACATTCAGACTATGCTGCAACCTTGTTGTATATATATGATGAGTAAACTTACCAAGCTTCTGAATTTCTTCATTTTCAAATATATCGGAAATATAGCTGTAAAAAGGCAGTTCAAGTAAATTTTTTTTTGAACCGACAGCTTTAACCATTTTATCACCTCTATTTAATTTTATGCTTATATTATATGTCTTTTGATTCTAAATGTCAAGTGTAAAAATATGAAAATTTTTAAAAATACCAGAAGAATATTAAAAAATTATTTATCATAAATTTTATTCCATTGATCAAGACAATCATTTAATTTATTATATGTATTTATATAGTGTATGTTTTTAAATCTTCTAAGGTTTTCATCAGAGAAATCATGCTGATCCGCTATAAATCTTCTGCATATTTCAGTATAGTCAGGATTTTCCTGGACTGCTTCTCGGTTAATACATCGTATTAATCTTTCCTTGTCGTCAAGGTATAAGTAAATTATATGTACTGTTTCTGAACCATATTCTTTTATTATGCCGTGGGCTCCTTCTAAGGTTGTAATAAGTATATAATCGTTATTATCAGTTACATCGAATTTTAATGTAAAATAATCCCATACCCCCTGTATAGTATTATATTGACGCTTTTCAATAATTTTATTGTTTTTTGCATAATCATTCATTTGCGCCTTGCTTACAAAAAAATAATTAACACCGTTTTTTTCATCTGCTCTTTTAGGACGCGTAGTAAATGGTATGACCGGAATCAATTTTGTTTTATATTGATTGATAATTTTATTATAAATTGTATCCTTGCCGGAACCGCTTTTTCCTACAATGCAAAATATTCTGTTCAAATTAGTTCTCCTTAGAATATAATTTAGTACTGTTTTTATTATACTATAAATTGTAGAAAATTGCAATAAAACCTTAGTTTGACATTTGGATTTTGTTATAGTATACTTGAATGAATTGAAATAAAGTGTGGTTTTAATATGAAGAATAAGCTGATTTTAAATTAAGCAGTATTGTTTTTGATTGCATTCATGAAAATATTTTTGTAGTTTTTTTTAACACTAAAACGGCTGATAATTTAATTCGCAGTTTTTTTATTTATGAAAAAATCCGGTGAGTTTATCACCGGATTTTTATCAGATACCGCCTTTTTTATAAAAGTATTCATAAATTGAAATAGCGCAGCCGCTGGTAAATTCGAACTTGTTTTCAGCGCGGCTGATTTTAATTTTCTTTGCAATATCTTCGCCGCAGAAATCTGAAATATAATTTTTAAAATAATCAAATAACCATTCGTTCATAAAAAATCCATGCAGAACTACAAATTTGGCGAATAAAACTGTTGAAATATTATTTATCAAAATAGCTATACATTCAATAATACTATTTAAAACTTCAAGTACCTTGGCTTCTCCCTTAGAGGCAGCGGCAGTAATTGTTTTATAATTGATATTATTAATGTCTCCTTCAGTAGCTTCCCATAATATAGGCGTTTCTTCCTTAGATAATATTGCAGCATATTTTGCAATAACAGCGTCTCTTGTAAGCTCAGCTTTAACCGAGCCGTCTGGATATCCATCGAGCTTTTTGCCGTTAGGCTTGCAAATTGCTCGTTCAATTTGGTTAGTATGATTTAAATATTCGTGCATAACTTCGTTTTCCAAAAGAATAGATGCATTTATATTTTTTCCAAATTTAATAAACAAGTAATTACCTGATCTGTCTTCTATATTTGTTTCCTGATTTGCTAAAGCCAAAGCGCTGATTGAATTCATGCATACAACCGGCATATTTAGTTCCTTGGTAAAGGTTTCCGTAAGATTAGTAAAATCAAGTTTTCCGTCTTTAAAGTAAACTTTCATTTTACTGCATAATTCAGGCTGTACGCTTATTCCCAGTCCGAGAATTTTTGAAAGATCGAGACAACTGTTCTGTAGCATTCTTTTTGTTTCGTTTACAATAAAATCAACTATTTCCTCGTAAGTTGTTTCCTCGGAAATATCCAAGAAATTTTTATCCAATACTTCAGGCTTCAGATTAGAAAGTCCGACACTGACACCGTTTTCGCTGATTGACGCGCCGACGGCGAATTTGAAATTTGAATCAATATCAATAAGTATTTTCCTTCTGCCCTTTTGCAGATTTTCAAGAGAAACCGGCGCTTCTCCGACTTCGTACAAAACACCCTCCTCGATCATTTCGTTAGTTATTATAGTAACGGCGGCTCTTGTTATTTCCAACGCGCTGGCAATATCTACTCTGGAAATTGGACCGCATTCTTTAATTACTTTCAGAATCTGCATTCTGTTTCTTCTTTTTAAATCGAGTTTACTGATACCCTGATATTCCATAATTTTTACCATCCTTTTTATAAAATAGAATTGAAGACCTATAGTTTATAAATATAAACTATCATAGGCATGGTCAATGTTGAAAGCAATGTGGTAACAGCAAATATTTCTGAAGCATAGATAGAATTTTTACTATAATTCAGACATTGCATCGTACACATTGCAGCCGCCGGAGCGGACATGGCAATTAATACAGCTAATTCAGACGGCTCGTTCATAGGAATAAGCCGGAAGAACCCCCCGATAATTAGAGGTATTATGACAAGGGTTAAAGCTGTTACATAATAAATTCTTGGATTTTTAAGAGCATTTATTATGTTAGTTCTTGCGATTGTTGCACCTGCAACAATCATAGCCAGCGGTGTATTCATTGCGCTGATGAATTCAAGGGAATCAATTAACAGCGCCGGCAGCCTGAGCCTCGCTATGAAAAGAATAAGTCCTAAAGCGACGGCTATAATGGCTGGAGAGGTAAAGGCTTCAATAATGAATTTGAAGCTTTTAATTCCGGATATCTGTATCACTCCATGAGTCCAAACAAGAATATTGAATACAGTCAGAAAAGCGGTAAGATAAAACACCCCCTCGTAACCCATAATTGACTGTATTAAAGGTATTCCCATAAACGCGCAATTTGAATAAATACATGAAAAGCGCTCTATATCGGTTTCGCTTTCTTTTTTTCTCCTAATAAGGAAATACGAAACCGCTATGGCTATTATATATGCAATTACAGAAAGAATCAAAGCGCTGACAAAACCTTTTATCAGCTCAGCCTTGAAATCTGTCTGATAAGCCAAAAAGATAACTACAGGATTTACTATATTAAGAACAAACTTTGAAAGTTCTCTTGAACCCTTTTCTGAAATTATACCGATCCTGTGACATAATACACCTACTATAATCAAAAACAGCATTATAACTGCCTGATGCAATATTGTTGATGACAAAAGTTAATCACACTCCAAGCCTTATAATTAAACCTGAACAATAAACTATAACCGGTATTATATAAATCAGCAATATAACGGAAAAGAGACCTATTTTGCATAACATGAATGATACCTTACCCGCTCTTTTGTTTTCAGCAATTTTAGTATGTGAAAATATAAGAAATGCAAGCAATATACCGATAGTCATAAAAATTATTGATATTGTCAATCCTTCAGGACGGAATTTTATCCTTATGCTGTTTTTTCCGTCCTGTAGCTTAATTGCACAGAAGCTGTCATTAACCTTATAAAGTCTGGTTTTACTGCCGTTCAGATAAGCTGTCAAACCGCTGTCCCATGGAACGGCAAGATATAAATATTCATTTTTGGAACCTGAACACATAACTGTAATTTCATTTCCATTTAAGTTTGGCTCCGCTGTTTTTATATCGTTAGATACGTTTTTCAGTTTGTCTATATCTATTCCGAAAACCCCGAATGATTTTGCGGATATATCCTTTAAAAGCGTAACTGTAATATCTACATTTTCATTTTCATATTCGCCAATATCAAGTAAACCGTTATTTTTTTTATCCGGATAACTGGGTGAAATGCATACTCCGTTGACAGTTATTTTAACAGAGTCATAAATCGGCTCATATAAATTATTCCCGAGATTATCAAATAAATCAAAATAAAGTGTCTGATGTCCCCGAACTTTAAAATTATAATTTAATCTACAGCGTCCCGTTTCAGGATTACTTGCCTTTATATTATATTTTCCGTCGGAATACTTCATCTCACCGTCAGAAATACTTGATATATAATATTTTATAAGCATTTCATCGTTTCCGAGAAGCGTTTCAGCTATTTGTTTTTGAACACTGAATCTGTCGGTAAAATTAAATTTTGCCGAATAATTAGGATTAGTCTGAGAAATAATGCCGGCAGGAAAGCATATTTCATTTTCTGCTGCTCCGAGAATATCGTTAATATTCAGATTATTCTGATATGATTTAAAATCATATCCTGCGCCTATGGAGTATTTTATCCCCAATAAAGCGTCCGTTAAAACTGTACCGCCGTTAGCGCCTACCTCCATCCAATAGGAAGAATATCCAAGCTTTTTCATAGCGAACATATAATCCTCAGGAGTTAGAGAAGTATAGTGAGCATATGAATTAAGTCCTAATGCACCTATCATGTTTACATGAACGTATTTCTTTTCTGATTTTACACGGTAATATTGTTCGTTTTCAATCTTATTTTCAAGGTTGACTGTACGTTCGAACAATTTGTCGTTATTAGAAGCGTTTCCCACATAAACTGATAAATTGACGAAAGATTCTGTCAAAAGCATTCCTGAAATCAGAATAAAAAATATTTTAGCGCTTATCATATTTTTTCTAAGCAGTAAAATGAAAATAAAATAAATAAAGAAAGCTAATAAAAATAATCCGGCAAGAGTCTTGAATAAATCGTCAGATACCCAAAGCGAATCTGCATAGGCAGAAAGGATATCCTTTTTGTTTTTTGCAATATAAATTGCTATCGAAATAAAAGTCAGCAATACAGCAATAGCAAATAAGCTGTAAAAAACAGAATATCTTTTATTTTCAGAAAGATTTTCAAGCGCTTGCGAAGCAAGAACAATCATTGTAAAAACAGTTATATAACCAAACCTCATAGGAAAGCTCTGATATCCGCCTGCATGCCACATTTTGTTAACAGGATCTATAATAACAGGTATTAATAAAAATCCAAGAAGTAAAATATTATATTTGACTTTATTTTTTTTGAGAAGCGGGCTTTTTATCAAATAAATCAGTATGGCAAATAAAAATGCTCCTGCTCCGATAACGCATAATTTATCTTTTATGGATTCAAAAAAGGATTGATACATAAACGACGACAAGTTGCTTAATCCTCTTGCGGATTTTTGTATTTGAAGCAGAGAACACAACCAAACCGGCGATGTTATCAAAGCGCATATCAGCATGGAAACTATAAACAGCAGGGAAACCTTTTTTCTTTCATCGGATCGGCACTGAATAATTATATACAAAGGAACAGAAATCATTAGATAAATAATTATCATAAATGACAAATAATAATTTACGGTAATAGAAGCAGTTAATAGGAAAATAAACAAATAAGGCTTTTTGTTGATGCAGAGCTTATCTACAGATAAAACAAGCAATGGAAATAAATACATTATATCAAGCCAAACCAGTGTTTGATAATACATTAGCCCGTATCCGCAGAAAGCATAAACAAGCCCTAATAAGACAATGTATTTTCTGTTAAGATTTCTGCACGTTAAAGAAAGGTAAAGCGAAGCTGTTAACGATGACGCGGCAAGCTTAAAAATCAATAATATATTTACCAGATATATTATATCATGCTTTTCTATAAATTTAACAACAAGATAGAAAGGACTTGCAAGAAAAAAGAAAAACACGCCCCAGAAGTTCATACCGCCGCCGGAAGCGGCAGAGTATAACATGCTTGTTTTACCGTCCAGAATATCCTTTAGGTTCATAAGAAGCGGTATTGTTTGCTGTTTTAAATCGCACCACGCGACTGTTTTACTGCCGAAAGGAAAGATTCCGTACAGGGCGTAAAAAATACACATAACGATTATCACAAGAATAGGAGAGATAGCTATATAGTATTTTTTATTGTTCATCTGAATGAATTCCCCTGAATTGAAAATTGAGTTGTGTTATTTAACTTATTCACATTATAACCCATATTATATAAAAAATCAAGATATTTATGAAATTTTTTCGTATTTTTTATAATTTTTATAAAATTCCTGTTTTTATAGTAATGATATGCTGATATGATATACAAAAATAAAAATTTTCCGGTGAAATTCATGGATAAAATTATGTGTTATATTTTTTTATTTATTAAAACTATTGAAATAATTTCAGTATTATTGTATAATATGGTTTAATATAATTTTATCTTATTATAAATGATAGCGTTTGAATTATTACCTGCAATGAAAAATATCCGAAGAATGTTAATTTAATAAAACTTTTTTTGGGGTTATGAAATTCAGTATAATATTATAAATAACAACAGAGGGTGCAATCGTTATGGAAAAACGAAAACATATAGCAGTTATCATTTTTGATATTCATGAGCAATATCAGGCTAATATGCTTAAAGGTATACTTGAGCAGTCTTTTTTTCTTGACACGGACGTTTCTGTTTTCAGTATGATACAGAATACTGATAATGATACCGCATTTCAGCGTGGAGAGGAAAATATATTTGAAATTATTAATTATAATCTGATTGACGGCGTTATATACGTTCCGGGAATAATCTGTAATCCGGCGCTGAAGTCAAGACTTGATAAGATTTTAATTGACTGCGGAAAGCCGGTTGTATGTATGGATCATGAAAGCGATATTTTTCCGAGTGTTTTGGCTTCGGACGCAGAAGCGTTCGAAAGACTTGTGGATCATTTTATAGAGGTTCATGATTATAAAAGAATATTTTGTCTTACTGGTCCTGAAGGTCTGATACAATCGGAAGAAAGACTTAATGGATATATTAATTCAATGAAAAAGCATGGTCTTAAGATTGATAAAAAATATATAAGATATGGCGATTTCTGGGAAAATGCGGCTGTTGGGCTTGCACACGAAATAATTGAAGGAAGGATCGAAAAACCTGAAGCGGTTGTATGCGCAAATGACTGGATGGCTATTAATTTGTGCAATACCCTGACAGATAACGGGATAAACGTACCTGAGGACGTCGCCGTATCAGGTTACGATTTTATGCAGGAGGCCCTTGACAACGTTCCGTCAATAGCTAGCTATGCGGCGCCTAATCATAATCTTGGCGCAAGAACTGTTCAGAAACTGTGGAGATTAATGACGGGAACCGACTGCGAGTTATCTACTTCCGATTTGGGGTACGTCATAACCGGTCAAAGCTGCGGCTGCGGAAAAAACAGCAAAGAGCTAATGGTAAAACGCAAAAGAGAAATAAAAACTAAACAGCAGTATGAGGCTATGTACGAGGGCAGCAACATGGCGGAAGCTCTGACCAATACTTCTGATTTAGACGAATGTATAGACAAGCTTGATAATTTTACTTATCTTATCAGCGGTATGGAAAACTATTATCTTTGTTTGTGTTACAACTGGGATGAAATGACTGATTATGATTTCAGGGAAAATAATTATCTACGAACCGGTTATACAAATGCGATGAATATCAGGCTCTGGAAATCCGGAACCGAGCGTAAGGACGCAAATATACAGTTTGATAAAGCTGTTATGCTGCCGGCTTTGTGGCAGGAAAGAGAAACCCCCGCTGCTTTTTATTTTATTCCAATTCATTTTAACGACCGTTGTTTCGGCTATGAAGCGCTTTCATACGGCAGTAAATTGATGTCCTATGATAAACTTTATAGGTCGTGGACAAAAAATGTTAATAATGCGTTGGAATTTATCAGGGTTCAGAATTGCCTGAAAACTATTAATCAGCGATTATTTATGACTTCTATCCGCGACGCGCTGACAGGTATTTTTAACAGAAAGGGATTTGATCAATATTCGGAAGAAATTATAGACAAAGCCCGAAAGAATAATAAAAAGATGTTTATTCTTGCGGCAGATTTGGACAGGCTTAAAATGATAAATGATACTTACGGTCACAGCGAGGGAGATAATGCTATTGCCGTAACGGCCAACGCACTTAATACAAGCTGTATAAATAATGAAATCTGCGCCAGAACCGGCGGTGACGAGTTTGTTGTTATCGGCTGCGGAAATTATAATGAAAATATAGTAAACGGCTACATTGAAGCGATTAATGGATTTTTCAGGAGATATAATGAATCGTCGAATAAGCCATACAAAGTCGAGGCAAGTATAGGTGTTTATTGCGGCTTTATAGATGAATGTACTACGCTTAAGGAACTTGTCGATATAGCAGATAAGGAAATGTATGACAATAAAATCAGGAAAAGGGCTAACAGATCTGATTGAGAATCAATTTTTATTCAGCAGCATATATTTAAATAACTGAAATTATAATATATGGAGCTGTTTATGAAAAAAAGAATATTATCCGCCGTAATTGCCATTTTTGTTATTGTTTGTTTATCGGTTTCTGCGTTAGCTGAGGAAGAAACGCCGACAGAATATAATAATATGGTTTCTCTGCTAATGGAAGGGGAAACCGGTACTGTTTTACAGCATAACGGAGGATATGAAAAAGTAGCTCAGGGGACCTTGAATAAACTGATGACAGTGCTTCTTACTGCTGAGGAAATTGAATCGGGCGGTTTATCGATAAATGATGTTGTTACAGTAAGCTCTAATGCAAACGCTCAGACGGGAGCGGTAGTCTGGCTGATGCCGGGCGAAGAAATAACTATTGAGGAGCTGCTTAAATCGGTAATTATAGGAAACGCAAACGACGCTTCCGTTGCTCTTGCGGAAATCGTCGGAGGCAATGAAGAGGAATTTACCGGGATGATGAATGCCAGAGCTTTTGAGCTTGGTATGAGAAATACTGTTTTTAAAAATCCGGCGGGATATGACTGCGCAGGACAATATTCTACACCATATGATATGGCCCTGCTTTGCCGGGAACTTTTAAAGCATGAATTTCTTTATAAAATTATGAATACATGGATAGATAGGGTACGGGGAGGTCAGACGGAGATTGTAAACGAAAATCGGCTTGTCAGAACCTATGAAGGCGTGATCGGACTGAAGGCTTCTCATACTGAAGCTTCAGGGTATTGTCTTGCATTGGCGGCGGAGAGGAACGGGAAATTATATATTGCAATTGTTATGGGAGGATCAGATGAGGACGGGCGTTTTGCCGTTGGTAAGGAACTGTTATCTAATGGTTTTTCAATGTATAAAGTAACTATACCGTCATTTTCGGGAGAATTTATTAAGCCTATCAGCGTCAGAGGAGGTCTCGACAGAGCCGTTGGGATAACTGCGGAACGGCTTGAAGGTATTGTGGTTCCGGAAAACGGGGGAGAAATCAGCTCGGTAGTATTCATGCCGGAATATCTCGAAGCGCCTGTAAAAAAAGGACAGAAGATCGGAATAGTAGGATTTTATAACGGCGATACTCTTCTTTATGAAACAGCGCTTATAGCGGAATCGGATGTAAAAAAAATAACATTTGTGTCTGCGATTGACATATTTTTGCACAATTTATACAAATAGTTTTTATAAAAATTGTTCCTAATCAACAAGAATACAGTTTTGTCTTGAAAAGCGTACCGAAATATAGTAAAATGTTAACTGTAAGAATATGAAATGAGAAATATGCCTTGTCGGCTTTTTTCATTATTGTCTGGAGGAAAACTTATAATGTCATTAAAGTTGAACAGTAAGTATGTCGGAAAATTTGTTAATGATGATGAAATGACCGGTATAAAATCACAGGTGGAATCTGCTGCAAAGGTTCTTCATGACAAAACAGGTCTTGGAAATGACTTTTTAGGCTGGCTTGATCTGCCGGTAGATTATGATAAAGAGGAATTTACAAGGATTAAGGCCGCTGCGGAAAGAATCCAATCGAATTCTGATGTGTTGATTGTTATAGGCATCGGAGGCTCATATTTAGGAGCAAGGGCTGCAATAGAGTTTCTTAAATCCCCTTTTTATAATAACATGAAAAAAGATACGCCCGATATCTATTATGTAGGAAATAATATTAATCCTACATATCTTAATGAAGTGCTTTCAATCTGCGAAGGTAAAGATATTACGGTTAATGTGATATCTAAATCCGGTACTACAACCGAGCCGGCTCTCGCTTTTCGGATTTTTAAAAAGCTTATTGAGGATAAATACGGTCGTGACGGAGCAAAAGAGCGTATTTTCTGTACAACTGATAAGTCAAAGGGCACGCTTAAAAATCTTGCGGACGCTGAGGGCTATGAAACTTTTGTGATTCCGGACGATGTGGGCGGACGTTTTTCTGTTTTAACTGCCGTTGGTCTTCTTCCGATTGCGGTAGCCGGCTGTGACATTGACAATCTTATGAAAGGCGCCGCTAAGGCTAGAGAGGATTTCAAGGCGGATTTTGACAATAATGATTGCTATAAATATGCGGCTCTGAGAAATATTCTTTACCGCAAAGGTAAATCAGTTGAACTGATGGTTTCCTATGATCCTGCATTTTGCATGATGTCCGAATGGTACAAGCAGCTTTTTGGTGAAAGCGAAGGTAAGGATAATAAGGGAATATTTCCTTCATCCGTTGTATTTTCTACAGATCTGCATTCGATGGGCCAGTTTATTCAGGACGGTTCAAGGATTATGTTTGAAACTGTAGTAGATATAAAGAATCCAAAACAGGATATTTTTCTTGAAAATGATTCTGAAAACCTTGACGGACTCAATTTCCTGACTAATCAGAATATGTCCGTAGTAAATAGAAAAGCGCTTGAAGGAACGGTATTGGCACATACAGAAGGCGGAGTTCCAAATATTATTCTTGAGCTTGATAAAGTTGATGAGGAAAATCTCGGATATATGATTTATTTCTTTGAAAAAGCGTGTGCAGTTTCCGGCTACATCTTAGGCGTTAATCCGTTTAACCAGCCTGGAGTTGAAAGCTATAAATCAAATATGTTTGCTCTTCTCGGCAAACCGGGATACGAGGATCGTAAGGAAGCTCTTGAAGCTAAATTGAAATAAGCTATAAATAAAGCGTTATTAAATACCAGGAATTTTTAAGTCATTCATTTGACAGAAGGAGTTTATAAATGATTAAATTGATAACAGGTAAAAAAGGTACGGGAAAAACCAAGGTTCTTATTGATATGATCAATGAAGCGGTTAAATCAACAAACGGCGATCTTATATGTATAGAAAAAGGCGCTAAGCTTACATACGATATTAGCTATAAGGTAAGATTAGTTGATGCTGAACGTTTCAGTATATCTGGATATGATACATTTTACGGCTTTGTTGCCGGAATGCTTGCCGGAAATTATGATATAAAGGAAATCTTTGTGGATTCTATTTTGAAAATCGGCGGTTCTGATCTTGATGAATTCGGCATTATGCTTGAAAAGCTGGACAAGCTTACAGGTGATGATACACAGGTAGTATTTACAGTATCTGCCGATAATGCCGATATGCCTGCAAGTGTTACAAAATTTGCCGATTAATAAAAAAACTATTGACAATTTGAATTATATTATATATAATATAATTTGTGATGCTTAAAGGGGTTTATTATGGTAGCAGATCTTAGGCAGGTTTTTAGTACTACGGCTTGCAGCAAAGAATTTAATTATTATATTCCTTGCTCAGCGTTTCCCGACAATAATAGTTATATGCTTGATGGAGACGTACTTGTGTCAGGCAGCTTTTATAACCGTGCCGATGTTGTCCATATGGATTATTCCGTAAAGTTTACATTAAATATCGTCTGCGACAGATGTCTTAAGGAAATGAAGAGAGATTATTCATTTGAATTTAAGCGTATAGTCGTAAAAACTGTCAATTCTGATAATGATGAATATATTATTTCAGAAAATGATAAGGTTGACGTAGATGAAATTGCTCTTTCAGATTTGATTTTATCGGTGCCTACTAAACTACTTTGCCGTGACGACTGTGCGGGGCTATGTCCTGTATGCGGCTGCGACCGTAACGAATCTGAGTGTAATTGCCAAAATAAATGAGCTTAATAGCTTTAAGGAGGTGCCGGAATGGCTGTACCAAAGAGAAAAACTTCCAAAGCGAGACGCGATAAAAGGCGTTCAGCGGTATGGAAGCTTAATGCGCCTGCATTAAGCAGATGCGATAATTGCGGTGAATTAAAAGCTTCACATAAGGTTTGCAAAAATTGTGGATTCTACAAGGGCGTTGAGGTTATCAAGATGGATGCTGAATAACGCTTTGTAAGGAGGAGAGGAGGAGCGATAATTCCTTCTCTTTTTTTTATCTGCAAATTTATCAGAGACGATTGTGATATTATAATTTTGAATTTGCACATAATAATCTATAGATTCAAAATAAATATATTTTATATTAAAAAGAGGGGAGATGAATAAAATGTCTTTGCCGGTTGTCGCTGTTGTTGGTCGTCCAAACGTGGGAAAATCAACGCTTTTTAATAAACTAATAGGTAAGCGTCTTTCAATAGTTGAGGACACTCCCGGGGTTACAAGAGACAGAATTTATTCGAAATGCGAATGGCGTTCAAGAGAATTTATGGTCGTGGATACAGGTGGTATTGAATCTTATACCGACGACGTAATTCTGTCTCAAATGAGAAGGCAGGCGGAAATTGCAATTGAAAGAGCTGATGTAATAGTACTTGTCACTGATATCAGGTGCGGTGTGACAGCAAGCGATCATGACGTTGCTAATATGCTTTTGAAAAGCGGCAAGCCTGTTGTGCTGGCAGTTAATAAATGTGACACAATAGGCGAACCTCCTGCCGAGCTTTATGAATTTTATAACCTTGGTCTCGGAGATCCATTTCCAATTTCATCTCAGCATGGAAATGGAACCGGCGATTTGCTTGATGAGATTTTTAGGTTTTTTCCAGAGGATAAAACGGAAGATTATGACGATGAATATGTGAAAGTAGCAGTTATCGGTAAGCCTAACGTTGGAAAATCTTCACTTGTCAACAAAATCTCCGGTGAGGAAAGAGCAATTGTTTCAAATATTGCCGGCACTACAAGAGACGCAACCGATACTGTTATAGAAAACGAATACGGAAAATTCGTTTTTATAGATACCGCAGGAATAAGAAAAAAATCAAAGGTAAACGAAAAAATTGAGCATTACAGTGTTTTGCGAGCTTATATAGCGGTAGACAGAGCTGATGTATGCGTTATCTTAATAGACGCGGAATCCGGATTTACTGAGCAGGATTCAAAAATTGCCGGTTATGCCCATGAACAGGGCAAGGCGTCCGTAATAGCAGTAAATAAGTGGGATATTGTTGATAAAACAGGCAGTACTATGAAAGAATATCAGACAAAGCTTGAAAATGATTTTAGCTTTATGTCATATGTTCCTTTTTTATTTATATCCGCCAAAACCGGACAGCGTCTGAACAAATTGTTTGAAATGATAAAATATGTCAAGGAACAGAATTCAATGCGTATCTCAACAGGAATGTTAAATGACGTACTTTCATATGCTACAACAAGGGTTCAGCCTCCGTCCGATAAGGGAAGGCGTCTTAAAATATATTATATGACTCAGGCGTCAACGAATCCGCCGACCTTCGTAACGTTTGTTAATCGTTCTGATTTATTTCATTTTTCTTATCAAAGGTATCTTGAAAATCAGATAAGATCGACATTCGGTCTGATCGGAACACCTGTTAGATTTATAGTCAGAGAACGTAATGATAAGGACAAGTAAGAGGTTGATATGATTAAATATATTATCGCAATATTTATATCCGCCGTTATATCATATCTTTTAGGAAGCTGTAATTCATCAATCATAACTGTGAAGCTTCTTAAAGGCGAAGATATCAGAAAATTCGGAAGCGGTAATGCAGGTCTTACTAATACGCTGAGATGCTTTGGTAAGCTGCCTGCGTTGTTTACGCTTATCGGCGATCTCCTGAAAGGCGTTATAGCCGTTTTTATCTGTAAATTTATTTGTACTCTTTTAGACGCAGGAATTGGTCTTGACGGAGATATCAGATATATCGGATATATAGCCGGCTTATTTGCTGTAATTGGACATATTTTCCCAGTTTATTATGGATTTAAGGGCGGAAAGGGAGTATTAGTAGGAGTTTCAGTTTTTCTGGTAATTGATCCTGCCGTATTTGGCATATTGATATTTATTTTTGCAGTTACTTTAATTTTAACTCATTATGTTTCGGTATCTTCCATAACCGCCTCAGTATGCTGTCCGATTGTAACTTTTTTAATGAGATATTTCATAGAAGGCATTTCAATTGAAATATCAATTATTCATACATTGCTTACGCTGCCTATTTGTATTTTGATAATTTGTATGCATAAATCAAATATTTCTAGACTTAAGAACGGTACTGAAAACAGATTTTCAATAAAGAAAAGGGAGGAATGACATCTTGGCAAATTTCACTATTTTAGGCTCCGGAGGATTTGGAATGAGTCTTGCGGTTATGCTAAATCGGCTTGGTCATACAGTAACGGTATGGTCAGCTTTCTCAAAGGAATTAGAAGATATAAAAAAAGACGGTGAACATAGGTCAAAGCTTCCCGGTGTGAAAATACCGGACAGCATAAATTTAAATCCGGATATTTCATGCATAAACGGAAGCGATATAGTCTTGCTTGGAATACCTTCGCCGTATGTCAGGGATGTAGCAAAAAAAGCTTCTCCGTATATTACTCCTGAAATGATCGTTGTAAATACAAGCAAGGGACTTGAAAACGGTACGCTAAAGCTCATAAGCGACGTTATAAAAGAGGAAGTTCCTCAGGCTCCGGCTGTGATTTTATCGGGTCCTTCGCATGCAGAGGAGGTTGCAAGAGGTATTCCGACAACTGTGGTTGCCGCTTCGGAAAACAATGATGCAGCAGTGTATGTTCAGGATATAATGAGCAGCAATGTATTTAGAATATATATAAATAACGACGTTATCGGCTGTGAAATAGGAGGAGCATTAAAGAATATAATTGCATTATGCGCGGGTATATGCGACGGTTTGAATTATGGAGATAATACTAAGGCTGCTCTAATGACACGCGGTATTACAGAAATAGGCAGACTAGGCGTTGCTCTCGGCGCTCTTCCTTCAACATTCGGAGGGCTTACCGGTATAGGTGATCTTATTGTTACATGTACCAGTATGCATAGCAGAAACAGACGGGCAGGAATACTGATCGGTCAGGGTGTAAGTCCTCAGGAGGCTGTAAAAATTGTTGGTACTGTGGAAGGATATAATTGCTGTAAGGTAGCTTTGGAACTTGCTCGTAAAACAGGAGTTTCAATGCCTATAACGGAACAGTTAAACGAAATATTGTTTAATAATGGAAGTGTTAAGGATGCGTTGGATAACCTTATGTCAAGACCAAAGAAATTTGAAACAGAACAATTTATATAAAAGTATCGCAAATCAAAATGTGCGGGATGATTATTCATAATATTTTTTTGTATTAGATACAGAAATTTTTATTATAACTAATATATTTATTTAAATATTTTTAGGATTACTGACGTTTTAGTAAATCCCAAGAAATACTATGATTTTCTTGGGATTTTTTTGTGACCGAAATTAATTCTCTGTTTGATATAATCAAGGAAGGGAAATACTCATGGAATTGCGTGTATTAAGATATTTTTTAATAGTTGCCAGAGAGGAAAATATCACCAAAGCAGCACAAGTTCTGCATATAACTCAGCCGACGCTTTCCAGACAGTTAGCTCAGCTTGAGGAAGAATTAGGAGTCAGGCTGTTTATAAGAAAAAACCATAATATAGTACTGACAGAAGACGGCATGATGCTCAGAAGACGTGCACAAGAACTGATAAGTCTTGCTGAAAAAACTAAACGAGATTTTTTATGCCGTGAAACAGAAATCAGCGGCGAAATAACAATTGGGAGTGGAGAATTTTTATCCACAAAATATTTATCAGAAATTATTGCCTCTTTTCACAAAGCATATCCGCTGGTTACTTTTGAAATTTACAGCGGAAATGAAAGCAACGTAAAGGATTATATAGAGAGAGGCCTATTGGATATAGGACTTATGCTTGACGCAGTAGACATATGTAAATATGAATTTGTATCGATGCCTGTTAAGGAAAGATGGGGAGTGTTGGTATGTAAAGATTCTGAGCTTGCACATAAGGAACAGATATGTCCTGAGAATCTTAAAAATATTCCATTAATTATGTCGGCAGGCGAATTTCCGCAGAGCAAGCTTACAAAGTGGCTGGGAAGTTATGCGCAAAGCGTTGAAATTGCAGCAAGGGGTAATCTCTTATACAATGAAGCAATGCTTGCAGCCAGCAATATCGGAGTTGTAATTTGTATACAGCTTAACTGTACCTATGACGGACTGAGGTTTATTCCCTTATTTCCAGCTATGGAAACTGAAACGGTATTGGCATGGAAAAAGGATCAGACATATTCTGCTGCGACTGCTGCATTTATTGATCATGCAAAGAAATACCTTAAAGGCATATCTAATAATACAATATAAGTATTTTACATTTTTATACATAAGTGGTATACTATAGGTGTTCCTGGCGGAACACCTGTTTTTCATTTGAGGGGGATTTTTATGACTAAAAAAGAAACCACAGAAAAATATCATATTCCCATTGAAATTCTGGACGAATATGAAAGCTGGAATCTGTGCGGCGCTTTAAGGGAAGTAATGGATATATGGGAATATGATGACCGAGATCTGGAACGACTTAGTTTAATTATGACGTTGCATGATATTGGATTCACAAGTGAAGATGTTCAAGTCTATATGAAGCTGGTTTTGGCAGGAAGCACCGCCGACAGCGAACGTATGCGGATTCTCAATGAAAAAAGAAACGGTATGCTGGATGAAATTCATTTTAAGGAAAAGCAGTTAGAAATACTGGATTATCTCAGATACAAAATAAAAAGGGAGGTATAATAATGAAACTAATGAATAAGAGATAATTTGATCATGCTAATATATTCGGAATCGGATTGCCCAACGAAAGCTTCGCAAAATATTTTATCGGCAGTTCTTTTCTTAAGCCTCTGACCGATTCTGAGAAATGCCCATTATTTTTGGCAAATGTGACTTTTGAACTCGGATGCCGTAATAACTGGCATATTCATCATGCATATAAGGGGGGAGGGCAGCTTTTGATTTGTACTGCCGGAGAAGCTGGTACCAGGAAGCAGGAAAGTCCGCTGTAAGTTTAAAAGCGGGAATGGTAATTACCATTCCGCCTGAAGTAAAACACTGGCATGGAGCAAAAGCAGATTCGTGGTTTTCGCATATAGCTATTGAAATTCCGGGTGAGAATGTCAGTAATGAATGGTGTGAGCCGGTTTCCAACGACGAATATAACCGATTAAAGTGAGGATAATATTATGAATAAAAGTATTGTAATTTACTATACGTGGGCCGGTCATACAAAAGCAATGGCAGAAATAATATCGAATTTGACCGGGGCAGCGCTGCTTGAAATAAATCCGACAACGCCTTATTCTGATAATTATAATACCGTTGTAGTACAGGCCAAGAAGGAAATACAAGATGGGTATTTACCTTCTATAAAAACATCGGACTATGATTTGACAAGGTTTGATACCATTTATATCGGAACTCCGATTTGGTGGGGAACAATGGCGCCGCCGCTTGCTTCATTCCTAAATGAACAGGATTTCAAAGGAAAGACGATTATGCCGTTTTCCACACACGGTGGTGGAGGTAAGGGACATTGCGACAGTGATATAGAAAAGCTTTGCAGCGGAGCGCAAATAATGCCTATGCATACAGCCTATGAGGGCGGAGGAAAAACCGCTGAAAAAGATATGGCTGCATGGATAGAAAATAATCTTAAATAAGTAAAGGAGCGTAATTATATGAAATTTGATTTTAGTTATTATAATCCCACGAAAATTTATTTTGGAAGGAATTCTCTTGATAACCTTTATGAAGAGCTTGCAAGCTATGGAGATACTGTTCTGCTGATTTATGGAAAAGGTTCGGTAAAGAAATCCGGCTTATATGACAAGGTATTGAAAATCTTACAATCTGCCGGAAAAAGAATTGTGGAACTTCCGGGCATTAAATCAAATCCGACCTATGCTCAGCTAACGGAGGGTTCCAGACTTGTAAAGGAAAACAATGTAAACTTAATTTTGGCAGTTGGAGGCGGCTCTGTTATTGACTGTGCAAAGGGAATTTCAGTTTCAGCATACTGTAAAGGCGATCCATGGCAAAGGTACTGGATAAATTTTGATGAAGTTAATAATGAAATCGTGCCTGTAGGAAGTATTCTTACTATGGCGGGAACAGGTTCTGAAATGAACGGCGGATCGGTTATTACAAACGAAGACGAAATGCTGAAAAATGGTAGAGTGTTCCCGTCGAATGTAAATCCTAAATTTTCTATTCTAAATCCCGAATTTACTTTTACAGTTCCAAAATATCAAATGGTCAGCGGTATTTTTGACACGATGTCGCATTTGATGGAGCAGTATTTTTCCGGTAATGATGATAATACAACAGATTACGTTCTTGAGGGAATTATGAGATCTCTAATTAACAGTACGGCGGTAGCGCTTGAAAATCCTCAGGACTATGAAGCCAGAAGCAATATAATGTGGTGCGCGGCAATAGGACTGAACACTATTACCGGCGTTTCAAAAGAACAGGATTGGGAGGTTCATATGATAGAGCATCAGCTTGGCGCTTATACCGACTGCGCGCATGGAGCTGGTCTTGCTGCAATTTCTGTTCCTTATTATAAATATATCTGTTCATATGGAATAGATAAATTTGTTCGTTTTGCAAAAAACGTTTGGGGAATAAATACTGTCGGCATGACTAAAGAGCAGGCGGCTTTAGCGGGAATTGAAAGTTTATCTGATTTTATTGAAACTCTTGGACTTCCGAGAACTTTGCGGGAACTTGGGGCGACAAAAGAGATGCTGCCGAAAATTGCTGATTCAACTGTTTTGGGTGGAGGCTATAAGATTCTGACCTCTGAAGATGTTTTAAATATTTTAAAAGAAGCTTTTTAAATTGTTAAATAGTATTATAAATTTGCTTTAATGTTATACCTCAGTAAGCAATAAAATAATATTTTCGGTTATTTACTGAAAAGTGAAATCTCTTAGAATGGAGTAATAAAATGAAATATATAAAGCTTGGATCATCTGATTTGAATGTGTCACGTATTTGTATGGGGTGCATGGGATTTGGAGAAGCGGGAAACGGTCAGCATTCATGGACAATTGATGAGGAGCATTCCCGTGAAATTATTAAGCAAGGACTTGACTTAGGCGTAAATTTCTTTGATACAGCTATCGCATATCAGAATGGTACGAGCGAGCAATATTTAGGGCGTGCTTTGCGTGATTTTGCAAAACGCGACGAGGTAGTTGTTGCAACTAAATTTCTTCCGAGAACAAATGAGGAAATTGATTCCGGCGTCAGCGGCATTCGGCATATTAAAAATATGCTTGAAAAAAGTCTTAAAAATTTACGTATGGATTATGTAGATTTGTATATCTGTCATATGTGGGATTATCAGACGCCGCTTTATGATATTATGGAGGGACTTAACAATTTAATCAATTCAGGAAAGGTACGCTATATTGGTATTTCAAATTGCTTCGCTTATCAGCTTGCTAAGGCAAATTCATTAGCTGAAAAAGAAGGCTTTGCAAAATTTATTTCGGTTCAGGGGCACTATAATCTTATTTTCCGTGAAGAAGAGAGAGAAATGGTTAAGCTATGTAAAGAGGATAATATAGCTTTGACGCCGTATAGTGCACTTGCGGGAGGAAGGTTGGCAAAGCGTTCCGGTGAAACATCAAAAAGACTTGCCGAGGACGACTACGCACGTCTTAAATATGAAGGGACTGCTCAGCAAGATAAGCAAATTATTGACCGGATAGCAGAGCTTGCTGAAAGGAGAAATGTATCTATGACGGAAATTTCTTTGGCATGGCTGCTTACAAAGTCGACAGCTCCGGTGGTTGGGGCAACTAAGCTGCAACATATTGAAAGCGCTGTAAAAGCTATAGATCTTGTTTTAAAGGATAGTGAAATAGAATATTTGGAGCAGCCCTATGTTCCGCATAAATTGGTAGGAGTAATGGCACAGAACACACATGCCGATTCGGTTTATAGATAATCGGTAAAACTGTTCCAAGGGCGATGATTGCAATTGCATGTATTGATAACTTATATTAGGATATATTTAAATAATCCTTTAACAATTAAAGCTTCTCTTTTAGAAAGGTGATATAAAAGATATTCTAAATAAAAATTAATTTGCTGATGAAATTTTTTATTCGGGAGTTGACACAACGATAATTATAGTATATACTATGCTAAAGAAATCAGTATACATTTGTTTTAATTTAGGGAGATAAACATGAGATTTATAGGAAATATTTTATGGTTTATTTTCGGAGGAATAATCAGTGGGTGCAGTTGGATTATTGCCGGCTGTCTTTGGTGTATTACTATTATAGGAATTCCAATAGGGTTGCAGTGCTTTAAATTTGCATCTCTTGCATTTTTTCCTTTTGGAAAGGAAGTTATCTACGGAGGAGGAGCCGTTTCTTTGATTGTAAATATATTATGGCTGATACTCAGTGGCATTCCAATGGCGGTCGGGTATATATGCTTGGGTCTTATACTGTGTATAACAATTATAGGTATTCCATTCGGAAAGCAAATGTTTAAATTAGCTAAGCTTGCTTTAATGCCGTTCGGAGCGGAAATAAAACATGTATATTAAATCTCAATTAGTAAATTATTATAGGTGTCAATATGAATAAGATGCGGAAATCCATAAAAAAGCAATTTATAATATTAATAACGGTTATAATTTCAGCTTTTTTAATGGCGCTTAATACTAAAACGTTTGTTAATACAGGTGGATTGTATCCTGGCGGCGTAACAGGACTTACAATATTGATACAGAGAATATTTAAATTGTTATTGGATATTACATTACCGTTCAGCGTAGTTAATATTTTTCTGAATTCAATTCCGGTTTACATAGGTTTCCGATTTATTGGAAAAAGATTTACGCTCTATTCATGTCTTATGATTATTCTTAACAGCATTTTTACTGATTTGATACCAAGCTATATTCTTACTGAAGATATTCTGCTTATCAGTATTTTTGGGGGAATAATAAACGGTCTTGCTATTGGTATATGTTTAAATGCAGGCGCTACTTCAGGCGGAACCGACTTTATATCTATTTTTTTATCAGAGAAACGCGGAATAGATTCTTTTAATATTATTCTTGGGTTCAATGCCGTAATTATTTGTGTAGCAGGCTTTATATTTGGCTGGGAGAAGGCCTTATATTCAATTATATTCCAATATGCCTCAACTACTGTTCTGCATTTGCTTTATAAGAAATTTCAGCAAAGTACATTTTTTATTGTTACAACTAAGCCGAGAGAAATCTGTATAGCAATTTACGAAGTTAGTAAGCATGGGGCTACAATATTGGAGGGAGAAGGCTCGTATGAGCATTGTGAAAGAAATGTAGTTTATTCGATTGTGTCTTCAGCTCAGGCTAAGAAAGTGATTCATGCTATAAAAGATATTGATCCGGACGCTTTTATTAACGAAATAAAAACCCAAAAGCTTTTAGGCAGGTTTTATCAGCCTAAAGAGCAATAAGACTATCGAAAATATTATTAGTTAATTAAAACATATATGCTTTTTATATTATCTGAAAAGTGTATATGTTTAATTTTTTGATTGATATCAGTTTGTCGTATTCATGGAGTTATATAGTAATATTATTTATGTTTATAAAATATATTTTTTTCTATTGAAATTATAAACAGAGATTTTTATTATTAATAGAAAAATAAACAGAATATCCTATTTTTCCCCTTTACATAATTAAGGAAATAGGTTAAAATAGAAACAGGAGGGAATAGGATGAAAAAATACAGAATTAGAAAATCGGTCGCTATAATAGCGGCTTCAGCGCTGACTATTTTTAATTTAATCGGAAATTCAATATTATCGGTGAATTATGTTTCAGCCGGACAGCAATTGGGACAAACGGATTTTGAAGATGGTGTGGGACTTCCTTGGCATGTCTGCGAGTCACAGCCTGGGGAAATGGAATTTGAGATTTCAAACGGCGTATATAATATTACTATAGTTAATCCGGGAGGCGCGTCAAGGGGAGGCGAAGACAGGTGGGACTGTCAGTTCCGTCACAGAGGTCTTAAAATTGTAAGCGGAAATTCCTACAAGGTATCTTTTGATATAACGGCAAGCAATGATTGTACTTATTATACTAAAATCGGAGATATGGGAGAACCGTTTACTGAAGACTGGCATGGCGAGCCTGATCCATCGCAGCACGAGGCATATTGGAATGTTCAGCAGCTTCAGGCTAATCAGACGAAAAAGGTAGAAGGTACATTTACTGCAAACCGCACCGCAGATGTTGAATGGGCATTTCATATCGGCGGCGACACAGTTCCGGAGGGTACAGTTTTTACATTTGATAACATGTCGCTTGAATGTACGACAAGCGATGAAAATGATTACCAGCCGCCTGAAGAATGGATCCGGTCTGATATTTTAACAAATCAGCTTGGTTATTTTACAGGAATGAACAAGAAAGCAACCTTGCTTTCTGACTCTGCGTCATCAGTTAAATTTGATTTGAAGGATAAAAGCGGTAACGTTGTTTTCAGTGATAAATCAGAACCAAAGGGACTTGATATGGATTCAGGAGATAATGTGCATGAATTGGATTTCTCGGACTATGAAAAAGACGGGGTATATTACCTTGAAGCTGAGAATGGCTCTAAAAGCCGTGAATTTGAAATAGGAAACGGAAAAACGTATTCGTGTATGCTTTATGATTCGCTTAATTATTTTTATCAGAACAGAAGCGGTATTGAAATTGAAAGCCAGTATATTATTTCCGGCGACAGTTCTTCTTTGGCCAGAGCCGCAGGTCATCCGTCTGACGTTGCTTCAATAGAGCAGACGTGGGGTTATACCGGAAGCAGCGGAACTCAGGATGTAACGGGAGGATGGTATGACGCAGGAGATCACGGAAAATATGTTGTCAATGGCGGAATATCATTGTGGACGATGCAGAATCAATATGAAATAGCTGTTAAAAATGGATATGAGGACGTATATGCGGACGGTACAATGAGTATTCCGGAAAATACAAACGGCTACCCTGATCTGCTTGACGAAGCCAGATATGAAATGGAATGGATGTTCAAGATGATGGTCACGGACGGGGATTATTCAAATATGGTATATCATAAGGTTCATGATAATAAGTGGACTGCTCTTGCACTTGCTCCTGCAGATGATCCAGAAGAACGTATCATAAAGCCTCCGACAACTGCCGCTACCCTTAATATGGCGGCATGTGCCGCTCAGGCATACAGGCTGTGGAAAGACACTGATCCGGAATTTGCAGACATATGTTTAAATAATGCTAAGCTTGCATATGAGGCAGCTAAAAAACATCCCGATATGTATGCTCCTTTGGATGAATCAATCGGAGGAGGGCCCTATGGCGATGATGACGCAACAGATGAATTTTACTGGGCAGCCTGTGAATTGTTTATATCAACAGATGATCTTTCATATATGAAAGATGCCGAAAAGTCTACACATTATATGAAGACTGAAGTAAAGCTTTCCGGCGGAGAAGATGTTGACAGCTCCGGAAGCTTCAACTGGGGAAATGTTGCCGCGTTGGGCAATCTTTCTTTGGCATTAAATATTGATAAGCTCGATTCTACAGCCCAAAATAAGCTTAAAGACTCTATTTGTTCGGCGGCAGAGCATTATGAGGAATTAACTGAAAATCAAGGTTACGGTCAACCTTACGAATCAGGTACTGTAAACTATGCTATTGACAGAAAGGGGTATATCTGGGGCTCTAATTCATTTATTATGAATAATAATATAATAATGGCATATGCCTATGAATTAAGCGGCGACGAAGATTATCTGGACGGCGTTATAAGCGGCATGGATTATATTCTCGGCAGAAACCCCATGGATTATTCTTACGTTACAGGCTATGGAAGTCATGCAGTTAAATATCCGCATCACAGATGGTGGTCAAATCAGGCGGACGCGAATTTTCCGGAAGCTCCTAACGGAGTACTTGTCGGCGGACCAAATTCTGGAATGCAGGATCCCTGGGTAAAGGGTTCAGGCTGGAAGCCGGGAGAAATTGCTCCGGCAAAATGCTATATGGATAATATAGAAGCCTGGTCGGTAAACGAATGTACTATAAACTGGAATACTCCGCTTGCATGGGTAACCGCTTACCTTGCGGAAAAAAATGGAGGTATAGTAGTAACTAATGGAAGCAGCGGAATCAATTCTAATAATACTGTATCTAATAATAAGAATCCGGCTGCCGGAAATGGAATTCAGAATGATTATAAACAGGATAAGAGTGATGAAAAAAATGTTATGATTGATGTTGATGAGAGTAAAAATGGCGGATGGGGACTTGTTCCATATTTTATAGTAATAGTAGCCGTAGCTATATTTATTGAAATCTTGGTTTATATTATTAAAAGAACTGCGAAGAATAAATAATAAGGGTAAAAAAGAAAATTCCATACACTTATTAAGAGTGTATGGAATTATATTATACCGCTTTAAGCAAGACCGCTGCCCAGCCGTCGCTTTCAGCTTCTTTTATCACTTCAAATCCACATGAAGTAACGATTTTTATTACTTCTGTTTTTCGTTCAGTTATAATTCCGGAAATAATAATAAGACCTTCCGGTTTAAGAAACTTTTTAAATAATTCACTCATGGCAATTAAAATATCTGCTACTATATTAGCAGTAATTATATCGTAATTGCTGCCTAGTGTATTTCTGAGTGCGATGTCGGATATAATATTTCCGCAGTAAGCATGATATTTTTCCATGGAAATATTATTTTTAAGAGCGTTCCGGATTGAGGTGGAAACGGCATTTTCTTCTATATCTACCGCAGCAGCCTCATGAGCTCCTAAAAGCATACCGCCTATTGAAAGTATTCCACTGCCGCATCCAAGATCCAATAATCTATCTCCAGGTTTTATTGAATCTTCCAGCAGCTCAAGACACAGCTTAGTAGTATTATGTTGTCCGGTACCAAAGCTTGACGCAGGATCTATTTCAAGAACAATCCTATTATCTGATTCGTCATAATCTTCCCATGATGGTTTTATGAGAAGTTTATTACCAATCCTTAACGGTTTAAAATATTGTTTCCAATTATGAGCCCAATCTTCTTCCTTTACAGATTTAAGTTTTACTTCCAGTCTGCCCCATTTATTTTGAGTATCGCGGCTTTTTAATAGTCTGAGTATATTTTTCAGTGAAATAAGCATTTCGCCGCCTTGTGTATTGTCTGGCAGATAAACTGTTACGCTTGTTTCACAGTTTTTCATACTCATTAAATCGTCATCAATGTAGTCCCATTTACCGTCTTTATTTTTTAAAAACTCATTAAAATCTTCAGAATCCTTGATAGAAAATCCTTTTATTCCTATATCAAGTAAGGATGCGCATATTATATCGGCGCCTTCTGTTGAGGTATAAATTTCAGCTTCTGTCCAATTCATATTGTTTCTCCGTTTCGTTTTATTGTCTAATAATTTTCATTAGATAAACCACGTCTAAATTATTAATTTCATTATCATTATTTACATCAAATATATACTTCTCGATGAATTCTAATTCATATGGCTTGTTAAAATAGATATTAAGAACGAGTACGTCTTCATTGTCTATTTTTCCGTCCCGGTTAATATCGCCTTTAGTAATCGGCGGCAAGGTAGTTACAGTTGTAATGCAGGAGGTTGTAGTTGTAGTTTTGACTGATGTAGTCGTGATTTTGGTTGTGGTTGTAGCGGTTGTAGTTTTAGGA
This sequence comes from Ruminococcus sporogenes, assembly GCF_054655175.1. Taxonomy (NCBI): domain Bacteria; kingdom Bacillati; phylum Bacillota; class Clostridia; order Eubacteriales; family Oscillospiraceae; genus Ruminococcus; species Ruminococcus sporogenes. The sequence goes on along the minus strand of NZ_BAAHOA010000002.1, from coordinate 332,173 downwards.
GCGGCAGTGGTTACGGGAGATACATATTTCATGTATTCCATACATACATAACCTGATTTGCTTCCATATTTAGCTTTTCCCCAGTTAGCTGTAACGGAACTAATAGTGACCGACGCTCCGTTTGGTATAAGGCATACTATAGTTTTATCTGTTCCAATACCGTTTCTCATGTTTACACCGGTAGTAGCATTACATTTATAGTATCCGGTTTTATATGTATAAGAGCTTTCGGTATATTTTGTGTATTCAAGAAATATCCAGCCGGTTTTCCCGTTATATTCTGTTTCACCCCATTGATTATTGTACACTCTGGTTACAACGACAGTTTTACCTGACGGTATGGTTAAAAGCACATCTGATGAAGTGCTGTAGGATTTTCTCAGATTAAGAGCGTCTGTAGTTTGATAGTGACCTGTAAGATATTTAGTTTCATTAATTTCCACCTTTTCGGGAGTATTTTTACCCTTATACAGTCTTACCTGCAGCATACCGTTTACGTCGTAATAATCGAACAGATTGTTGGATTTATTTTGTGCCGGATCCATCATATAAACGACTCCGTTTTTTATTGTATCTATTGCTATCCAATGACCATCATATTTAACTGACATTACTATATAATATCCCTGATTTATGTAAGAGGCAAGTTCCTGCGTTATGCCGGACTTTGTTTGCGACGAGAAATAAGCTCGTTTTTCAAATGTGAAATTACTAACCATTCCGGTTACGGCTCCCCAATATAAATTTCCGTAAGAATCAAATCCGCCGTTTTTGCTTAGATAATCAACAAGAGTACCGGGATTGAATTCGCTTTCGCTTTTACACCCTGAATGAACTACCTGCATTGCTATGGAGGTAACTGCACAGCCTATTTCAGCCATTGTATCGCCGCAGCTTCCAAGAGTCTTATTTCCCCAGCGTGAATCGCTTTGAAGCCAGCTTTTATAGTTATCTGCTCCAGAGACTGCAAGAGATGACAGGAAGATAAAAACTGTAACGGTCATCGCAGTAAAAATTCTGCTGATTTTTTTAACCATGGTTTTAACACATCCTCTCTTTTTGTAATAAAAAAGTAAAAAGATTCATGATTCATTAACTAAAATGTAACTTTTTGAAACTACTTTTTTATTATATCATGTATTTATAACATTTGCAATCAGTATTTTACATATAATATTCAAGATATTTTAGTTATAATTAACAAATGAAAAGTCTAAAGAGCTCTTTTAATTGATAAATGGTTACAATATTCGATAAAAAATCGCCTAAGATCGTTATCTTAGGCGATAAAAATGTTATTCTATATACATTTTTTTAATTACCTGCGGCTCTAACGGCTTATCAGAAAAGTCTGTGCTGACTCCTGCAATTTCGTCCACTACATCCATGCCTTCCACTACTTTTCCGAACGCTGCATATTCTCCGTCCAAATGAGGAGCGTCTTTATGCATTATAAAGAATTGTGAACCGGCAGAATCAGGATTCATTGCTCTCGCCATTGATAATACTCCTCTTGTATGCTTTAAATCGTTTTTAACTCCGTTTGCTGAGAATTCGCCTTTAATAGTCCAGCCCGGACCTCCTGTTCCGTTGCCGGCAGGACATCCGCCCTGTATCATAAATCCAGGAATTACCCTGTGAAAGGTGAGTCCGTTATAGAATCCACTTTTGACAAGCTTTTCAAAGTTTTCACATGAAACAGGCGCTTTGTCAGGATATAATTCAAGTCTTATTTTTTTCCCGTTTTCCATTTCGATTGTTATCATATTGTGACCTCCGTTTTTATTTTATTATATCATAATTTTATGATTTAATCAACATTAATCTATTTCATAAGCAGGTATTACATCTTCAAATACCGCATAAAATTTCATCGGTATATATTTATCCAAATGGCATTTTCCAAAAAACCATTTTTCAAAATGACAAGCTTTTATTATATCTTCAAAAAACGCGTGTATTTCAAGTCTTTGAAATACGTCTACTTCGAGACAATCTTTAAGAGATGCCGGAGGCTCGTGTGTAATGATATAATCAATGCAGTTATCATATTTTCCAAGATTATTTATTGATTCTATGATTTCTTCATGAGTCGGATGCTCCTGCGGCCACCAGTTAATGTTTTTACGGTACTCATAATCTTGACTGTGACCGCCTCCAAAAGCAAAAATTTTTTTGTCTTCTATTGTATAAACCTGTCCCCTCATAAGGTGAACGAGATTACCGCTTATATGGTGAGCCTTTCCTCCGTTCCATTCAATAACCTCGAATTGCTGTAATAAATCAAAGTTTTCATGGCAGCCGTCAACAAAAGCCACATTATAATTTAATTCTCCGATTTTTTCGATTATAGATCTTTCATGTCTGGAGTCTTCCCATATAAACCCGAAGTCGCCACATATAATAAGCGTATCGTTTTCCTCCAGTTGCTTTTTAATATTTTTGTTTTTAAAGCGTGAAAATTCACCGTGCATATCACCGGTTACATAAATCAATTTTATTCCTCCTTCGTGAGAATACCTTATAATTCTAACATAAAAACTGCGATTCGTAAATATCTTTTTATTTTTTTTCAAAAAGTATTTGATTTTCACTTAAAATTTGCTATAATAATTAGTAGAACAATTTGAGGAGCTGTTAAATTTGAAAAAAATCGTTTCCGTTTTATCGGCGATGTTAACGTTAGCGTACTTATGCTTTACTGCATCGGCGGGAGCTGTAGAATTCACACCGCCATTCGATGTCAATGCAAAGTCTGTCTATTTCATTAATTTAGATACTAAATCAGTTATATATGAAAAAAATGCCGATCTGGAGCAGATGCCAGCGTCTCTTGTCAATATTATGACGGCGGTAATCGTTCTTGAAAACTGCAAGGATCCAGATAATATTACCATAACCGCCGACAAAAAACTTTATGAGGAATTTGAGGAATACGAATATCAGGATGATCTCAGATACGGAGAAATATGGGACGGTGACGAACTAACCGTTACTGATTATTTATATGCAATGATGTTGACTTCATCATGTGAAGCTTCAAATATACTTGCGTATTATTTTGGTAATCAGAATATTTCGGCTTTTGTTGAAATGATGAACGCCAAGGCTAAGGAAATTGGAGCCGAACATACTGTTTTTGCAAATCCTCATGGACTTTATGATTCAAAACAGGTTACGACGGCTAAGGATATGTCTTTAATAACTCAATATGCTCTCACTGTTCCGGGATTTGAAGAAATTGCAACTGCTGAAGAATACGAGGTTCATCCCAAAAGCTACGTTACCGCTCATGAAGACCCTTGGACTTGGACGCATTCAAATATAATTATGAGCGCCGCGAGCGATTTTTATGTTTACGGAGTAAAAGGTATAAAAACCGGAAATTTACAGCTTAGCGGACGCAATATAGTAACAATGGGAACATATGATGGGATTAAATATCTTCTGGTATTGCTTAACGCACCTTTTTATGATGAAAATGGAAATTCTAAGTATTATCATATTATAGACGCATGTAATTTTATGGAATGGGTATTTGATAACTTTGAGTATAAGGAGCTTTTGTCGGAAGGAGAAGAAATAGCTGAAGTTAAGGTTGAAAATTCTGACGGAAACGGGTACGTGCTTGTTAAGCCCGAAGAAGATGTGTCAACTCTTTGGTATAACGAGGTAGACGTCACATCAATACAAAAAAATATAAAGCTTTATGACTCCGTACAGGCGCCTGTGAAAAAAAATCAGAAGCTTGGAGAAATTGAGCTTAAGCTTTCTGATGAAATAATAGCTAACGTTGATCTTGTCGCGTCTTCTGATATTGATCGGTCGTTTGTAAAATTTAATCTTTCAACTGCAAAGGACTTTTTCGGTTCAAAATGGATGAAACGTGCTGTATGGATATCGCTTTCATTATTGTTATTTTATCTTGCAATATGTATATGGGCATTTGTTTATGCAAAACGAAATCCAAAAGGCGGACTATCCAATAAAAAAGTAGTTAAAAAGCTTTACGGAAATAAAAGAAAATAAAAAAATCGCTGCAAATACAATTGCAGCGATTTTTTTCATATCAAAGATTCTGCACTGGCAATTTTTACGCTTAAGCAGAAAATTTTCATTGCAGATATAAGTTCCTCGACAGACGGATATGTAGGCGCAATTCTTATATTTTTATTGTCAGGATCTTTTCCGTAAGGAAAAGCGGCGCCTGCGCCTGTTAAAGTAACGCCAGCGTCTTTGCAAAGAGAAACTATTCTTTTGGCACAGCCGGGAATGGAATCAAACGAAACAAAGTAACCGCCTTTAGGATTAGTCCAGTTTCCTACTTCAAGAGGCGCCAGCTCCTTTTCCAGAATATCGGCGACAGCTTTGAATTTCGGCGCAACTATAGCCATGTGCTTTTTCATATGTTCAAGTAGTCCTTCATAGCTTTTAAAGAATAATGCGTGTCTTAGCTGATTTATTTTATCGTAGCCTATCGTTCTTATACTTAAATTCTTTTTTAATTCTGATATGTTTTTCTTTCCAGAGGCTACTGCGGCAATTCCTGCTCCGGAAAATGTGATTTTTGAAGTCGATCCAAATATATATACCTGATTTTCATTACTATTTTTTCTACATTCTTCCATAATATTCAGAAGTATTTTAGGATTTTCTTCAAGATGATGTATGCAATATGCATTATCCCAAAAAATTCTGAAATCTTCAGCTTTAGGCTTGAGAGCCGCAAAGCGTTTTACGGTATCATCACTGAAAACATATCCGGTTGGATTTGAATATTGAGGAACACACCAAATACCTTTAATAGAGGTGTCTTCCGATAAAAGTTTTTCTATCATATCCATATCAGGACCGTTTTCATCTGTGGGGATATTTATCATTTCAATTCCAAATTTTTCACATATGGCAAAATGTCTGTCATATCCCGGTACAGGGCATAAAAACTTTACTTTTTCCAGCTTATTCCATGGAGTACTGCCGTTAACGCCTAATATCATAGAATCGGAGATAATATCGTACATTAAATTAAGACTGGCATTTCCGCCGATTATTATTTCATCTTCTTTTACTCCCAGCATCTTGGAAAAAATTTTCTTGGCTTCTGGAATGCCGTCCATAACGCCGTAGTTTCGGTAATCGTCACCGTTAACTCCGATAATATCTGTTTTACTATTTAAAACGTCTAATATTCCCATGCTTAGGTCAAGCTGTTCCGGAGAAGGCTTACCTCTTGCCATATTAAGTTTGAGATTCTGAGCTTTAAAATTGTCATATTCTTTACACCACTGATTTTTCAAAGAAATAATCTCGCTTTTTTCCATAGCGGCTAATCTCATATTCAGCACTCCTTAAACCGCAATTTAATATTATTTAAATTGCTGTGAAATTTTACGGTATTTTTATAACCGTTTTTTTGATTTATATACTATTATATCATACTTTGAGGAATTTTGCAAGTAAATTCACTTTAATGGTTTAAATCAATATAATAATAACTTAAAAATATATAAAATAAAGGCGAAATTTATTCTTTTTTGTTATTAAGTTATAATTATTTGTGTAATATGCACAAAATATAGGTGAAAAATTTTCTTGTAATTTTTAATAAAATAAGGCTTTGTTCACAATTTGTTCACAATTAGCCAGGAATAATATGTTATAATATGCTTAGCGAGCAAAAAAATATACAATTTGACTGAGCAGATTGTATGCACGTGATTCATGTAATTGATATGAAAGGATGATTGTTATGATAGGTAAGAAATTAAGCAGCAGAATAAAAGCTACTGTTCTCAGCGCTGTTATGACTGCTACGGTATTTATCTCACCGGCTGCTTTTCAGATTACCAATGTATCTGCGGCTGGTTCAGTATCGATCAACAAAACGCTTACTGCAACAACGGATGATTCTTCGAGTTCAACAAGAGCTACTCGTTTTAATATGAGCGGTCTTGGTACCAGTCCTTCTAAGGTTACGCTTAACTTTGAAACTGCGTATACCGGAGATGTTACAGTAGGCATAGGCTATAATCTTAAAGCTGATCCCTATTGGGAACAGGCTGACGGAATTCAGGCTACTCCCAGAAACGGTAAGTTTTCCGTTACATATACGTTTCCGTCTTCAAGCTTGAGCAGCATTAATTTTGCAAGCGGACAAATGGAAGTAGCGATTTGGTATCCTCAGTCAGGCGAAACATTCAAGCTTGTGTCAGCTACAACTGAAGGTGGAACGGATCCCGGTCCTGTGAATCCGGATAAGCCAGTTACACAGAATAAGAAAAGCGGCGAATGGACGTTCACGGATAATAAAGACGGCACCGCTACTATTTCTTCAACACTGACGGCGGAGATTGACGATCAGGAAATGGATTATCTGCTTACAAAAGGATATGACGAAGAGGGTTATCTTGACGAGGACGGAAATAGCACTTGGCAAGAAGGAGATCCGATTAACTCTCATAAATTCCAGTTTTCTGAATTCGGAATTGACGACCTGAACAATCTGAAGTTTGAATCTTTCAATTATACTATTCAGTCTGATAAGGATATGAGTAAGTTTATGTACGGCGGCGGAATCAATGTAGAACCGATGTCGCCTGCCGATACCGAATATGTCAAAGGTAAAAACGGTTATTGGTATAACGATCAGGGCGAAGAAGATATGGCTGAATACGGAGATCAGTTCCAGATTGAGGTAAACAACGGCTATACCGTTACAGACGCAGGCTCATACATAGAGGTAGTCTGGGATGTTCCGAAGGATGTTCAGGAATATGTTTCTAAAAATGTCAGCGATTCAGTAGGCTTCCAGTTTTGGTACGCGCAGGACGCTAATCCTCCTGAAGGAGAAGATTATGCAGAAATAGATGAAGTTCATCTGAAAACCGCTTCATGTACTTATACCAGAGAAATTACGGTTCCTTACAATAAAACCGTATCAAAAACGGTTAATCAGAAACTTACACCAGGTTCTGACGAAACAACAAACCAGTATAAATTTATGCTTTCAGATCTTGGACTGGAGAACAGAGATCTTGTTTCGGCAGTAAAGTTTAATGTTACTTCTTCCGTTGATCTTGAAAAATATGTTGGCGGCGTCGGCATATCTGTAGCAAATGCAAATCCTAATGCCGATGAAGGCTGGTATATGCCCGCTAATATAACTGTCCTTGAGCCGGGCAAGGAATTTGAAATAATGTGGATAGTTCCTGAATCTATCAGAAAAGACGTTGATATATTGTCAGGCGACGGCAATGTAATGTTCGGATGCTGGTATGCAGGGGAAGAATCTCCTACTATCACATTAAAATCAATTGATTTTTACGAATTTGTTTCAAATGAAGAGGATTTAGTTGTAGAGCCAGAAAAAATAGAGATTAAAGTGGGTGAAACCCAAGCTCTTGATATCAATGTTCCTGGGTGTACTTTTATTTCAAGCAATCAATCAGTAGCAATCGCTGAAAATGACGTAGTATCCGGTATAGGGGTAGGTCAGGCAAACATTGTAGTAACTTCTCCGGAAGGTCAGGAAAAAATGATTACTGTAAAAGTAACGGAGGCTGATCCTCCTGAAACCACTGAAACTACCGCTCCCGTAACTACTACAATTACTACTACGACTACATCTGTAGTTACTACTACGGTTGATCCCGACGATATTATAGATTGGGATAAGGTGTTATATGGCGACGTTAATATCGACGGAAATATTAACATTGCAGACGTAGTTACTCTGAATATGTATCTTCTTTATCCTGAAGTAAATAAGCTTAATGCAACGGCAAAAGAGAATGCACAGGTTGTATATGACGGAATAATTGATACTCAGGATAGCTTGTTGCTTATGAATTATGTAGCAATGATTGTTACTGTAGACCAATTAGGTCCGCAAAATTAATTTGAGTATAATAAAACCGCAGCTCAGTTACTGCGGTTTTATTATTTTATTTATTATAACAATAAATAATAATATGTGTAATATTATAGCAAGCGGAATGGAGATTTTGAATTTCAGACGCTTAGTTTTATGCCTGAATAATTTCATTGCTGTAAAAGCTCCGATACTGCCGCCGGCAAATGAAAATGCAATGAGAATAGTTTCAGATATTCGCCAGCGATGTTTAATTGCTTTGCGTTTATCACTGAAGTATAGAATAAAAGTGATAATATTCATAATAATAAAGTAAACGGCAATAAATATAAGCGGATAATTCATAAGTTTTTCCTCGTTTTTAAGTATTATAGCATTTATATAGTAGATTTGTCAAATGTATATTTTATAATAAGCTATTGACATAACCGGAAAAATAATGTAATATATAAATACGATAAAGGGGAGTAGCCGGCAGTATTTACTGTTTATGCTTCGTCAGTACACGATTGACTATTTCAATCCGTAGCATATCTAAACGGCAAGACTTTTGTTGAAATCAATTGCTTTATTTATATTCAGTTGGTTTCGGCAAAGGTCTTTTTTATTGCCCTAAAATAAAAGGAGAGTAAATAATGAATGATTATTTGAAAAGCAAGGAACAGGTTATAAAAGAAACCGAATCTTCCCTTAACGGTCTGAATGACGCAGAGGTTAGGAAACATACTGAGAAATACGGAAAAAATGAAATTGCAGAAGAAAAGCAAAAGAGTATTTTTTTTATTTTTATTGAGCAATTCAAGGACTTCTTAGTAATAATATTGATTGCCGCTGCTTTGGTTTCGGCAATCCTGGGAGATATTGAAAGCACTATAGTTATTTTAGCGGTTATTACTTTAAACGCTATATTAGGGACAGTTCAAACTGTTAATGCAACAAAATCTCTGGATAGCTTAAAAAAGCTTTCAGCTCCTAATGCCAAGGTTTTAAGAAACGGTCAGACGGTTGTAATACCTTCCGCTGACGTAACTGTCGGAGATGTGGTTTTACTTGAAGCAGGCGATTATATATGTGCCGACGGAAGAATAATAGAAAATGCAAGTTTAAAGGTCAACGAAAGCGCTTTGACTGGTGAAAGCCTCAGTGTTGACAAGGAAGACGCTGTTTTTAAAGAGGAATTACCGTTAGGCGATAGACTGAATATGGTGTATTCAGGAAGCTTTGTTACTTATGGACGCGCTAAATTTATCGTAACCGATATTGGAATGAATACGGAAGTAGGTAAAATTGCCGGTCTTATAAAAAGCGCTAAGGAAAGAAAAACTCCGTTACAGGCAAATCTTGATAATTTCGGCAAAAAGCTTTCTATAGGAATTTTGCTTATCTGTGCCCTTGTATTTGGATTAAGCGTTTACAGAGGAGAAGCATTAATGAACGCTTTCCTGTTTGCCGTTGCCCTTGCAGTCGCTGCTATACCAGAAGCTTTAAGCTCTATAGTTACGATTGTTCTTTCATTCGGTACACAGAAAATGTCAAAAGAAAACGCAATAATCAGAAAGCTTCAAGCTGTAGAAGGGTTAGGAAGCGTGTCTGTTATTTGCTCAGATAAAACCGGCACGTTGACACAGAATAAAATGACTGTTAAAAAGATCTTTGTAGACGGTAAAATAATCGATGCCGGAAACGGTGATTTTGAAATCGGTCATCAGAAGCGTCTTTTACTCAGCAGTCTTTTATGCAATGACGCAGTATGTAAAAACGGAGAAGAAATCGGCGACCCTACTGAAACGGCGTTAGTTAATTTCGGAAGCAAGTATAATTTCGATTTTGAATATATACGTGAGAAATATCCTCGTTTATCAGAAATACCGTTTGATTCAGACAGAAAACTGATGACTACTGTTCATAATGTAAATGGTGTGCTTACCATGCTCACAAAGGGCGCTACCGACGTATTAATAGACAGAATGATTTTAAGCGATAGTGAAAAGTCTGCAATAATAGAAGCTACAGAAAAACTTTCAGAACAAGGTCTTAGACTTTTGGCATTTGCATATAAAGAAATCAAATCAGAAAAAGTCTGTCTTGAGGATGAAAACGAGCTGTCGTTTATGGGGCTTATTGCAATGATGGATCCGCCGCGTGAGGAATCTAAGGCTGCGGTAGCAGAGTGTATAAGCGCGGGAATAAAACCGGTTATGATAACCGGAGATCATAAGGTAACCGCTGCTGCTATCGCCGGGGAAATCGGAATATTGAAAGATTATTCAGAAGCTGCCGAAGGATCAGAAATAGATGATCTTTCTGACGAACAGCTAAAGGAATATGTTCCTACGAAATCCGTATATGCCCGTGTTTCACCTGAGCATAAAATAAGGATTGTAAGAGCTTGGCAGGAAAGAGGAAATATTGTAGCCATGACCGGAGACGGCGTAAACGACGCCCCAGCGCTGAAACAGGCCGATATCGGCGTTGCAATGGGCATAACCGGTACGGAAGTTTCCAAGGACGCCGCGTCTATGGTTCTTGCAGATGATAATTTTGCAACCATTGTCAAGGCTGTAAATAATGGAAGAAACATTTATGCTAATATAAAACGTTCTATTCAATTTTTATTGTCAGGTAATACAGCCGGTATTATTGTCGTGCTGTTTGCCTCGTTGGCTGCTTTGCCGGTTCCGTTTGCTGCGGTGCATTTGCTGTTTATTAATTTGTTGACAGATTCTCTCCCTGCTATTGCACTGGGTCTTGAACCTCATTCAAACGACGTTATGAAAGAAAAACCACGTCCAATTAATGAATCTATTCTAACAAAATCATTTTTATTGAGCGTGATTTCAGAAGGCCTGATAATTGCGGCAGCAGCGGTAATCTGTTTCTTATACGGCCTTAATACCTCGAACGAAACAGGCAGTACAATGGCGTTTGCAAGCATTTGTCTGTCAAGATTAATTCATGGTTTTAACTGTAAATCAGAAAAACCGGTTTTGTTTACAAATAAATTTTTCAATAATAAATTTATTTTCGGAGCATTTGGAATAGGCGTAATTCTGTTATCTTTGGTTTTGTTTGTTCCTGGGATTTCAGGTATTTTCAAAGCGGTTAGTTTGAATGTGTCTCAGATAATTTTGATTGCGGCTACATCGATAGGTACTTTTATCATAATTCAATTCTTAAAGCTTATTAAAAAACTGTTGAAGAAAAAATAAAAGCTATTGTAAAAATAGAATTATTATGTTATAATATAAACATTATGGCAGAGCAGAGTTTTTCTGCCCTGCCTTTTTTAGGAAAAGATATGTTTAATATAAAAATTGCAGATATAATAATCGGTATCCGAAATAAATATGATTTTGTGCGGATACTGTGTGAAGATTATATTGTTTGTGAAGAACCTGAAATTATAATTACAGCTTCTGATAATGAAATTGAGGAAGAGTCAAGGAATAACCATAGTCCGAAGGATTACTGTGAAAGTATATGTATTTATCGGAAAATCTGCCGTGAAATTATAAAGTTCAATTGCTTTATGCTCCATGCTTCCTTAATAAGCTTCGACGGTAAGGGCTATGCCTTTTCGGCTCCAAGCGGTTATGGCAAGTCGACGCATGCACGTCTGTGGCGTGGATATTTTGGAAGCAGAGTTTTAATTTTAAACGGCGATAAGCCTATAATAAAATATGACGGCAAAGATTTTTATGCTTTTGGAACGCCTTGGTGCGGAAAAGAAAATGATAATATTAATACTTCAGTTATATTAAAGTCAGTATTTTTTATTGAAAAAAGTAATATTAATTTAGTATGTAAATCAAAGCCTAAGGAAATTACTTCAAAATTATTAGAACAGATTATATTTCCATTACATAAAAACGACATGATAAATTTTATGTCTGTAGTGGATAGTCTTATCAAGACATTGGATTTTTATAGTTTAAAATGCAATATATCCTTTGAGGCGGTTAAAACGGCATATAATATATTGGGAAGTGATAAAAATGATGATTAATAAAGATTTTGTTATGAAAAAAATAGGTAATGAATATATTGCCGCGGCAGTCGGAAATACCGCAAAGAATTTTAATGGGATAATAAAGCTTAACGATACTTCTGCTTATATATGGCATTGCATTGAACCCGGAATTGAAAAGAAAACACTAATAGAAAATTACGCCAATCATTATTCTGTTGATATTGAAACAGCATCAGCTGATGTTGAATATATAGTCGGTATATTAGAAGAAAATAATGTAATCGTAAATGAATAAATTTGCATCGTATGAACAGATTTTGAAAAAAGACGGATATTTCATAGCTCATTTTTTCGGAAACAGTATGAAACCTTTTTTCAATGATAAAAGAGATTTAGTTTTAATAAAAAATGCCGAAAATAAACTGAAAAAATTTAATATAGCGTTTTATAAAAAAGGAAATCAATTTATTTTGCATAGAGTTATTTCAGTTAGAGAAAAAGAATATATAATATGCGGCGATAACTGCAAGTATCTTGAAATAATTCCGCAAGAAAATGTTTTGGGTTATGCCGCTGGCTGCTTTAAAGGTAAAAAATATATTGATTTTAACAAAAATTTTCGGTATAAAATTTATACGCATTTATGGTATATAATAAAATATATTTATTTTTTTATAAAAAAGGAGAATATTTATAAAAGCTTATGAATAAAAAAATAACAATTTCAATGTTATTATGCTGTTCTGTATTTTTATCGTCTTGTGATTTAATAAAAACAAAGGATGAGTATTATAGTGTTAATTCAAACGAATCTGATAAGTATATTACAATGTCGATTAATTGTTCACAGATTTTAGAAAATATGGAAAAACTTGAAGATGGCCTTGAAAAATATATTCCTGAAAATGGAATCATACTGGAGGAAACTAAATATCCAATAAGCGCAAATGAAACTGTATACGACGTTTTAACTCGGGCTGTAAAAGAAAACGAAATCCAGCTTGAGGTTCAGGGGATAAACGATAATTCATTCGGCAGCGTATATGTGGAAGGCATAAATTACATTTATGAATTTTCATGCGGACCTGAAAGCGGGTGGATATATAAAGTAAACGATGAGTTTGCTCAATATGGATGTAATTCGTTTATTTTGAATGACGGTGATAAGGTTCAATGGATTTATACATGCAGTCTGGAGGATTACTGATATGTGGTTTTCACGCAGACATCCGTTTATCCTGATTATTTATTTTTTCACTGCAATCGGATTTTCAATGTTTAATATAAATCCGCTTTTTTCATCTATTAGTATGCTTGGAGCTATACTTTACCGTATAATGATAATTAAACCTAAAAAGGCTGTTAAAGAGCTTATATATTATTTTTTATTTTTACTGATCATAACTGTTATAAATCCATTATTTTCACATAACGGGAAAACAGTATTATTTTTTATAAATGATAATGCTGTTACGACAGAGTCGTTTATATATGGATTTTCTGCCGGTATGGGCCTTATATCTGTTATATGCTGGTTTAGCTGTTTCAGCTCAGTTATGTCATCTGATAAAATAATATATCTTTTATCCGGCGTTTCATCTAAGTTAGCTCTTCTTCTTTCTTCATCACTAAAATTCGTGCCTGAAATGAACAGAAAATTTCACAGTATTTATAATATACAAAAATGCATAAGCAATAATAAAAAAGGTATAAGGGAAAAGCTGCATATTACTATTAAAAGCATATCTTCTCTTGTAACATGGATGATAGAATCCACAGCGGAAACCTCTGATTCAATGGATTCAAGAGGATATGGTCTTAAAGGAAGGACATCTTTTAATTTTTATACATTTAAAAAAAAGGATATTTTATGTTTATTTCTTATTACATATATTTTTTCATTTATGTCAGTTATTTTTAAGTATAAGATAATAAAATGCATTTATTATCCTGAAATTATTTATCCAAGAATCACTGTTTCAGTAATTATTGTTTATTTGCTTTGGTTATTATTCGTTATGATACCTTTTATAACTGAAATGTATGAGGAGTGTAAATGGAAATTATTAAAATCGAAAATCTGAGCTTTGCTTATAATAACTCCGATTATAATATATTAGAAGATATAAATTTATCGGTAAATGAAGGAGAATTTCTAATTCTTTATGGTCCGTCAGGCTGCGGAAAAACAACGCTACTTAAGCTTATGAAAAAGGAAATAATACCTAAGGGTAAAATTAAAGGTAATATATATTATAAAGGGGAAAAAATATCAGAGCTTAATCCAAGGCAGTCGGCAGCAGAAATAGGATATGTAATGCAAAACCCCGAAAGCCAGATAGTAACTGATAAAGTATGGCATGAGCTGGCTTTCGGGCTTGAAAATTTAGGAGAATCAAGTAATGTTATAAGAAGAAAAACCGCAGAAATATCAAGTTTATTCGGCATAAATAAATGGTTCAGAGATGAAACTAATAAGCTTTCCGGCGGGCAGAAACAACTGCTGAACCTGGCTTCTGTAATGATAATGTCTCCGGAGCTTATTTTACTTGACGAACCGGTTTCACAGCTTGATCCATTCAGCGCATCATCTTTTACAGATATGATTTTAAGATTAAATCGCGAATTTGGAATAACCGTCATTATTGCTGAACATAATCTGGAAAGCATTTACTCTCTTGCAGATAAAATTGCGGTAATTGATAAAAATAAAATAAGATATCTAGGTATTCCCAGAACTTGCTGCGGCTTTTTTTCTAAGAATACTCAGATTATTGAAGGTCTGCCGATTCCTGCTCGTATTTATCATGAATTCGGAATTAAAGCTTCGTGTCCTGTTGACGTAAAGGAAGCAAAAGATTTTATACAAAATTATTGTTCTAATAACATCAGGAAAATTGAAAATGAGTCAGCAGAAAATAATAATTCATGTAGCATTGAATTAAGTAATATATTTTTTAGGTATGAAAAGAAGTCTGATGATATAATCAATGATTTATCATTAAACGTTAGAAAAGGTGAAATTTATGCAATAGTAGGAGGAAACGGAAGTGGAAAAACTACTCTTTTATCAATTATTTCCGGACAAAATATACCATATTCCGGTAAGGTTCTTATTAACGGAAAGAAAAACTCAAATTTTTCCTATATAGCGATGTTACCACAAAATCCTGTGATTCTTTTTACAGAGGAAACGGTCATAGACGATTTAATGAGCTATGCGATAAGGTGCGGCGTAAAAAAGGCAATAGTATCAAATGTAGTCAACGACATTTGCAGAAGGCTTAATATTGTTGATGTAATTAAAAATCATCCTTATGATTTAAGCGGCGGGGAAATTCAAAAGGCGGCCTTAGCTAAAATAATGATTAAAAATTCAGATATACTTCTGCTTGATGAGCCGACTAAGGGTATAGACGCCTGGTCAAAAAAAGAATTTATAAGTATATTGAGAAAATTATCAAATGACGGAAAAACAGTAATATTGGTAACTCATGACAATGAGTTTGCAGCAGAGGTATCCGATAAATGCGGACTGCTGTTTGACGGTACGATAATTTCAGAGGAAAGCACGAGAGAATTTTACAGCCGTAATAATTTTTATACCACTTCAGTGTCGCGTATTACTAAAGGATATTTTGATAATGCAATAACTCTTGAGGATATAAAATATTTAAGAAGAAAAAACGGTGGAATTGAATGAACGGAAAATTAACGACGGCGGCAATGATTTCGATTATTATTTTTCTGACCGTTGCGGATATAATTTTATTCAGCGGAAAATATTACGACGTGGCGTCTTTGATTGCGGCGTTCCTTTCATGTATTCCGTTTTACATAACCTTTGAAAAAAGCAAGGCGACGTCTAAGGAAATAATGCTTGTAGCTTTGATGACGGCTTTTTCAGTATGCGGAAGAATAATGTTTTCATTTATACCGTTTTTTAAACCTATAACTGCGTTTACAATTATTTCCGGTATGTATTTAAGCGCCCCTGCAGGTTTTATATGCGGCTCGTTTTCAGCGCTTATTTCAAATATTTATTTCGGACAAGGCCCATGGACGTTATTTCAGATGATAAGCTGGGGATTAATTGGATTTATTTCAGGAGTTATTGGTGAGAAATTGCTGGAAAAGCGTATTATCCTGGTAATATACGCTTTTATTTCCGGAGTATTATTTTCATTAATCATGGATTTGTGGACAGTATTGAATATAGATAAAGAATTTAATTTTTCAAGATATATAATTCAGTTGATTTCCTCTTTTCCTATTATGATAATTTATTCTTTATCAAATATAGTTTTTTTGATTTTACTCCAAAAGCCTATTGGTAAAAAAATAAAACGTGCCAAAAAAAGGTATGGTATTTTTGAATACCGGTGAATAAAACTAAAAAAACTATTGACTTACAGGTAAAAATATGATAAAATAATTAAGCCGCATGTTTACGGTTAATAAAGTTGATAAATTTCACACCTAAAACAGCGAGTTTTTAAAAAAAGGCAGGTGCCGCAGAATGTACGCAGTTATTGAAACCGGCGGAAAGCAGTATCAGGTTAAAGAGGGAGATATTCTCTTTATTGAAAAGCTAAACGCTGAGGCAGAACAAACAGTAAGCTTTGATAAGGTTGTTGCAGTAGGAACAGATAATGGTCTGACAGTTGGAGCTCCTTATGTTGAAAATGCAGCTGTTGAAGCTAAGGTTTTAAAGAATGGAAAGGCTAAGAAAATTACTGTTTTCACTTATAAGCCAAAGAAGGGTGAAAAGAAAAAGCAGGGTCACAGACAGCCTTACACACAGGTAAAAATCGAAGCAATTAAGGCTTAATTATGATTGTCGCTGAGTTTTTTGAAAATGGCGGCGAAATTAAAGGTTTTAAAATAAACGGACATGCCGGATATGATGATTACGGAAAAGATATAGCGTGTGCTTCAGTTTCTTCCGCAGTTCAGATGACGGTCAATGCGATAACAGATGTTTTTGGATTTGAAGCGGATGTTTCGGCTCAGAACAATACCGTTTTTTTTAAAACTGCTTCCGGTGACATAGTATTGCAGAAATTATATAAAGCATTTATAATGCAGCTTGAATTATTGTCACAGGAATTTAACGAAACGATTAAGATAAAATTTACGGAGGTGTAAGTTATGCTGAAGATCAGTATGCAGTTTTTTGCTCATAAAAAAGGTTCAGGTTCAACTAAGAACGGACGTGATTCAGAATCCAAGAGGCTTGGAGTAAAAAGAGCTGACGGTCAGTTTGTCCTTGCGGGTAATATTCTTGTACGTCAGAGAGGAACTCATATACATCCGGGTGAAGGCGTTGGTATAGGTTCTGATGATACGCTTTTTGCACTTGTAGACGGCAAGGTTAAATTTGAACGAGTTGGGCGCGATCGTAAAAAGGTTTGCGTTTATGCGGAACAATAAGCATTTATTTTAAATAAAAATCCCGGGCTGATAGCTTGGGATTTTTTTAAAATTTTTAAGGCGTTTAATCTGGCTGTTTATTGATAAAAGATTATTCGGTAGGAACGGAGAAAATATGTTTGTAGATAAAGCCAAAATAAAAATAAAAGCCGGAAACGGCGGAGACGGAGCAGTTTCATTTCACAGAGAAAAATATGTTGCTTCCGGGGGTCCTGACGGTGGGAACGGCGGTAAAGGCGGAGATGTAGTATTTATAGCAGACGATAATTTTTCATCTCTCATTGATTTTAGATATAAAAGAAAATATACTGCTGAAAACGGACAAAACGGAGGATCAAACAGATGTACGGGGAAAAGTGCGCCTGATTTGGTCATAAGAGTGCCGAGAGGCACAATAATACGTGACGCTCATTCTGGCAGAATAATGGCTGATATTTCAACTGACGAACCTAAAATACTTGCAAGGGGCGGTATTGGAGGAAAAGGAAACTGTAATTTTGCCACGTCTACCAGGCAGATTCCGAGATTTGCTAAACCGGGTTTTCCAGGTGAAGAATTTGAAATCACTTTAGAACTTAAGCTTATTGCCGATGTAGGACTTGTCGGTTTTCCTAATGTTGGCAAATCTACACTTATTTCTGTAGTAAGCGCAGCTAAGCCGAAAATTGCTAATTATCATTTTACAACCTTAACACCGGTACTTGGCGTTGTAAGCATAAGCGAAGAAAGGTCGTTTGTAATGGCTGATATTCCCGGGTTAATTGAAGGAGCAAGCGGAGGAATCGGATTAGGGCATGAGTTTCTGCGACATGTTGAACGATGCAGACTTATTGTACATGTTGTTGACGTTTCCGGAATAGAAGGCAGGGACGCTATAGAAGATTTTGAAATTATAAATGACGAATTAAGAGATTTCAGTGAAGAGCTCGCGGAATGTCCGCAGATAGTTGCGGCAAATAAATGTGATTTGGCGTCGGAAGAGCAAATTACCAGACTTGAAAATTATGTAACAGATAAGGGCTTTCAATTTTTTAGAATTTCTGCTGCTACGACTGAAGGAACTAAAGAATTGATTAATGCCGCTGCTTTGGAACTGGAAAATCTTCCTCCCGTCAGAGAATTTCAGTCGGAACCTGTTACAAAAGAAGAACTTGAAGAAAAGGCGCTTGCTAATACAAAATTTGAGATTGAAATTGAAGATGGCATATATTATGTGTATGCTCCATGGCTTGAACCAATTATGCGTACAGTAAATATGGACGACTATTCTTCACTTCAATATTTTCAGCAGGTTCTGAGAAGAAGCGGTATTATTGATAAGCTTGAAGAAATGGGAATCAATGAAGGGGATACCGTAAATATATTAGGCTTTGAATTTGATTTTATAGAATAATCTTTAATTAACGGAAACGGAGAGTATAATTATGAGCAGGATTTTGACAGAGCGCGAAGTGAATCAGTACAGTCCGCTTGCATTAGCTTTTCTTGGCGATAGTGTTTATGAAAAGCTCGTTAGAGAATGTATTGTTTTAAGCGCAAATATGCCTGCCTCAAAACTTCATGATCTTAAAGTAAAAAAGGTTTGCGCTTCTTTTCAGTCAGAAGCTTTAGACAAAATAATGCCACTGCTTGATACGAAGGAAATAGCAATTGTAAAAAGGGGAAGGAACGCAACGGGTAATACCGTTCCTAAAAGCTCAAATGCAATAGAATATCGCAGGGCAACAGGTTTGGAGTGCTTATTCGGTTATTTGGATTTGCTTGGTAAAGCAGAAAGAATTGAACAGCTATTTAATATTATAATAGACAAATAATTTTCGGGGAGTGTATATATATGTCAGGACATTCAAAATGGAATAATATTAAAAGGAAAAAAGAAGCTACAGACGCGGCAAAAGGTAAAATTTTCACAAAAATAGGTCGTGAAATTACAGTTTGCGTAAAAGAAGGGGGACCGGATCCTAACAATAATGCCAAGCTTCGCGATCTTATTGCTAAGGCTAAGTCAAATAATGTTCCGAATGATAATATTGAAAGAGTTATAAAAAAGGCTGCCGGAGGCGGAGATAAAAATAATTACGAGACAATGGTTTACGAAGGATATGGTCCAAACGGCGTCGCATTAATTGTAGAATGTCTAACGGACAATAAAAACCGTACAGCAGGGGACGTGCGTCATTATTTTGATAAATTCGGAGGAAATCTCGGTACCAGCGGATGCGTTTCATTTATGTTCGCAAGCAAGGGTATAGTTATTGTTGAAAATAACGGTATTGATGAGGATACACTCATGGAGGACGCATTTGAATTTGGAGCGGACGATCTTTCCGTTGAAGAGGAGGCGGCAGAAATATCCTGTGCGCCTGCCGATTTAAGCGCTTTGAGAGAAGGGCTTTCTTCAAAAGGATACAATATCCTGTCAGCAGAAGTTGACCGCATTCCTTCAACCTATATAACGCTTACTGATGAAGAACATATAAAAAAGATGAATTTACTGCTTGAACATCTTGAAGATAACGACGATGTTCAAAACGTATATCATAACTGGGAAATTACAGAATAATAGTAATATTATTTAAGAATCTGTTATATATGCGATATTTAATTCATATAATGTTTTATGCTTAAAAAGGGGATGATAAGTTTGATATATAGCTTGTCGGAACTGCGTGAAAAAGAAGTTATAAACATTATAAACGGAGAAAAGCTTGGATTCATAGATGATGTGGAATTTGAAACCGTTAAGGGTGAAATAATAGCGTTTGTTATATATGGAAGAAAGCGTTTATATGGCTTGCTTGGAAAAGACAATGATTTAATTATTACATGTTCTCAGATTAAGTTAATAGGCAGCGATACAATTTTAGTTAGTTTCAATAAAGGAAACTGTGAAAAAAAGACAAAAATATCAAAATTTAGAATAGAAAATTTGGCGAAATGAATATTAGAAAAAAGTTGAAATATCTTAGAAATTATGGTATAATATTACGGTAATTCGCACGCTTATACTTTTAGCGGCAGGTCCCTTAAAAAGGGTGCCGTTAAGCTAAGTTTGGCGGAGGAAATAAAAAACCAAACAGGAGGAACTACAATGGGAGTAGTATCAATGAAACAGCTTCTTGAAGCAGGCGTTCATTTTGGACATCAGACAAGAAGATGGAATCCAAAAATGGCACCGTACATTTTCACAGAAAGAAACGGAATTTATATCATCGATCTTCAGAAAACTGTTAAGAAGCTTGAAGAGGCTTATATGTTTGTCCGTGATCTTTCAGCGGAAGGCTCGTCTGTGCTTTTTGTAGGTACAAAGAAGCAGGCCGGAGATTCGGTAAAAGAAGAGGCTCTGAGAGCCGGAGCTCATTATGTAAATGCACGATGGCTCGGCGGCATGCTTACAAACTTCAACACAATCCAGACAAGGATCAAAAGACTTGAACAGCTTCATACAATGGCTGAGGACGGAACTTTCGACCTTCTTCCTAAGAAAGAAGTAGTTAAGCTTAACCTTGAAATAGAAAAGCTTGAAAAATTCATGGGCGGAATCAAGAACATGGATAAGCTTCCTGGCGCGCTTTTCATAGTAGACCCAAGAAAAGAAAAGATCGCCGTAGCAGAAGCAAAGAAACTAAATATTCCTATTGTCGCTATTGTTGATACAAACTGTGATCCGGATGAAGTTGACTATGTAATTCCGGGTAATGACGATGCGATCAGAGCAGTTAAGCTAATTGCCGGAGCAATTGCCAATGCAATTATTGAAGGCAGACAGGGTGAAGATACAACTGAAGCCGAGGCTGCTGTTGAAGAAGCTATGGCTGAGGAAGCTGCTGCTGAATAAATCAAATGATAAAAAGCCCGAATATTATTACATTCGGGCTTTACTGGAAATTAATTAACGGAGGAATGATTATGGCTAATATTACGGCTAAAGACGTTGCTGAGCTGCGTAAGCAGACGGGCGTTGGTATGATGGATTGCAAGAAGGCTCTTGTTGAAGCGGACGGCGATTTTGAAAAGGCAACTGTTATCCTCAGAGAAAAGGGACTTGCAACACAGGCTAAGAAATCAGGCAGAGTTGCCGCAGAAGGTATTGTAATGGCTGCTACTAATGATGCTCATACAGTAGGAGCAGTCGTAGAGGTAAATATTGAAACTGATTTTGCTGCAAATAATGATGATTTTAAGAAGTTTGTAACTGATGTTGCACAGACAATTATAGAAAAGAACCCTGCCGATATCGACGCTTTGAATGCAGAGCAGATTTCAGGAGGAAATGTTACTGTTGCGGAAGCGCTTCAGGAGTTATTCCTAAAGATACGTGAAAATATGCATATCAGAAGATTTAAGAGAATGGAAGGTATTCTTGTTCCTTATGTTCACGGCGGCGGTAAAATCGGCGTTCTTGTAAATATGGAAACACCTGCGGGAGCTTCTGACGCAGTTATGGCATGCGGTAAGGATTGTGCTCTTCAGGTAGCTGCTCTTAAGGCTCCTTATCTTAAGAAGGAAGATGTTCCGGCTGAAGTTATTGAGTCTGAAAAGAGTATTATGCTTGTACAGATGAACGATGATCCTAAAATGGCAAACAAACCTGAAAATGTAAAGGCTAAGATAGTCGAAGGAAAAATAGGTAAGTATTATTCTGAAAACTGTCTCCTTGATCAGGAATTTGTCAAGGATGGGGATTTGACAGTTCAGAAATATATTGATAAATGCGCTAAGGAAGCAAATACAACAATTAAGCTTGTTGATTATGTTTGCTTTGAAAGAGGCGAAGGCGTTGAAAAGAAAGAAGATAATTTTGCTGACGAAGTTGCCAGCATGATGAATAAATAATTTTATTTACCCAAAGTAATATTTTTAATTACTTTGGGTATTTTATTGTTGATATATTGAATTTTTTTAGTAAATGTAGTATAATGATATCAATTGTAAGAAAGGCTGATTGATATTATGAAAAAATTATACTTTATTTTTAATTTACAGTCCGGAAAAGCAACAATCGCATCAAAGCTTGCAACTGTTATTGATATGTTTACAAAAGCCGGTTACGAGGTGACTGCCAGACCTACTCAGGAAAGAATGGACGCTTGTGCAGCCGCTAAATATGCGTGCCGTCAGGGCTTTGACATTATAATTTGTTCGGGCGGGGACGGAACGCTTAATGAGGTTATTCAGGGAGTTATGAAAACGGATGAGAAACTGCCGATAGGTTATTTGCCGACAGGCTCGACTAATGACTTTGCCAGAGGCGTAGGTATTCCCAAATCAATAATTGACGCTGTGCAATGGATAATTGACGGTAAACCGTTTCCATGTGATATAGGAAGCTTTAATGATAAATTTTTCACTTATATAGCCGCTTTTGGAGCGTTTACGGAAGTAACATATGAAACGCCGCAGCAGGTAAAGAATTATCTGGGACATGCCGCTTATATATTGAATGGATTAACGCGTCTGACGAGTATACGTTCATATCATATGAAAATAACTACTGAAACTGAAGTAATTGAAGACGATTTCATTTTCGGCATGGTTACAAATTCTTCATCAATTGCCGGATTGCTTTCACTTAACGATTTTTTGCTTGACGACGGATTATATGAGGTAACGTTAATAAAAACACCTAATAATCCCCTTGATCTGCAGCGGATTATACACTCGTTATTAAATATTAACATTGATATTGATACAGCGTATATAAAATCATTCAGAACTTCCAATATCTGCTTTGAATGTGATAATGAAATTCAGTGGACTATTGACGGCGAATATGGAGGAACCTTGAAAAAGGTTATTGTTAAAAATAATAAACAGGCCATAAGACTTATGGCAAATAAATAAATTTTAAGTATAATATAAATTGCTGCTTATGATGGCAGCATCAGAATGGAGATTCTTATGAAATATTTAGTTGTACTTTATGACGGTATGGCAGATTATCCGATTGCAGAGCTTGGGAATAAAACGCCTTTAGAAGCTGCGTATTGCCCTAATATGGATAAATTAGCTAAGAATTCTTTGGTGGGTACTATTAAAACCGTAGCAGACGGATTAAAGCCGGGAAGCGATGTAGCTAATTTATCAGTGCTTGGATATGATCCCGCATTGTGCTATACGGGACGTTCTCCGTTAGAAGCCGGAAGTATAGGTATAGATATGAAGGAAACCGATGTTTCCCTTAGATGTAATCTTGTTACTCTTACAGATGAAAAAAATTATGAGGATAAAACGATACTTGATTATTGTGCAGATGATATTTCAACTGAGGAGGCAGAACAGCTTATTGATTTTCTGGCTGATAAACTTAATAATGATGAATTTAAGTTTTACAGCGGTGTAAGTTATCGTCATTGCCTTATTTGGAATAATGGTACTCTTGATATCGGTGTACTTACGCCACCGCATGATATTACTGGTAAGGCTATAAAAAGCTATATTCCTTTACATCCTAATGCTAAAAAGCTTTATGATCTTATGAAACAATCATATGAGCTGTTAAAGGATCATCCAGTTAATATTGCAAGAGCTGAAAAAGGGCTTCGTCCAGCTAACGGTATGTGGCTATGGGGTGAAGGCGTAAAGGCTAATCTTGAAAATTTCAGGGATAAATACGGACTAAAGGCTTCAATGATTTCAGCAGTTGATCTACTTAAAGGAATTGGAAAGTTCTCGGGAATGAACGTAGTTAACGTTAAAGGCGCTACCGGTTACATTGATACTAATTTCCAGGGAAAGGCTGAAGCGGCAATTAATGAATTTAAAAGCGGTCAGGATTTTGTATATATACATGTTGAAGCTCCGGACGAATGTGGTCACAGGCATGAAATAGAAAATAAAGTTAAATCTATCGAGCTTATTGACAAGCATATTCTTGGACCTGTTACAGATTACCTTGCTTCAGAAAATGAATCATTTAAGGTTCTGATAACACCCGATCATGCAACTCCTCTGTCGTTGAGAACACATACTAATGATCCTGTGCCGTTTATGATTTATAACAGCGTAGTGTCAAGTGAAGGGGTAGATACATTTAACGAGAAAACTGCAGGTGAAACAGGGCTGTTTATTGAAACAGGTCATACTATAATGGATAAATTTATAAATAATTAAAAAATAAGAGGGCTTTGAAGCCCTCTTATTTTTACGTTATGTACTAAATATATATTGCCTATTTGTGCAGTATGTGGATTTTTTATAAAAATATATTAAAACAATTGAAATTAATGGTGAAAATATGATAAAATATACATGTCAAAGTAAGTACGGAATGTTTTTTCGAAAGGAAAGATTGTAATGAAAAAAAATAATGCTGCAAGAAAAATGTTAGCCGCTTTTATTAGTGCCGCAACATTGTTTTCCTGCACCGCTGCTAGTACTCTTATATCATCAACTGTAACTGCGGAAGACGGTTATGATTATGCAAAGGCTCTTGAATTGTCGCTTTATTTTTATGACGCAAATCAATGCGGCAGTGAAGTAAGTGATAATCCTCTTACATGGAGAGATGATTGTCATGTATACGATTCGGAAGCGTCATTAAACAGCGCCGTTGGATTATCGTCATCGTCAAAAAGCTTTATTATGAATCAAAACGGAGGATCTGATAAAGTCGATGTGTCAGGCGGATATCATGATGCCGGAGATCATATTAAATTCTCAATGACTATGGGATTTTCATGCGCAAGCTTAGCATGGTCGTATTATACATACCCGGAGTCTTATATTGACACCGGCAGTGAAGCTCATTTAATGGATATTCTTAAAACCTTTTGTGATTATTTCATGAAAGTGACGTATCTTGACGACAGTAATAACGTAGTGGCGTTTTGTTATCAGGTAGCTTCAGAAGGAGAGGATCACAGTGTATGGACATCTCCTGAATCTCAGACAATGAGCCGTACTACATACTGGGCAGACGCTTCACATCCTTCTGCGGACGCCTCAGGTCAGATGGCAGCGGCGCTTGCGTCATGTTCATTAGCTTTTAAAGACAAAGCCCCGGAATATTCGGCAGAATGCCTTAAATATGCAAATGCGTTATCTGAATTTACAAAAAAATATCCTCAGGCTACATATGATGGAGTTAGTCCTATGTATTCTTCGGGAAGTCAGAAGGACGATATTGCATGGGCAGAGCTATGGTGCGCTCTCGCAAATAACGGAGGAAGCCTTCCGTCGTCATATACGCCTACTTATCAGATAACTCAAAACGGTTGCTATAACGGAAGCGAATATGATTACCATTTATATTGCTGGGATAAGGTTTGGGTAGGATATGCCGCATTATTGGCTGAAGTAGGATATAAGCAGGATACTTATCTTAATGAATTAAAATTCGAATTAAATAATAAAGGGGGACTTTCAACAAGCAAATACAATGCAGACGGCTGGGGCGCGTCAAGATATAATTGTGCTTTGCAAATGGTTGCACTGCATATTGCAGATATAACCAATGATTCATCTTATGCCGATGCCGCTAAGTATCAGATGGATTTTATACTCGGAAATAATCCGTCAGGAAAAAGCTTTTTGCTGGGATATGGAACTCAGTGGCCAACAAAGATACACCATAGGGCGGCTAATCCGGGCAGTAACAGCGCTACAGACAATTCAGATGCGAAGTATACTCCTTATGGCTGCTTGGTAGGAGGTCCTAATTCAAACGGCGAGTATGAAGATAATAAGAATTCCTATTCGTGTACAGAACCGGCTCTTGATTATAACGGATGCTTTGCTTTGTCAATCGCAGGGCTTTATAGCAGATACGGGGGAGATGTAAATGCGGCTGATGAATTGATTAAAACTGTTTCAGAAATTGATGAAAATCATGAATTCGGAAAATGGTATAAGTCAGAGCCTATTCATCCTGTAACAACAGTAACCACAGAACCTATTGTTACAACTACAGTAACTGAGATTACATCTACGTCGATAATAACGACTTCTGATGATACTTATACAACTACGATAGTTACAGATATTCCTCAGCCGGATACTATACCAGACGGTTCTAAATACGGAGATGCAAATTTAGACGATACAATAAATATTTCTGACGTAGTTGCTCTTAATATGTATTTACTTAACAGTTCGGACAATAGTTTATCAATCGAGTCAATAGCAAATTCTGATGTTGTAAGAGATAATATTATCAATACGGAGGACAGTCTTTTACTTATGAATTATGTGGCAATGATAGTTGGTGAAGATGTCTTAGGAAAATAAATTAAATAATGCAAAACGTCATTGTAAACACAATGATGTTTTGTTGCGTAAAGGGGAAATAATAATGAAAAAAATTTTGGCTATAGCAGTATCTGCGTTAATGTCAATATCTGCTTTTATTCATCCGGTATATTTCGGATCGGATGTGGCAGAGGCTGCGGACGGTTCCTATAACTATGGTGAAGCTATGCAGAAATCACTTTTCTTTTATCAGGTTCAGCAAGCCGGAGAACTTCCAGATTGGAATCAGGTATCATGGCGTGATGATTCCATGCAAAACGATTATATTCCCGGAGGATGGTTCGACGCTGGCGATCATATCAAATTCGCATTAACCAATGCCTATTCTTCTGTTATGCTTGCATGGGGAGTTATAGAATATCGGGACGGATTGGAAAAATCGGGTTTGCTTGATTTATACAAAAAGAATCTCCAATGGTCTTTGGATTTCCTTGTAGACTGTGATTTAGGTGACGAAGTAGTATATCAGATAGGGGAAATCGGTTTTGATCATAAATGGTGGGGTTCAGCGGAAGTATATCTTAATAAGCTTGAATTAATGGAAGGCAAAACAGAAAGACCATATTTTACTACTAAAGATTCAAACGTCACCGGAGAAATGGCGGCGGCTCTTGCAGCCGGTTATCTTGTGTTCAAGGATAGTGATCCTGAACTTGCGCAAACTTATCTTGAACATTCCAAAAACTGTTTCCGTATTGCTGATGAAACAAGGAGTGACGATGATACTCCGGCATCTGCTGATATGTATAAGTCGAGTCATTTTTATGATGAACTTTTTTGGGCGGCAAACTGGCTTTATATGGCAACAGGGGAACAATCATACCTTGATTTGTGTGAAACGGATTATATACCGAATCTCGGAAAAGAAGATCAGTCTACAGAGCTTAAATATACATGGGGAATGTGCTGGGACGATGTACAACAGGGCGCAACCTTGCTTTATGCAATAAATACCGGTGACGAAACATGGAAAAAGCAAGTATCAAAGCATCTCGACTATTGGACCGTAGGCTATGGCGGAAAGAAAGTAAGCTATACCCCGGACGGCCTCGCATGGCTGACAAACTGGGGAGTATTAAGACATGCGACTACCACAGCTTTTTTAGCATATGTATCCTGTGATGAACTTTTTTCAGATGATAGCACACTTTATAAAAGATATATAGATTTTGCAGATTCTCAAATGAACTATTGCTTTGGCGATAACAATAATAATTACAGCTATGTTGTAGGCATGGGCGATGATTATCCGAAGGCATGGCATCATAGAACATCAAGCGGCGTATGGGACGATCAATGGACAATGTTAGGCAAGACAGAAGGAGACGGCGCTAAACAGCATGCGCATATCTTATATGGAGCTTTAGTTGGCGGACCTAATCAGAACGGTGAATATACTGATGAAATAAACCAATATCAATACAGTGAGGTTGCTATTGATTATAATGCTGCTTATACCGCCTCGCTTTGCGCAATGCTTTCAAAATACGGCGGCACAGCGGATCCGAGTTTTCCTCCGGTAGAAACGCCTAAGTGGGACGAATTTTATATTGAAGCATGTATAAATCAATCGAGCCAGAATTTTACTGAGTTAAAGGTTCAGGCAACAAATCACAGTGCATGGCCAGCCAGACTTATAAAAAATCTTTCATATCGTTATTTTATGGATTTGACCGAGCTTTTCGACGCTGGTTATACTCTTGATGATATAACGGTAAAAATAGGATATGATGAATTTCAAAATTGTACCGCATCAGGACCTATACAATATGATGGAAATATTTATTATGTTGAAATAACCTATGACGATGGAACTGTCATATGCCCGTCCGGTCAGTCAGAAAATCAGGGAGAACTTCAATTCAGAATATCTGTTCCTGACGCAACCAATTTTTGGGATCCGACAAACGATTATTCCTGCCAAGGTTTGGTATCTCAGGAATTAACTGTTACGGATAAAATAACAATGTATGACAATGGAGTATTGATTTGGGGAACAGAGCCGAACGGCAAGACGCCTGATGATAAGTCTGAATTAAAGGGAGATATAAATATTGACGGAAAATTTAATGTTGCAGATATTGTAATGCTTAATAATTATATTATTAATTTAAGTGATATTAAAATATCAGAGCAAGGCTTTATAAATGGAGATATGGATGAAAACGACTTATTGAATGTATTTGATTCCGTATTGATGCGTAAAAATTTACTTTAAAATTAATCCCCTTATCCTTTAATTATTTAAGGATAGGGGGAAATTTGTCGAATGCGATTTATTTATTGGTAATTATCCACAATTTTTAATGCGTATATTCATACAATCAAACGAAATTTACAAAAAGACTTTACAATAAAGTGTAATTATATTATAATTAATACGAAAAATGGTTGTGTGAAATGTGACAAACAGGTCATATTGAACAAAGTTTTTGGAAAAATAACAGCATGTAACTAAATTTTGCTGTTTTTTATATGTTTAGTTTGATTTGTACAAAAATCGAACCGAACAAAGCAAAGCACGCTGTGCTAAACGATTTTTTTATTTTTTTGGGAGGGTAATAACAATGCACAAGAGAATTGCTAAAGTGGTTACAGCAAGTCTTATGGCTGCTGCAATGCTTACTACAACAGTTGCGACTGTTGTTCCAATGAGCGTTTCTGCTGGTTTGTGTGTCGGTGAGACTGAGTTTAATAAGAAAGGTCTGCCATGGCATACTTGCGAAACTCAACCGGCAAAACAAACTTTTAAAATTGAAAACGGCGGTTATACTGTAACTATTGAAAATCCAGGCGGTTCAAGCAGAGGCGGCGAATCAAGATGGGATCTTCAGTTCCGTCATAGAAAATTAAGGATTCAAAAAGGACATACATACAAAATTCACTGGGAAGTAACCGCTTCAACAGCAGGTGAAATGGCAACACATATTGCTACTCTTGACGGCGAGTCAACTGTTGTATGGCATAACAACTGCGGAATGGGTACAGGCGGAAATGAGTGGAATAATGTACAGATAAACGCAGGTAAAAATGTATTTGATTCAGAGTTTACAGCTAATGAAAGTATAGATGTTGCAGAATGGGCTTTCCATTACGGCGGGTCAGGCGAATATCAGCCGCAGGATTGTTTTCCGGAAGGAACAACGCTGACATTTGATAATATGACTCTTGAATGTACGACTTGTCCGGACGGATATGCAGAAGGAACTTGTAACTGGGATCCGTCAGATAACTTTGGAGTTATTTCGCGTGACAACAGCAATTTAGAAAATAACTTTATATCCGTAAATCAGGTTGGTTATTTTACAAATCTTGATAAAAAAGCAACGCTTGGTGATAATGCCGGCGCTGACGAAGACGATACAAAAATAACATTGCCTGATACGGCGCTTGATTTTGAACTGGTTAATGAAAACGGCGAAACTGTTTATACCGGTAAAACAACTCCTAAGGGTAAGGACGAGGATTCAGGAGATAATGTTCATATTCTTGATTTTTCAGATTATAATACTCCTGGAACATATTCCCTTAAATGCGGTGATTATGTAAGTTTTCCATTTGAAATAGGCGATAATATTTATAGTGTTGAAGGTCATGATATGCTTACAAACGCTATGAACTATTATTATCAGAATCGTTCAGGCATTAATATTGAAACAGCATATATTACTTCACGCGATGATGAAAAGTCTTCATTAGCTCATGTAATGGGACATAACCCTGACAGTGCTTGGGTTCAGTCAAAATGGGAAAAATCCTATAACGGTGATTTTACTACAGATCCTAAGGGTGATATGACATATAAGATTGACGGCACAGGCGGTTGGTATGACGCTGGCGACCATGGTAAATATGTTGTTAACGGCGGTATTTCAGTTTGGACTTTACAAAATATATATGAAAGAGCTGTTGCTGAAGGAAATTCTGAAAAATTTGCTAACGGTTCGGGTACAGTAGTAGTACCGGAAACAAATAACGACGTTCCCGATATTCTTGATGAAACAAAGGTTGAACTTGACTGGATGATGAAGATGGTTGTTAGCTCTTCTGATCCTTATTGGGGCAAATATGAAGGTCTTGTTTATCATAAGCTTCACGATCATAAGTGGACAGGACTTGCTGTTCGTCCAAATGATTATGAGTCAACATGGGGAACAACTCGTATTGTTAAACCGCCGTCATTTGCAGCTACCCTGAACTTTGTTGCATGTGCGGCTCAGGCAGCTCGTTTGTGGGAAGACATAGATCCTGCATATGCTAAGACATGTCTGGATGCAGCTAAGAAGAGTTATGAGGCTTATAAAAAGAATTTCTATGAATATACTCCTGCTGAAGCAACAAATAAAACATCGCTCTATGCTCCTCTTGATCAGGCTATCGGCGGTGGCGCTTACGGTGATACAAATGTTAAGGATGACGCTTATTGGGCAGCTTGCGAGCTTTATGCTACAACAGGCGATTCTACATATTACGATGATATTAAGGGCTATTCAGAAGCTTTCCAGGTTGTTAAGTCACTTGAAGGCGGTGAGAATAACGGTTCATATGGTTCGTTTAACTGGGGAAATACTGCAAGCTTAGGCTCACTTACACTTCTTTTGAACAATAATGGCATAAGCGCAGATGAACTTGGCGAAATCAAGTCTTCGCTTACTGCAGCAGCAGATGATTATATTAAAACTGAAGATGAGCAGGGATATGGTATACCATATAAGAGCGCTACCTTTGAAGATCCGGTAAACATTGGTCCTGATATTAAGATAACAGGTTATGAATGGGGTTCAAATTCATTTGTAATCAACAATGCTATCATAATGGCATATGCTTATGATGCTACTGAAGATACAAAATATCTTAATGGTGTAGTAACTGCTATGGACTATATTCTCGGACGTAATCCGCTTTCATTCTCATATGTTACCGGTTATGGTTCATATCACCTTATCAGACCACATCACAGATATTGGTCAAATGAGCTTGATCCTACTTTCCCGGAAGCGCCGGATGGTATTATGTCAGGTGGTCCTGGTTCAGGTATGCAGGATCCGTATATAGGCGGTCTTGGATATGAGAGAGGAACATTAGCTCCACAGCGTTGTTATGTTGATTCAATTGAGGCTTGGTCAGTAAATGAGGTAACAATTAACTGGAATGCTCCTTTCGCATGGGTTGTTTCATTCCTTCAGGATGAAGCAAATGTTACTTCGGATGGACTTGTAGTAAATCCTAAGAATGTTACAGTTGAAGTCGGTGCGGAAGATACTATTGAAGCAACGGTTAACGGCGAACATGTTGATGCTGATTTTAAATCAAATGATGAATCAATAGCAACTGTAAATAATGACGGTACTGTTACAGGCGTTTCTGAAGGAACTACAACAATAACGGTTACTTATGGCGATAAGACTGCTACAGTTAATGTTACAGTAAAGCCTGTATCAACAGACGATCCGACAAGTGGTACTGATGAAACTATTTCAACAGATGAAATTCCTGCAGATACTCACTGGGGCGATGTTAACGTTGATAGTTATGTAAATATTGCAGACGTTGTTGCTTTGAATATGTACTTAATTGGAAAAGAAGCAAATCCTGTTACAAAACAAGGCTTAATTAATGCTAACGTTGTATATGATGATTATATAAATACAAACGATAGTTTAACTCTTATGAATTACATTGCAATGGTAATTACATATGAAAAATTGGGACCTCAATAATTCTTAAAAAGGGCGGTTTTAACCGCCCTTTTTTTTTCAAAATACTTGATTTTTTAAAATCCTTGTATTATACTAAAACGATAGAGTATTAAAAATGTTGTGATTTTAAATGGAGTAAATAAAATGAATAAACCGCTAATAATTTGCAAGAATGTATGCTTTTCTTATGATAACACAGTTGTTGTCGAAAATATTAATTTTTCTTTATATACTGGAGATTATTTATGCATAGTGGGAGAAAACGGCGCAGGAAAAAGTACATTAATGAAAGGATTATTAGGCTTAAAAGCTCCTTCAATAGGAGAAATTAATTTATCTGATGAATTAGGAAAAAATGAAATTGGATATTTACCTCAGCAAACCCAGATGCAGCGTGATTTCCCTGCCAGTGTATTTGAAGTAGTGATTTCCGGAACCTTAAATAAGAAAAGAGGATTTCCGTTTTATAATAAATTAGATAAAATGCATGCTTTAGATAATATGAAAAAACTTGGCGTTGAACATTTGAAAAATAATTGTTACAGAGAACTATCTGGTGGTCAGCAGCAGAGAGTATTACTTGCAAGAGCATTGTGTTCTGCCAAAAAGGTTTTGCTGCTTGACGAACCGGTTACGGGACTCGATCCGTCTGCTTCAAATGATATGTATAATATAATATTTGACATAAATAAAAATTTCAAAATAACTATAATTATGATTTCACATGATATTAATAGCGCCTGTAAATATGCTAACAAAATTTTGCATATAAATAAAAATCAAGTTTTTTTTGGCAGCTCAAATGATTATTTAAAAAGTGATGCTGTAAAAACATTTTATCATAATAAAAATGATTAATTATTTGTGAAAACTTGATAAAAATTTACGTAATAATTATAATAAGTGGCAGCTATATTGACAAATGAACAAAAGTGTAGTATTATTTATATAAGGTAATTTTATTGAAATAAGTTTTAGGATGGAATTAATTCCATCCGGTTTTACATAGATGATATTAGGGAATTTACATAATCTTGCATTTCTTCTTTTGAATTAACACCTTTACATCCCTTTATAAAATTTTCTTTGTCATTCGACGGCATTAATGAAAATTTTTCCATTGCAGGTAGATTTTTTGCCAATGCCATTCCGAGTCCAAGCGGCATTTCACCGCAGTTTATATAATCTTTTTCCAATTCTATCACCTCTTTAAATATTATTGCATATAATTAATGATTATATTCAACAATTTTGATTTTGAATTAGAATATTGTAAAACAACTTTAGGAGGCGTTTAAATGCCTAATTATAGTTATACTGCTAAGGATTCCTACGGTAAATCTGTTAAAGGAAATCTTGATGCGGAAAATGAAAAGGATTTTTTGGATAAAATCCATCAAAAAGGCTTATATTGTACTAATTATAGTCAATCTTACGTTAAACGTAAAAAATCAGTAAAAAAGTTTAAAACTAAAGATTTAGCATTCAATTGCCGTCAGCTCAGCGCTATGCTTTCTTCAGGTCTTACTCTTGTAAAAGCGCTTGACATTTTGGCTCGTGAACAGCCTTCAGAATCCGCCAAAATCGTTTGGCAGGATATTTATGAAAATGTTCAAAAGGGAGAATCTTTTTCATCAGCATTAGAGCTTCATTCTGGTACATTTCCTCAGTTTCTGATATCAATGATTAATGCAGGCGAATCCAGCGGATCGCTCGATATTATTATGCAGCGAATGTCTGATCATTATGCAAAAGAGAATAAGATGAACAACACTATTAAAAGCGCAATGATGTATCCGATGATACTGCTTGTTTTATCTATTGTAATTGTATTAGGAATGTTTACCTTTATAATGCCGACTTTTATTGATATGTTTGAAGATCCCTCAACAATGCCCACGCTTACTAAAGGAATGCTTGCTATAAGTGATTTTCTTACACAACGCTGGTATATAATGCTGGGAATAGTCATTATTTTAATATTTTTAATTAGATATATTTTAAAAGTACCTTCATTTAGGTTAAAATTTGATAAGTTATTGCTAACAGGTCCCGGATTCGGGAAGCTTATAGTAACTATTTATACAGCAAGATTTGCCAGAACTCTATCTTCTCTTTATTCAAGTGGGATCCCAATGGTTGAATGTCTTGAAAGAGCCTCTGCTATACTTGGAAACAGCTACATAGATCTGAAATTTGAAACGGTGATTGACGAGGTTAAACAAGGTGCGTCATTGTCTTCCGCTATTCAGAGAACTGGAATTTTTGACTCAATGTTTTGCTCAATTATATATGTTGGAGAAGAATCAGGAGCATTGGATGATATCTTAACAAAGACGTCTGATTACTATGAAGAAGAATCTGACACGGCTGTTCAGCGATTAGTAGCAATGCTTGAACCTATGATGATCATTATATTAGGTATAATGGTAGGGTTGATAGTTGCTTCTGTTTTACCGGCGTTATATTCATCATTTGATAATATTACATAATTGAAAAGGAGGAATGCATATGCTTTCCTTTGATATAACTGATAAAATTATAAGAATTGTAAGAGGCTTTGAAAGCAGCGGAAAAATAAAAATATATGACGCATTTTCGATAGATATTCCAGAAAAGTCTATTGAGAATGGCAATATTGTTGACGTAACAGGTTTGGCGTCTATTATAGGAGATATACTAAAAAGCAAAAAAATAAAAGAAAAGAGCGCCATAGTTAGTATATCATCAAATCTTACTATATTTAAAGAGCTTGATATTCCTAAAGCCAAAGGACAGCATTTTCTTAAAATGGTCAAGGCAGAAATGCAGGCTCAGCTTGGAATCGATGATACTTATAGCGTTTCTTATTTGATCGTTGGAGAAGTTGAGGATAAAAATGAAAAGGGAAAGATAATTGAAAAAGTTCTGGCTACCGCATGCCCATATGATATGGTAGAAAACTATAAAAGATTATTTGCGATTTTATCCATTTCTCTGAAATCTGTAATAATTGGATGTAATTGTATTTCAAAAGTAATTTTATCTGATGTTAAATCATGTTTAAAAATGCCTCTATTAACAGTTCAGCTTGATAATAATTTTCTAAGTATTAATCTTTATGATGATTCTAAACTTGCATTTTCAAGGTTTACTAATATTGATCCATCCGATTATGGCTTTGCTTCTGATTATATGACTCAGGCAGTTAATGAAAATATATTCAGAATGCTGCAATTCCAGAAAACACGCAGCTCGGATTTACAAATTGAAAATGTAATATTTTACGGCGATTTAAAAAATATTGATGATATTAAGTCAGCTACAGAACAAATGGATCTCAATGTAAGTTTCATACCAACTCCTTCTCAGGTAAGCGGTTGTGAAAATATAGATTTTGCTTTATATGCAAACGCCGTAGGCGCATTATATAAAAGAAATAAACTTACTGAAAGAATAAATTTGCTTGAAACTGATACAGATCATAAGAAAAAGATAAAATCCGATGCTTCTTATTCAGTAATGCTAACTTCTATACTTGGTATTACTATTGCTGTTATAGGCGGGATATATTTTGGATTAAACATTAAATATAATTCAGTTAAAGACGATTTAAATAGTGTTGAATCAAAAATTAATAGTCAAGAAACTATTAAAAAAATGCAGTTATTTGATACTCTTGAAAAACAGGAAGAAAAAATTAACGAATATAGAAAAAATATCAGTATTGCTGCTGACGCATTTAAAACTCATCCGGCTATTTCACAGGAATATATGGATATTATAGAAAATGAAATGATCAACGCGGCTCATGAGCTTAATTTATGGGCGCAGATTACCGAATTTAGATATGAAAATTATACTGTTATATTAAGTATCAGAACTGCGGCTGACAGTGATCCTTCACAAAGTCTTCCGGCGCTTATTGTAGAAAAGCTTCTGACTCACAGTGAATTTGCAGACGTAATATACAATGGTTATAATATTTCATATAATGAAACAAGCGGAAAGGTTGTAAATTATGAAATACAAATTCCTCTTGAACCTATAGAAGTTCCTACTGAAACCAATACAGAAGGTTAGAGGTGAAAACATATGCAAAAGCTTAGCTATCGCGATAGAATAATTATACTTATCGTCCTTATAATTATGATTTTGGTTATAGGATTTATGCTCCTCATAAAACCTAAATTTAAAGATATTTCTGCCGCAGAGGATTCCTTAAATAATGCTCAGTCTCAATGGAATGAAATTGAAAATAAAATAAATCAAGTGGATACCATAAAAGAAAGAGTTCAGAAGAAATATAACGAATCTGTTGAGCTTGGAAATTTATTTGTGGATTTAAAAAGAGCTTATACTCTTGAAAAATTTATTCAGGAATATTTTAATAAAAATGGGGTTTATATAAATACTAATGCTTCATATAGCGATCCTTCAGTAATAACCCTTACGCCGTATTCCATAAATTATGAATCTCTTGACTATTCAATTGGTCAATCTGCAAATCTTAATTCCACCGATATTGAAGATCAAACTGAGGATGTAAATACCGATGAAAGTCAAGAGCAAAGTCTTCCATGCGGAACGGTTACTATTGATTACTATGCCACAAGGTCAGGACTTTTACAATTTATGCAGGATATTAAGGAATCCGGTAAAACAATCGAAATAAAATCATTAACTATTGGCAACAATTCCTATAATACCGATCCTTCATCAGTATTAACAGGGGATATGACCATAGACGTTTATTATGCAGAAATGATTTCTGATCTTGAAATAGGAGAAGAAATAAACAGCAGTATTGATTAAGATTAAAAAGTTCTGTAATTGAAGGCGGTGATATTATGTTAAAAGATGCTGGCAAGCATAAAGCTAAGGGTTCGGTTTTATATACTGTTGTTGCCGTTATGATGATTATGACTGTATTTATTTTTGCTGCTTTGGCTCTTGCTTCATCGGCAAACAGGCGCGCCTTTAATTCGTATGCGAATAATCAAACTCAGTATACTGCCCGATCGGTTATTGACAGTATATGGGAAGCAATGAATCAGAACGAAAGCTTTGCAAATCAATTTGCCTCCTTAACTAATAAGGGCGATAGCAAGGAAATAGATGTTACACTGCCTAATTCTGACTCCTCAATGGGTAAAATAGTTGGTAAACCTACTGTAACACTTCTTGGAAAGGGTATGGAATACGGCTATAATACAGATAAAAATATGTATAAAATTTCTGCCACAGTAAAAATGATAGGACAGGAAAATACATTAGCCGGATATTTTATTGCAGATAAAATCGAAAGCGGATCTCCTTTTGATTATGCGTTAGTTTCTCTTGGAGATAACAGTGTAAACACGCTTGATAATTTATCCGTTTTAGGAGGAACTAGTACCGGTTCAAGCTATCCTCATGATATTAATATTAGAAATACAAATGCTTTACTTCAAAGTCCTGCAAATATTAACGGCAAT
Organism: Ruminococcus sporogenes; assembly: GCF_054655175.1. Lineage (NCBI taxonomy): Bacteria > Bacillati > Bacillota > Clostridia > Eubacteriales > Oscillospiraceae > Ruminococcus > Ruminococcus sporogenes. The sequence goes on along the minus strand of NZ_BAAHOA010000002.1, from coordinate 294,496 downwards.
TTAACTATAAACGCTTTTAATGCTCATATTCTACTATCCAAGCAGGAGGAAGGAGCGTTTGTAAACGGCAGCTTACAGTTTGTGAATTCAGGAAATATAGTTCGCTCGGATTTAACGGATAAAGTAAATTATATACAGTTGCCTTATCTTTATGTAAGAGATAAAATAGAATTCAACGCAAATTTACAGGAGATAGGATCAATTACTAATCCGGTTATTGTAATGGCTGATACTATTGATGGTTTTGGTTCAAGTAATGTGTCAGATAGAATATATGGAGATTTATATCTTTATTCACAATCATCTGCGTCAAATCTTAATTTAAGCGGTTTATCGGCCGGTGTTCAAAAATGGTCAGGAGACGCTGTTAATAAACAGGATAACAGATCTGGTACTTCATATACAGGCGGTAATATTTATTCATTAGGAACACTCAATATAACAGGTGAAAACGGTCAATCCGGAAATAATGTAATTGCAGATACTTTAAATTTAAATCATAAGGGAGTTTTTCAGGTTTACGGAGCTTCTGTGGCTAACACGGTTAATCTTCAAAAGGACTACAACGGCGGAAGTTATATGTTTTATAACGGTCTGTTTACAGATCCGGATAATTTTACATGTGAAGAAAATATATCTGTAAACAATATTCAGTTTAATAAAGCTAAATCAATTATTAATAGTTTACCGATTTCAGTTGAAGTCAATCAATTATGGCAGCCAAGCGATAGCGATCATTTTATTAATTATGATTTGACTGCCGCAATACCTTCATATAATTCTGATATGGATATTATACCAAGATCTTTAGAAATTGAATGGGAGGCTCCGTCGGGAACTTCTATTAATAAGCTTGAGGTTGACGGATGGTTTATTGACAGCCCATATTTTAATCAATCTAAGGAGATTTCAGGATCCCAAGGAAAAGTAACCTTTAATTTTGATTGGGCTTATAGAATGAGAAACAATGATAGATTTACTATACGAATCAAATATGTCGGAAACGAAACTACTCCTTATAATAACAGCATATATATAAAATCCATTAACTTAAATACAGATATATATGACATAGATAATTCCGGTAACCTTGAATTTTTGAAAAATGTAAATGATTATGCGTTCAGTAATAATGAAGATATAATTTATATTGATGATATTGATAAGTCAGTTAAATTAGAAAAATATGCTGATACAAATGGCGTTTTAAAGCTTAAAATATCTAAAGCTGAATTTAAAACGCCGTTTGACGAGGGAAACGAATTGGACAGAACTAAAGCGCCTTATATTGAAATAGGTACATATGATTATGTTTCCCAGTATGCTGATTTTCTCAAATCAGTTGTAAATACTGCCGTGTTTCCGGATACAATGAAAAGGGATCAAATAAACGGTTCTCCTCCTGATTTTGTTGACGACAGTTTTTTGGAACAAACGGAATATGAGGATATTCCCGGAAATAAGGTTCCAATTTCTAAGGTTGAACTTGAAGCTAAGCTTGAGGTTGATAAAGCTTTTGACCATATCGGTGAAACGTCCTCACTTATTTATACTTTCAATGGCAGTACAATTGAGTGCAGCGACGGGACTGTTTATAATTCAGAAGATTCTGTTGAAATAACCTCGTCATGTACTTTTACCGGATATTTGCAATGGAAACAAATTTCTATAAAACCTGCTTCTTCTAACATATATATTAAACTTGATAATTTCAATATATATAATATGCAAAACCAAACAGCTATTGTCGTAGATGATTCAGGAGGTACAAAAAAGGTTAATTTTTTAATTCCTAAGAACTGCGGATTTTATACTAATGGCAGTATTTTGACTAAAACATACAACGAAATGGATTATTTTGATATAATTCAGAATCCTGACGTTCAGGATAAAATACCGGGAATTACTTTTTATATGGAATATGATAAATCAAATACAGCAGTTTTTAATCTTGACAATAAGTCCGTACTATCCGGTTATATAATGGCGCCTACATCAAAGTTTTCTGCTGAAGGCGGCTCTAAGACATTTGATTATACATCTGAATTAAAAAATTCCTATTCCAATCTGGCCCTTATCGGCGGTATTGTTTTTAAGGACGTCAGCTTTGGCACAGCATGTGCTTTTGCTTATGTTAATCCTAATGCGCTGAATGAGGAAGACGGCGGCGGTTCATATTTAGGCAATCCTGATTGTCTGTATTATCAGTGCTATTAAAATTAAGGAGGGGAGCCAAGGAATGAAGAAAATAAAAAGAAGCTATAATGGTATGACGCTTGTTGAAGTCCTTGTAGCTCTTGCAGTTTTTACAATAATCTCCGCTCTTCTTGCGTCTGCTTGTGCCGGTATTTGTACAATAATGCGTAAGACAAATCGCTTAAATAAAAAGATTTCAAATGAAACTCCAGACGCGGAGCTTAAAAATGGCATTCCAATTACTATGGCAGACGGTACTAATGAGGAAACTTCTATGATTTTAAGTATAGGCGGTAAAAAATATAAGGTCATAGGCAAGCAATATTTAACAAATGACAGCAGCAGTTATTATGAAGACGGCGGTGATTTTAAATATTTTGATATCGCAGATCCTAATACAGATAAAGACGGCAATCCTCTTCCCGTTACAAGACCGATTGTTGAGGAGGTACCGTAAAATGAAAAAGCTTAAAGGTTTTACACTTATTGAGCTTATTATAGTTATGGCGATTTTTACAGGTATAGCTGTCGGCGCAATGGCTATGATAAAACCGGCTATGAAACTTTTCAATAATACTGCGGAACTTGAAAAATCCAGCGCTGACGCTGATAATATCCGGAGATATATCGAAGATAATCTGCGTTACGCAAACAGATTATTTAATTGTGTAGGATATAATGATTTCAGCAGTATTAAAAAGGACAGCTATGATCTTGTGCTCTATGATTCAGTTACTGATTCAAATCTTCCGACTCATAAAACTGATCAGCCTATTTTAAATTATTTTAATGATTTGTACTTCCCATATTCCTCGCCTGAAAATGTTTATGTTATGGAAATTGATAACGGTGATATTTTTACCCCGGGTGTTATGGGCAAAATCATTATTTATAAGGCAGATTTAGCCACGGGTTTATTAAGTAAAGAATCGGAGGCAAGTTCTGATTATTACAATAAATATTCATTTAATATTAATTTCGGAGACAGTGTATCGGGTGTTTATTCAGGTTTAAACACACCCTCAAGAGAAATACTAATTGATATATTTAAAATAAGAAATAAAACAGATAATGACGGAAAATATTTTGACGACATTTTGCTTAATTCATCATCTTCCCATGATATAACATCAGCATTGTATATGGTTAATCTTGAACGTAATCTTGATGTGAAGACCGGTGAAAGATCAGATGGTACTACTGTTTTTAACGAACATGTTTCAAGACTTGTAACAATTGAAAATCCGTTTCCTGATGAAGATTATAAATACTATTTTATTTATACCGTTCCGGAAATAATAAGATAAAAATCAGGCAGTCTAATTAAACTGCCTGATAATTATATAAACATATTCAGCCAAATATCTACTAACTTTTCACCCCATAGCGTCCCAATAAAAAGTCCGATTGCCAAATAAGGTCCAAAAGCAAATTTAGATTCTCCGCTTTTTCGTTTTTGATATAGACCTCCTGCCGCCGCAAATAATATACCGCAAAACGCTGAAATTACTATACTTTTGTTTCCTATCAGCAGACCCGATGAAGCCATTAGAATTGTATCTCCAAGCTCAATTCCTCTTATTTTTTCTCCGGTATTTTTTAAAATTATTTCCGCGGAAATTTCACCGATAAGAAAAAACGGCACACTAATTAATAAACCGCCTGTAACACGCTGTAATATTGTAAGGCTGTCAGTAAAAAATGCAGAAATTACAGCAAGAATGCAAATTGCTATTAGTAATCTTGTATCTATTTCAAGGAAATCATGATCAATAAATCCAATTACAATTAAAATCGAAAAGAAAATGCATATAATTATTGATTGGACATTGAAATCCATTACAAGAAAGGTTATAATATATAAAAATGCGTTTAGTATTTCAACAAAAGGATATCTTAATGAAATTCTGTTCCCGCATTTTCTGCATTTTCCTTTTAAGAAGATCCAGCTAATAACTGGAATTAAATCGCATTTTTTTATTTTTGAGCCGCATTTGACGCAGTGAGACGAGTTTTTCATAAGGGATTCACCTTTCGGCAGACGGCATATTACTACATTTAAAAAACTGCCTATGCAGATACCTAATACAAAAATAATGGAATAAAATATAATGTAAAAAGTGGGATCTAAGTTTTCAAGACCTAAAATAGTGTCGGACATTATTTAATCCTCCTCTTTATAATGGTGCATTTATATTTTAACATAGATTTACAGTAAATACAAGTTTAAATTAATCCGGAGGTCATAATGAGGAATATAAGAATCGGCGATTACCTTGTTTCAAAGGGATTGATAACAGAAGAACAACTTATAAAGGTTTTGCAGGTTCAGAAGGAATCACAGGGAACTAAGCGTTTTGGAGAAATTATTATAGAACTCGGTATGCTGTCGGAGGTCAAATTCGCTCAGGCTTTAGCAAGTAAGCTTAAGGTGCCCTTTGTTGATTTATCGAATATGGAGATTGATGAGGAAGCGGCTAAAAAAATACCTGAAGCTCTTGCAAAAAAACATACTGTTATAGGAATTAATGTGCAAGGAAAAAGGCTTACCGTTGCCACAGACGATCCTATAAATTTCAATATACTTGAAGATATTAAGGTATCGACAGGTATGGATACTATTCCCGTTTTAGCTACAAAAACTGCTATAAACAAGGCTATAGGAAAAACATATCAAAAGCAAAAGGTTGACAGCGTTATTGAGGACGTTGCTCAGCATAGCGTAGAGGAAAAGGTAGACGAGGGAGCAAAGGAACGAATTGAAAGCGCTCCTATAGTAAAGCTTGCCACTACCATTGTAGAAAACGGTTTCCGTGCCGACGCAACAGATATACATATTGAACCCTTTAAAAAATATACAAGAATAAGAGTACGTGTAAACGGAGACCTGATAGAGCTCATGAATGTTTCCAACGTTGTTCATAATTCACTGGCAACCAGACTTAAGCTTATCAGCGGAATGAATATTGCTGAAAAGCGTCTACCGCAGGACGGTCGTTTTACGCAGGTTGTCGACGGAGTGACTCTTGATGTCCGTGTTTCTTCTCTGCCTACCGTAAACGGCGAAAAGATAGTTATACGTATTCTCTCAAACGGATCTATTTCGCTTCGTAAAATTACGGATCTTGGTATGACTGATTATAATTACGGAATGTTTGAAAAAATGCTTAAATGTCCACATGGAGTTATACTTGTTACCGGTCCCACCGGATCAGGTAAAACTACTACTCTTTACGCTGCTTTAGGTGAAATTGCCAGACCAAATGTTAATGTAATAACAGTTGAAGACCCTGTTGAAAAGAATATCGACGGAATTAATCAGGTTCAGGTAAATACAAAGGCCGGTATGACCTTTGCGGCGGCTTTACGATCCATTTTACGTCAGGATCCGGATATTGTCATGATAGGTGAAATGCGCGATACCGAAACGGCTGAAATCGGTATCAGAGCCGCTATTACGGGACATCTGGTGCTATCAACACTTCACACGAACGATGCAGCGTCTACAATTACAAGACTTGTTGATATGGGAGTACCGTCGTATATGGTTGCATCGTCCTTGATCGGCGTAGTAGCTCAGCGTCTGGTTAAGGTTTTATGTCCTAAATGCAAAAAGCCTCGTTTGTCTACGGACGAAGAAAATGGGCTTATGGGAATATGCAGTTCTGTTACAATTTTTGACGCATGCGGATGTTCTGAATGCAATAATACCGGATATAAGGGAAGAACAGCTATACATGAAATTATTCATTGTACAAACGATATATCAGAACTTATAGTAGACGGGGCAAATAAGGATCAGCTTGAAAATGCCGCAAAGGCTCATGGAACTAAGCTGTTGAGAGAAAATGTTTCAATGCTTGTTAGAAGTGGTAGTACTACTATTGACGAACTTGTCAGAGTTACATACACTATTTAAAATTGGAGGTATATAAATGATTGATATTAACAAAATTCTTGATGAGGCAAGAGCTTTAGGGTGTTCGGATCTGCATTTCACTACCGATATTCCGCCTATTGTACGTCTTCATGGATCATTAAAACAAATGTCGGAATATCCGTCTTTAACTAATGATATTATTATGGATGTAATGAAGCAAATGACGAACGACGCTCAAAAGGCGAGTATCGCTCAAAGTATTGATACTGATTTTTCTTATGTAACAGAAAGCGGTTTTCGTCACAGAGTCAATATTTATTTTCAAAGAGGCAATACGGCAATTGCTATACGTCTTTTAAGAAACGATATTCCAACACTTGAAGAATTGAAGCTGCCTGATATTCTTTCTGATTTTTGCATGCGTCCAAGAGGTCTTGTACTTGTAACCGGTCCGACCGGCTCTGGTAAGTCAACTACTCTTGCTGCAATGATAGATTATGTAAACATTCATAAAAGTGCGCATATAATTACCGTAGAGGATCCTATAGAATATATGCATGAGCATAAACGCTGTATGGTAAATCAGAGAGAGGTCGGAATGGATGTACCGGACTTTGCGTCCGCACTAAGGGCCGCGCTTCGTGAGGATCCCGATGTAATACTTGTAGGAGAAATGCGTGATTTTGAGACCATTTCAGCGGCTGTAACCGCTGCTGAAACAGGTCATCTTGTTTTTTCAACGCTTCACACAACAAGCGCGTCTGACACAATAAACCGTATAATTGACGTTTATCCGGAACACCAGCAGCAGCAAATAAGAGCTCAGCTTGCGAATGTTCTTGTTGCGGTTATTTCACAGACTCTTGTACCTACTGCTGACGGAAAAGGAAGAATTGCCGCTCAAGAAATATTAAATGTGACGGACGCGTGCTCGGCTATGATAAGAGATAATAAGGTACATCTTATACAATCCGCAATACAGACGGGAAGGCAAAACGGTATGCAATGTCTTGATCAGGAACTCGCAAGACTTACTAAAAAAGGAATTATCAATGAAGAGCATGCTCTCGAAAAATGTCATGATAAACAAGAATTTTATCGGTTTCTTAATGCAAGATAGCGATACATTCAACAAAGAGTTGAAAATATTTGTGTAAAACGACGAAATTAATATATTTGAAAACGTTTAAAACTCTTAAAATGTAGAAGATTTTAAAATCTATTGACAATAAAAATCGCATATGATATTATATATACATACCAAAGAGATACTGGAAAATGACGTCAAATTATTTCTCTAATTTATACAGAATTGTTTCACTGATTTAGGAGGTTAGTTATGAAAACAAATAAGAAAATCAAAAATTATTCACTAAAAACAAATGGCAAAAAGAAAAGATTAAAAGGATTTACACTTGTTGAACTTATAGTTGTTATAGCTATTATTGGTATTCTTGCGGCAGTACTTATTCCTAATATGATGAATTATGTCAAAAAATCTCGGCTTTCAACTGCAAATGATGCTGCTGCAAAAATTGGTGAACAAGCAAATCTAATTGCTGCCGAGTTGGAAATGGATGATAAAACATTAAGTGGTACATATGCAACGGCAACGGCAAGTATTGAATTAAAAGGTGGAGAAAATGTAGGCGATTTTACATCGGCCTTAAATAAAGCTATTCCAGATTTAAGTGGAGATCTAAATATTACATTTGGATCAGATGGTCAAGTTGATTATGTTGTTTATCAAGAAAAAGATTCTGATTATATAGGTTCTTATCCTGATGCTGTAACAATGGATGAATATGAAGATGAAAAAACATTCGAGGAGATTGTAAGTAGATATAATAATACTTCTCCAACTGAAGCTAGTTAATTTTCAAGTTTTCCCTTCCTGAAATAAATTTTAAATAAGGTTCCTGTGTATTCGGGGACCTTATTTATATGAGAAGCGATAAGGGGGTATTAAATGAAAAAATATAATTTTAATGGGTATACACTTATTGAACTGGTTGTTGTAATAGCCATTATAGGGATACTTGCAACGGTAGCAGTTCCGAATATGGTTAGGCAGGTTGGTAAATCTAAATTTGAATCGGCTAACAAGCAGGCAGAATCAATATTTAATGCGGCGCAGACTGTAGTTCAGAGATATGAAATAATTGATAGAGCTATAAGCCCCGGAAACTCTAAGCTTTTCAGCGGAAATCATACGTTCGGAAATCTGTCCGGTAAAACCTTTAATGATACGGCAACTCCTGACGCCAGCGATATTCCGGAATTTTATAACAAGCTTAAGACTCTTAATACTCATTTAGACAACGGCTCCTGGGCATTGATTATCGAGGATTATAAGGTTAAATATGTATTATATTCAGATTCGGAAAACGATAAATATGTAGGAATATATCCACTGACAGATGATTATGACAGCTATGATAAAAGTAAAAATATTAAAATAAAATGGGACGAAATAGCTTCAGCTCCATAAATATTTTACTTATCGCTGCAATTACGCATGATTTTATATTGACATAAATTAGCGGTAATGATATAATTAAAATAATATAAATTTGGAGGACTTATCAATGCTATGTAAAAATTGCGGTGAAAAGGTTTTTGCAAACGAGGTTTGCGTATGCGGTGAAAAAGCGCCTAAAAAAAATTCAGGCGGGGTAGCGGTCAATTCTGTCATTTGCTTTATTGTGCTTATTATCTCCGCTATATGTCTTATTATTACTCTGTCGCTGAGAACTATTGTTAATAGGGACATGCTGATAAAGGCGGTAAATAAAGCTGATCTTTCAAAAATTGAAGTTGATGACGGTATGCTGCTTAATGAATATATTTATAATACATATGTAAATGATGAAAGAATAACCATTGAAAATATTGATAATATCTTATCTGATACATTTATTAAGGAATTCCTTATAGACAAAATATATGCTTATCAAGATTTTGTTATGGATAACGGAGAGCTTCCATATATTACTTCGGACGAAATAATAAAATTAATAGATGATAATGCAAATCTTCTTTTTGATGAAGCGGGACTACGTTTTCTTGATCCCGATAAGGAACAGCTCAGGGATGATTTATCCGAACTTAAAGATTTTGAAAACTTTTCACAAAAATATATTGATACGTCTTTCGGAACAAAGCTTGTACAAACATTTTTTTCCTATGCAAATATTATATTTTTATCTGCATTGATAATAATTATATTAATTCAATGGATAGTAGTATATAAAGCAAATTCAAGGCGGGCTGCAAAGGTTTTTAATAAATACGGTGCAGCAGTAGCGACTCCTGCGTCTATTATGTTTTTAGGTTTATTAGTTTTTTATCTGCTTATCAAATTTGTGCCAGAATATAATGCCGTTAATGTACTTTTATCTTCATCAATAATACCTTTTATCTTATATTCGGCAGCAGTTATGTTGTACGGGGATATATTCATTATAATTTCAGCGGTTTTAAATAAAAAGTATAAAGAAGGCAGAAATGCAAAGGAAACTTCTGTAAATTTAAGTGATGAATCCATTAAAGAAATTAGTGCGGCTGAATCATTTAACAGCGGGGAAGAAGCGTCGACGATAACTTCTGGTACAGAAAAAAATACATTAGGGATATGCAGTCAATGCGGACATCAAAATAAAAGTACGTCTGTTTTTTGCAGCAGATGCGGTAATAAACTTAAATAAAGGAAGAGCTTATGATATATAAAATAGATACCGTAGATTCAGATGATAAAATTTGTCAGCTTGAAAAATTAGCAAAGGAAATCTGGAATCAGCATTTTGTTCCGATAATCGGTCAGGATCAGGTCGATTATATGCTTAATAAATTTCAAAGCTTTGAATCAATAAAGACTCAGATTTCAGAAGGCATGAATTATTTTATTTTAAAATATGATAATGAAAACATTGGTTATTGCGGTTTTAAAAAGGATAAAAATAAAGTTTTTTTAAGTAAACTTTATATTAAAAAGAATTTTCGAGGTAATGGATATTCTAAAATTCTACTTAATAGGGTAATTAATTTTGCTAAAGAAAACGATTTAGGATCTATATATTTGACTGTGAATAAACATAATTCTAATACTATTTCCATTTATAAACATTTAAGATTTAAAATAATTGATTCTGTAGAAACCGATATTGGAAATAGTTTTATTATGGATGATTATATAATGGAACTTAAGCTCATAGGTTAGGTGAATTAATGTTAAGATTATTTATTTGTAAAAATTGTAAATTCTATTTTCCGGCAATGGGCGATAATGAAATCAATTGTCCTAAGTGTAAAAATCTGTCTATACCTACAGAATATTTTATGGTTGATTTATTGAATAATACTGCTAAAACAACAAGAGAAATATATGAAAAATATGGTGTTGAATATGAAGAATTTAAAGATATGATGAAACGAATAGACGAAGAAGAACGCTTAAGGAGAAGTTTAAAATATAAGATTCTTAAATTATTCCGTTCAATCAGAAAGTTTTTTATCGCGGTATCAAAAAAGTTTAAAAAATTATTTGCACATAAAAAATAAAGGACGCTTTAGCGCCCTTTATTTTTTATTTAAATGCTTTCATAGATTGTTTTAGCTTTTCCATCTTTTCTTCTGCTCTTAAAAGTTTTTCTCTTTCAGCCTCTATTAATTTTTCCGGAGCTTTGGAAATAAAGCCTTGGTTATTAAGCTTTCCGCTTAAAAAGTCTATGTCCTTTTGTACCTTTGCAATCTCCTTGTTTAAACGTGCCGTCTCCTTTTCCTTATCAATTAGATCCGTAAGCGGAATAAAAAGTCTTGCACTGTCTGTAACTGCTGTTACAGATTCAGCGATGTCATATTTTTCTGATACTTCAATTTCAGTAGCTGAAGCAAGTCTTTCAAAAAATATGCTGCATTTATTAAATAATTCGATGTCTTTCGTTTCAATATATATTTTTGCTTTAACTGAAGGCGGTACATTCATTTCTGTTCTTCTGTTTCTAACCGCTTTAATTGCATCTATTATTTTTGAGAAATCATCTTCTTCCTGTTTATAAGAATATTTTTCATTATAAACGGGATAGTCAGAAATCATAATCGGACTACTCTGATCAGTTAGTACCTGCCATATTTCTTCTGTGATATAAGGCATAAATGGATGCAGAAGCTTGAGCATTCCCTTCATAACCCAAACTAAAACAGATTGAGCCGTAGCTTTTGTTTCTCCTCCTTCTTGTATTCTTGGTTTTGTCAGTTCAATATACCAATCGCAATATATATCCCATATAAAGTCATAAAGCTTTGAAACTGCAACTCCGAGCTCAAATTTTTCAAGATTATAATTAACCTCTTTTGCAAGTGTATTAAATTTACTTACAATCCATTTATCTTCTATATTTAAATATTCCGGGAGATCGCCGCGCTTAAAATCGTCGTCAAGATTCATTATAATAAATCTTGAAGCATTCCATAGCTTATTAGCAAAGTTTCTTGCCGACTTTACTTTTTCTTCAATATATCTCATATCATTTCCGGGGGAGTTACCTGTAGCGAGCATGAATCTTAATGCGTCGGCGCCGTATTTATCTATTACTTCAAGAGGATCAATACCATTGCCAAGAGATTTTGACATTTTTCTTCCCTGTGAATCACGTACAAGTCCGTGAATGAGCACGGTTTTAAACGGAACCTGTCCGGTATACTCAATACCTGAAAACATCATTCTCATTACCCAGAATGGAATTATGTCATAACCCGTCACAAGAGTATTGGTAGGATAAAAATAATTGAAATCGTCAGATTTATCAGGCCATCCTAATGTGGAAAACGGCCATAGTGCAGACGAAAACCATGTGTCAAGAGTATCGGGATCCTGTCTCATTTCTAATCCACATTTAGGACAAATTGCTTTATTTTCTTTTGTAACTGTCATTTTATCACACTTGTCACAATAAAAAGCAGGTATCTGATGTCCCCACCAGATTTGTCTTGATATACACCAATCTCTAATATTTTCAAGCCAGTGAAAATATATTTTATCAAATCTCTCAGGTACGAATTTTGTTTCGCCCTTTTTAACAGCATCAATAGCTGGCTTGGCAAGCGGCTTCATTTTTACAAACCATTGAGTAGATACTTTTGGTTCAACTGTTGTACCGCATCTATAACATGTTCCAACATTGTGGCTGTAATCTTCTATTTTAACGAGAGCGCCTTCGGCTTCCAGATCTGAAACAATTGCTTTTCTTGCCTCATATCTGTCCATGCCGGCATATTTGGGGTAATCATCGGTAATTTTAGCGTCATCTGTCATAACATTTATAACCGGAAGATTATGACGAAGACCTACTTCAAAATCATTGGGATCGTGTGCCGGCGTAATTTTAACTACTCCCGTACCGAAATCCATTTCTACATAGCTGTCTGCAATAATAGGTATTTCTCTATGAACAATTGGAAGTATAACAGTTTTCCCAATAAGATTTTTATAACGTTCGTCATCAGGATTTACAGCAACCGCCGTATCCCCCAGAAGAGTTTCAGGACGTGTAGTAGCTAATTCTAGATAATCGTTGCTGTCCTTAATTTTATATCTGAGATGCCAGAAATATCCTGATTGATCTTCATATTCAACTTCAGCGTCAGACAGCGAGGTTTTACAGTTTGGACACCAGTTAATAATTCTTTCTCCCCTGTAAATAAGGCCTTTATTATAGTAATTTACAAAAGCTTCTTTAACAGCTTTTGAACAGCCTTCATCCATTGTAAAACGTTCCCTTGACCAATCGCATGAGGAGCCAAGTTTTTTTAGTTGTTCTACTATACGTCCGCCGTATTTTTCTTTCCATTCCCATGCGCGCTTCATAAAGCCTTCTCGTCCAAGGTCTTCTTTGGTTATACCTTCTTTTTTCATGGATTCAACGATTTTAGCTTCAGTTGCAATTGCAGCATGATCGGTTCCCGGAAGCCATAATGCAGCGTAACCGGACATTCTCTTCCATCTTATGAGTATATCCTGAAGAGTTTCGTCGAGCGCATGTCCCATATGAAGCTGACCTGTAATATTCGGGGGAGGTATAACAATGGTATAAGGCTTTTTGTTTTTATCAATTTCAGCCTTAAAGCAGTTGTTTTCATTCCAGTACTTATAAATTCTGTCCTCAAAATCTTTGGGACTATAAGATTTTGCAAGTTCCTTTCTCATTTTAAACATCTCCAATTCATAATACAAAATAAACAGCCTATGCAGAGTACTTGTATTTACTGCTTCAAGGCTGTCATAATACATATTAAAAATAATCATGAATAGCAGTAAAACATCTAAAAATAGACGTTTCTGACTACATATTCGCTTGTATAAAAGTGAATTTTCATAATTATCTCCGATTCATTGGTAAACTTTCTTTTTAATTATACTTTATTGGATTAATTTTGTCAAGAATATTGAATTATAAATATCGTTATAATATGAGAAAACAGTAACTGAAAATTGATTAACTAAAATTACAGTACCTTAAACTTGCAAAAATGTATAATTTGTGGTATTATTAAATAGTTTGAGATTTAAGAAGGGGCATAAATTATGGCAAAAAAAAATCAGGATTATGGTAATGAGAGTATTACCATGCTGAAAGGTCCGGATAAAGTCAGAAAACGTCCGGGAGTTATTTTTGGTTCTGACGGGCTTGACGGATGCGAACATTCAATATTTGAAGTAATATCCAATTCCATTGATGAGGCTCGCTCAGGATTTGGCAATAAAATAATTGTAACTAAATATATTGATAATGTGATAGAAGTAGAGGATTTTGGCAGAGGATGTCCTGTTGATTTCAATAAAACGGAACAGCGTTATAATTGGGAGCTTGTATACTGCGAGCTTTATGCCGGAGGCAAGTACGATGACAATTCTGAAATGTATGAATATTCTCTCGGACTTAACGGTCTTGGACTTTGTTCAACTCAGTTTGCTTCTGAATTTATGGACGTCGAAGTAGTCAGAGACGGATACAAATATAACCTTCATTTTGAAAAGGGAGAAAATATAGGGGGATTGACTAAAAAAAAGACCGCTCAAAAGCAAACAGGTACAAAAACCAAATGGAAACCGGATTTAGAAGTATTTACAGATATTAACGCCGAAGATGATTTTTTTAGAGACGTTTTAAAACGGCAGGCCGTTATAAATCCTAATCTTCTTTTTATTTATCGTAGTCAAAATGAGGACGGTTCATTTAGTGAAACTGAATATATTTATGAGAATGGTATAACCGATTATGTAAATGAAATTGCAAACGGGCAGAATTTTACATCGGTTCAGTTTTGGCAGACAGAAAAAAGAGGCCGCGACAGAGACGATAAATCGGAATATAAGGTTAAGATGTCCTTTGCGCTTACATTTTCTAATCAAATTAAAAAAATAGAATATTATCATAATTCAAGCTTTCTCGAGCATGGCGGCTCTCCGGAAAGGGCGGTAAAGCAGGCTTTTGTTTCACAAATAGATTCGTACTTGAAACAAAATGATAAATATAAACAGAATGAGGGAAAAATAACCTTTGCTGATGTTGAAGATTGTCTGATACTTGTTTCATCGTCTTTTTCGACTCAGACTTCATATGAAAATCAAACTAAAAAATCTATTACTAATAAATTTATATATGAGTCGATGACAGAATTCCTAAAGCATCAGCTTGAAGTTTATTTTATAGAAAATCCTGATGAAGCTCTGAAAATATCTGAGCAAATTATGGTAAACAAACGCAGCCGTGAAAATGCTGAAAAAACGCGTTTGAATTTAAAGAAAAAGCTTGCGGGAACAATAGATTTATCTAATATGGTAAAAAAGTTTGTTGATTGCCGCACGAAGGACGTAAACAGACGAGAGCTTTATATAGTAGAAGGAGATTCGGCTCTCGGATCCGTAAAACTTGCAAGGGAATCTGAATTTCAGGCGGTTATACCCATAAGAGGGAAAATACTTAATTGTCTTAAAGCAGATTTTAATAAAATATTTAAGAATGATATTATTGTTGATATAATAAAGGTATTGGGATGCGGCGTTGAAGTAAGAACCAAAGCAAACAAGGATTTTTCTTATTTTAATCTTGACGGACTGAAATGGAATAAAATAGTAATATGTACAGACGCTGACGTAGACGGTTTTCAGATACGTACCTTGATACTGACAATGCTTTACAGATTAACGCCTACATTGATTGAACAGGGCTATGTATATATCGCTGAATCGCCTTTGTTTGAGATTACTACTAAAGATAAAACTTTTTTCGCTTATAATGAAAAGGAAAAAAGCGATATATTAAAAATTATCGGAAATAAAAAATATACCCTCCAACGTTCTAAAGGACTCGGCGAAAATGAGCCTGACATGATGTCGTTGACTACTATGAATCCAGAAACGCGTCGTCTGATAAAAGTCACTCCGGATAGTTTTGAAGAAACAGTTCATATGTTTGATATGCTTTTAGGAGATGATTTACAGGGACGAAAAGATTATATTTCAAAATATGGAAGCGACTATTTGGATATGGCGGATATTTCATAAATACGGTTTAAAGGAGTGAACAAAATGCCTAAAAAAAGCAAAGACGGCTCTGGCAAAATAAAAAGAAATTATCCCGATGCGTTTATTGAAAACGCGGGTATAGTTGTTCAGGAAAAAATAACGGATACTCTTGAAAAAAATTATATGCCTTATGCTATGAGCGTCATTGTTTCAAGAGCCCTTCCTGAGATTGACGGCTTTAAGCCTTCACACCGAAAATTGCTTTATACTATGTATAAGCAAGGTCTGCTGACAGGGAAAAGAACCAAGTCGGCAAATGTAGTTGGTGAAACTATGAAGCTTAATCCTCACGGAGACGGTGCAATTTATGAAACTATGGTTAGGCTTTCAAGAGGAAATGAAACGCTGCTTCATCCGTATGTTGATTCAAAGGGTAATTTCGGAAAATCATATTCAAGGGATATGGCATATGCCGCGTCAAGATATACCGAAGTAAAGCTTGATCCAATATGCAACGAACTTTTCAGAGATATAGATAAAGATACAGTTGATTTTGTACCTAATTATGATAATTCTACTACCGAGCCTACATTATTTCCGACTACTTTTCCGACAATACTGGTAAATGCGAACATGGGAATAGCAGTATCAATGGCAAGCAGTGTGTGTCCATTTAATCTGGCTGAGGTATGTGAAACATGTATAGCGTATATAAAAAATCCTGATCACGATATTATAAGCACTTTAAAAGGCCCGGATTTTCCGGGAGGCGGATTTATGCTTTATGATGAAGAGGAAATAAAAGAAATTTTCCGAACGGGGAGAGGCTCTATAAAGCTGCGATCCAAGTATAATTACGATAAATCTGCAAATTGCATTGAAATAACCCAGATTCCTTATAGCACTACTATTGAGGCGATAATAGAAAAAATAATTGATTTGATAAAACAGGGGAAAATCAAGGAAATTTCGTATATACGCGATGAAACAGATTTGAACGGTCTTAAAATAGCGATAGATTTAAAAAGGGGAGTGGATCCGGAGAAGTTAATGAACAAGCTTTTTAAGCTTACTCCTCTTCAGGATAATTATTCATGTAATTTCAATATTCTTATCGGCGGAGTTCCGCGGGTTATGGGAATTAGAGAAATATTAGGAGAATGGGTGGCATTCAGAGAAGAATGCGTTAAAAGACGGGTTTATTTTGATCTAAATAAAAATAAACAAAAGCTTCATCTTCTTAAAGGTCTTGAAAAAATTTTATTAGATATAGACAAGGCAATAAAAATTGTAAGAGAAACCGAGGAAGAAAACGAAGTTATTCCAAATTTGATGACGGGATTTGGGATAGATGAAACACAGGCTGAATATGTAGCGGAAATAAAGCTCCGGCATCTTAATCGCGAGTATATATTAAATCGATTAAAGGAAATAGAGAATCTTGAAAAAGATATAAGTGAAATGGAAGGTATACTTTCTGATAAGAAAAAGGTCAGAAATATAATTATATCAGAACTTCGAAATGTCGCAAAAAAATACAGCAAACCAAGAAATACTATGTTTTATTATAAAAATGATATAGTCGAACCAGATTTTGAAGAGGAAACGCCGGATTATCCGGTTAATATATTTTTATCTGAAAGCGGATATCTTAAAAAGATTACTCCTCAATCACTTCGGATGAGCAATGAACAGAAGCTTAAAGACGGAGATAGAATTATAGCTCATTACGAAGTTACAAACAAAACTGACTTATTATTCTTTACCAATCAATGTCAGGTTTATAAAACAAAAGCGTCGGCTTTCGATGATACTAAGGCAAGCGTGTTAGGAGATTATATACCTGTTAAACTTGGTTTTGATGAAAACGAAAGTCTTGTATATATGGCAGTGACCGACAATTATGAAGGGTACATGCTGTTTTTCTTTAAAAACGGAAAAGCGGCGAAAGTATATCTTTCATCTTATGCAACTAAAACAAACCGAAAAAAACTTGCCAATGCGTATTCAGGAAAGCATGAACTTATTTATATCTGTCAGATCAATGAAGATATTGACGTTATCGCAAAATCATCTTCCGGAAAAGCTTTGATTTTTAATACATCGCTGTTGAATTCTAAATCTTCTCGTGATACTATCGGAGTACAGGTTATGAATCTGAAGGAAAATGAAATAATGGAAAATGCAATAAGTATTAAGGAAGATGATTTGAAGAAATATAAAAAATATATTTCTTTAAAAATACCGGCTTCAGGAATAAGCTCAAAGGATTTAATGAATATAGACCAGTTAAAATTATAGTAAATTTGATAATAATGTATAAAATATCAGATTATATTTATCCTAAATTTGCAGATTTTGTCGTTTTTTCAGTTTGGTATGTACTTTTTTCATTGTCTATGTTATAATGAATGTGCTTGTGTTAAATAATAGTAAAATACAAGTAAAAAAATATAAAAGTATAGAGGGCGCTTCTTGGGAGGAAGTTATGTCAACAACTGAAATAATTCAAATTTGTATTACTACCTTCGGCGGTATTGCCTTGCTTCTTTACGGTATGCATATTCTGGGAGCAGGGTTGGAGAAAATTTCCGGCGGAAAAATGGAAAAAATATTAGAAAAGCTCACAAATAACATATTTAAGGCTGTTATTTTGGGCGCCTTGGTTACTGCGGTAATTCAAAGCTCAAGCGCAACGACAGTTATAGTCGTAGGTCTTGTTAATTCCGGTATTTTAAAGCTATCGTCTGCCGTAGGCATCATAATGGGAGCAAATATAGGAACTACTATAACCGGACAGATTTTAAGATTAGGAGATCTTGAAAACAACGAATCTCTTGGAACCGCCATGGAATTCCTTACACCGACATACCTTGCTCCATTCTTAGCTATAATTGGAATATTGATTATTATGATTACTAAGAAGGATAACATAAAATCAATAGGCGATATTTGTCTTGGACTTGGTATTTTATTTACAGGAATGCTTTCTCTTACCGATTCCGTTAAACCTCTTTCTGAGCTTGAGGCATTTAGAAGCGTATTTGCAAGCTTGGAAAATCCTGTTCTTGGAATATTGGCAGGTACAATTATAACGGCTGTAATACAAAGCTCTTCAGCTTCAATCGGTATTTTACAGGCAGTTTCAACTACAGGTTTGCTTAAATTTTCAGCAGCTTTCCCTATTATTATGGGACAAAATATCGGTACGTGCTCTACGTCCATAATTTCAAGTATAGGCGCAAGCAAAAACGCAAAACGCGCCGCTATGGTTCATTTTTATTTCAATCTTATAGGAACCTTGATTTTTCTTGTGTTTATTTATATCTTAAAAGCTGCCGGAATGATTGATGGCTGGAATAATGTTATGGATATGGGTTCGATAGCCAACTTTCACACATTTTTTAATGTAGTAGTTACTTTGATCTTTATTCCATTTCATAAGCTGCTTGAAAAGCTCGCTGTTCTGACAATAAGAAATTCACCTGAAGAAGATGATGACGATTCTGCAATGGATACGGGTGAAAGTATGCTTGATTCACGTTTTCTCAAGTCTCCGTCGCTCGCTATACAGCATGCAAAAAATGCCGTTGCTTATATGGGAAATTTATCAAAAAAGAATTTTCAATTAAGCTGCGAGCTATATGAAAATTTTGATATTAAAGGTATTGAAAAAATTAAAGAACGCGAAAGTATTATCGATCGTATAGAAGATAAACTTAATTCTTATCTTGTTTCTATTACAGATTGTGAGCTTAATGCAACTGAAAGTAGGAGCGTTACTTCCTTAATTCATACAATCACTGACTTTGAAAGAATAGGCGATTATGCATATAATATAATGGAGCGTGCTGAAAATATGCATGATAAAGAACAGGCGCTATCAGAAGAAGCTATCAGAGATATGAAGCTTATATCATCTGCGGTAACAGAAATTATAGAAATGGCAGTTATGACTGTCGAATATGACGATTCTGAAACCGCTATTAAAATCGAACCTTTAGAAGAAACTATTGATCAGTTGGAATATAAACTTAAAAACAGACATATAGACAGATTAAAAGAAGGAAGCTGTGCTATTGACCGTGGAGTTCATTTCCTTGATATTTTATCCGATATGGAAAGAGTAGCAGATCATTGTTCAAATATAGGAGTTCATATATTGACTAAGAATAATCCTAAAGACGAACTCAATCACCACGAATATATTCAAAGAATTCATAAGGGAGAATCTAAAGAATATATGGACGCTTTTAATGAATATTCTATAAAATATAATATAAATTAAAATATAGTAAAAAGGAGTAAAACAAGTTGCTTAACTTGACTTACTCCTTTTTATAATAAATAAAGAAATTCCCCTTTTGTTAAACGAGGCTTATTAAACCGCATTATGGCAAAAGGGGATATATGATTTTATTTAATAATAAGATTATTTCCGTCAAAATCAAGTATTATGGTTGATTCTGGAGAAACATCGTCGGCAATAATTTTTTTGGCAATCAAAGTTTCAGCTTTTCTTTGTAAAAATCTTCTGAGAGGTCGCGCACCGTAATTCGGATCA
Organism: Ruminococcus sporogenes; assembly: GCF_054655175.1. Classification (NCBI taxonomy): domain Bacteria; kingdom Bacillati; phylum Bacillota; class Clostridia; order Eubacteriales; family Oscillospiraceae; genus Ruminococcus; species Ruminococcus sporogenes. The sequence goes on along the minus strand of NZ_BAAHOA010000002.1, from coordinate 274,330 downwards.
TAGCCTTGTTCGATAATATAATTCTTAGCCTTATCTGTTACTTCAATATTAAGCTGTTTGTCCTTTAAGCGTTCTCTTAAATCATTAATCATGAGGTCAACAATACTATAAATCTCATGCTTTGTAAGAGGCTTGTAAAATACAATTTCGTCAAGACGGTTTAAAAATTCCGGTCTGAATTGTTGTTTTAATAATGAATCAACCTTTGATCTTGCGTCTTGACTAATTTCTCCACTTTCATTAATACCGTCAAGAATATACGGCGATCCTAAGTTTGAAGTCAAAATAATTATAGTATTCTTAAAATCAACAGTTCTTCCCTGAGAGTCGGTAATACGTCCGTCATCTAAAACCTGAAGCAAAATATTGAAAACATCAGGATGCGCTTTCTCTACCTCGTCAAGTAGAATGACTGAATAAGGTTTTCTTCTTACAGCTTCTGTCAACTGACCTCCCTCTTCATAACCGACATATCCCGGAGGAGCTCCTATAAGGCGACTTACACTGAATTTTTCCATGTATTCGCTCATATCAATACGAACGATATTATGTTCATCGTCAAATAACGATTCAGCAAGAGCTTTAGCAAGTTCAGTTTTACCAACTCCGGTAGGACCAAGAAAGAGAAAAGAACCAATAGGTCTGTTTGGATCCTGTATACCTGCTCTTGAACGAATAATTGCTTCGCTTACTTTTTTAACGGCTTCATCCTGACCGATAACACGTTTATGAAGTACATCTTCTAAATGCAAAAGCTTATCGCGTTCACCCTCCATTAGCTTTGATACCGGTATACCTGTCCATCTGCAAATAATTCTCGCTATTTCTTCATCAGTAACCTTATCCCTTAAAAGAGAATCTCCAGTTTTGGCCTTTTCTGCGATTTTTTCTTCTTCCTCCAGCTCCCTTTGTAATTGCGGGAGTTTTCCGTATTTTAATTCCGCTGCTTTATTAAGGTCATATTCGCGCTCTGCTTTTGAAATATCTGCATTTATTTTTTCAATGTCTTCTCTGAGCTTTTGTACCTTTGTAATAGCAGATTTTTCATTCTCCCACTTTGCTTTCATCTCGTTAAATTTACCGCGCATTTCTGCAAGTTCCTTTTGCACTTCTTTTAAATGTTCGGCTGAAATTTTATCGTTTTCTTTTTTAAGAGCCGCTTCTTCTATTTCATGCTGTATAATTTTTCTTGAAATTTCATCAAGCTCTGTCGGCATCGAGTCTATTTCTGTCCTAATCATTGCACATGCCTCGTCTACGAGATCAATCGCCTTGTCCGGAAGAAATCTATCGCTGATATATCTGTCGGAAAGAGCAGCTGCAGCAATTAACGCCTGATCGTGAATCTTAACTCCATGGAAAACCTCATAACGTTCCTTTAAGCCTCTTAATATAGATATAGTATCTTCTACGGTAGGTTCGTTTACCATAACCGGTTGAAAACGTCTTTCAAGAGCAGCGTCCTTTTCGATATATTGTCTATATTCGTTAAGAGTCGTTGCGCCTATACAATGCAATTCTCCTCTTGCCAGCATAGGCTTCAGAAGATTACCGGCATCCATTGCGCCATCTGTTTTCCCCGCTCCTACTATTGTATGAAGTTCATCAATAAAAAGAATTATTCTGCCTTCACTTTTTTTAATCTCTGATAAAACGGCTTTTAATCTTTCCTCAAACTCTCCTCTGTATTTAGCGCCTGCAACAAGCGCTCCTAAATCCAGCGAAAAAATTTTTCTGTCCTTAAGACTATCGGGAACATCGCCCGCTACAATTCTCAGAGCGAGCCCTTCTGCTATTGCAGTTTTACCAACCCCCGGTTCACCGATTAAAACAGGATTATTTTTAGTTTTTCTGGATAAAATCCTTATTACATTTCTGATCTCACTATCACGTCCAATTACAGGATCAAGCTTATTATTTCTTGCAAGCTCCACCAGCTCCTGACCGTATTTAGCAAGTACATCATATGTTTCCTCAGGATTTTGATTTGTAACCTTTGCATTTCCTCTAACTTCCATCAAAGCCTTTAAAAATTTATCTTTATTAATAGAAAATGCTCTGAATGTTTCTTTAAGCTTAGATGTAGGATTTTCAAGCAGCGATAAAAATATGTGTTCCACTGAAACATATTCATCTTTCATACTTTTAGCTTGCTTTTCAGAATCGACAAGTATTCTGTCTGCTTCATTGGATATATACACAGCGCCGTTTTGACGTCCTGATCCCGTAACCTTAGGCAAAGATGATATAATCTGAATAACAGCTCCTATGAGCGCTTGAACATCAGTATTCATCTTCTGTATAAGCTGACCGATTAGACCATTTTCCTGACTAAGCAGAGCATATGTTAGATGTTCCGGTTCAATGGCATTATTCTGATATTCTGTTGCAGTATCCTGAGCATATTGAAGGGCTTCAAGAGACTTTTGAGTAAATTTTTGAACATTCATAAAAATACCTCCTTAAATAATAATTAAACCTATTTTAATATTATCTAAAAACATTTTTTCCATTTTTTCAATTGTTGATTCAGGATCTTCTATATTTGCAAAATAAAGTTTTATTTCTGAATCAAGCAATCTTATATAATCGCCTATGGCTTTTCCAAGGACTTCCGGATTTTTATGTTTAACAGGTTCCGATATTTTAAGACTACGTATAAACTTTCCTTCTTTATAAGCATATTCCACACCCTCCGGAAAATATTTATTTATATGTTTTTTCTCGAGACTATACCACAAATTAAAGAAATGGCCAAGAAAATTGATCAGATCAGAATTCTGAGTTCGGAACGAAACGCAAAGATAACCGAATACATCGTTTTTAATTTCTTTTAGAAGTTCGATACGGTATCTTATGGTTGGCTTATACTTGTAACGCAGTGGGCTTTTTATAAAAAGCATAGCATTTGACGATTGTCCTTGAATCTGAAAATGATTATCCATAATTGTTCTCATACAGTCGAAAACATCTTTAATAAGACTTTCAGGAGTCTTAAACGATACATGTTCTGCGAGTATTTGATTAATCAGATTTGAACGGCTTGTATTTAATTTATATGCCATATCATCAATAGCTTTGACTACGTCGTCCATAAGTACAAGACTATAAACGCTTTTTTTCATTTTCTCCCTCCTTTTATTACAATTATAGCATTAGTTTCATAACTTGTCAAGCATTTTATATAATTTATCGTTCAAATTATTATTTTGTGCAGATGAAAAAAACCGCACTAAAAAGTGCGGTAAAAATTTATACTTGAGACGCAAGCAGAGTTTTAATTTTTTCATGAGGATCAATAACAGTACTTATGGAAACATCATGATTTATTGACGCAATAAAATATGCAATATATTTAGAAACATCAACCTCATGAAACCACGGACGTTTTAAAAGCTCAGGTGATCTATATGTTAAATTGGTTCCGAAAACTCCTGAAATATAACCGTCTTCATAAGCCTTGTCAAATTTTTCAAAACCGTTAGTGAAAAGTCCGTAAGTACCATAAGCAAAAAATCTCCTTGCTTTTTTTGCTTTTAAAGCATAAGCAATATCCAAAACGGATTCTCCGGAAGAAATTATATCGTCTGCTACGAAAACATCTTTTCCTTCCATAGAATTACCCAAGTATTCATGAGCGACTATAGGATTCCTGCCGTCAACAATTTTAGAATAATCACGTCTCTTATAAAACATACCCATATCTACGCCTAAAACAGAAGCATAATACATATTTCTATTGAGCGCTCCTTCATCAGGACTTACAACCATAAATTCGTCTTTATTAATTACAAGATCTTTGACATTTTTTAATAACGCTTTCAAAACCTGATATGATGGGATTACATTATCGAATCCCATTAATGGAATCGCATTATGTACTCTTGGATCATGAGCGTCGAATGTTACTATATTTGATACTCCCATAGACTGAAGCTCCTGAAGAGCGCAAGCACAGTCAAGAGACTCGCGGTAACTTCTCTTATGCTGACGTCCGCCGTATAGGATAGGCATAATAACGTTGATTCTGTGCGCTTTGCCGGAAATAGCCTGAATTATTCTTTTAAGATCCTGATAATGGTCGTCAGGAGACATATAATTTTCTCTGCCGAACATTTGATAAGTGCAACTGTAATTGCCTACGTCTACTACAATAAAAATATCCTTACCTCTAACGGTAGATTCGATTAGTCCCTTTCCGTCTCCTGAGGCAAATCTCGGGCATTGGTTTTTAATGAGAAGAGTATCAATATCATATCCTCCTTTTTGAGCCCATGAAACAAGATATCTGTCAATCATCTTTCCAAGCTCAGCAGCGCCCTCAAGAGCAATTATTCCAAGAGGAGCTACACTTGTCTGTGAATTAAATAAAACTTCGCTTGCTTTTGCAGTCATTAGCTTTTACCTTTTCCTTCCATTTTTATTTACAGAACTTATTAATATAATGTTCAATATCATTAGCAATAATATCCCTTGCACTTCCTGCATTTTCGATTTCGTCAACAGCAGTCGTTTTATTTTCAAGCTCTTTATAAACCTTGAAAAAATGAATCATTTCATCAAAGATATGCTTAGGTAGCTCGTCTATATCCCTATAGGTATTATAATTGGGGTCATCGAAAGGGATAGCTATAATTTTATCGTCGTGACGTCCGCTGTCTATCATTCTGATAACGCCAATAGGATAACATCTTACAAGCGTCATTGGATAAAGAGTTTCTGAACATAATACAAGAACATCTAAAGGGTCTCCATCGTCAGCGTATGTTCTTGGAATAAGTCCGTAATTCGCAGGGTAGTGGGTAGAAGTATAAAGTATTCTGTCAAGCTTGATAAGACCTGTTTCCTTATCAAGTTCATATTTAATTTTGCTTCCTTTTGGAATTTCAATTACAGCAACAAAATCTTCCCGGCTGATTCGCTTAGGACTGATATTATGCCATATATTCAATTTTTTAACTCCTTTCAATATAAAAAATCCAATAAAACCTTTAAACTACATTAATAAGTATATAATCTTTTTGATAGTTTGTCAATGTGCTTTGTGATTTTTAGCACAAACATATAAATAAACAAAATCTGAAAGGAATTTTTTCATTTTATTGTAAATATTTTCTCTTTTAGTATTATCTAAATTCGTTTAAAATTATTTTTTAGAATTGAAATTTACAGAAAAAGATGATATAATAAATATATTATATAAAGAGGGGAACAAAAAAATGGAAAGAATTAATGATAGTATTTCGTCAAAAAAAATAAATATGATTGTAAGCGAAATAAAAAAAGCGGTAATAGGGAAAGATGAAACAATTATTAAAGTATTGCTCGCTATTTTGGCTAAAGGACATATACTTATAGAGGACATACCGGGAGTAGGCAAAACTACAATGGCGCTCGCATTTTCAAAAGCTATGTCGTTAGATTATAACAGAATGCAGTTTACACCGGATGTTCTTCCGACTGATATAACTGGTTTTTCAATATATAATAAATCAACCGGAAATTTTGAATATAAACCTGGTGTCGCAGTCTGCAACTTGTTTTTAGCTGATGAAATAAACCGCACCTCAAGTAAAACTCAGTCGGCTCTTCTTGAAATAATGGAAGAGGGGAATATAACTGTTGACGGAAAAAGCTATCGTTTACCTCAGCCATATACGGTGATCGCAACTCAGAATCCAATAGGTTCAATAGGTACGCAAATGCTTCCGGAATCTCAGCTTGACCGATTTATGATAAAATTAAACATGGGTTATCCGGATGTAAAAAGTGAGATTAAAATACTAAAATCTAAATTAGGGGACTATGGAAAAGGCGTTTTTGAAGTTAAAACTGTGGTAACTTTGAATGAATTGAGGACTCTTCAGAAATTGGTCGAAAACGTATATATAAACGACAGTATATTTGCTTATATAGCTTATCTTGCAGACGCAACCAGAAAGCATCCGATGATAAGTCTTGGTCTTAGTCCCAGGGGAGCTATTAGTCTTGCATCAATGTCAAAGGCATCTGCACTTTTATGCGGACGAGACTATGTTATACCTGATGATGTTGCGTTTGTATTTAATGAAGTTGCTCAGCATCGTATAATATTGGAAAGAAAAGCTTCATTAAGCGGATTGAATGAATCAGCAGTTTTAAATGAGATTTTGAGGAATGTATCTGTTCCTAAAATAACAGTCTGAGGTTTATTATGTTGTCTGTAAAAATTTTATATATGTTATTACTGATAATATCAGTAATTTTTTATTTACTTTATACAGAAATGCTTTCATTATATATTCTGATATTTTTAGTTGCGCTGCCGTTATTATTAGGAGCAATAATTATTTATTCAAGATTTTTTATCAAGGGAAGTATTGAAGCAAAATCAAATACGGTTGTTAAAAAAGGAAAAATAGATATTTTACTTTCGATAAATAATAAAACCATTATTCCGTTTTCAAACAGTATAATTACTATAGAATACTTTAATAATCTGTTGAAGTCTTATGATACAATGATATTAACAGTCCCTATTCATCCTTTATGTAATGAAAGAATAAATTTTTCTCTTACTTCTGATTATTGCGGAATTTTAAATATTAAAATTAAATCTATTCAGATATATGATTTTATTAAACTTTTTTCCTGCCGTATCAAATCAGATGTTGTGAATAAAATTACTGTTTTACCTGAAATTTATAATCTAAACTCTCTTTATAAATTAAATATTATCAATACAAATGAAAGTAGTATTTTTTCAAAATATAAAAGGGGAGATGATCCATCAGAGATTTTTGATCTTAAGAATTATTTACCGGGAGATAAGCCAAACAGGATTCATTGGAATTTAAGCTTAAAACAAGATAATCTAATAGTCAGGCATTACAGTCAACCGGTTAATTCTTCAATTTTAGTAGCTTTGGACTTTAACGGAATCGCATCGGAAAAAAATATAAGAAGTCTTGATACAGTTTCGGAAGTGTTTGCATCAATATCATTTTTATTAATAGATAATGAAATACCGTTTAAGCTTACATTTTATAATTCACATAAAAATAGTAATGAATCTGTTAGAGTTATTAACAAATCTGATGTTAGTGAAAATATAAGAAGTATATTTGAAAATGGACCTTCTGACGATTCTGTCCTTACCAAGGAAATATCAGAAAAAGCATACGACTTTTCTAAAATAGTTTATATATCGTCATCTGCTGAAAATATATCGGAATTATATAATCAAAGCAATCAGAATATGACTTTAATATATATAAAGAACGAATTTTCAAATGATTTCGCAGAATTTGAAAATTCTGATCATATAATCATAATACCAGCGGGAAAGCTGGAAGAAAATATATCAAAATTAGTTATATAGGAAATTAATATGAGTGATAAAAAAATAAAACGAAATATTTACAGCGGAGTCAAAGTAACTGACAGTATATCTTTTACAATACCCAAAAAAAGATTTTTACCTGATTTCCTACCCTTAATACTGATTGCCCTTTGCGGAGTTATCGGAATATTTTATTCATTTATAACAATGTTTCATATTAAAATAAACAACGATATTATTGCAGTTTATATTACTTTATTTTTTGCACTGTTTTCTATAATATTTATATTGCCTAAGAAATTTATATTTACTATTATACCTATTTTGATTATTTATGAAATATTATTATATAGAAATTGGAATAATTATATTAAGGGATTTATGTTGATATATAATCAGGTATATAATATTATCTGGCCTAAAAGAAGTGAATATTTTAATATAGAATTATCAGGAATTTCAAAAGAAAATACAATATCTATTTTCATGAGTTTTACAATTTTTCTTATTATCATGCTTATATGCTATTTTACAATAGTAAAACCAAATTTTTTCTTTGGATTTCTTATTACGTTTCCATTTATTGAAATTGGTCTTTATTACGGCAAAACTCCTGCTCTTTTACCGGCCTTTATGGTAATAATATACTGGACTGTATTGCTTTCCGTTCATCAGTCAGGCTACTACAGGAATCTTGGAAGAAGTAAGACGGGTTTCATAAGAAAAGGTAACCACTTTATAGTTAAACCTCTAATTAAATATCGAACTGCCGGACAATCCGGTATTATATTGATGACAGGCTGTGCTTTAATTATTGGATTGATCTTTATTATTATTAATTTAACCGGATATTCTCGTTCTGATAGATTGAATATTGTAAGAGACAACCTGAAAACTGCTCTTAGTGAATTTACTTTTAATGATGTTAAAGGAAGTATCGAACGAATATCTGATTCTTTTGAATTAGGAAATATTAAAATATACAGCCATCGTCTTGGAAATCTGCATTCAATTTCATATAATAATACCACTGATCTTATTGTAACTTGCGACGAAGCTTTTAATCCTAATGGTAATATATACCTTAAAGGATATGTAGGATCTATATACGACGGAAAGAGCTGGAATGAGCTTAACAGTCAAATATATGATAACAGCAGCGGGCTTTTTGATAATTCAAATTTACATCCACAGGATTTTTTATATAACAGTCTTAATGAAAATTCATCTTTAAATTATACTTTAAATATAGAAATTTGTTTTAGAAATGCAAAATATAATTATACTCCATATAATTCTGTTCCAAAAGGGGAGATTAATTATATAAATGATACTGTCATTGAGCTTGAGAATAAGAAAAATTATAGCTTTAATATATCAGAGAAGCAAAATTTTAACAGTCTTATGAAGCAGGAGCAATATGGTAATAATAGTGAATATGAAGAATTTGTTTATAGTAATTACCTTAAAGTACCTGATAATGATGAAATCAAGAAACTTTATAATAATTTTATAAAGGATAACATATCTGATAACGTATATACCCAGCTTAGCTATATCCGTACATTGCTGTCAGATAATGCAGAATATACATTAGAGCCGGGCAAAACGCCGGCAGACCGTGATTTTGTAAATTATTTTCTAACAGAAAATCATAAAGGCTACTGCGTTCACTTTGCAACTTCCGGTATAATTCTTGCAAGAATGTCGGGAATCCCTGCACGATATGCCGAAGGATATGTTATGACAGAAGATGATTTAAAAGATGAAAACCTAACTCAAAACGGTTATAAAGTAGAAATAAAGGATAACAGAGCTCATGCATGGGCTGAAGTATATTTAAAGGAATATGGATGGGTACCGTTTGAATTTACTCCTCCAAGTGCTGCAGCTTTCACAAATATTCAAACTTCGGAAACAAAGGAAACAACTTCAACACATCAAAATATAACAAAAAATTCAGAAAATATAAGCTTAAGCAGTAATACTAAAAATGCCGATGAAATCACTGATACAATTATTAAAACAAAAACAGAGAAATCTGTAAATTCTAATACGGATTTTTCCCATCCTTCAGATAATAATCAATATCCAATAGGATTAAAGCTTATTATTGCAGCAACATTTTTAGTTATTTTAATTATATCAATAATTGCAGCAATACATTTAATTATTTTAAAAAAACGTAGTAATAGTTTTAAAACTGATAATTATTCTGAAAACGCAATTAATGCATATGAATATATTTTAAAGTTAATTGATTTCTGCGGTATAAAAAATGATAATATGCAGCATTTAGAATTTGCTGAATATGTAGAAAAAGAATTAAAAGGGACTTTTAAAAGCAACGAATTTATTGACGTTACAAAAATAGCTCTTGAAGCAAAATTAAGTAATAAGATTATTAGTAGGGAAAAATCTGAAGCAATAATCAGACTGGCTTTAAAAATATCGGATATAATTTACAAAAGGCAAAATCTTATAGTCAGGATTTTTATGAAATATTTTAAGAATCTTTGCTGAAAAATGAGCGCTTTTATAAGCGCTCATTTTTGTAAAATTATAATGATTTGATTTCAGATATAAATTCTTCAGTTTTTTTATTAAGCCTTTTGAAATCAATTGCTTTAATATAATTTTTTTCAAGCTCATCATGTATATCCAAAGCTGTGTTAAGCGCTTTCTGTGCTTCCTCAGCAAGCTCAACAGATCCTTTTTTGTTGAATGAAAGCCGCTGTTTTTTTGACGATATTATTTCTTTACTATAAAAACGACCGAAATTTATAGCAGCAGCCGTTTCGTTTTCTATTCTGTTAAAGAAGTTAGAAGTCATAAATGCCAATCCTGTTTCTTCTGAAATAATATGTTCATATGTGGGAATATGATGCATAGTACATTCGCTGACTGTTATATTATAACCACAATTTGCAAAATGATCAGCAATCGCTCTTAAAAAGAAATCACTTCCTGCAAACAAATCATCTTTAATCAAATAGACGCTATAATCTCCGATTAAAGACTGTGTAGAATAATTATCAGTCGTAAATGCTGAAATCTGTTTATAGCTTATTTTTCCTTTTTCATCTTTTTTATTTTTTATCATGAGTTTTTTGCAAAATCTTGAAACATATGATATCAGCTTTTCTTTATTCAGTGCGTCTTCACCGATTGTATAAATATCTGAATTTAAAGATGCAAGCGCTTCAATGTAACAACGCACTCTTGCATGATATTTTTGATTTTCATCAAATAAATAGTGTATAGCATCAGAATGCTTTTTAAGCTTATTTCCATCCCAAAATTCTCCTAAATTTATGATTTCCTGTGAAGCTCCGGGATAAAGCGCCTCGAAAACATGCGGCGCCGTACCGTCAACTATAATTAATTTTTTATCTTCAATTACAACTGCATCGAGAGATCTGATATCCGATGAGCAATAGTATAAAGATATCGGATGTTCTTTAAATTCGTCTGCAATTTTTTTCATAAGCGTTGATTTTCCGGTACCCGGACCGCCCTTTAATATGTAGGTATAAAATCCGGGAGCCTTTATTTGTTCTAAAAATTTTGACTGAAATCCTGACGGAGATGTTCCGCCTAAAAAGTATATTTGCTTTGTCATATTGTTCCCTCCGTAGGTTTTGTTTACTTTATTATTTTATGATACAGATGGGAATTTGACACTGTTCAGTTAATTTTCATAATCGGAATCTGATCATTGCATATATTCATTCCACACTTTTTATAAAATTCGGCCTTTTCATTACTGCATATCAATATTCTTCTATAGTAATCTCGATATATTTCAAGCATTTCTGAGACAAGCGCTTTACCTATACCTTTATTTTGATAATCAGGACTTATAAGAAGATAAGGAAAAAAAACATTCATACCTCCATCAGATATAGCGGTCATCAATCCTATAAGCTTTTCGTTTTCGCGGCATGACAATACAGTTTCACTTGTTAAAACAGAATATAAAAGCTTTTCAGGGTATCCGGCAGATTCCCAGTTAACTGATAAGAATAGCTTAGTGATTTCATCTTGTGAAAAATTCTTTGATCGATTTATTTCCATTGTAATCTCCTGACAATGAGTTTTTATATAACACTTATATTATATCTTTTTTTTTAGCTATATATTCTTATTATAAATTAAAATATCTTGACCTATGATGAAAAAAGTAGTAAAATATATAAAGATAATTAAAAAGTCCGTGAATAATGTCACGGCAGAAAGGCTGTTTATTATTATGTCAAACAAATTTATAGTTGAAACATCTGCAAGGCATGTACATCTTACTCAAGAACATCTTGAAATCTTATTTGGTAAAAATGCGAAACTTACAAACAAAAAAGATCTTTCCCAACCCGGACAATTTGCTTGTGAAGAGAGAGTTACAATAGTAGGACCTAAAAAATCAATGCCCAATGTTTCAATTTTAGGTCCGGTACGTCCGGAAACGCAAGTAGAGCTTTCTGCTACCGATGCACGTTCAATCGGTATATCTGCACCAATAAGGGAATCTGGCGATATAGAGGGATCAGGCGCCTGTAAAATAATAGGACCGGAAGGAGAAGTTGAAATCAGTCAAGGCGTTATAATAGCTAAGCGTCATATTCATCTTACGCCTGAAGACGCCCTTCAAATGAATGTTAAAGATAAGGATATTGTATGGGTTAAATTAGATACAAAAGAAAGAAAAGCAATATTAGGTGATGTTGTTGTAAGAGTTTCTCCTAAATATGCTGCAGCTATGCATATTGATACAGATGAATCAAATGCTGTTTCAGCTTATAATGGTCTTGAAGGAGAAATAATAAATATTTAAAAAAAGCGGCTAAGATTTTTCTTAGCCGCTTTTATATTATAGAAGTAAAAATCATAAAAAACTGTTAGTTTTTTTAATAAAAATTCGAGGGGGATTTAAATGACAAGAAAAGAAATGATATTACAAATGTTTTTAACTCAATATGAAACAATGACCGCCGACATTGACGAGTTACAAAGGCGGTTAAGATATCGGAGAGTAACAACAATAGACTGTCTTGAACTTATCATAGCGATAGAACGTTATTAAATGCTTCACGAAATGGAGCGTTGGATATTCCAGATAATGAAGATAGACGAAAAATGCGAATTTGAAAAGCTTTTTGAAAAGTTTGATAACGAACAGAAAAACAAAGTTAAGTTTTAGCGTTTTAACCGCGCAATAAAAAATATTTTTTTCTGTTGAAAACTTAAGTTAAGGAAGTGTAAGAAAGTTGCATAAAAGCCGTAAACATGGTATAATGGAGATAAATTAAACAGAAAAGGGAGAGAATAAAAAACACGTTATTGCGCTAAATATAAGTTTAGCGCAATAAGTAGTGGTGAAATTATGAATAAATCAAAATTAAATGATTATCCAGAATTTTTAAATGATTACTGGTTTAATTTAGTGGTCGCCAAAGGCAAATCTGAAAGAACTGTTGAGGGTTATCTGATAGATATACGAACTTTTTTACGATATTTAATTTATATTGATTCAACTGACGATATTGAATTTAATATGATATCCATAAAAAAATTTGATGTAAATAATTTAGAACAAGTTAATTTAAAAAAAATTTATGAATATATATACTTTTTACGAGATGACCGTAAAAATAATTCAAAAACTATATCAAGAAAAATATCATCATTAAAAAGTCTTTATAAATATCTCACTAAAAATGTAATGTTAATTAATAATGATCCTACAGTTAATTTGGAACTACCTATAATAAAAAAATCCCTGCCAAAATATCTTACCCTTGAACAAAGCGAAAAACTTTTGGATTCAGCCTCAAATTCTGGTAAAGAATCATTGCGTGATTATTGTATAATAACACTGTTTTTAAATTGCGGAATGCGCTTAAGCGAACTTGTCGGACTTAACATTAACGATATAAATTTTAATGAAAGCAAAATGAAGTTATTAGGTAAAGGAAATAAAGAACGTTATATCTATTTTAATAACGCCTGTAAAATTGCTTTAGCGGATTATCTAAATTCGCGTGAAAATTCAATAAACGATCCTGACGCAGTATTCTTAAGTAGGAAAAATAAGCGAATCAGTAAAAGGCGTGTTGAGCAAATAGTTAATGAATCAATCAAAAAAATAGGATTATCCGGTCAGGGATACTCTGTTCATAAACTCAGACATACTGCCGCAACACTCATGTATCAACATGGAAATGTTGATACTTTAACACTCAAAGAAATACTTGGCCATAAAAGTATTGCCACAACAGAAATATACACTCATTTATCAAATGAAATTCTGAAAAATGCCGCAGATAATTCACCATTAGCAAATATTCATCATAAAATTAAGGATAAAAATAACGAAAATGAATGAATACATCATATATTATTTTTATTTAAATAATCTTCTGCTGAAACTGCGCAGCAGGCGCCGTCTGATACTGCCGTCACAATTTGTCTGAGTCTTTTTTTACGAACATCACCCGCTGCAAATAGTCCCGGTACAGATGTGATTCCGTTTTCATCTGCTATTATATATCCGTTATCATCTAATGTTACCTTATTTTTTAATAATGCAGTATTCGGCTTTATACCTATAGCTATAAATATGCCGTCTGTCAAAATATTTTTTTCAGTTTTATTCTGAATTAAGTTTATTGATTTTATTTTTTGACTTCCCATGATTTCTATTATCTCGGAATTTAATAAAAATTCTACGTTAACAGCGGCTTTTAGTTTTTTCTGCAATGATTTATTGGCTCTGAATACACTTCTTCTATGAACAAGATAAACCTTTTCTGCAATTTTAGAAAGAAGCAATGCATAACTAAAGGCAGTATCACCGCCTCCTACTACAGTTACAGTTTTTCCTTTATAAAATGCTCCGTCGCATGTAGCGCAATATGAAACTCCTTTTCCATAAAATTCATCTTCTCCTTTAACTCCAAGCTTTAAATGATTAGCTCCAGCCGCATATATTAAAGACCTGGATTTAAGATAATATCCATTTTTAAAATTTACAATATAAGAACCGTTACTGAAATTAATTTTAGTTGCTTCTCCTTCATAGAATTCTACGCCTAATTTTAATGCATGTTCTCGAAATTTCATACCAAGTTCATATCCATTTTCACCATATAATCCCAAATAATTTTCTATACGGTCGCTTTCAGAAATTTGACCTGTACCAAAATGAATTTTCTCAACGACTATTGTTTTAAGCTGATCACGCACTGCGTAAACAGAAGCCGAAAGTCCGGCGGGGCCGCTTCCTATAATTATAACATCATACATAATTGTCATTCCTTTTATAAATACTTTTATAATGTTATATGCAATATTATAACCACTATTCAAGAATACGTTTATAAAAAATACGGACGCTGTTAAACGTCCGTATTTTTTTATTGATTATTCTTAGCTTCCAAATCAGCTAAAGCATCTTTTCTTGAAAGGTTAATTCTTCCTTGTTTGTCTATTTCAACTACTTTTACAAGTATTTCATCTCCGATAGAAACAACATCTTCAACCTTTTCAACTCTGTTCTTTTCAAGCTTAGATATATGAACAAGTCCGTCTTTTCCAGGCGCAATTTCAACAAATGCTCCGAAGGTCATAAGTCTTACAACCTTGCCTTTATATATTTCTCCAACCTTAGGGCCGTTAGCAATTGTTTGTACTATGGCAAGAGCCTTATTGCAATTTTCAAGGTCAACTCCGGAAATGAACACATTTCCGTCTTCATTTATATCAATTTTCACATCGCATTCAGAAGTTATCTTCTGAATAATTTTGCCGCCCTGACCAATAACTTCTCTTATTTTTTCAACATCGATTTTGGTTTGAATCATTTTAGGCGCATATTTATTAACAGTAGCTCTTGATTCTGGAATTGCCTTAAGCATAATTTCATCGAGAATATAAAGTCTTGCTTTTCTTGTCTTTTCAAATGCTTCTTTAATTATTTCAGGCGTTAAACCATCAACTTTGATATCAACCTGAATAGCAGTTATTCCTTTATGAGTGCCTCCCACCTTAAAGTCCATATCTCCGAAAAAGTCTTCCAGCCCCTGAATATCAACCATTGTCATGAAATCATCACTGTCCGGCTTGGTAATAAGTCCGCAGGAAATACCTGCAACAGGAGCTTTAATCGGAACACCTGCGTCCATAAGAGCAAGCGTAGAGCCGCAGATTGAACCTTGTGACGTAGAACCGTTAGAGGAGAGCACCTCCGAAACAAGCCTTATTGCATATGGAAACTCTTCTACAGAAGGCAGTACCGGTTCCAGGGCTCTCTCAGCGAGCGCACCATGACCTATTTCACGTCTTCCAGGACCTCTGCTTGGTTTAGTTTCACCTACAGAATATGATGGGAAATTATAATGATGCATATACCTTTTAGACTCTTCTTCATCAATTCCATCTATGCGCTGTGCATCGCTAACAGGGCCGAGCGTAGCGATTGTTAAAACCTGAGTTTGTCCTCTTGTAAATAATCCAGAACCATGAACTCTCGGTAATACATTTACTTCTGCAGCTAAAGGTCTTATTTCATCTATTCCTCTTCCGTCAACGCGCTTACCGTCATAAAGCCAGTTTCTAACTATTTTTTTCTGAAGCTTGTAAATGCATTCGTCAATCATAGCTTCTTTTTCAGGATATATTTCATCAAATTTTATATGAATATCATCCTTGATCGGCTGAAGTCTTTCTTCGCGTACATTTTTATCGTTTGTGTCAAGAGCTATCTTTACTCTGTCTGAAGCGAACTCCTCAATTGCGTCGAACATATCATGATCAACTTCCTGAGATTCAAATTCAAACTTCTTTTTACCTATTTGTGATTTAATATCATTTATAAATGCTACTATTTTTTTTATTTCTTCATGACCTTTTATAATAGCGTCAAGCATAATATCGTCCTGTACCTGATTAGCTCCGGCTTCAATCATAACTATTTTTTCAGCAGAACCGGCAACAGTAAGATTTAAATCAGTTTTTTCTCTTTGTTCAAGCGTAGGATTAAGGACTATTTCACCGTTTACAAGTCCAACGCTTATACCGGCAATCGGACCGTTCCATGGTATATCAGAAATAGAGAGAGCTATAGAGGTTGCAATCATACCTGTAATTTCCGGAGAACAATCAGGATCAACTGCAAGAACTGTCATTACAACTGAAACATCATTTCTCATATCCTTTGGAAAAAGCGGTCTTATCGGTCGGTCAACCATTCTTGAAGTAAGAATTGCCTTTTCAGACGGTTTCCCTTCTCTTTTAGTAAACGAGCCGGGTATTTTACCAACTGAGTATAAGCGTTCCTCATAATCAACTGAAAGCGGGAAAAAGTCAATACCTTCCCTTGGCTTAACGCTTGCCGTAACATTTGCCATTACAACTGTCTCGCCATAATGCACCCAGCAAGAACCATTCGAAAGTTCGCAGGTCTTACCTGTTTCAACCATAAGTTCCCTGCCGGCAAACTGCGTTTTAAAAGTTTTATAATTTTCGAACATAAACTGCCTCCTGTTTCAGTAGCAGCTTTAGCAATAAACCCTGAACCTTATAAAAAAATAAGGTTTACGATTTAATGCTAAAATAACCACTACTGTATTAATTTTAAATTCATTTAGATAAAAAGGCAGAAAGGATTTCTCCCGACTGCCTTTCAAATAAAGGATTACTTACGGATTCCAAGCTTTTCGATAATTGCTCGGTATCTGTTAATATCCTTTTTCTTAAGATAATTAAGAAGATTACGTCTGTGACCTACCATCTTAAGAAGACCTCTTCTGGAATGATGATCCTTCTTGTGAATCTTCAGGTGTTCAGTTAAGTCGTTTATTCTTTTTGTAAGAATAGCGATCTGAACTTCCGGAGAACCGGTATCATTCTCGTGAGTCTTGTTTGCTTCAATAACAGCTGTTTTTTCTTCTTTCAGTAACATGTTTTCACCTCTTTAATTATTTATCCTATGTCATAGTAAAAGGCAGGTAAACTCCGTATTAGGCTTAACCCTTAAACCATGCGCATGGACGATTAATATTATAACATATTTTTATTATATTGTAAAGGGATTTTATAAAAATCTAAGATATTATTTTTCCTTTTTTAGATTTTTTCTTCTTTTCAATAGGCTTTTCTTTACCGCCTTTATCCTCAAATAATACCTCGTTATCATTTTCAGAAATAATTAGTTCAGGGTTTATCTCACCTCTTTGTTCATAAAATGGGTTAATAACATATTTCTGAATTATAGGGTAAGAATTGAAGCAAATAATAAATGCAAGAATAGACGCAGGAACAAAAGGAAGAAATAGAATAAAATTCAAATTAATTAATATTAAAATTATAAATATTGCTATAATAACAGATGTAGAAAGTAAAGTTATCAGGTTTTTTTTCAATGCAACACATGCTAATGCTAACGAATTTTTTATTATATTTTTAAATGATATATCTGTTGCTACAATCATAAGAAAAGCATAATAATTCATCATTATCACAACTAACGCTATGCTTATGCTAATAATAAAAGGTATCATTAAAAGTTGGTTTCCATAAGCTTCAGAAAGCTTAGGGTAAACATAAACGGCCGATCCGATAGATACGGCAATGATTAAATCCAATAAACCAAGGACAAAAGACTTTTTGTAATTTTTAGAAAACGCTTCTTTAAAATCCGTTAATATAAATGAATGCCTTTCAAGTGTATAATTACGAAGAATTTTCATCATACCTGCAGTTGCCGGTCCGAATACTGCCGCAAAAGCACATAAACATATTATAATTATAATAGCTGCAATTTTAGAGTTTGAAACCCTTAAAAAAGCATAACCGGCAAGCAAAATTGGAATAAAAAAAACTGAATATAGCATATTGACCTGAATAAGTTTCCAAAACTTTCTGAATAAAAGTTCAAAAAATCTGAAAACACCTTTCTTTTTTGGAGCGTTTTTTGGTATGCCCACTCCCGCGCTTTCATAATCCGAACCGAAAATTCCCATTAATATTTACACTCCTTGTTTTAAGGCTTCAAAAGCAAGCCTGTAAAAATATATGTAATTGTACAATCTAAAACCGAGCTGAGTAATGCAAATGCCGCAAGAACCACAAACTTAATTATGTAAAGCTTTATTTCAACTCTTTGTTCATTATCTTTATCTTTTCCGAAAGCAAAATTTAATATGGTATTCGACGATTTTATTGATTCACGCGCACCTAAAACAAGTATAAACATGCTAAACAGCAAAACCGGAAGCAGCATTATAAGTATAATAAAAAAACCTTTTATACCATAATTAATATATATTAATGCTGCCGAAATTCCGCCGGCAATTCCTCTATGAAAAAGAGTAAGTATACAAAGAGGCTGTCCAAAGGCAAATAAACCGCAGATGGCCTGAATCGAAAGAGTGAACAAAAGCGGTAGAAATGAATCGGAAAAAACTTTAATCATAGATCTTTCGGTAGTGCTTTTTATTAAATGCTGATTTATGAATTCGGACGCTATAAAACGGCTTTCATTATCCTTTATAACAAATATCGTACCTGCAATAATTCCTGAAAACATAAAAAGCATTAAAACTCCAATAAACAATCTTCTTTTTTCAGAAACGGTCATATCAGCAGCGGCTGTAATTTTCATAATACATCATTCCTTTTCTTTGGCAAAGCCTTTTTTAAAAAGGATATGCTGTATGACCGAAAATTATACTTAACTCAGTCAGCAAGCTCGTATGCACGCTTTGTACACGCATCACAAGCCTCGTCAACTGCTTTAAGCAGATTATTATCATATAGCTTTTGAAGACCGGCCAATGTTGTGCCTCCTGGTGAAGATACCATTTTTATGAGCTCGTCAATATCATATTCAGATTCCATTATCATTTTTGAAGAGCCTATTAAACTCTGGCAGAATAATGCTTTTGCCGCTCCTTCGTCTATACCGTTTTTTACAGCATTATCAATGAAACCTTTAGCAAAAAGGTAAATGAAAGCCGGACTGCTTCCGTTTACGGCAATTATTTCTTTCATTTTATTTTCAGGGATAACTTTAATCTTTCCGCAAGCTTCAAAAACTCTGCATACAAAGTCAAACTGTTTTTCAGAGGCAGAATTGCTTTCTGCGATTGCTGTCGCTCCCTCTCCAAGAAGCAAAGGTGTGTTAGGCATTGCCAAAATTACTCTTACGCTGTAGTCTTCAAGAGAATTTCTAATATAATCGGAAGAAATTCCTGCTGCAATTGAAACAAATACCATTCTTTCCTTAACATAGTCTTTAACCGATTTTAAAGTGTTTTCCAAAGACTGAGGTTTAACCGCCAAAAATACAATATCACATTCTTTAACAACTTCAGCGGCGTCATTGCATTTTATTACGTCAAAGCCTGACAAGGCATCAACCTTCGACTCGTCAGGATCAAAAGCATAAATTTCAATATCCCACCTTAATTCGCTGAAGGCGACGCCTTTCATTATTGCGCTCCCCATATTACCCGCACCTAAAAAGCCGATTTTTCTTTTCATTTTTTCCTCCATTCATAATTATTATCATTTTATTTTTGCAAAAAATCACTTGTCAGTTAAAAATATTACTAACAAGTGATTTAAACAATTACTTATTTAACTAATATATCTTTTTTTCCGAAAACTCGTTTGTAAACATACATAACAGTAGGTAGAACAGCAGACATCAATATTACGTCAACCGGAAGCTGAATAGCATTTTTTAATAATCTTGCAGGCATAAGTCCCCAAAACGACTGCCCCCATAGAACGCTTAAAAAATATGAGTTCATAAGAAGATTGCATATTACTGCTATCATGGCCTTTGCTATAATACACTTAAATACAAAATATTTGTTTAAATCAGCCTTGTATAGAATTAATCCATAAATAATACCGCCCGTAATCTGCACTAATGTAAATCCGGGATGATATGCCCCTCCGGTTTTATTGGCAAGAAGAAAACCAAGAATGTCAGTTATTGCGCCTGCCATTGCGGCCGGTACCGGTCCAAAAAGCATACCTATTGCGGCAAGAGCCAGAAAACTGAATGATATTTTTATGTATTCACCCACTGGAATCATTATAAATACACCAAGAAGAACATGTATAGCTATAAGCATGCCCGTCATGACAATACATTTGATATCTGTCAGTTCCTTTGCTGAATCGCGTACCATTGAAATAAACCTTTTCATAAAAAACCTCCTAAAAATTGTGCTGATTTGCACAAAGAAGCCGTTTATGAAAAGGCGCTTTATGCATACAGCGGGATGCGAAAACTATACCGCAAGTTTTTTGTGCTTTTCGTTCCAACAGCAACTCCCCGTCTGTCGGCCACTTTACGCATAGTTTTCTACTCTGATGCCTATATTCGTATAATTATTAAAATGCAATTTCATCTGCTATATGATATAAATCTTCCTCAAAAGGTTTTTTCATGGAAAGAGCTTCCTGAATGTCATAATCCACGATTTTATTATTTTGCATTCCGACAACTCTGTTTCCAATACCCTGTGAGAGCAGATTAACTGCATAATAACCCATTTGACTTGCAACAACTCTGTCTCTTACAGTAGGAGAACCGCCCCTCTGAACATGACCGAGAATAGTAGTTCTGGCTTCAATTCCAGTCTTTTCCTGAAGAGTTCTTGCAATTTCATCCGAATGACCAACGCCCTCGGAAACTATTATAATAAAATGCTGCTTACCTGTTTTTCTGGATTCAAGCATTTTCTTTGCGATTACGTCAAGATCATAAGGAACCTCGCTTGTAATAACATACGTAGCTCCGCAAGCCACGCCGGTATTAACGGCAATAAAGCCTGCTCCCCTGCCCATAACCTCAACTACGCTGCATCTGTCGTGAGACTGAGCGGTATCTCTGAGCTTGTCAACCATTTCCATTGCTGTATTCATGGCCGTATCGTAGCCTATTGTATATTCTGTACATGAAATATCATTATCTATAGTACCCGGAAGACCGACACAGAGTATACCCTTTGCTGAAAGATCAGCAGCTCCTCTGAACGAACCGTCTCCGCCAATTACTACAATACCTTCCAACCCCAGTTCTTTGCACTTATCCTTAGCTTTATTAACGCCCTCTTCAGTTCTGAATTCAGGACATCTGGCGGTATAAAGCATTGTTCCGCCTCTTTGAATTATATCAGAAACGCTTCTTTCATTCATTTCTATAACGTCTCCGTTAATAAGTCCATTATATCCTCTGCGGATGCCGTAAACCTGCATACCCATTCTTATAGCGGCTCTTGTTACTGCCCGAACAGCAGCATTCATTCCGGGAGCGTCTCCCCCGCTCGTCAAAACACCAATCTTTTTAAGCATTAAATATAACTCCTATCCGCCTCTTGGCATGTTTAATTTACCATATACTATTTTACTACATTTAAGATTTTTGTCAAGTGATTTCGAGTAAAATAAAGAAAAAAATATATATAAATTAATTTTTAATCAATTAATCCTATATTATCACCTGAAACTACTTCTTCAAGTATGCTTATAAGCTCGCTGCAAATTTTAACTCCTTTAACATTTTTCGGTTTAATATATTTTTTTGAATCATTTAAATAAAAACATAGCGATATATTTCCCGGGTAATCTTCAGCGGCTTTAATAATTTTTAAAGCTACTTCTTTCTGCGTCCCATTCAGCTTTATACAGAGACGCTTTGATTCCGCAATATTCTTAAATTCCGACTTAGAATAAAGATTATTACATATTATGGATGTTTCAAAGGCTTCCTTATTAGATATTTTTCCGTATATATAAAGAATATCTCCGATTTGTAGTTTATTTTTATATAAATTGTATGCTTCTGGAAACAGTGTGCATGAAATCTGACCGGTTATATCCTGAATATTTAGAAAAGCCATTTTTTTCCCGGTAGATGTATAATGTATAGTTATATCGTCTAAAACTCCTATTATTTTTTCTTCAATAGTTTTGTTCAGGTATTTATTATTTTTTATTTTTGAAATAGAATTTAATTTCATAAGCTTAGTGTAGATTCTGAATTCATCCAGAGGATGACCTGATATATACATGCCGGTTGACAGTTTTTCAAATTCAAGCAGATCGTTATATTTATACTCTTCTTGACTTTTAAATTTAAATTTTTGATGAATCCGATTATTTCCATCAGGAAATAAATTCATTTGTCCTTCAATATTTTTTCTTGTAAAATGTGAATAACTGTCCATAATGTATTCATAATTGGATATCATTTCACGTCTATTTGCACCTAAATTATCAAAGCTTCCTGATTTTATTAAATTTTCGACTATTATTTTGCTTATATTCAATTCTGATGTTCTTTCACAAAAATTATCAAGAGATTGAAAAACACCATTCTTTTCTCGCTCTTCTATAATACTTAGTATTATCCCCTTACCTATATTTTTAATTGCGAGAAGTCCATACCTTATACCATTTTCTTCTGCTGTAAATTCAGCATAGCTTTTATTTATATCCGGCCTTAATATTTTTATTTCATTCTGACGGCATTCTTCTACATATTCGGATAATTTATCAGTATTACCCAGTACACTTGACATAAGCGCAGCCATATATTCTTTCATATAATGACATTTTAAATATGCCGTCTGATAAGATAAATAAGCATAAGCTGCTGCATGAGACTTATTAAATGCATAAGAGGCAAATCCGCTCATTTCATCAAAAATCTCATTTGCAGTTTTTTCATTAATACCGTTTGCTATAGCTCCGCAGCATTCTGTAGTACCGTCGTCATTTTTATTGCCGTATAAAAATATATTACGTTCCTTTTCCATTACATCATGCTTTTTTTTGGCCATTGCGCGTCTTACCAAATCCGCTCTTCCGTAGGAATATCCCGCGGCAACTCTGCATATTTCCATAACCTGTTCCTGATATACCATACAGCCATAGGTTACATTAAGAATATTTTTTAGAACTGGGTGCTTATAAGTTATTTTATCAGGATTATGTTTGTTGAATATATACTTTGGTATGGATTCAGAAGGGCCCGGACGGTAAAGCGAAATAATAGCTATAAGATCCTCAAGATTTTCCGGCTTTAGCTGAATAAGAACCCTTCTCATTCCATCGCTTTCAAACTGGAAAACTCCTGTGGTTTTACCTAAAGACATCATTTTATATACATCTTTATCATTTACAGAAATTTTATTAATATTAAAATTATTTTCATATCTTTGTATCTGCTCTACACAATGTTTTATAACAGTAAGATTTCTAAGTCCCAGAAAATCCATTTTAAGAAGTCCGAGATTTTCAAGAGCTGACATTGTATATTGCGTTACTACGGCGTTTCCGCTTGTTTTTACAGGTACAATATCAGTTATGGGAACGGAAGATATAACTACGCCCGCTGCGTGAATAGAATCATTTCTCGGCATTCCTTCAAGCTTAATGGATTCATCAATCAGCTTGTGAGCTGTAGGATTAGTATCATAAAGCTGTTTTAAATCATCATTTTTTTCAATTGCTTTTTCAATAGTAATATTTAAATCCTTTGGTATAAGTGAAGATATGTCATTTCTGAATTTAACTGAAAGGCCTAAAGCTCTTCCGGTATCTTTTACTGCTGCTCTTGCTTTAAGCGTATCAAACGCTATTATCTGAGAAACACGTTCTGATCCGTATTTATTCACAACATAATCTATAACCTGCTGTCTGCCCTCAATGCAAAAGTCTATATCGAAATCAGGCATACTTACTCTTTCAGGATTTAAAAAACGTTCGAACAGGAGGTTATATTTTATTGGATCTATACCTGTAATTCCAATGCAGTAAGCGCATAGACTTCCAGCTCCAGAGCCTCTTCCCGGGCCCACCGGGATGTTATTTTCTTTTGCGTATCTTATAAAGTCCCAAACAATAAGAAAATAATCTGTATAGCCCATTTCAACTATTATCTTTATTTCATAGTTAAGACGCTCCCTGATACTTTTATTAATTGGCTCGTTGTATTTTTCGATTAAACCTGAAAAACACAAATTTTTAAAAAATGATATATTATCCCTTTCTCCATCGGTTTTAAATTCAGGAAGCCTGATTACCCCGAATTCAAAGCTTACATTACATTGTTTTGCTATATCGAATGTATTTATGACTGCTTCCGGCATATCTCCGAAAAGCTCGTACATCTGTTTCGTAGATTTTATATAAAATTCATCAGTGGGGAATTTAAGCTTATTAGGCTCATATATGGTTTTCTTTAACTGAATACACATCAATATATTTTGAGTTTCTGCGTCGCTTTTTTCTATATAATGTGAATCATTAGTTGCAGCAAGTGGTATTCCGGTTTCTATTGATAGCTTTTTGAGCATAGGAATTATTTCAATTTCATCTTTTATTCCATGATTTTGAACTTCTAAATAATAATTTCCTTTTCCGTAGATTCGTTCATAATTCAAAGCAGCCTTTTTGGCTGACTCATATTCTCGGTTTATAAGCTTTTTTGCAATTTCTCCTGCTATACAGCCGGAAAGACATATAAGACCGTCGGAATATTTTTCAAGAATTTCTAAATCAACTCTGGGCTTACTGTAAAACCCTTCAGTATAGCTCAATGAAACAAGTTTAATAAGATTTTGATAGCCCTTGTTGTTTTTACATAGTAAAATCAAATGAAACGGACGTGAATCAAGCTTTGCCTCTTTATCAAAACGTGTTCTTGGCGCTACATATACCTCGCAGCCAATAATCGGCTTAATACCTGCCGCCAAAGCTTCACGATAAAAATCAACTGCTCCGTACATTACGCCATGATCGGTTACTGCGATTGCAGTCTGACCAAGCTCTTTTACTTTTTTTACAAGCTTCTTAATGCGGCAAGCGCCGTCGAGCAGACTGTATTCACTATGAACATGAAGATGTACGAAGCCGTTTTCAGTTTCCAATATTTTCACCGTCTTTATCTTTTTTTATAATTTCATCCGCTATAACAGCAAGCTTTAAAAATCTTCTATTTACGCCGGAACGTCCGATAGGCTTTGAAAGATTATCACCTAATTCCTGCAAGCTGTATTCAGGATATAAAAGGCGCAGATTTGCGGTTTCTTTCAATTCAGCGGAAAGATCCTCAAATTTACCGGCATTTTTAATAATCTTTATATCGTTAATCTGCTTTGCTGAAGCAGCTATAACCTTATCAATATTAGCCGCGTCGCAGTTTGCAATTCTGTTTACTTTATTTCTTACGTCCTTGAAAATCTTGATATTCATAAGATTGAGAGTACACTGTCTTGCGCCTATAAAGGTCAATATATCTTCTATATTTTCACTGTCTTTGATGTAAAGTACAGTATTCTTTTTTCTTTCTGTTCTTCCTGAAGAAATACCTAAGCTAAGTAATAATTTATCAAGATCAAAGTATAATTGTTCACATGGCAGAGTAAATTCCAAGTGATATTCTTTTTCAGGATCGGTAACACTTCCACATATAAGAAATACTCCTGCTAAAAAAGCGTTTAAGCTATTTATGACTATATTTTTAAGATTTATTTCGCGTTTTTCAATATTGATGTTATAAGCTTCATATATTAAACGAACTGAATCCGCATCATTAATATTAATATAATAGCCCGTATTCCCTTTTTTCTTTTGTATAATCTCTGTTTCAAAAATTATGTTACGGTTAAATACTGATTTTATCAACTCGCAAGACAATTTGAAAAATTTCTCAGATTCTGTATTTATTGTTACGCTTTTTTCACTTATATGACGGCAAAATAATATAATACCGTATAAACAGGCATATTTTTTGTCTTTATCTGTTACAGTACAGCAAATTTCTCCTCTGACATCATTGGAAAAGGACGCCATTTCGGCATTCCTCCTTAAATTGGTTATGTTCTGTAATAGCTGATATCTTTTCCGATATCCCTATGGCTTTTCTGAACTCTCAATCCTCTTTTAATAAGATAATCTGAAACAAGCTCGGTAAAAGTAATTGACCTATGCTTGCCACCCGTACAACCGAAGCATATAACAAGCTGGCTTTTACCCTCATGTACATATAATGGTATAAGAAAGTCTAAAAGATCTTTTATTTTATCCAATAAAATTCTTGACTGCTCGAAACTCATTACATAATCCCTTACGCTGGAATCGCAGCCGGTCTGAGATCTAAGTTCTTTAATATAATATGGATTCGGCAGACATCTGACGTCAAATACCAGATCAGCTTCTGTTGAAACACCGTATTTATATCCAAAAGACATAATTTTTATTATCATTGAATCACTGTTCTTTTCGAGAAATAAGCCTTTGATTTCTTCCTTGAGCTGTGATGTTGAAAGATAAGATGATTCTATATAATAATCTGCAACTTCTCTAAGAGGACTAAGCTGTTCTCTTTCAAAAGCGATTGCCTTATGAAGGCAGCTTGAAAATTTATCGTCCAGCGGATGCTTGCGTCTTGTTTCCTTATATCTTTTTATCAAAACTTCGTCATTGGCCTCAAGATAAAGAATTTTGACTTCCAAATCAATATTATCCTTCAGCATTTTCCATCTGTCAAAAATTTCGCTGAACATTTCTCCGGAACGTATATCAACCGCCACTGCGACTCTTTCAATCTGTCCCTTAGAGTGCATGCATATATCTGCAAATTTATTTAATAGCTGCGGAGGCATATTATCAATGCAGTAAAATCCTATATCTTCTAACACGTTCATTGCACATGATTTTCCGGAACCCGACATACCCGTTACTATTACAAACTGCATATAACCATCCTCCGATATATATTTTATCTTAAAACGACCGGTTCTAACTCCAGATTATATCCGGTTTTATCTTTAACAATTTTTGAAACCTTTTCTGCAAGCTCCAATACATCGCGACATGAAGCGTTTCCTTTATTAATAATAAAGCCGCTGTGCTTTAAGCTGACCTGAGCGTCGCCTACAGATAGTCCCTTTAATCCGCATTGATCTATCAAAAGTGAAGCATAACTTCCCTCAGGACGCTTGAATGTACTTCCTGCACTTGGATATTCAAGGGGCTGTTTATCTCTTCGGCGACCCATAAGTTCATACATTTTGGCATTTATATTTTCTTTATTTCCTTTTTTCAAACTAAAAATCATATCTGTTATAATACTATTTTGATATTCAGAAAATATGCTGTGCCTGTATGATAAGCACATTTCATTAGTAGCAATATCCCTGATAGTATTTTTTTCATCAATATAACGTGCGCTTTTAACAACGTCCTTGATCTCACCGCAGTATGCACCCGCATTCATATAAAGTGCTCCTCCGCATGTTCCGGGTATACCATATGCAAACTCAAGCCCTGTTAGGGAATTTTCCATTGCAAAGAGGCATATATCCTTCAAAGCAACTCCTGCCGTACATCTGATATCGGTGTCGTTGATAATTTCTATATTTGAAAATAATTTTCCTATATGAAGTATTACTCCGTCATAGCCTTCATCGGACGCTAATATATTGCTGCCTCGTCCCATTACAAAATATGAAACGTTTTCTTGTTTAAGAAAATATAATATTTTCTGTAGTGATTCAGCATTATTAACATCTATAAAGCATTTACAAATTCCTCCGATTTTAAATGTAGTGTGACTCTTAAGCAGTTCGTTGGTCTTGAATCCACAGCCGATGTTGCTGCATATCGCTGCTAACCTTTCAATATACGGCATTCCTTCCTCACTCTCTATATAATTATATTTTTCTTTTTTGAAAGATAATCGATTATATTTTGGGCTTTTCGATTAAACACCAATTCTTTGGGGAAGTCTATATCCTCAATTATTTTATAAACTGTCGGCGTCTGACCTATAATATCACTGTAATGACAATCCGTATTAACTATAATCGGCATTGAATATTTTTTGCAAACATTAAGCATTTCTATACAGTTTTCAACCGGACTTCTTCCGAATTTAACTGAACTTTCATTTAATTCCAGAAATACACCGTATTCTTTACATGCCTTAACAAGTATATTAAAATCTACCGGATATTTCCATGTGGTTGGATGACCGATTAAATCTACCTCTGAATATCTTTTTATAAGATTTAAATAAGCTTTTGTATTTTCTTCGGTCGAACCTGGTTTTATAACAGGTTCATGACATGATACAACAACCCATTCCGTGCATTTAAGGTCATATGAAGATAAATCGATTTCGCCATCAATGTTTTTTAAATTTGCTTCTACGCCTTTTAATACAATAACATTTTTAATTATTCTGGGAAGAACCGCCAAATTATTAAAATGCCAAATATGCGGTGCGTCCTCCATTTCAGGCGCATGGTCTGTTAATGCAAATAGTTTTAATCCATTTTCAAAGGCAGACTCAGCAAGCTCTTTTACTGTTGAATATGCGTGAGTTGACGCTATCGAATGACAGTGAAGATCAGCTTCAATAAACATTTTAACCTCCTATTAAAATTGCTCATAATTTTTAACTGTGTCGTTACTGTCCATGTCAAGTCCAAGCTTTTCCAAAAGTTCCTGAGCCGCATTATATCCCATTTTTTTCTGACGGTTATTCATAGCTGCAAC
This sequence comes from Ruminococcus sporogenes, assembly GCF_054655175.1. Classification (NCBI taxonomy): domain Bacteria; kingdom Bacillati; phylum Bacillota; class Clostridia; order Eubacteriales; family Oscillospiraceae; genus Ruminococcus; species Ruminococcus sporogenes. Next base: position 245,427 of record NZ_BAAHOA010000002.1, on the reverse strand, counting down.
CTCAAGAATGACAGCAAGATTACGTCCCGGTTTAACAGGAATAGTAAGCGACGGAACCTTAACGCCTAATATTGACGTATACTGATTATCCACTCCCATTCTATCATATATCTTCTCGGGATTCCATAGTTCCATTTCAACTATGAGATCAATCTTTTCAGTAAGCTTAACTGCTCCCATACCAAAAAGACGTCTTGCATTAATAATACCTATTCCGCGAAGCTCAAGAAAATGACGGATATTATCGGGTGAACTTCCTACTAAACTGATATTTGAAACCTTTCTTATTTCAACCGCGTCGTCGGCTACAAGTCTATGTCCCCTTTTTACTAATTCAATTGCAGTTTCGCTTTTTCCTACACCGCTTTCTCCTGTTATAAAAACTCCTTCACCATAAATTTCTATTAAAACGCCGTGACGAGTTATTCTTGGAGCAAGATTAAGGTTTAAAAATGCTATAAGTCCCGACATAAAATTAGACGTACTTTCCTTACTACGTAAAAGAGGCATTTCATATTGCTTGGAAAGCTCAAGCATTTCAGCAAAGTAAGGAAGCTCTCGGGTTATGATTAGTGCAGGCAGTCTCTGAGAGAATAATTTTTCAAGACGTTCCCTTCTGGTTTGCTCGTCTATTGTTGAAAGATAAGCAAATTCCATCTTTCCTATAATTTGTATTCGTTCGGGATTAAAATATTCATAAAATCCCATAAGCTGAAGACCGGGACGATTAACGTCGTTTTCATCAATAAATATTTCTTCAGGCGGTTTTGGAGTATAAATTGATTCAAGCTTAAATTCATTTATTATTTTCTGTAATGAAACAGTAAATTTTTCAGCCATTTAAGACCTCCTATTTTATTAGATATATTATTTAGTTGGCAAGGAAAGAATTATCGATTATAAAACCCTTTTTTTAATTATACTCTATATTCTCGGAATTTTCAATAGTGCATTAAGATTTAACACCGATTTTAAAAAACAAGGCAATGACATTTTACATACCATTGCCGTATAACAAATCTGTTATTATTGAATTAGACACCAAAAATCCTTTTGGCGTAAGTTTTAAATAATTATCATTTAATTCTGCAAAACCGTTTTTACAGTATTTCATAGAACGCTTATATAAATCTAAATTATTGTCAAAATCTTCAAGATTAATACCTTCTGTAAGACGCAGTCCCAGCATAATACGCTCATTACCGCTTCCCAGATCTGTTTTCTCATTTATTATTATCTGATGATCATTCTCGCAAAAGCTGTCTAAATCGTCCGGAACATAATACCTTTTTCCATTAAAATACGAATGAGCTGAAGGACCTATACCTAAATATTCTTCGCATTTCCAGTACTTCATATTATGACGACTTTTATAACCGATTTTAGAAAAATTTGAAATTTCATACTGTTTAAAACCGGATTCTTCTAATAATTTCACGGTATATAAATATAAATCAGCAATTTGATCGTCATCAGGCAACAACTTCCAAGTTTTATTTTTATAAAACGGAGTTTCTTTTTCTACTTTTAAAATATAAGATGATACATGCTGAATAGGGAGATTAATTATATTCGTAACAGAGCATTCAAGCTTTTCAAAAGTTTGATCTTTCAATGCTATCATTAGATCACAGGATATATTATAAAATCCTGTTTCAGCTGCAAGCATTATAGTATCCGCCGCCTTTTCAAAAGAATGAGAACGGCCTAAAAATTCCAATTCATCATTGTTACCAGATTGAACGCCAACTGAAAGCCGATTAATTCCGGCAATTTTATAGCTATTTAATTTTGCTTCTGTAACCGTACACGGATTTATTTCTATGGTTATTTCCGGAGAAATCAAATTAAATCTGCATTCTAAAGCTTCTATTATTTCCGCTATATATTCTGATGGAATAATTGACGGTGTACCGCCTCCAAAGTAAACGGTATCAACATCTGCATGCGGCAAATTCCGTATATTACGAATTACCGCATTTTTATATTTTTCTGCCGATTTTATGCTATAATTACATGAATAAAAATCACAATAGGGACACTTTTTAGAGCAGAACGGTACATGTATATACACTCCTGTCATCATACGTCAATTCTGAGACTCGGTACAAGCGGGAAAAAAAGAGCGTCAAATATTTTATTTATTATAAACGTTACAATAATAACTATAATAATGGGAAAAAAACTTAAATCAGTTTTTATATACATAATAACAACTGCTATTAGCATTAACAAATCGGTTATAGTATGAAATATTGCCGATTGCATACCGTTTGTACAATGCTTTCCGCAGCTTGGGCACATAACTCCTTTGGATTTTTGATTGCCTGCAAATGCCTTTTTTAAAGGCGTTATTGATCTTTCACCGCAATGAGGACATTTATATTTTTTCATATTTTCACCATCTTATTCATCAAGCTTGAGGACACTCATAAAAGCTTCCTGCGGAACTTCTACAGTTCCGAGCTGTCTCATTCGTTTTTTACCTTCCTTTTGCTTTTCAAGCAATTTCTTTTTTCTTGTTATATCGCCGCCGTAGCATTTTGCCAAAACGTCTTTTCTCATAGCCTTGACCGTTTCTCTGGCAATTATTTTACCTCCTATGGCAGCTTGGATAGGTACTTCAAAAAGCTGCCTTGGAATATTTTCCTTTAGCTTTTCAACCATTTTTCTGCCACGGGAATAAGCGCGGTCGGCATGGACAATAAACGATAAGGCATCAACAATATCCCCGTTTAACAATATATCCAGTTTTACAAGTTTTGAAGGCGCATATCCGAGTATTTCATAATCAAAAGACGCATATCCCTTAGTTCTTGATTTAAGCGCGTCAAAAAAGTCATACACTATTTCATTTAACGGTAACTCATAATGAAGGGAAACACGGGTTTCATCGAGATATTTCATATCTCTAAATATACCGCGCCTTTCCTGACATAATTCCATAATATTGCCTACATAATCAGAAGGAGCCAGAATTTCCGCTTTTACCATTGGTTCCTCAGCGCTGGAAATCAAACCCGGATCCGGATAATTAGTTGGATTATCTATAAACCTGGTTTCACCATTGGTAAGAGTTACTTTATAAATAACTGACGGCGCGGTAGTTATGAGATCAAGATTATATTCTCTTTCCAGTCTTTCCTGTATGATTTCCATATGCAAAAGTCCCAGAAAACCGCATCTAAAGCCAAAGCCAAGCGCTATGGAAGTTTCAGGCTCGTATGAAAGCGAAGCGTCGTTAAGCTGGAGCTTTTCCAGAGCTTCCCTTAAATCCTCATATTTTGCTCCGTCAGCTGGGTAAATGCCGGAATAAACCATAGGATTTACTTTTCTATACCCCGGAAGAGGTTCGCTGCAAGGATTTAACGCATTTGTTACCGTATCTCCAACTTGAGTTTCACCTATACTTTTAATAGAGGCAGATATATAGCCAACCTCGCCCGCCGAAAGCATACCGCTGTTAATATGATCAACAGCGTCCATATAACCGACTTCAACTACTGTAAATTCAGAACCTGCGGCCATTAGTCTTATAGTATCTCCTACTTTTACACTGCCCTCTTTGATACGTACATATATTATAACGCCTTTATATGCATCATAGTAGCTGTCAAAAATAAGCGCCTTTAACGGTTTATTTGCTTCTCCCGAAGGAGCAGGAATTTCTTTTACTATTTTTTCTAAAACGTCTTCAATATTTAAACCGGCTTTTGCCGATATTCTCGGAGCGTCCTCTGCCGGTATGCCTATTACATTTTCTATTTCCTCGCAGACTCTTTCGGGATCGGCTGAAGGAAGATCTATCTTATTAATTACCGGAACTACTTCAAGGTCATGCTCTATTGCAAGATAAGTGTTTGCAAGCGTCTGCGCCTCAATTCCTTGCGATGCGTCAACAACAAGTATTGCTCCTTCGCAGGCCGCAAGCGAACGTGAAACCTCATAATTAAAATCAACATGTCCGGGAGTATCAATAAGATTAAAGATATATTCTTTTCCGTCAAGCGCATGATATTTCAATCTCACAGCACGAGCTTTTATTGTTATACCGCGTTCCCTTTCAATTTCCATATTATCCAGCAGCTGTTCCTCCATATCTCTCTTTGCTACTGTATATGTTTTCTCAAGGATTCGGTCTGCCAATGTTGATTTTCCATGGTCAATATGAGCAATAATACAAAAATTACGGATATTTTCTGTTGACAATTCGTGTTCCTCCGATTCAAATAATATCAACAAAAATTATAACACAAATATCAAAATTTGTAAACAAAAATCTTCATTCTATTTCAACCGGCGGAAGATTAATATTTCCGTCTTCATCAATTCTGTCATACGACTCTGCCGAGCCGGTAATAATATCTTTTTCATTAAATTTTATAATAGTTATTTCCGGTTTAATATAATTGTTATTCATTTTTATATCTCCCTTATAAATTAATAATCCGATTTACTTAAAAGCAAATCGGATTTTAGATTATTTTTTATGAACAATTCTTTCGGCTTCCTGAAAAGAATCCCCTAAACCGTCTATCATAGGAATAATTTCCTTGATTATCTCCAAATCCATTTTTATCTTTGCTTTAACAATCATCCTGACAAAATAATCGTACAATGAGTGTAAATTTGAAGAAATATCTATACTTCTATCTAATGAAGCATTTAAATAATTTATTATTCTCTGCGCCTTATAAAGAGATTCCTCCGCTTTTTCCGTATTATTTTCTTCTATGTAATAAACTGCTAAATTAAGTTTCTTGGAACATCCTCTGAATAACTGAACAACAAGCTCACCCTGAGTCATTGTCATAATAGATTGCTTTTGATATTCTTCATAAGGATTAACTGCCGCCATTTAATACTCCTCCCCGTTCTGTGAAGTAATTATCCCATCATTTGAGAAAGCCATGAACTTTGTGAGCTCATATTTGATAAAGCGGTTTCCATCGCATTAAACTGATTCCAATATCTTTGTTTCCTCTTCTCGTAAACCATATTAAGAGATTCAAGCTTTTTAGAAATGGCATCTAATTTATCTTTTATAGTATTATCCTTTTCAGTTCCTTTGCCAATTACTCCGGCAAGAGAAACCAATGCACCCGGACTTCCTGAACTTGTGTTTGCAGCCTTGTCACATATTTTATTAAGTCTGGTTGCAAGTCCGTTTTCTCCGGTAAAAAGTTCTTTTACTCCGTTGGGATCAGTTAGCAATGCATTTTTCAGTTTATCTTCATCAATGCTTAGTTTTCCATAATCAGACCACTGAGAGCTTGAATCTATACCTATGTTAGATAAAACATATTTCGCTCCTACTCGTGTATACATTGCAGATCTCATGCCGCTCAGAAAATCTGATATGTCTCTGTCATTTCTTAACAGACCTTCCTTAGCTTTTTCTTCCCATAGCTCTATTTCTTTTTCGGTCATCTCTTTTTTCTGTGCGTCAGTTAAAGGAGCATAAGATTTATAGGAAGCTTCCTCGTGTGTAAAGCCATTTAATTTATCAATAAGACTATTATAATCTTCGACAAACGACTTTAAATTATCTATTATTTTATCAACATCTCGAGAAGTTGAAATTTGAGCCTTATCTTCTGTAGTGCCTGAAACAGTTTTTATTGTACCGTCGCTGTTTTCTGCAAAGCTTCCGTCTGCATTAGTAACATATGAACCGGTAGTTGACTTTAATGATATTGTAAGACCATTATAAGTAAAATCATTATTTGCTCTTTCAACTGTTACACCGTTTATATTTACAACTGCATTTTGTCCGGCGGTTACGGTAGATCTATCAAGATTTCCGGAAGAATCAACGGTAAAACCGAGCTTAGAAAACAATCCCTCGTTATCACCGCTTAGATTTATATCAAAACCGGCTCCTGTCGAGTTTGATGAAATTTTAAATTTATCGCTTAATTCGTCATAGGTAATACTAACGCCGGTATCGCTTGAATTAATTTTATTCATTATTGTCGATACTGTATCTGCGGCCGTATATTCTATTTCCTTGCCGTTTAATGTGAATGAATATTTTGTATCTGTATTCGTTTCATCACCGATACCTAATTTACCTATAGTATCTGTTCTTACAATCTGGTTTGAAGCTGTCGTAGTCCCGCTTGAAAAGCCTATTGCCTCCATAGTTTCAGAATTAGCAGACAAAGTCAGATTTCTTCCTGTCCCCGCTACTGAAATTTTCCAAATACCGCCATCGTTTGTAAACTGTACTGAACTACCAAACGCCGATTGTACTTTATCTCTGAAATCGCTCATCGATTCGTTTTCGTTTACAGCTATTGATTTTTTTACTCCGTCTAGAGTAATGTCAACATATCCGTTAATATTTCCCACTTCAGCAAACTTGGTATTTACAGAGGCTGATTCAAGTTCATATTTCCCGGAAATTTCATTACCATCGTCGTCCTTGGCAGCGGCAGATTTAATTGTTCCGCTGAATCCTAATATTGATAATCCTGCTGATGAACCTGAAATTTCAAATTCCGAATCTGATTCAAAAGTTATATTTTTAATTCTTTCTTCAGTGGACGTATTAACGTTTCCGGTATATTCATTGTTGTCTTTGTCATAATATTTGCCGTCCGTATATGTCAGCTCATTGCCGTCGTCATCTTTATATATCGTAACGTTTTCCTTTTCGGCTTTTGCAAAATCTGCTAAACCAATAGCAGAATTAATGCGGCCGCAAATATCATCGGCTGTAACGGCGCCCTTCAAATCTACTGAAACAGATCTGTCGCCTATTTTTATATCAATATTTCTGTTGTATTCAAAACTGTCAGATTTTGAAGTTGAGGTGGAAATTTCACCTGTTCCAACTTTAGCTGATGTTACACTGGAGGCAGTAGCCAGTCTGGCAATCTGCATGCTGAAATCACCGTCTAAAGCGTTATTTCCGACAGTAACCTCCGCAGCGGAAGACGAACTTGAAGTTTTCATGGAATTATAAAAGGATTCAAGTCTTAAGCACGAATCAGAGGCAAGGTTAAAATATTTCGCCTGAAAATTATTTATATCTGAAATAATGTCCCTGTATATTTCCTGCTTCCACAGAAGCTGCTGTTTGGTTTGATTCTGCTTATCTATTTTGGCTTGTATTCCTGAAAGCATACTCTGAACAAGACTTTCAGTATCCATCTGAGATATCAAGCCGGACATGCCTTTATTGCTGTAAGCGGCATTAGTATATGTACTTGAATCGCTTGAGCTTACATTCATAAAAATATCCTCCTCAAAAATTTATTCCTTAATTAATATATCGTAAGAAAGCTGAAAAAATAAAGCCTAAATACTTTTTTTATTTTCAGGAAAGAAAAACTTTTTTCCTCCTGACAAACCTGCCCCTGCATATTTGGCCGCCTTTGCGTTTTGTCCTGAATTATTCTTCTTGATTTTATTCATAAGATCATTTTTTAAAATTATGATACGTTCAGTTATTTGAGGTTCCATTCCTGAAACTCTAAAAGCAATACTGTTAAATTTCTGCCTTAGATCAAAAACTCTCATTCCAGATTCATCAAGCTCATTTCTGGCACATTTGTTTTTATAAGCCGCTGAAATAATTGGCGAATCTATACATTCATCCGATATCTGTTTATCAAGTTCGGTTATAATTTCAGATAAGGTTTGTCTTTTCTCAGTATAACCGAGAATATCGTCTACAGGACAATCAAGCATTTGCTTTGTTATATTTTCATATTTAACCATTAGCTTGTTTATTTGCTCTTGCTTTTCAATTATAAGATTTATATCCATTAATAATTTCTCCTTAAAAATTGCTTTTTTCCTGCCGATATGCTATAATATTTTAGATACTTAAAATGTTATTAAGGGGTAATACCGCATGTTTCCGTCAAATTGCAAAGCAATTTTAAAAACATTAGATGATAATATAATTGAATATGGCCAGGCAACAGTTTCTTTAAAAGACAAATTTGCCGAATTTTCCGCTCAATTTGTCCCGCTTCTGAAAATAGCAACAGAAGCAAAAATAATTTGTATGGAAGGAGCCGTATCTACACATATAATTACGGGAAAGGTATATCTATCTTCTAAAAATCTGCTTAGACTGGTTTCAATCAAATGCACTCTGATACCCGGCGCTGAAAACGTACTTGAAACTCCAACATTTATAAGAGCTAAAATTTACAAACCTATTTTAAAAAGCGGTATATTCAATAAGAATAAAATTGTATATAAATGGGACGAATGTACCGTAACTTCCGTTTCAATGAAAAGCGTTTCTTTCAGAAGCTCAAGGATTATGTGTGAATATGAAGATCAGATAAAGCTAAAAATCGGAAATCCTATTTTTTCAAAAGAAACAGAATTAAATCTGCAAATATTATCCAACGGACTAATGTTTGGTAAGAATTCTAAATACTGTTATAAAATTCTTAAAATTAAGGAACGTGAGCAAACCGAGCTCGCTGAATATATAAAGCTCGGGTGTCTTGAAATGTTAAAATATATTTGTTAATGCTTATCATCAAGATCGGACAGTAAATTAAACAGTTTTTTAGGATTAACTCCTGATACGGCGTCTTTATTGCTTTCGACCGTCTGACGAAGCTCGCTTCTGAGTATTTTAACATTCTGCGGCGCGTTTATTCCAATTTTTACCTTGTCTCCGTTCACTTCAATAATTTTAATTTCAATTTCTTCATTAATTATAAGCGCTTCGCCGGATTTTCTTGATAAAATAAGCATTATTTCAGCTCCTTTCCGGCTTTGAAAAGCTGATATCGGATTGGATAATCATCTTCAAGAATAATTTGCATAGCCTTATTGTTCTTTAAATTAATAATAACAGGACTTTTAAGATTTACCGTACTTTCCCTGAAATCATCTTTAACAACCATTATAAGCCAATATTCATATTCTCCCCAACCTATAATCTTTTCCGCTTCATTCTTACAGTTGGGATTATAATTGTTCAACGTTAAAAGAGGATTAGCTATTATAAAGCACAAATTCGGTTCCTGTGTGGACTGAAGCCAAGCATATTTTCCATTAAAATCATTATCGTAAAGCATAATAAAATCAGTAAAATTTTCGAATCCGAATATTGGCTGTTCAAATTTTATTATATCGCATTCATTTATGTCAACTTCTCCAAAATCTCTTGTTAAGACTTTCATTTTATACCTCTCATAAATTTGTTATAAAACAGGACCGTTCAATTTTAAATATATTTTTGAACAGTCCCATAATTTTATTTTTCTTCATATTCCGGATCAGAGCTTGGCGGTACATAGTTAAATCCGCCTAAATATTCAATTTTCACATCAGCAAGCTGTTTTATCTCAAGAGTTATACTGCTTGGAATAAATTCCATTTCGCGGGCAGATTTTTTCCAGTCAAGATCAACTTTGCTTCTTATGACAGAAATTTTCGAAATTGCCGGTTCCCATGACATATCGATTTTTTCAGTAGGAATAGCTCCGATATTTGTATCAATTGTAATATTGCTTAATGATTTTTGTTTCATGAACTGCGCAATAGTCATACCGGGCTTAACCATGGAATTTCCCATATTGACATAATCTGAAGTAACTTTATTAGCCGTTTCCTGAGTTTTAACAGGAGCTTCCTTTGAAACATCGGCAATACTTTTCATTCCCATGCTTCTTCGCATAGCAGATGAATCCATCCTGACTTTTGCGTTTTCTGTCTGCAAATTTATTGCCGCAGGCGTAGTATGCTGACTGAGTTTCGCAGGCTCAATTTGCGGAGCAGTTAATTTAGCGTTCTGAATATTTAAGTCATACTCAAGAGGAATTGTTGTGATTTTTAATAATTGCATAATTAACACCTCCCTTAAAGTAAATATCATAAATAACTAAAATATTAGTTAATATAATCCATCAACGACTGAGGTATAACCTTTCCGCCGTACTGTAGTGTTAAAAGCCATGAATATTCAAGACTTTTCTGATTAATCAGTTCATCGGTATCCTTGATATACTCAAGATTGTTTTGTATTTCTGTTAAAACGTATTCTTCATCCTCAAGACGTCCGGTATGATTTTCAAGGTAATTGGTTCTCACCCCAACGTCGGCAATCTGTGTTACCAGATTATCAACAGTTTTTCTCAAATGATCGTTTAATGCGCCGAGCTTATCAAAATCCTTTTCTTCAAGACATTTTGACATTTCGTCTAACAGTTCATACGCATTGTTCGGAGCTTCAATTGTGTGTTCTTCATTTGTATTAATATCTTTATAGGTTATCTCAGTAGTTCCGTATCCAAGGCAATCAAGCCCGGAAACAGACATATTAAATGCGGAACGAGGATCAACGGCTCCGTTTTTTACAGTAAGTCCTATACCAATATCAATGTATATACTATCACTAAACGGAACTTTTTCTCCGTTTGAAGTAAATTTTCCGTCTGTTTTTTCTATACTATTTACGTTTACGCCGTTATAGAAAAGCTCTCCGTCTTTTACTTCAAAAGGAGCAGATTGGTTATTGGTTCCGCCTAATATGTATGTATCGTTATATTTGCAATTTGCAAATTCTACAATCTGGTTCTTTAATGAATCAAAGTTTATTGAAAAGATATTGGAAACAGAATCATTGGTTCCGTTTAAAGCTTTGATTGTCTGTTCATGCACAGAATTTAAAATATCTTCAAGCGACATCATATTGCTTTCTGCAACAGTCAAGCTTTCGCTTGCTTTCTTTACATTGCTTTGGATCTGTTCGTTTTTGTACATCTGCGTCCTGATACCAAGCGCCCGTGTTCCTGCGGAAACATTTTCAGACATTTTTGTAAATTCTCGTCCTGTCTGAAGACGTGTACCGGATTCATTCAGCAAGGATAAGTTATTATTAAGATTAATAAGATAATTTCTTGTCATTGCATTATTTGTAACTCTCATTTAAAGACCTCCGTACGCTATATCGCCATTTGATTTATAACTACGTCAAGCAGACCGTCCATAACCGTCATCATTCTGGCCGCCGCCTGAAATGCTCTGTTATATGTCATCATATTCACGGTTTCTTCACTCTCGCTAACACCCGATATTTCATCTCTGCTGTTCTGAATTTCATTTATCATTGACAATGACGATTTATAACGTCCTTCCGCATACGAATTGTCACTGCCGAGGGTTCCAGTATAATCAGCGACAAATTCCTGAAAAGTTCCAGTGAATTTATCACTTGCAGACTCAAACGAATGCTTGTCTTTGGTAAGCTTGTTTATTAGCTCAAGAAGACTTGTATTATCAGTACTGTTATTCTTATCGATCAGATAAGAAGAATCGTTCATAAGATCGCTTGTTATATTTATATTTTCCGCTGTTGTCAGCATATCAGGAAACACGTCGTATCCCGTTTCAGACTCGACAGTTTCGCCCACAAGCTTTTTATAGCTTAAAACATTTCCGTCCGCATCAACCTCATCCGGTATTGTATTATTAAGAACGACCGTAAGCTGAGAGGCAAAAGCGTCAAGTTTATCCTGATAATATAAAAATCCATTTACAGTGGATTCTGTTGACGAAGTAGCCCCTAATCCCCTACCGTTTATTATATCTGCGGCGGCTTTAAAGATACCCGTATCTTTGGCTGCGTTTTCACCGTTGCTTTTCCAGTTTACCTGAACAGTGCCGTTATTGTTCGACTGATAATTTATAGTATCATATTCTGTTCCCCAAACGCATTTATGACCGTTAAGCTCGACAGTTACGGTACCGTCTGTCTGTTCCTCCACCCGAAGACTACCATAAGAGGACAGCTTATCAAGAAGAAGATTTCGCTGGTCTTTAAGTTCGTTAGGACCGAATTGCTCGGTATAGCCATTAGTATTTATCGACTGCCTGATACTCTTATTAAGTTCGGCAAGATCCTTCATCATGGCATTAACGTCTTCAACAGTTATCTGTAATTCTTCCTTATACTGATTGGCGGACTTGGTTAGGTTCTGAGACAATCTGTTAAGCGTTTGCGTAACGTTAGCAACAGAATTAGCAAAAACATTTGCGTCGGCCTCAGAGCTCGCATTATAAGCAAAGTCCTCAAGAGCGGTATACATATCCTTTATTGCAAAGCTAAGACCGTATCCGTTTCCGTCCTTACCGACCTCAAGCTCGTTTATTATAGACTCTATATCCGAAAACATCTGAGATTGCTGATTATAGAATCCGGCGTTTGTGTTTTCCTGACGATAGGCTGTATCCAGTCTTTCGTTTCTTAGCTGCGCGACTCCTTCGATATATGTACCCATTCCTGCAAGTGAAACCATATCGGGCTTAAGTCTTGCTCCGCTTGCATTTACATACTGAGCAACCTGATCGACACGCTGACGCGTGTATCCTTCAGTGTTAATGTTAGAAAGGTTATGTCCGACTATATCAAGAGCCTTCTGACTTGCGAACACGCCTGTTTTGGCGGCTTCAAATCCCAAAAAAGTAGGTCTCAATTGAATTTACCTCCAAATTTAGATTTTTTTATTTAACAGTCCTATATTTTTCTGCTTTGAGGATACGCCGTTATTATCATAGCATTTCGGATCGGTAACTCCGGTTGGAGATATGTTTTCAAGAATTTTCATATTAGTTTCGGCAATCTGCAAAGCAGTTTTATTTGAATGAGAAACATTGTCCACTGCAATTTTAAAGCGTTCATATAATTTTTTCAGTTGTTCTCTCTCTTCCCCTTCAGCCATGGCAATTATCTGACGAAACGATTTTCCGCTGAATCCAATCTTATCCAATAGTTTCTGCCTGTCCTGTTCAAAGCGTTCTGCTTTCTTTATAGTTGACTGATGCTCGTTAAGGCATTTTTCAATACGCTTAAGATCATCGGACAATAACGCGCTCATTTTTTCTCTTTCCTTTACGGCAGTCTCCTCAAAAAACTCCGTATATTCAAGCATAAAATTATAAAATTCCTCGTAATTTTCCAAAATAAGCACTCCTATCAGATCCATCTGTTAAGAATCGAATCAGCAACCTGCTGCGCAGATATATTGTATTCGCCGTTTTTGACGCTTTTCTTTATTGCAGATATACGCTCCTCCGACGCCAGACCGACAATATCAGCGGCACAGCTTTTTATTGCTTTTATATTATCCTTAAGAAAAGCGGCTTCTGAGCTAAAATAAAGCGAATCCTGCTTTTTTTCGGACTTTTTTTCATGGACGCTGAAATTTTTCTGCGTATGATTGCTGTAAGAACCGCCGGAATTAATATATTGCTTGTAAATGTTTGTATTTATATTCATAAAATCAGCTCCTTTCATACCGGATAAAGCTTCTCTAATATATATTATCGTAAGTTTTTTCAGATATTAAACAGTAAAATCATTATTAAAAAAATAAATAAATTCGACTTATAGTTGAAAAAAATGTTTATTTCTGATATAATAAACAATGATTTATTCTTTAATATAAAAATTGAAGGGAGATTGGGTTTTGAGCAGAATTTATGCTATTATTACTCAAAAAGGCGGAGTCGGAAAAACTACTACTGTAAACGCTTTGGCATCTTCCTTTTCCAAACGAGGATTTAGAGTTCTTGCAGTAGATATGGATCCACAGGGTAATCTTTCATTCAGTACAGGAGCGGACAGCGGCTCGCCGACTATTTTTGACGCCATTACCGGAAGTGTACGTGTTCAACGATGCATTCAGAAAAAATCAATGACCGATATAATCCCCTCAAATATTCTTTTAACGGGCGCTGAGCTTGAATTTACCGGACAAAACAGAGAATTCATACTTAAAAACGTTTTGCAGGTTATAGAAAATGATTATGATTATATTTTTATAGATTCTCCACCCGGTCTCGGGTTTTTGACCGTCAATGCGCTTTCGGCAAGCCAATATGTAATTCTGCCCATGCTTCCCGATATATTCAGCCTTCAGGGGCTTGTTCAGGTTTATGAAACAATTGAATATGTCAAGAAAGCATGTAATCCGGATCTTGAGGTTGCCGGTATTCTTATAAATAAATACAATCGTCTGTCAAAGCTTCACCGAGAATCGGTTGGTACTGCTAAAATGGTTGCCGAAAACTTTAAAATCCCCATTTTTAAAACTTATATAAGAAACAGCGCTGCGCTGTCAGAAGCGCAGTCGCTGCAGTGCAGTATATTTGAATATGCTCCGAAAACCGCAGGAGTCAGAGACTACCTTAAGCTTTCCAATGAAATATTAAACTATAATTAAGAGGTGTATCAATGGCGACAAGAAAAACTAAACAGGATATCAGCAAAGAAGATATGTTTAATAAGATCATGCCTTCTTTAAATCAGAAAAATAATGACGATGATATTGAAGAGGAAGCACCTAAAAAATCAACGCGCACTAAATCAACAGCAGATAAAAAAACCGCGCAGTCCAAAACGTCAGCTTCAAAATCACGGGCATCAAAAGAAACTGAACTTAAAGAAGATAGTAAAGTTACTGCTTCAAAAGCAAAAAAGTCTTCGCGGGCAGCAGCAAAACCCAAATCGGCAGATGTAGCTGAAGAATCGGAAAATAAAGATGAATCTGTAGAAGAAAAACCTAAGAAAAGAGTAAGGAATTCCGCTAAGTCTTCGGAAGTTTCAGAAGAAAAAACTAAAAAAACAAGAACAACAAGAAAAAAAGAAGACGAATATGCTGTTATAAATATAAATGAAGAGCTTATGAATAAACGTTTTGACGAAATATTTCAAAAATTTAATTGCTGTCATTGTAATGGATGCAGGTTCACTGTTATGGCGGTAGCTCTTAATGAACTGCCCGCCAAATACATTGCCGTTAAAACTATTGAACGTGATAAAATAATAGAAGAATCTGACGATTCACATATCAGATCAGCCATCATTCAGTCAATTCTTAAGCTTATGATCAGCCCGCTTCACTGATTCATTGTTGCTTTACAGGTATTTCCGATGAATCAATTTCAAATCCGTTACCTGTAATTTTATGTATAACATTTTGTATAATAATATATAATAAACCTGCTGCTATTGTAAATACTACCGGTTCTATCGCTATATTTAGCCTTTCAAAATGAACTGGTTTTTCTAATAATGAAACCGTTTGCATAGAACAAACCGCCGATATTAAAGGAATTATTATATTATCTGAAAAGCTGAACTTTATTCCGGTTATACTTATTATTTTTAATATTCTCGAAGTGTTGCATATTATATTACTTGCAAGGTATGATATTACAATTCCATAAAATCCAAGAAGAGGTACGCATATTAAAAGAACAGATATTCTTATTGTGTATTCAACAAGATAATTAAGTGATGAAAAACTATGCCTCCCCATACCTTTTAAAATTCCTTCAAGAATTATTTCAAGATATATAAAAGGAACGGCAGGAGCCAGTATTCTTATAATTCTACCCGCAAATTCTTCACCGCTCATCAGCAAACCTATTTCTCTGCCATAATAAAGAAAGACTGCTGCTGCGAATATTGAAAAACTGAACGTCTGACGGAGTACTTTATTTGTCAGTCGAACGGTTTTTTGGGTATTAGACGCTCCCCTTTCCCTCGATAACTCGGGTATTAAAATAGCCGACAAACTGCATAATATACCTGACGGAAAAAACAACGCAGGTATAATTATTGCTTCAAATATACCGAACTGACTTAACGCCTGTTCGGTTGAATTGCCGTATTGCTTGAGCGTAAGCGGAACAAGAGCGTCATTTACACTGCTTAAAACCGATGTGACAATACTGTTTAGCATTATCGGAATTGAAGTAAGAACAAAGCATTTAAATCCTATGGAAGATTTTGAATTGTATTTCTTTCTGAATTTCATAT
Source organism: Ruminococcus sporogenes (assembly GCF_054655175.1). Taxonomy (NCBI): domain Bacteria; kingdom Bacillati; phylum Bacillota; class Clostridia; order Eubacteriales; family Oscillospiraceae; genus Ruminococcus; species Ruminococcus sporogenes. The sequence goes on along the minus strand of NZ_BAAHOA010000002.1, from coordinate 229,622 downwards.
GATATATTGTTAAATATAATAATCCGGCTACCTGTCCTGCCAGCATACTTACGGCAAAAGCCGTAAATACGCTTATTTTTCCGCTGTATACATAAAATTCAGCAAACATTGCAAACATTCCGGATTTTACAAGAAATTCAACGCCTGAACTTACGGCTCCCGCGCTTACGTTCCTGTATGCGCTGAAATATCCCCTTAGGCAGCAGCTAATTGTATTGATCGGAAGAATAAAAGTCATCATTCGTATCGGTAATTCAAGTTCCGGAGTCTTAAGTATTTCACCGGCAACTGAACCTGAAAATATAAACATTCCTCCTGAAACTATTATACAAAGCGGGAGAGAATATAAAAGCGCATATCTGTAAATTCTATTTGGATTTCCGTTTTGTTTTCCGATTTCCTCGGAAATTAAACGGCTGGAGCAAAGATAAACATTACCGCTTGAAATTATAGCTGTAAAGCAAAAAAAGGTACCCATCAGCGAGATTGCTCCTACGGCCGCTGATCCGAGCTTTCTGGTTATAAATACGTTAAGCATAAGCGCAAGTCCCTGCATTGCAAAATCTACCGCCGTCAGGAAAATAGTATCTTTTACAATTTTATTCCTGTTCATTTGGTTCCTCCTGTTTATATTTTATATTTGTCTTTTTACATTTTATTAATTCATAATAAAAAATATGTTATTTTGTCCGCCTTGACAATATAAACGTCAGATGCTATAATTATATTCAATATTTATATGGAGTGTTTTAATTATGCCTACAGCTTTTAAACCGGCAGATATCCTTATACCTAAAAATACAGATATGAAAAAATGGTCAGTTATAGCGTGTGATCAATATACAAGCGAACCGGAATATTGGAATAAGCTTTATGAACTAATTGGAGATTCAAAGTCCGCGCTTAATCTTGTACTTCCGGAAGTTTATCTTGAATCTCCTGACATTGATAAAAGAATAGAAGAAATTCATAAAACAATGAATGAATATTTAGAATCCGATGTATTTGAGGAATTAAAGGATTCCATGATTTATGTGGAGAGAACACAAAGCAACGGAAAAATCAGACGCGGAGTTATTGGAATGATTGATCTTGAGGAATATGACTATTCTAAAAACAGCCAATCTGAGATCAGAGCTACTGAGGCAACTGTGATTGAAAGGATTCCACCAAGGATCAGGGTTCGTGAAGGCGCTTCGTTGGAATTACCGCACATAATGATTCTTATAGACGACGAAAATAAATCCATTGTTGAAAATCTTTCTTATTTGAAAAAGAATATGCGTCTTATTTATGATTTTGATCTTTATGGCGGAAGCGGTCATATTAATGGATATTTAATGAATGGCAAAATGATAAATAATTTTCAGAACGGTCTTGAAAATCTGGGAAACAAAGAAAAATTTAAAGAAAAATACGGAAGCGGTAACGTACTTTTATATGCAATGGGCGATGGAAATCATTCATTGGCAACCGCTAAAACTTATTATGAAAATCTTAAAAAAAGTCATCCCGAAATTGATTTTAGCAATCATCCTTCCCGATACGCGCTTTGTGAAATCGTAAATCTTCATAGCAGCGCACTTGAATTTGAAGCCATTCATCGTTTAGTTTATAATACAGACGTATCAAATTTGATTTCTTCTATGAACAAAGCTTTAGGATTATCTAATAAAGAAAAATCAGATCAATGCTTTAGTTATTTTAATGGAATCTCAGAGCATACGGTTTATATTCATAAAAAAACATCTAACCTAACCGTAGGAAGTCTGCAAAATTTTTTAGATTCTTATTTGAAAAGTAATAATGGGAAATTAGATTATATTCATGGAAAAGATACAATAAAAAGCCTGACTTCTAAAAAGAAAGACGCTATAGGTTTTATACTTCCTGATATGAAAAAATCAGATTTATTTCCAACAGTTATAAAAGACGGCTCCCTTCCAAGAAAAACTTTTTCTATGGGACGCGCAGAAGATAAACGTTTTTATATTGAATGTAGGAAAATTATTTTTTAAAATTTTAATATATAAAAATGTATTGATTTTTATCTAAATATATGTTATAATTATGTGGTTGTGGATTATGGGATATAGCCAAGTGGTAAGGCAGCGGACTTTGACTCCGTCATTCCGGTGGTTCGAATCCACCTATCCCAACCAAAATGTAAATTGTATTTATATTTTTATCCTCCTCTTTCTATTTTTTTACATTTTCCGCAGTTTAGGTATTGACTTTTTCTGCGGAATAATGTATAATATATTAGGTTTTTATATTATTGCTGCTATGGCTCAGTAGGCAGAGCACGTCCTTGGTAAGGACGAGGTCACCAGTTCGAATCTGGTTAGCAGCTCCAGGATAATCCCCCATTTTACGCCGTTTGCAAGCAATTGCAGGCGGTGTATTTTTATGCCTTGATTGCAATTTGATTGCAGTATGCAAAACCTATTTATACGTATAGCGCAAAAATTCTTAGCACAACTTACCTCTGGACATGATTCGACTTTTTTGCTATAATTTTAAAACAAGAAAGGAGGATATATGTTAATAGCAATCTGCGACGATGAGCAATTTTTTCTCGACTATTTTGAAAAGACGATCAAGGATTATTACTATTATGACCGTGGGATGACCTGTCAAATAATAAAGTATCTTAACGGACACGATCTAATGGCAGACATAGAAACACAAAAATATAAAATAGACGTAGCCGTATTAGACATTGAGATGCCCGGATATTCGGGGATAGAATTAGTTAAGGACATCCGAAAAATTTGTCCGGATTTACCCGTGATGTTTTTAAGCAGTAATGAGACTTGCGGCGATGTAGCCGTCGAGTATGACCTGTGCGCCTACATATATAAAAGCGCCGGAGAAACAAAACTATACAACGCCTTTGATTTTTTATTAGAGGAAGAAAAAATAGCAAAACAGACCTATGACACGAAAAATATAAGTGTACGAATTTCTGACATCGTATACATCGAAATGAAAAACCACGAGGCTTTATTTCACACAGAATCTGGGATTTACAACGACCGAAATACTTTAAGTAATCTACAGATAGATTCGCGTTTTGATAAGTTTGTTACTTTAAGCCGTAGCTTAATGGTAAATTATAGGTTTATTGCGGATTTAAAAGATGTTGTGTACCTGACAACAGGAGAAACGCTTAAGTACAGCCAATCAAAAAAGGAAAACATATTAAAAAAATGTATTTACTTAAGGGGGCAAAGGTTTAGATAATGTGGAGCTTGATAGAACACTCAGCCAGTCTGGCTGAAGCAGTTATCATCACAGGCTTTACAACAATGGTATTGGGCTATAAAAGCCCCGGACATAAGTACTTAAAATATATAGTTTATACGCTTGTTTCTTTCATAAATATTGCTTTTTTAGCAAATTATTTGCCGGCAAAAGTTTCGGAAACGCTTCCGGGTATATCACAACTTATTATAAGTATGATATTTGCAGTACTTTTTTTGAAAGGAAATCTATTTTTCAAATTTTATATAATATTTATAAATAATTATATGATATTTCTTATAAACATCCCCGTTATGATGGCGTTTAATAGTTTTCTTGACGGTAACGGATTGCACGCTGCCGTTTACATACAAGGCGCGGTACGTATAGCTATTTTAGTTATAACAAAGCTGCTGTTTGCGCTTGCCTCATACGGCTTTTACAGATGGTATCGTAAAAATCTACGTAACGCCGACTTTAGTTTCGGCTCTGCGGAGTGGATAGCTCTGCTTTTTATATGCACAGCCTCGTTTGCAATGGGGTTATATGTTTTTCAGCAAAACGTAAGCCATTATAAGCCTTTAATCATGACGTTTGCTTCTCTTATCGCGTTAGTGATTAATGGGCTTTCTCTGTACGGGATATTTCGTTCTGCCCAAAATAAGCAGAAATCTGAGGAAATAAAATTTTACCAGTTTGAAAATAAGGCGATGAAAAAGAATCTTGACGAGTATATAAAAAGAGAAGAAGAGATACGGAGTATTAAGCATGACATTGAAAATGTTGCTGTAACAACAACCAGTCTTTTAGACCATAAAGAGTATGATAAGATACGTGAGCATTATTCACAGTTGGTTAATAGAATACATAGCGGCCGTGTGGTATATACAGGTGTGAAAAATGCTTATATTAACGCAATCATTCAGCAAAAATATGCTGAATGTTATGATAAGATAAATATAAAATGCCACGCAAGCAGCGATTTTAGCAAAACAGAAGGCTTTCAAAATGTTGACATCATAGATATTTGTACTATTATCGGTAATCTCCTCGACAATGCCACAGAAGCGTATACCGACAGCTTTAAAGACTACGAGATTATAATAAAACTTGATGTGTTTGGCGGAGCATACTCGGTTGAAATATCAAACCCCATAGAAAAATCAGTATTAGCACATAATAGTCGCCTTAAAACAAGCAAGACCGACGTCAAAAATCATGGGCTTGGTATCAAAAGCGTTAAAAGACGAGCTGAAAAGTATAACGGCAACGCTGAATTTACAGAGGAAAATAACCGTTTCGTAGCGCGAGTATGGCTTAGACCGGAAGAGTGATATACGGTGAATAAATCCACATATAATACCACCTTATAAAACCTCTTGTAAAATCAAAAAAAATGTGGTATAATTAAATTGTTAGTTTTATATACTGCTGATACAATTTTTTTGATTGTACAAAGTGGTGATTGCTGAGTTCGTTATTGGACTCGGCTTTTTTTATATGCTATTGATGCAGCTTGAATTCCGTATTTATCTAAATTTTATCAGTACGAGTGTTATTATTTTTTCATTAACTATTGATTTTTTTATAAATTTATAGTAATATTATAATAGATTATGTCACATTTTACCATATGAGGATTTTCAAATATGTTAATCGTAAAACAAGTTATAAAATGTTATTCTGAAAACACTGCAACATCCCCATTTTTTTGTGTACTTAGTAACGGTGATTATGCTATTCTCAAATATCCAAATAACCCAGAAGGTAATTTAATATTAATAAATGAATTTATTTCGTATAAATTAGCTGAAATATTAGGGCTTGATACACCTGGCTATGGAATTTGTGAGTTTACACCTGAATGTTCAATACCAAGTAATATTAATGTATCTGACAGTAATTATGGCTTATGTTTTTATTCTAAATTTATAAATAAGGCTGTGCCTTTTTCTCCTTCAAAAATATCATCAGTGGTAAATAAAGAACAATTTAATAAATTAATAATTTTTGATCATTTAATATATAATAAAGATAGACATGAAGGTAATATTCTAATCACTATATCAAAAGATATAAAAATGTTAGCAATTGATCATAGCCATGTTTTCAAAAATCAATCTATTTGGGATAAGAATACATTTATACAAGGAATGAAAAATTCTGATTACTTAGATACAGATATATTAGAATATAACGATTATACGTATAAATCTCTTTTTGAAATTATAAACTTTAACAATGAAAATACACATAGATTTACTCGTTTAATCAAATTAAAGTTGACTGAATCAATAATAAATGATATAATAAGTTCATTGCCATCATCTTGGATTAAATATGTGGATGAGTTGGATATTAAATATTTAATATATAGAGTTGAACATATAGATGAAACTGTGAGCATGATTATAGAAGAAAGGAAGAGATTGAGATGAGTAAATGTCTGGAATACTCCGTACTAAGATATACCCCTATTTTAGTGGCTGGAGAACATGTAAACATAGGAGTCTTATTCTCATCTGATAATTTTCAAGAATTTCACAGTATAAAAAAATTTAGTAGAATTAAAAGTTTTGATGATGAATTAGATATAAACGCATTAAAATTTCTTATATCATCCATTAAAAATGATATACAGCTTTCACTATATAACGAGGATAAAAAATTCAACATTAATGATTTTACAAAATATTATATGAATGAGTTTCATTTTAGTAAACCCATTAAAATAGCTTTTACTGATTTAGCTAAAACCATAGATGATATTACTAAATTATATTTAAAATATGACTATGAAAAAAATAATAGATTATCTGAACTGGAACAAAAACAGTTGATAAAGAAAATCTTAGAATCTAGTCACAAATCATATAAACAAAATAAAAAAATAAAGGGAAACTTTGGAGATCAAATTACGTATGATATAATTTTTAATAATTATGGAATCAAGTTTTTTAACTTTAAAAATAAATCCATCAATCATATGATGAATGATATAAAAGCCTGGGCATGGAATTGCGAAAATACACCTAAAAACTTAAAAACTATAATTATATATTCTCAGGATTTTAATGGCAATGAGGAATATAATGCAAATGTAAAAACTTGTATAGATATATTAAAAAAGTCTTCCGATAATATATTCGATTTTGAAGCAGGATTATCATTAATTGAAAAATTTGTAAGTACGCAGGAATTTAGCAAAGAATATTTTAGCTAAACATAAGGTAACTCAAATACCTTTTGACGGCGTTACTTATAATGGATGTTTTAGGTTAATGGAGGTATTACAATGAAAGTATGTCCTAAATGTGGAAAAGTAATAGGATTTAATTCTTATTTCGGAGCTTATATTTGTGATGAATGCGGATGGGAAGATGACACGTATTTTCAAGAAAGAATACTATATTTTTCGCAAAGAAAAACTAGTATTACAAAGTATAAAACCCCTAGTTCTTCAAAGAAAAATATAGATATTTCCAAAGTATAAAAAAATCCCCTCAGACAATTAAGTCCGAGGGGATTTAACTTATTACATCTTCTTTTCAAGCTCCGTATGCAGTCTTTTTATAAAATTCTGTCCGGCAATCCCGTTTTGTTTATAACCCCATTGCCCTAATAGATAATTCACTGCGTTCAGAGTTCCGTCTCCAAACCATATGTTTTTATCCATTCCATACTTATTTATTCCGGCCTTTTTCGCAAGGAGCAGCAGCTCTTTAAGGGAAAGCACGCCGATAGTGCTGTCGCCCTTCTTATAGCCCGTTTTGTCCAGTACAGGCTTATCAGCCGAAACACTGTCAGTCTTAACCGTTATTCCCAGAGTTTTCAGAATACCGTCCGCATAAGCTCTTGCTATCTTACTGTAATTTGCCTTGATATAGTCTGCGTCCGATTTGGTGTCTACAAATCCGCCCTCCAGCAAAACGGCCGGAGCGTCGGTCAGCCTGATTATTGCGAAGTAGTCTCTTCCGATAGAATTAAGCTTTGTCTTTACTCCTCTGCTTTTCATAAGCTTTTTCATTTCAGTATTGATGTTTTCGGCAAGCGTTTTTGAAGTACCGCCTACATGGCTGTAATATACCTCAAAGCCCGTTCCGCCTCCCGCGTTGTAATGAACGTCTATTACAAGATCGGGATTGTACGCGTTGCACATTGCGACCTTGCTGTCCATATCGGTATCTACATCCGCAGTTCTCGACAGCTTGTATTCCACTCCCGCCTCTTTGAGATACTGCGCTACAAGCTTAGCGGTCTTTAAGTTATATTCTTTTTCTGTCATATAATCGGAGCTCCTGGATCCTTACCACCATGTCCTACTCCTATAAATACTTTTTTACTCATAATAAAACCTCTTTTCTTAAATTTGGATATAAAAAATGCGCTCCTTACGGAACGCTTTGTAAAATATTGACTTTTATTATATAATATTGTATAATTTGTATCAAGGCATACCTGAAACGGTAGGCGGTCAATCCTGCTCCCGGAAGGGAGTGATAATTATGAATTATGTGTCATGGAGCGAACTGCTTCAGTTTGCGGCCTTTCTGACTACATACACAGCGTTAATTTATACTGTGTTTCATAATAAAAGGAAATAACCGCCCTCAGCTACCAAACTAAGACGGTTATTTACTTAACTTACTTATTGGGAGCGACCGTCTATCGGTATGCCCCTTTTTTATTATTATACAACAATTAACCGTATGTGTCAACCGTCTTGGCCGTTTTTATCCTCATTTATTTTCCCTTTAGCGTTCTTTAATAAATTAGCTATCCATTTCGGAATAATATCCGGGTTGCATTCGTAGAGATTCTCGCATATAGATATGCATTCGTTAAGCACTATGTAGCTTCCGATGATTAAACCGAAGGGCAAAGCAAAGGGTACTTCGACAGATACTATTTTTTCAAGAGACATGGGTATGAAGTAGTCCAGAAATACCCCGAAAAACAACGCCGCGAGAAGCGATATCTTTTTCCAGAAGCCGATAAAGCCTCTTTTACTTGACCAGGGAACGCCCGTTATTTTGCTTTTGACCAGTCCCGTAACGAAATCGAATACTATTCCTATCACCACAAAAAGAAGTATAAGCCCGTATTGCTTTGTGGCCGTCGCTATAAACCCTCCGATAACGGAAAGTATGTATTTTATCTTATCGTTCATTACATTAGCCCCCTTTAAATTATTGAATATATCTGTACGCTTCCTATTGCGGAACCGCTTGAATCCATAGCAAGCTCCAGCGTGTTCTTGTCCGGCATAGAAGCCGTTATATAGCCTCCCATATCCTTAGCGGCCTGCGGACCGCTTGATGTGATATACGAAGAGGACGGGATTCCGCCGTATATGCGATATATGTTATCGGCGGATTTCGATAAATACGATATCGGTATCATCGACGATACTCCATATTTAAAGCCGGTACTTGCGGATCCGTTTAAATTTATCAAGACTACAGAGTAGTCGGCTAATCCTGAGATTGAAGCTTCTCCGCTCGTACTCAGAATAGAGCCGTCATACAAAAGATTTCCGCCTGCCGCCGTAGTTATTTTTCCATCGGGCGTTATCTTTACTACCGGATTCTGATAACTGCCTATATAGTAATACTCCAGGGTGTCGGTGCGTCCGTATGCTCCTATTGCTCCAAGCGAGGTTTCCTTATCGGTCTTATAAAAGCTCACTCCCGAAGCCCAAGGAGACCCGTTGCTTGTGGTATATACCCTCATTCCGTTTCTTCCGAGTCCCGCGGCTCTTCCCGTCGCTCCGTAGGGTATGACTATCTCCGAATCAGGATTCATAGTTCCGCCGCTTAGAGGCAGATAATCATGGGTATGATTTGCCTTGGAATAATCATCTGCATTCTTAGCCGCCATACTGCCTAAAGTATACTTGCTTACCATAGGCACGCCATTATCAAGATAAATCGGAACTGTCGGTGAGCCTACGCTTTTTGTAAGTTTTTCTGCGCTTGCAGCCGCCCCGCCCGGCGTTGTACTGCCGGCAAAGTTCTTGTTATCAACATACTCCTTGGTTACAGCGTCTTTGCTTTCATTTATCGGGGAAAGATTTTTCATAAGCTCCTCCTTATCCTACGACGACAGCGTAATAAGAGCCTGCCGTTATCGTAGTGTCGCTTGATATTTTGATTATTACGTTTGATCTGCTGTTTATCGTGATATCGCACATCACCTTTTCACCGCTTGACGTATACACGTCGCATAGTACGGCGGTATCGTTTCCAGCAAGCGATAAACCGTGATTGCACGCCCAAGTACATACGCCGCTTGCAGGCGTAAGAGCAGGGCATAGTATTTTAGCCTTGTGTACTCCGTTTGTAACAAGAGACTGCAGGCTTTCTATAAGGTCCTTGTTATCCTCCACCGCCTGCGCAAGCTCGAATATGGTGTCGAGAGCCTCCGATGGCGCGCCGCCAAGCAGTGCGGAAACCTTTTCGTCCGTATACGATCTTGCGCTTGCGTAAGCCTGGGCGGCCGCTCCCGCCTCTTCAAACGCATTCGGGTCAATTACTTTAATACTCTGAACAGATGGCGAAAGGCTGCTGTTTTTCTTTTTCAATACGGTTAAAACTCCGCTTGAAGTACTTGAAAATTCAAATGCGTCAAGCGGGTTGTAATTTATCCAGTCGGAGCCGTTGTAAATTTTAAGGCAGTTGTTCGTTGTGTCCCAGAAAAAGCTTCCCGCAACGGGAGAATCCGGAGCGGACGACATTGCTTTGTTTTCCAGTACCGCGTTCAGCAGCTGATTGTTACATAAATCAATTCCAGTTTTCGCTTTTACACTCATAATAAAACCTCTTTTCTTAAATTTGGGCATAAAAAATGCGCCCCTTACGGAACGCTTTGTAAAATATTGACTTTTATGGCATAATATTGTATAATTTGTATCAAGGCATACCTAAAACGGTAGGCGGTCAATCCTGCTCCCGGAAGGGAGTGATAATTATGAATTATGTGTCATGGAGCGAACTGCTTCAGTTTGCGGCCTTTATGACTACATATACAGCGTTAATTTATACTGTGTTTCATAATAAAAGGAAATAACCGCCATACTCTCACATAGGCGGTTATTTTTATAACTCAGCATTATGGGAGCGACCGTCTATCGGTATGCCCTTTTTTATTATTATACAATTTTTCATAAAATATGTCAAGCGTTAATTTAAATAAACCGTTCCCGCCGTAGGCTCGGAAAACCTAAGGGTGACGGTATTTTCATTCGTATACTCTATATCGCAGAGAACAACCGCCCCGGTATCGTCTATGACTGTAACCGACGGCTTTTTGTTTAAGCTGTGAAGTATCACCCAAACCTTTGCTTGAGTATCTTGCGTATATTCTCCGCTTTTATCCTTTCCTTCCCCGTCATTGTTAATATACGGATAAAACCTAACGGCGCAGTCCTCCGGAAACGAAGCCAGAAAATATTCGCAATCATTAGAAATATATACGCTTTTAAGTATGGTTCCGGAAAAAGCATAATTTCCTATGCTCTTTACACGAGGCGGTATATATACGAAATGAAGTTGATTTTGCTGTGCAAACGCCCCGTCGTCTACCGATCTGACAGAATCGGCAAGCAATATGGACGAAACGCTTCCCGTGCATACAAATTTCTCCATATAGCAGTCTACCGTCATAGTATAATCACCGATTTCATTGTAGGTATGGCTGTAAGACTTAGCCGGAGAATATTCCTCCGACGTACCGTCTCCCCACTCTACCACGCCTTTGCAAGTACTCTCCGAATCTATTACCGGTATTCCGGCGGCTGCCGTTCCAATATAGCTGACAGTAGTTATACAACTGCTGAAGCTTTCAAATTTCGGCTCGTCAAAGCGCCCACTTACCGCTATATAAGCGTTAGCTCTTGTATAGTCCTCGCTTATACTTTCTCCGTGTCCGTGGCTGCATTGTATGTAAAAATTAACAGTATAAGTTTTAATTTCCGAAGTATTGACAGGAAGGGATATATCAAGCGTATGCAGTCCCTTGCAAAGATACTGCTGAACCGCAATTTTAGTGTCGTATCCGTTAATAGAATTATTTACAGTCACCGTGCCGGGCTGAATCATATCAATACATATCTGCCCCGTAATTTCTACCGGAGAACCGTATTCCTTAGGTTGAAAGCTGATACGGCAGAGCCGTTTCTGATGAGTTCCGGCAAAAACCGGAGGAAGTCTGTAAATATACTGATTACGCAGATCGGTATAAATCGGAGTATCTCCTCCGCTTCCTGACGAGGTAGTATTTTTCCGGGATTTCGCCTGTATCATGCTGGCGTCGCTGGTTATTTTATGGGAGCCTCTGTAAGTCCAGTCGTTTTTTGTGACTAATATTCGTACACCCTGCCCCGCTACGCCTCCCGTCAAAAGAATATGGTCGCCTGCGTCTATTGTGGGATCACCGAATATTTCCGCTTCCGCTCCGTAATAAGTCAGCATAAAAAGACGGTCGGCTATTTCCTTTAAATATTCCTCCACAACGTTAATTTCACTAAGCCGCAATATGGGATTGTCGTCAATGGCAAGCGTATTTGCAGACGTGGATTCAGGCGGATATATATGCTTGTATTTGTCGCCTGTAAGTCCGGTTAGCGAAACGGAAACGGCGTCATAAAGTTTTTTATTCTTTATGGCTGCGGATTTTCTTTGACTGCCGTTTATTATTCTTGCATAATCCGGATACGCCTCGGAATATCTGCGGTCAAAGTTAATGATTTCAAGCTCGCCTTTTCTGTTTATGACCGCGCATGCGCATAAAAGCTGCGTTATCATTGTCAGAACGTCGCGAAAAGTTTTAATATCCTTGTTGCACGGGGCGGCTGTCGCAAAACCCATTGTCCTGCCGCCGTTGCTCATACCGGAAATATTGTATAAGCTTTCCTCCGATACGGCGACGCCGCAGTTATTGCCTATATGCCCGAGCCACAATGTAACCGGAATATCAAACACGGAACCGTCCCCGTACGGCGGAATAAAATCCTTGTCAAACTTGACCATGTCGTCATAGCATACCAGCTTTGTAGTGCGGCTATCCGGAACGCTTATTTCGGTAACGTTGAAAACTCCCATGGGAATCTCTTCAAAAGTACCGTCGGAAAGTCTTACGCAGCAAAAGGGGCGAATAACCGCCCCCTGATAATTCCCGCTGTCAATATTGTCGTCTAAAAGAGATACGCCGAATTCTCCTATGCATACGGCGCCCAGCTCGAAATCCGAGCCGCTTACGCACTTGCTTTTTACATAGGCAGTACCGCTTTTTATATTCTCGCTGCCTATTCTCCTTAAGCTTCCGCCGGGAAATGTAACCTGACAGTAAAAATCTGTAGTTCTGTCGGGACTGTTCAGAATCGCTCTGCATTCGTCGCTTACCTTATACATAAAACCTCCTTAATATTCGATAAAATTAACGCTGAATTCCCATTGAGCCGCATTTTCCCCGTCAATATTTGTTATCAGATTAAGCGATCTGTCCCCTGCATACATAGTTACGTTTTCAGCATAATAACCGTTTGCAGGAAAGAAAAAGGTAACGTTCAACGCCGGCGCTGAAATAGCGGAGGTAAGCGCCAGCAGCTCGTCTGTTGTAACCCTCCATGTCGCGTTTAGTTTTTTAACGCCGCCTCTTATACGCTCTCTTGACATATACCCCGATTCGCTTCTGCCGCTTTCAGAGCTGTCAAGATCGGAAGCCGTAACAGAATATGATACAGGCGGCGGCGTATTATAGCTCCCGATTTTAATTAAATTCATCCCATCACCTTCCGTTTGTTATAAATGAGTTTTTATTCATAAGCTGTATGATTACCTCCTCGAGCATACGCCCGTCAATATTGAACTGCGCGACAAGGTCAAGCTGTCTGAGCAGCTCGTATATTTTCATCAGCAGTTCGTATATACGGTCGTTGCCGTTTCCGCCGCTTTGGGATATGATTCCTTGCAGCTTTGACAGAGGCGAAATAACCTCCGGATCCGTCCGGGCGTTTTTGTTGTCTCCTACCATTGCAAGCGTCGGCTGATATGCAAGTCCGCCTTTGGCTAAGCGCGGAATCGATACGGATTCCATTTCACCGAGTAATCCTAGCTCCACGCCAGGTATGCCGTTTATTGCTCCTATTACACTGTTTATGCCTCTGATAAATCCGTTGATGATTCCAATGAATCCGTTCACTATTCCCTCTATTATTCCAACTACTCCGTTATACATCCCCTTGAATAAATTCACTATGGGGTCGATAACCTTTTCTTTCATAAATGTAGCTAAAGTACTTGCTCCGGTTTTTATTCCTGTCCAAAGCCCGCCAAAGAAATTTGCAATCGGATTTATTATGTGATCACTAAACCAGTTGGAAACGCTGTTCCACACTGATTTTATTCCGTCCCAGCAAGTTGAAGCCAGATTTTTTATACCGGACCATAGCCCGCTGAAAAAATCACCCGCTGCATTCCACGCATTTTTTATGTGTTCCCATGCTGCCGCACCGACTTCTTTTATATCCTCCCAATGCTTTACGCATAAGATTATAATAGCGATGAGCGCCGCGATTCCTGCGACAACCCATGTTATCGGATTTGCCAGCATTGAAGCGTTCCATGCATTCTGAACTGCTGTCGCGATACCTCCGGCGGCCGAAAAAGCTTTAACAGCGTTACTACGGCAATAATTTTAGAGGCTATTGCAAAGGCAATACCGAGAGCGCTTATCATAGTCACAAAAACCTCAAAAAGCGTTTGATGTTCTGATATCCAGTCGCTTAATTTAGTCAAGCCGTCAGATATTCCGGTTAAAACGTCTATTATTATACCGCCGGTCCACTCAGCAATAGGCCTAAGCAAATTGTCAAAAAGCCACTCCCCCATAGGCTTTAACGCTTCTATAGCGGTATTCAGCACATCAAAAACGCCAGCCAGTATACCAAGAAAAGCCGGAAGGAGTTCATTTGCTGTCCATGTACCTAACGGCGTGAGAACATTTTGGAAAAACCAAAGAAGTCCTTCGCCTACGTTTAATGCAAACGGGGTTAATGAATCCCACAAATCATCTAATGCTCCACTTATTTTATCGTAATCAATACTTTTCACAAGCTTAGTAAGACAATCTATAAAGCCTGGTATTCCTTTTCCAAGCGTCCATTTACCTGTTGGTTTAAGTACTTTTTGATAAAAGCTTTCTATAGCGCCAAAACTGAAATCTTTAAGAGGATTCAGCGCTTCCTTAAGGCGTGATAGAGAATTTAATACGGGGTCTAAGGCCGTTTTCATTTTGCTGAATATGTCTCTGAATTTTTTCCCCATATTTTCAGCCATACTGTCAACGGCGCTGTTCGCCTCGTTGATACCGCTTAAATCAATACTGCCGGAACCAGCTCCGACATCTGAAGCCGTACTGTCTTCGGAATCGCCGAAGCTTAACGTGTTTATCTCGTCAAAACCGGCTAAAGCTTTTTTGGCTTTCTTAGCCGCCGTTACCGCTTCGTCTCCGGCATCGGCTATTCCCGCGCCCAACGACGCCGCTTCTGTGGTACCGCCCGACAACGCCGATTCTATACCGTCCTTATTCATAAGTCCGTTAGTGAAGCTTTTAAACGCGTTAGCCACTGTTTGCAGTTTGCCGAGAAGCATATTTAATCCCTTTAAAATGGGAGTAAAAACGTTTATAAAGCCCTGCCCAAGCGTCGCCTTTAAGCTTTCAAACCGTAGGCTTAGTACCCTTGTTTGGTTTGCCCAACTGTCCTGAGTACGGGCGAAGTCGCCTTGAGCGTCAGACAGCGACGACATGACATATCGGTATCTCAGCATAAGCTTCTCCTGTTCCGTCATGTTCTTGGTGGTCTTGCCGAAGCCGTTGTTCAAGGCGTAATTATCAAGTGCGGTCTGCGTCATAACGACGCCTAAGTCTTTAAGCGTTTCCGTTTCGCCCGTCCATATTGATTTGAGCTTTGTATACGCTTCATCAGCCGAAAGATTGAAAAACGACGCAACGTCTCCGGTAAGCCCTGTAACGGCCGTAGACATTTCGTATGCGGCCGATTCTGAAAGTCCCATAGCCTTTGACATTGCGCCGAACGTTCCCGCATACTTCTTGGAGGCGGTTTCTGACAGTCCGAACTGGGTTATTGCGGTTTGAGCGAAGCTGTTAATCCCCGAGCTCATAGACTTAAAGGTTACGTCTACAACGTTTTGTACCTCTTCAAGGTCGGAGCCTAAGGAAAGACAGGATTTCGTAAATCCTGCGACGGCGGCAGTTCCAAGAGCAGTTCCTATCATCTTTCCGAGAGGCTTAAACGCTGACATAACGCTGCTTTTAGCGCTTCCCGCTATCCTGCTTAACTGCTTGTTAAACATTCGTTTATTAATGGATAATCCCAGGTCGATAATACCCACATTAGTTCCCAATCAGATACCTCCTTTCTATTTAGAAAAGGCCGCTTTTGCCATTTCCTGAAAACTGGCCCAGTACTTAGCATAAGTTCCTTTGTCCATTTTTCTTTGCTTTGATTTTCTCTTTTGCCAATCGGAGCGTATTTTCTTTTGCTCCTTATTAAATCCCTTTATAATTTTCGGGTCCTTTTCAGAACGTATTGAAACGATCTGCCCCAGCGGAGTGTCCGGCATGATACCGGACAGTAAAGCGCAGAATTCAGGCCAGGACATGTTTCCCTCATTTCTCAGTCGTATGTTATACTGAGCGGCAAACGACGCTTCTATAAGCCCCCAATCGTCAAATAAGTCGTACCAATATTCTGTTTTATTATTGAAATCGTTTCTGGCTTTCCTCAAACTCTTCAAGCGTCTGACCGGAGCACGCGGCCATTACGGCGTTGAATATCGTCTTATACTCCGGCAAAGGAAGATCAAGACTATTAATCTCGTCGACAGTTTTCGAATTTGTAAGCGTTCTCAGAACGGTATCCATGAATTTAAACTCATCGGCTTTTTTGCCGCTTTTTTCAGCGTTTTCCGATTCCGCTATCATTGCTTGAACTGTAAGCACATTGCTTTTTCTGTTGTTTACAGAAACAATAAGGTTTTCGCTTATCTTGATAACGGGAAGCTCGTTTGTAATTTTTTTTGAAATATCAATCATTTTTATTTACCTCTTTCTTAAATTTAAGCATGAAAAAAGCGTTCCTCTACGAAACGCTTGACTTTTTATTAAATTGTGGTATAATAATAAATGAAAAGGGGCGTCTGCGATAAGCGGTTCACCTCCGAATACAGCGTAAATAATAATCGCCCTATGTAGGAGTGGGGCGGTTATTTTCTTTTATTATTGTTACCAAGCTTAACTATTTCAATAATTACAAGTAATAAAGTAAGTATTTCCATTATGCCCATAGTAACTCACCTCCAATACTGGAGGAAGAATTGAACCGCCTACCGTTTTATGCAGACACCCGCACGGTTATTATACCACAGGTGTCTTTTTTTGTCAATTTATACCGAAGCCGATCCCTTTATATACTCCGGCTTTCCGTGACTTAAAATTTCAAACTCCATAGCGTCTATTGCCGTACTGTCGCCGCCGAGAGACGTTACATTAACAACGCACGGAATCCCCAGCTCGTCGCCGTTGGGGAAAATTATATCAAAAAACGAATAACAATCGTTGCCCGTTTTCATAAATAAGCCGGCTATATAATCGTTTCCCGGGTCGCCGCTGTTTCTTTTCGCGGTCATTGAAATGGTAATGGATTTAGCTGTTACAAGTCTTTTAGTCCAACCTTCGCCGTCCATCGGATTCCATTCCTCGACTCCTCCGTCAATGCTTATGGAAAGCCCTTCGGCGTCGCTTATGGTTTTAGGGCTTTTAGGCATTGCCTGACCGTCCGTGAAATTTAACCCCGCCGTATCTATTCTAAAGGCAATATCATAATTTGCGTGAACTCCGGAGGTATATTTAACTGATTCTCCAGCCATATTAATCATTCCTTCCTTTCATAATAAAAATCGCATTCAATTACATATTCATATATGCCGTTTTCATCCGTATCAACCGATACAGGCTCATCGAGCAACAGCATTACGAACAGTATTCTGTTTCCGTTTATTACCGAATTTCTCGTACTGTAAAGCTCATTCCACAGCCGCTGAGCGGCGCGCTCTGTTTCACGCTGGCTTTTATTCCAATGGCAAAGCAGAGAAACGGACCTTACGCCATAGCTGCTGTTTTTCAATCCTCCCGCCGGTATATTCGGCGGACGAGAACGTTTCAGATTATAAACTCCTATACTCTTGAAGTTCTTATCCGGCATTTTGCCGCTATAAACCTTTTCGTCGTCAGTTATTCCCATTGTTCCGATAAAATCGCGTATATCAGACAGATAAAGCATTTCATACCCCCGTTTCCCGTTTATAAAATTGCTTAAACGCCGCCCTGACCTTTAAATTCTTTTTCCCTCCGTCCTTGTAAGGCTCAAACCATTTTCCGCCGGCATAGGGATTTTCGCCCTTATCAAAATTATATTCAGGGTGAAAATACAGCCGTCGGGCGTAGGGTCCCTCAACGCAGACGAATACCTTACCTATTTTACTTTGTGTCGAATCGATAAAATGCTTTTCGTTCTGTAATGTTCCGGCGGTTGTCTTGCCCGCCGCTTTTTCTTTTTCCGTCGGCACGTCGAACGGTATCGTCTGCGATTGCACAACATCGGTGTGGATAAATTCGGCAGTTTTTTCAAGAGCCGTTATCTGCGCGCGTTCAAGCTGTTTAATAGCTGTTTCATTCAGCTTTATATTACAGCTTACATTTTTTTGCATTATATCAGATCCAATCTTGTATAATTTACGGAGCCGTCAGGATTTCTCGCCTTTTGTCCTTTAAAAATACGCCTTAAACTTCCGTTTACCGTTACCGTACCGCCTGTTATATTCGGTATTTCAGGCGCTATATCGCCGGTGAAAAGAACTGTACCGGAAAGTTGTATAAGCTTTTTTTCAGCGGTGAGAATTGTTTGGCCGCTATCCTGATAATTGCACATTTCTTTTATAACAACGCTTTTATTCGGCTCTCCGTATTTATTAAGCCCTTCCTGTTCTATTTCAACGATAACGGGAGTTCTGCACAGTCTTTTCGGCACAAGACACGGATATTTCAATTTAATCACCTCATTAATCTGCAGCACAGACCTGTCTGGGACAGCAGCGCGTAAACATCGCTCCTTATTGCTACCCCTTTATCCGTGTAAACGTTCCACGAGCTTCCAAACTGAGCCGATACCCCGTTGATACTATAGCCGGAAAGTATACTACCGATTTCGTCAGCGTTTTCATATTCAAAATCCGCTTGCAGACAAACCACTTCGCGGATAATGTTCTGCTGAAAAGGCGTAAGCTCAGAAAATCCCCGGCCCACTATCCTGTTGTAGGTCAGGGAATCAACGTGTCTTGATGCAAAACCGAGGTATTTATTACGAGATTCTTCCGGTATTGTCGTACCGCCGTAGACGTCGGCGTAATATGCACTGTCTGCGTACATCATTTGTTTTCCTTTTTAGGCGGCTTCGTTTCACGTTCGGTTTTCAGCTTTTCAAGCTCTGATCTTACCTTTTCATATTCGCTGAACGGTACGCTTTTGCCTTTGCCGTAGGAAACTATATTTCCGTCTTCGTCTTGTATATCAAAGCCGCGGCTTATGTACGACTGCTTTTCCTGTTCGGTTATATCGTATACCTTGTTTCCTTTTATCGCTTTCATTTTATCATCTCCTTATACGCTTTCCTGTTCCGTATTCTCTTCCTCAACAGTTGCCGGCTCTACGTTCATTGCACAACCGTCTTTTTTCATCTCAAGCAAAAACAGATCCCCGTAATTGCGGTTCTGATACAAATAACCGTCTGCGGTCCTGCTGTCTGTTCCAGGAGTAAAAAGCTTGATATAGCTGTACTTATCCCTACAAACAACGCAGGATGGATGAATAAGAATAAAGTTTATTTGTCTTGCCCCGTCTGCCGGAGTACAGCCGTCCGTAAAATTGTACTGCGTTTTCATTCTGGCGGATGGAACGCTTTTTATTTCAACGTTATCAAGACTATGCACCCGCCTGTCAATTCCCGACTGGCTGCTCACATCGATATTACGCTGAATACCTTCCGCGCGTTTAAGAAGTTTTTTGACAGTCGGAGTTGCGTACAGAATTCTACCCTCCTCCGGCACTGCCGCCTCGTCCATTGCGGTCATCATATCGTCAAATTTATCAAGTATATTAGCCGCTGTCAAAACGGTAGCGTCGATATTTCCGCCGTAAGTTGTAAGCTCCGCAAAAAGCTTAGAAAAACGATAGCTGTCCTTTTCGGGAATAGCACGCTCAGTCTCAAATGTGTTCTGAATATTTGCAACTGAAAGCGTGAGATTAGTTTCGTCGATATCCATCGGATCGATGAAAAACTCTATATCTCTGTCATGCTCAAGCTTTTTAGGCTCCCAATCGTTTGACATAGTACCGGAATTAAAGCCCGGCGTTCTCGAGTGATCCTTGTAACCGCTAAGCGTCATTCTTGGAAGCTTGATAGTCTGAGCATTGATAAACTGCACCTGCATATTGCTCTTAGTCAGTGCGTCTGAGCAAAGCTCCTTTGAATATTTCTCCTGAAGCAAGCCTGTAAAGGTCGTCGCGTAATCATATACTGCCATTTATATCATCCTTTCTTTGTATTAAAGCCCGAACGCCGCTTTAAGAGCGTCGTTGTTCGCGTTATTGTCTCCGGAATCTCCATCGGCCCCGAATTTAAAGCCTTTAGCTCCGCCGGCCTGCGGCTTTAACTGGGGTATGTCTTCTAATACCTTTGCTATAGCGTTTTTCAACGCCTCCTGATTGATCTTTCCGTCTTCTCCGGTAACTCCGCTCATATCCGCCATTTTAAGAATATACGGCGCCGTCTTTACGTCAATTCCCATTGTAATGGCTTCCAGAGCGCCGGCTCGCTGAATCTCTGCCGTCAAGGCGGCTTTCTGCGCCTGTGCAAGCTGCGACTGGATTTCATTCAAATCGGGAGTATTCTTTGCCTTTTCCTCCTTATAGGCGTTGATCGCGGCTGACATTTCCTCCTGAGACAATCCCTGACGTTTAAAATAATTTCTGAGTATTTCCGATTCCTTCTGTTCTGTGCCGTTTGCAACAATTTCGGCGATTTTGCCATAGTCAATTTCGCGGGCAGGAACGGACTGCGGATCGGAATTGCCGGCATTTTGATTCTGCCCTTGATTCTGATTGTTTACGTTAGCTTCTTCTGCCATAACATTACCTCCAAAAAATATTTAAGCAGTTTTATGCCGTGCTCAGGGCATGAAAAAAGCGCTCATAAAAGCGCTTAATCAATAGTTTCAAAGCTTACCGGAATCCACATATTCGGATTGAAGTTAAGCGTATAGTGGTAATTATCAACGTAATTATCCGTAACATCTTCGACCGTATAAGTTACATTGTCAGAAAGACCTATAAAATGCTTTTTATACGTGCCGTTTTCATCTTCAACTATTATTTCTAGCTGATTTTCGGCGGTATCCGCATTTAAGGACATTTTTCCGGTCATTTGAAAAAGTACATCGCCCTGAATGCAGTTAATAACGGTTATTTGCCTAATTGTGTTAAAGTTATCAGCTTGCTTTGAAATATTGTACGATACTCTTTCAGACTGTCTTTGACATCCGACAGACAATGCCGACATCAACGTCAGCCCCATTACGGCTGCAAGTATTTTCTTTGATTTTCTTTTCATAATTCTACCTCTTTCTTTTTTAGTGATATATAAAAATAACGCTCCGACTATTGCCGAAACGCTTAACAAGCTATTTTCTTAACATTCGTTACTTCTATGAAGCTTTTTATCCGGTCGTAACCCCAGCCGCAATTAATCAAAGACGACACGAGCATTTCCATGCTTTCTATATCTCTGAGCTGTTCCGCTGTAAAACAATCGCGGAGATTATCTTTTTTGGGTATACCGTAATGCTCTCTCAGCTTATTGGCGTTCATGCCGAACAAAACCTTGTAAATGCAGTTTGTATATGTCGAATACGCATGACCGTGCATTCTTTCGTTTTCAGTAGACTGCTGCAAGGCTTTCGTGAGCGACTGCCTGACTGCGATCCCCTTTTCTCGTTCTATAAGCTTGCCCTTAAGAATATTTTCCATGACTTCAAACTGATTTATATAAGCCTCTTTAAAAGCGTCAGCTTTTTTGCCTGTGTAGCCCATTACCAAAAATGAGAATCCATTTTTTGTCATGTAATAGCACGGCTGTTTACGGCCTTGCTCATTAATGTATGTCGACTCCGCAAAATTGCGGAGTCGGAATTTGTCTGAACAGCCAAGATTACGAATAGATTTCAGCACATCATCATGACGTTTCTCAAACGTCTCCGCTACATCAAGACTGCTTACAACAGTTACTTCCTGCTTGTTGATTTTCGATACTTCTACTAACATAGTAATAATCCTTTCAGTTATTTTATTTTTGGGTATAAAAATAGCGCATACCTTTAGGCATACGCTGATTTGTATTAAATTGTGATATAACTAAACCGCCTTATCAAGGCGGCTATAACAACTTTAAATCTTCTTCACTGCAATTAAAAAGTGGAAAATCTCCTCCATAACCGTCTTTGCGTTTTCCTTTGATGTCACTTTCAACAGTTATTACTGTTTTGCTTCCGGTTTTTACGATATCAACTATTGTACCGGGGAGATTCTTCGATTTTATTATAACTTTATCATATAAATTAAACAATAATATCAATCCTCTCTATGACCGGTTATCAACCGTGGTTTACTTTCTGGAGTATCTTTTCTCCAAACAATTCGGAATCTTTTCTTATTATTAACACCGAGATACATAAATGTGCTGAAATCCTCTGTTCCATCCTCATTCTTTTTTATATCTAAGACTTTTGAATTATCAAACTCCGAAGTGATATCATTGAAAAGGCGTTCATAATCATTCTCATTGTATCCTACATCAAAAAATTCCTTGGAATGTTTTGCGCCTGGTTTTAATAGAAATTTATTGATTTTATCGGGATGAATTTCAATTCTTTCACTTGCCTTTATTATACCACTTCTACTTGAATTGTCAATATAATTTTCCGCCGTTTTTTTCCACTCGTCAGCTTTTTTACCGTACATGCGCCTATTGTCTTCATCAAGAAAATTTTCGGACATTCTTCTGAACTTTTCCGACTGATTTTCGGCATACCTTCGTTTCTGTTCGGCGTTGTACTGTTCTATAAGCTCCCGCCGTTCTGATTCTGTATAAGGTTTACCCTCGTCAGAAATACCCTCAAAATACGTCGTATGACCGTCCTTACATCTCGGATGGTAAAGTCCCTTTGCTATAGCTGTACTCATAAGCATATGCTTTCCGTCCGGTCTGCCCCCGCTCCATACATCGTCGATAAGTACTTTGCCTACAAACGGAGCGCACATAGGGCACGGATTGCCGCGCTTATTCATAATAACAAGGCTCTCGCCCCATTCCCTGCGCATTTCCCCTTCTCCGGTCAAATACGCCCTTTTGCCTGCGGTTGACAACGACATAGATATATAATCACGAATGCCGTGTCTCGCTCCGTTCTTGTATTCAATACAGTTTATTCCGGCTCTTAGAAAATCCTTTGCCGCCATGTCAACAGCCTTTTCATATGTTCCCGCCCCGCTTGCCGCATAAACCTGAGCGTTAAATACGATCTTTCGATACTGATCGTTTGCCATACGAAGCACGGCATGCTCGGCGCGTTCAGCGTCGTTAACGGTCGCCCTTATCAAAGCGTCCATTTTACGGGTATTCATTTTTATGAATTCTGCTGACGTTTCAGCATGGCCGCTGAATATATGTTTCGGCTTATAACCCTTTTTAATAGCTTCCAGTATTTTTATTTCCTGATTTGCCGATCCGTCGGCTCTCTCCTGTCTGATAAATTCATCTATTCTCGCATTAAGAGAAGCAAATTCCTTGGAAAATTTCTTTTTATTCTTCCGGCGGTATTCTTCCATAACCTTCAGTTGAATGGTCTGCCACATTTCCCAGTTATAGCCCTCCTTTGTTTCTTCCGCGCGGTGACGTTTAAAGTTGCGGAACATAGACGAAATCAATTCATTCTCAATACGGGCAAAAGCTTCGCTGATATCGTAATCAGGCATATTTTTTATACCTCCGGTTCAATCGTTTCAGAATCAAACGTATCGTCATTAATCAGAGTTTCGTCAATCTGCGCTATGCCCTGCTCTTCCTTAAGTCTTTGTATCTCTTCCGCTTTCCATTGCTTGTCCTTACTGTCCCCGTACAGTTCCTCAACGCTTGCCTCGATACTCATAATACCTCCCTGCTTGGCCTTTGATACCGTTTCAACCTGAGATTCAAACGAAGGGTTAGCATATTCTCCGAACGGAATACTGACTTCGACTTCCTCCGGAGCTTTTCCCAGAGACATAATATACGCGTTTATACAGGCGGCCGCTAATTTAGGAAGCTGCTCCTGCATAGCTTCAACTATAGCGTTTCTTGTATAAAGAGTCGCCTTTTCTTTTTCTCTCTGCGCCTCTGCGTTATCAAGCTTTTTTACGTCGATTCCTAATGTCGAGGGGCTTATAATCCCCTGCAAGCACAAATCAAGCGCGGTTACATAGCTTGCAAGATAGCTGTCGTGGGGAATGTCGGGCTGCTTTACTTCAATACACGGTCTTCCGTCCTCGGCAAACGCGCTTGCGGTCTGAATAAATCTGTTGTCAAACGGGTTTGGTTTCAACAGCGTTCCGTTATTCTCATTTTTCGGGATCATATCCTCCGGTATATAAGTTTTCGACCTTCCGGCACGCAGCGCGTCCATCCACTGCGACCATACCTCGTCAAAGGCGTCGAAGCTGTCCAGCTTACCGTCGAAAATACTTCCGCCTCTGTTTTTATATTTTGCGCTTTCAAATATTTTAAAGGGTACTGCAAGTATCTGCGACCCATCAAACGCAATAACGGGTTTAAGATCGCTAAGAGCTGAGACTGCGCTCATATCAACGGGCTTACCATCACAGCAGAGCTCGCTTTTTATGTAACCGAAGCCGTAACGCTCACAAAGTATATATTCTCGTCTATGTTCCCTGAAAAGCGTTTTGAATACGA
Organism: Ruminococcus sporogenes; assembly: GCF_054655175.1. NCBI lineage: Bacteria > Bacillati > Bacillota > Clostridia > Eubacteriales > Oscillospiraceae > Ruminococcus > Ruminococcus sporogenes. The sequence goes on along the minus strand of NZ_BAAHOA010000002.1, from coordinate 205,237 downwards.
CCTCATGAAGTCGGCCGCGTCTGTATACAAGCTCTATTCTTTCGCCCGGATACCATTCAAGCATAGGATATTTGCTTATATCAGAATCCATTGTAATCTTGAAAGCGCCGTCGCCGATAAAAAGGAGCTCTCTTAAATTTGCTTCAAGATTTTTTCGGAAGCTGTTTTCATTTTCGATATTGTTCCATATATCTCCATGCGCGGGTTTTTTAAACTCAAAGTCGTTCATATCTGAAAGAGTAACCGAAACAAGCGTTTTGACGATCAACGACGGAAGTCCTGTATGTATTTTACGCATTTCCATTCCACGCGAGCATTTAGACGCCCAAAATTTATATTTATCGGCATATTCTGAAACGCTGCCGTAAAGCTGTTCAAGCTCGTTTCCGTCTCCTCTGTACCATATCCGGTTACGGATAGCGTTTACTTCAAAGTCCATAACCTCGTTTATCTGTATGCTGTAGGGATTTGCGGGCATAACGTTTAGCCAGCTTCGCAGCCCCCGCTTTATATTCTCACTCAATTTCTGTATTACACCCACCTTTTCACGCTCCTAACAAATACATAGTTTCCGCAACCCCCGTTGTCGCGTCGGGCGCGTCGTCGTGACGGTTGTCTCCGTCGCGCTGATATTTTATCATTGCGCTGTAATAATCCGGCCATTTGTCTTTCCAGTTCTGCGGAAAATATACATGCTCCATTACCCATGTGGAATTCGAAATGATTCTCGCTTTCTTATTTTTCGATTGATGGAACCATTTTACAACGGTCTGATTGCTTGAAAATTGTTCCCGCAATATGCGTATAACGTTTCTTGCGAAGCCTGAACCGCCGTTATTACTTTCTATCCTCGCCTTGTTTACCTTAAATTCAAAAAATCTGCCCGCAGTTTCTTTTTCTGTTATTTCCATTCCTTGCTGAGTATAATAAACATCAAGTATATACGCCTCTTTCATATACGCGCCCCAGATTACACAACACAAATAATCGCTTCCTTCGTCCGCCGTATCAGTGTAGCTGTATATTCCCTCTAAAAGGCTTCTTCCGCCGCTGTCCTGCGGCAGCTTATTATAGGTTTTAAAGCTTGTATACAGTCGGCCCTTGATATCTATCGGTTCCTGTTGATAATTGGCCGACGCTATATCGGCGCCCATAGCCTTGATTTTAGACATATACGACTTGTATGACAAAACCTCAGGACAAAGCATAGAACCATCGTCCTGCAACGCTTTCATGTAGATATGACGGACTTTAGCTCCTGATTCATAAAAATGCTCCAAAGCGCGGCCCGCTAAATCATCCGAAGCCCAGCGCGTCATAATTATTATAATTTTTCCGCCCTCCTCCAATCGGGAAAGCATAGTATCTGTAAACCATGCCCAGTGCTTTTCCTTTGTCAGTTCGTTATTTGCCTCCTCGGCATTTTTTATAAGGTCGTCGATAATGAGCAGCGTTGCGCCGAATCCCGTCGCCGTACCGGTCGGAGAAGTTGCAAGATAATTATTATATCCGCCCTCCAAGCTCCATAAATTCATTGCTCCGTCGCCGCGCTTAATCGATACTCCGGGAAACACGTCGGAAAAAACGGGTTTATGTACATCGGCTTTAGCCTCCATTATGTCGTTACGAACGTTTTTAGAAAACATAGTTGAAAGCGTTTCGTTATATGAGCCCGTCATGATCTTTTGATTTTTATCGTTTCCCAGCACCCACTCAACCAGCAGTCCGGCAGTCCGAGACTTGCCATGTCGGGGCGGCTCGTTTACGATCATTACTTCGTCGTCAGACTGTATAAAATCCTGGAACTCATTACAAAGATCAACCAAATATCGTCTATCTGCTTTGTAGAAGTCAGGAGCCTTTAAATTACAGTAAGCAAAAAAGTCGCGCCTTGCAAGCTCGATTTTTGCTCCGAGCTTTATCAATTCTCTATCCACTGCCGATCAGCTTCTTTAATTCCTCTGTAGTCAGACCGGCATAAGGGTTTTTAGAATTAATCTCACCCGACAATTCAAGCTTACCGGTATATTCTCCGTCCATTTTATTCAGAGTATCTATCGCCTTGATTCTTGCCTCCGTTTTTTCATTACCGTCAGCCGCTATATCGCTTAATACAATCATGCGGTCCTTTCTTTTCATAATGGCGTTATCCTTAGCCTCTTCCTGAAGCTCGCTATACCTTACCAAAACCTTACCATCTGAAAACAAAGCGCTTGCTTTTACATCGACGGTTGTATCTTTCCATTTCTGTGAAGCAGGAAATGCCTCGCGGTAAGCCTTTCTCTGGCTCATTCCCCGGATGAGGCACTGCACAAATTTCTCATGTCTTGCATTTTCTAATACAGCCATTACAGGCTCACCTTCCTTTCGTTGGGCATAAGAAAAGCCCTAATCAATAGATTAAGGCTTGAAATATAAAAACCATATCGGCAGCTTCACCGAAATGGTTTTAATTATATTGATAACTTTCTTTTTAACTTTTTTGACTTTCGTTATAAAATAATGCGAAAAATATCTTTATTAATAAATAAAATAAAAATAGTGAAACAATTGTTGATGAAGTTAAAATAGCTGATGCCAATTCATTTAAATGAAATTCTTTTAAGTAGTTTTTCCCTTTAAATAGCGAACAAATCAATGAAAAAAAAATAGTAAAAAAAGCTGTATATACACTACTTTTGAAATACTTTAGCAAGGTTCCAAGTTTAGTTTGATATGAAATGTTAGAATCTCTTAGCTGGCCATATTCTTTTATTATTTTTGACCCAAAAAGTGTAGATATGGCTGTGATATAAAATCCCAATAGAATCGACATAATTGTAAGAATATCATTAGAAATTTTTATAGATTTAAGATCGAAAAAAAGATTAAATGAGAAACTTAAAATTATTAGTATAATAATTTGTTTTTTATCCCTTTTATACAAATGTTTCCTCCTTCGAAAAATGTATTATTTTATTAATCAATTCACTTTTAACCGTATTATTGTCGTACAAGCCAGTTTCTGGATCAAGCCCTACATTTATATCTAATGAAACCATATAATTTTGTATATTTAATGTACTTTCTATATCATTATCGTTATAACCGCACACTAAAACATTCTCTATCTCATTATTTTTTTGACTGTTAAATATTCTTTTTATAAAACTATCTTTATTATGCTTAAAGCTTAAGCGATCATAATTAACATCTATAGTAATATATTGAGCATAATCAAACCCAAAAATATTCTTAGTATATTCATATACACCATTATCACTCTGAAAAATACTTGGCATTACAGTAAATTTAATATTTTTTAATGAACTTATTGATTTACTAAATTCTTCCACACTTTTATATTGATTTTTAATATAGACATCCAAATTAAGAATATTTTTTAAATAATCAATAAAAACGCCTTTCTTATTTGAATTAGATATATAAAAAGTTCCGGTATTAATATAATACAAACCAAATAATTGATTTTTTAATTCAATTTGAAATGGTTTTCTTGGATTGGGTTCTTCTTCGTTTTTAGGTTCGTTATATACAGTTTTGCTTCTCTTATGAAAATTATCATAATTAGCATAAATCCATAAGTAATCTTGTATTTTGTTATATTCTATTCTAAATTTATATATCTTATCATTTTTTTCATCAATAAATTTCTCCCTTTGGTTATTTTCTATTTTTAATAGCATATCTCTATCCGGTATTTTGCCATTTATAATAAGCTGCATATTTTTGAAAGATAATCTCATAAACAGTAACTCCTCTAATTTACCTTTTTCTAAATTTTACCACAAATTATCACCTTTTACAATATATAAAAAATAATTTGATATAAATAAATTAAGATATAATTTGTGCAAATTAACAATAAAAGGTAAAGCTGTTCTATGTAAACGGCTATTAAAAGGAATTAATGTCAAACACGGAAAAGCGAACCGGACGCTTTCACGCCCGGAAAGCCTACTGTTTTTTCCGTTGGCTTTTATTTTGGATTCTGAATCCATTATTATGATAACATAGAAACATAGTGGCATTCAATGCCCTAAAAAATATTTCCATGTATTTGGATAAATTCCTTCATCGCCTTGTTATGTACCTTGTAAATACTTCTTAGATCCTCATATCCTAACTCCTCCTGTATCTGCTCCCATTTTTTAAAGCGTATATACCGTTTCATTAACACAAGCCTGTACTTTGGGTTTTTTATTTGGTATATCTTCAAGCGGATTTCTTTTTTCGTTTCAAAAAGCTTATCGGTTTCCTCGTTTATTTTTTGAGTTAATTCATCATGCTTGTCAATATAAGAGGCAAGTTTGATTTCAGCGCTGTTGTCGTTATGCACGCCGGGTGGCATGTCTGTAATTATCTGCGTACATCGGCAGATATCCGAATCGAGTTCCTCAAGCTGTAATATGTTTTCGTCTATCTCCTTGTTAATATAAAAGCTCTGTTTTAAATACTCTCTTGCAGTCACGCCCTTGCCTCCTCGATCCTAAAAATATATCAAGCCTTTTACCCGCTCTGATTATGTACCTTCTGGCGGCTCTTGCGGAATCGAACTCCAAGTACCCGTTATCGAGCGTTCCGAGGTAACGGCTGGTCAGCTTATTAAATACACGGTATTTTTTAATCATATCAGTCTCCTTGACCTAAAGTTATATTTTATATCGTCTATTCTGTCAAAGTTACTGGACTGTCCCGGTCTGCCCTGCGGCAGTTTCGCCGCATGCAAAGCTTTTGTCTCTTCCTTTGTCGCTGATCCGTCAAAATGACAATCGTCCTCATAAGGGCAGTTGCCGTTTAAGCAATCGTAAGGCGGATTGCATTTCGGTTTACAATACGGCACTGCTTTTACCCTCTGTACTTTTTAAACAAGCCTTTTTGCGGTATTTACAATCGCCGCATAAATGCTTATCGCGGCATAGTTCAATCGCTCTGTCATTAGCGGCGTCAAACTCTTCTTTAGTTTTATAAAACTTACAAATTTTTGTTTGTTTTAAACCGTCACATTCCTCACTAAGTAGATCGCATTTATATTCGCTGTCGCCAAAACCCGTTTTTGCAAATACGCATCTTTCCTTTTCGACGTTAAAATTCATTACTCTTTCCTCCTGAAATTTCCTCAATGCTTAAATCCGTGATATCCGCGCTTACATCACAAACATCCATTAAAACGCTTTTAACCAACGACTTCATATCCTCCGGTTTGTCCGTTTCAGCCGTAAGCTGAATCTGCGCCGTTGCTCTGACTATGTAGGTTTTCATTTCATTCGCTCCAATCTATTGCCTGACCGCATTTCGGACAATAATCATATTTTTCATAATCTATTTCATAGCTGCTGTCGCAGTTAGGGCAATCGTACATGTCGTATATCAGATTGTCGTCATCGTCATAACCGTCACCGTAAATATTCGGCTTTTTCGGTATCTGCTTTTCGATCGCCTCGGCAGCATACTTTAAGATTTCTTCTTTACTCATTTTCTTCGTCCTCCTCATACATATCAAGGTTTTCATTTATGTAAAATGGCTTGGACGTAAATTTAATACTTAAATGATTTTTCTCAGGTATAGAAATAATCATTGTGCAGTTATTTAAAACTGCAACTTCCGTACCCCCCACTTTCATACTCTGCCCTTTGTGTTTTTCCACGTACTTTTCGCAAAACATCCTAAATGCCTTATCTTCGTTAATCATTTTCTGTCCTCCTCATACGGAATAATATCTAAAATTTCAAATTCACTATAGTCATGCGAATCCTCTTCTCTAACCGATATAACTTTTATACTCTCATTCAATTTCGGCAGACCATATGCGTAATATGAAATATCGCTATCGTCCTCAAAATCCGGCAAACTCTCAAGACTTTCTATATCTTCACATTCAACAATTATCGAATGCCGTATGATAGCTTTTTCCTCAATGTCGATTAAATATTTATTCATTTTCTTCTCCTTCCAACAGTTCGGGGTTGTCGTATATGTTGCCTATGACTTCGCAGTAACGATTAACTAAATACATGTCCTTACTTCCTCGTGTTGCTTTGTTTGGCTTTTGGAGTTCGGAAATTACAAATTCCGCAAATGAGCCATGCCAGGCAACAGTGAATATTTCGCAAGTTGTTGAATATTTTACTATATCCCCCTCAAAAATCTTCTCGCCGTTTTTATCCTTCAGGCCCGTGTACTGTCCGACTGTTTCGGGGTCAACTCTGTATACAAATGGTTCTCGCTCGAGTCCTTGTTCGCTGGAGTAATAATTAAATCCGTTAATTTTATATGATTCAAGATCTGGATCGTGTTCTAAATTTCCCTCGACCCACTCACCAACACTCTGTTGAAGCCAGCTAATGTTATCAGGATTATTCACTTTACCTCTAAATAAAATTTCTCTCATGATCGTTTCCTTTCTCTTTTCCACGCTTCATAATCGTCTTTGTCCTCATTAGTCAGTATGCGGAATCCTTTCAATTCGTCATCTGTTTCTTTTTCGATGCAAGATATAAATGTTTCGACAAATTCAAAAACAGTACAGTCTCCATAATGCTTTTCCAGTAAACTTTCAGCCTCTTGCTTCTCTCTCAAAGCTTCTATGGCAAACGATAAACTGTAGCTATCTCCAATATTCTCTTTGCTTAAACGTCGTATAGTTTTAATCGATTTTTCTATTTTTTCTATATCGTTCATGAGTTACCTCCAACCTTTTCCTTTTCATAATTAGCGCATTTAAACAAGCTTTCAGCAAAATCCAAACCCGCTTGAATACCGGCGTAATATTTTTTGAGCCCATATAAATCACGGTCGTAATCATACTCCTTTCGAAGACGATAAGCTTCAATCGCTTGCAACGCTTTGTCAGTATCAATATTTTTTGCCTTATACATAGATTACCTCCTAATTTTTATCCTCCCTGACTTTCATTAACAGCCGAATAGCTGTCGTTCGTTATTTCAATCTCCGTTCTTGGATTTTTCTTATCCACCTTGCCGCACAGTCTCAGGTCAATGTTGCTGAAGCTGTCGTCGGCAATAATACCCGCCTTTACAAGTCCGTCCAGTATAAACTTCCCGCTGTAGTTGTCGGGATCCCGCCGTATTTTATTTCCAAAAAAATATGTAAGGGTAACAACGGCCTTTTCAAGCGGTTTTTCCGGTTTAGGCCTGCATTTAAGCGATATAAGCTTCGCCCAGTACTTTTTCTTTTCCTGATACTCCCATTTATTTGTCCTCCCGATAAATTTGTTATTGCTCGGAGGTATCTCGTTTATCGTGTATTTCATTCCTGTATTTCTCCATAAGCACGCCGTTCCAACAGCCGCGCTTGAAATAATTGCTTTTTTCAGTAGTCACTTTTTGGCCTATTTCACATAAGGCCAGTGAATTTCCGCCAAGCTCGCATTCATGACATGCCACCCATTGAAATCTTCCGTAAATATAACTATTCATATTCGCCGCCGAAATCATTTACAAAGGCTTTTAAATCCTCCAGATTATAGCTGTGCTCTTGTTCAGGCAGATTTTTAGAGCGATTATCATAATTGCCGTCCAGAACCTTTGCCATATTGGTATCATTTATAAGCCAGTCGAATGTAGCCCGCCAATCGCATTTAATTTTTCCTTTTAAGAAATCACTGGATTCTGCTTTTTTAAACAGTCTTTCAAAATCTTTTAGATTATATTTTTTCAGGCTTGCTTTAACAGCTTTCTTTCTGGCTTCTGAATATTGGGTTATTCTGGGATACGACCTGCATATCCGATTATATAATTCAAATATTAACATACAGTTATCCTGGGGAGCGTCAGGTGTAGGCGGTACGCCGTCTTCTTTACTTTCCTTTACTTTACTCTTCTTTACTTTACTTTCCTTTGTGCCGTTAATCTCGGATAAACTGGAGTTATTCGCAGATAAACCTATATTAATCTGCGAATTATTTTCACAAGGGCGCACTTTAATAAAGCTATGGGTTTCATCTTTTTTTAAAACCCAGAACTTTGCTTCAACATCAATATCAGGCTGAGTACTTTTACGTGTGTTTTTTGCTTCCTGATATCTTCGCTGGATTGATGCGGCAGTTAAAACCTTCACCGACTTAGCAAGTGTATCGTCAAACAGTGACCGACTAAGCAAGTAGTTTATAATCTGCTGAATAGAATTTTCCGATATATTCAGTTCGTCTGAAATGTCGAGAATCAAGTCCTCATCATAATTTATATAGTATCCGCTGCGGTAAATTTCGCACAGCAGATACATATATACCGTTACGCCGTCTGTACCGTACCTGGCTCGCAGGCGTTTTATTTTTTTGTCCGAAAAGAAATCTACATCTAAAGGAAAGTAGTCAAGCCCTTTTTTTCGCGGTCTTGCCAACTTATCACCTCATTTCAAGGAGCATATATAAACACCCCGTTAAAACGGAACTTCTCCGTCGCTTAAAATTTCCTCGAAGTCCTCTAAACCGCCTATTGCCGCCGATTCCTGATTAGCCGTACTTACTGCCGATTTAGGCGGATCGGCGAAGGCATAACCCGCTGCGGAAGCATTCCCGCCGTCACCGGAGGATTTACTTTCGCCAAAGTTAACATTATCCGCCTGAACGTCCATAGAGTAATGCTTAACGCCGTTCTTATCGGTATAATTGTTGTTTCTCAAACTTCCTTCAACAATTATCATTTTACCCTTAGAAAAATATCTGTTGATAAATTCAGCCGTATTGCGCCATGCCACGACATTTATAAAATCAGTCTGCCTTTCACCGGTTTCCTTAGAAGTATAATTCCTGTTTACCGCCACCGAAAACCTGCACGTCGCTATTCCCGACGGGGTTTGCTTTAATTCAGGATCGGCTGTAAGCCGACCCATTATTATTACTTTGTTAAGCATTTTGATCCTCCATTAAGCTTGTAAAGTCGTCTATTTCATTTTCCAAAGCAGGCTCCTGAACAGGCGATTCATATAATTCCGCATCAATTGGCGCGTTGCCGATCGGTTCTTCAATATTCATTTCTTCCGCTCCGTACATTCCTTCAAAATTGTCCGGGAAAGCCTCTCTTAACGCCTGCATTTTTGCAACCTTGCGTATCATAGTAGCCGGTTTTGACGCCCACTGCGCGTTGATAGTACCGTCCTTTTTTTTGCCTATGTATTCGTCAAGTGATACGGAAGCTTTTACAGGCTTATCATATCCGTCAACATAAACCTCAGCCCAACCTCCTAATAATTGTTCATCAGGCAGCACAATTGTTCCAGTTCTGTTTTCAATACCGATATCAGGGCTATATACCACAACTCCCGCGTCAAAGCCTTTGTACTTATCGCATCTTGCCGCGCGCTTTTCAAAGGCTGCTTTTCCGGTTACTATTGTAGCCGGTTGATTGCCGTACTTAATCAGGTAAGCTTCTCGTAAAAATGGATTCAAGCCCTGATATTTGCAAAGGTTGATAAACATTACAATCTCTTGTGTTGTAACTTTATCCGCGTCGCCTGAAACAAGATATTTTTTTACGGTGTTCGGACTTAGCTTGACATCAGCGTTTCCTGCTTTAAAAGTAATTTCAAGCGGATTTGAATCTGATTTAGATTTAACCAATGAATTATTTACTGCCATTTTCTTTAACCTCTTTCTCTTTCTTGATTGTTTCAAATTTTATACCGTTATTTCTCATAAAGTTCATTAAACTTATTATCTGACTGCGAGTACAAACAACCCGAAACGAAGCTGTTCCGACCGAATCGGCCGCTATATCTTTTTCCATTCCCGGAATAACTTGCTGCGTATCTGATATCACTGTCGGCTGTACCGGTTTAGATTTTTCTGTATTTAACGCCTTCGCTTGGATTTCCGTTTCTTTTTTTAATTGTGCAGCATATACAAGCGTTTTACTTAAATCGTAATTTTTGCAATACTCTGACAAAATAGCCGATTTATAAGACACGTCTGAATATTGGTCGTTTATAGTTGCCAATTCCTCGCGGATCCGGTCGATGGTATCTCCGATCTCATTTTTCAACGTATCCGTTTTTATTGTAACGTTTGCCCATTTGGGGTTTAATATTTTATCAAATAAAACGATCTCTGCAAGTTCTTTTACATTCTCATTAAAATACGTTTTCAGTTCGTTGTATTTTTCCTGCTTTTTTATCTCCTCGAACTCCTTGATCTGAGTGTCAATTGCAATAACGGGAGCCTTGATAAGAGATACTAATTCCTTGCATTGCGCTTCAAAGTTATTGTATGGAGCAAGGCATACCGACTTGATTTCCTTGCGTTTGTCCTCAATTGCCGCCGCCAGCTTATTAAGCTTTGCCTTATCGGCCTTTGCGGCTTTTATTCCGTCTTCAGTCACAACGAGATTTTTGTATTTTATAAGTTTTTCTTCAAGCTCTGATTTTATTTCCTCAAAATTGAAATCTATGCTCTGAGGAAATGCGCCAAGATCAGTTTTAACTAAAAAATCCATATATCCTCCTTAAATATCCGGCAGAATTTGCGCCGGCCTTTTTCCCGACTGAAGAGATTCCCAAAACTGTGATTCTTTTTCAATCAGATATTCGATATCGTCCATAACGTCCTTCCGGTCGACGCTGTATTCCTTTACGACTGCGCGCAGCGAATCATTTTTGAAATATCTTATATATGCGCGAAGAATGGAAAAGCTCCAGCCGGTTGCTATAAGTTGGTGAAGCGCCTGTATGTAGTAGCTTTCAGGCATTGATTCATCGCTCCAATCCTTCCACTGTATCGGATTTTGAATAGTAGCGGTTTTGATTTCAAGAACGCCTTGTCTGCCAGTTCGCGTATCGGTAAGTTCTCCGTCCAGAGTAGCAAATATATACGGATGGTCCTTATCGGCATACATCCGATATTCATGATATTTTACGTCATATTCAGGGTGGTCAAGAATGAAAAGGCGTCTTACCGCGGCTTCCGCTTCCTTGCCGTATATGACGGCCGGCTTTTCTGATACGTCCTCCGGTTTCTGCAAACCGGCTTTTTCGTCCCACAGGCGCACATTACTTTTGTATTTGTTTAAGCCTATGATACATGCGGCGTCGCTCCCGCCGATACCTTTTTTTCTTGCGTTCAGCCACTCCTCTCGGTTTTTTGGATCAGCAATAATCATGATAACTCCTTTATTTTATACAGATTCATTGTAATCTTCCTCCGTCATTTCCTCCATAGAAAGAGCCAGATTGTATTTAGAAAAAAGAAGTTTAAGTTTATTAAAGCATTCGTCTGTTATTTCCCCGCCTGACGCTATGATAACGTCTTTGATTATACTTTTATATATATTTTTTTCTTTCATGCTTGACATTTCCTCCTTAGTTACTCACGGTCGTTCAGTCATTGCCGCACTTCAAAATGCGTCTTTACAACTTCAATAAAGCCTAAATATTCTTTGGCGTATTTACTGTTACCGTGTTCTTCCTTTACCTTATTTTCGAACTCGTCGAGATTCCCACTAAAACACCCGCATAAAACGTGTATATGTCCGTCTTTGCATTTAAAGAAACTGGCGGATCTATTATGAGATCCGAGTCCCTTTTCACAAAGATAATCATTATTACTGTTAATCAGCCCATCACCGCTAACCCGAGCGTATCCTCCAACCCGAGCGTAACCGTTAACCCGAGCGTAACCGCCAACCCAAGCGTAACCGCCAACCCAAGCGTCACCGTCGACCCAAGCGTTACCGTTAACCCGAGCGTTACCGCCAACCTGAGCGTTACCGCCAACCTGAGCGTTACCGCCAACCTGAGCGTTACCGCCAACCTGAGCGTTACCGCCAACCTGAGCATCACCGCCAACCCGAGCGTTACCGCCAACCCGAGCGTTACCGCCAACCTGAGCATCACCGCCAACCCAAGCGTTTCCTTCATGGCTTAAATTACGTTCGTTTTCAATAAATCCTCCTAAATCTCCGGCTTTAATATCCCCGAATGATCTTAACGCTCTTATTCTGAAAAGCGTTTTACCGCCTATTACTTTTGTCTCTTTCGTTAATTCATACTTTTTCATACTTGACATTTCCTCTCCGCTATGTTATAATAGCATTGTTAATATTTTTTATTTCCGTCCGCTACTGTGCCATCAGTGCGGGCGGTATTCTTTTGCGTACTCATAAATTAAACCTCCTTTACCTAAGCATAAAGTCATACTGCTGATCCTTATACCATTGTTCTTCCTGGGCTTCTCCCGCGTCTACCACTATCACTTTTACTTTGTGACTGCTCACACTGTCGCTGACCATTTCCAGTGCGGCGGAAGCTCCCGCAAGCGCGGCTCCCAACGCTAAAAACCACGGATTCACCAGCAGTCCCAACGCTAAGCCCGCCGTCGCTCCTATTAAGCATATCGTCCCGATTTTTTGGTATGTGTTCATTTCATTATTATCCTTTCCGGTATCGGACGAATGCCGATTACCCGCTCTTCATAAGATTCCTCCGGATCAACATGGCAGCTGTTTAAATATTCTGCAAATTTGCCCGTGCTAATTAAAATTTTTCTACCGGATTGTACGGCTACCACCTTTCCGCTCTTTGCGAGCTGTCTTACAAAATACTCCGGTAATTTAAATATTTTTGCCGTTTCTTTTATCGTTGCCATATCCGGCACTTCGCTATAAAGCATGATTTTACTCCTTTCTTAATCCCATTCGTTTTTTCCATTCTTCAAACGGCTTACGGTAAATCTCAAATTCTGTGTCAGCCATTTCGCAAGAATTTGCAAATTCGGAATATTTGCCTTGCTGAATCATGGCCTTTACTTTTGTGGGCGATGTTTTTACGCCGCACTTCCTTAAATCACAAGTCAATTCATTTAATGTCATTGTTGGGCGTGTTTCCATGATTTTCTCCTTTCCGATTAAATAACAATCATCATTGTTTTACAAGTGTGTGTTTGCGAATACACATTTAAGTTATATTCTCTTTCAAAGTCCGGATGGGACGGATGTTTTAGCCGGCGGTTTTCGCAAGTACAAATATAATTTTTTCCTCTTCTCTGATCGATAAGAACAACTTCGCCGTTCTCCCAATCAAATCCCTCGTATGTTTCAATAAATTCTTTAAGTGTCATAATTTTACTCCTTTCGTATACACCGCTAGTGCGAATTGTGTTAATTGACATTTTTCACCGTACATATTATAATTAAGATCTAATATTTTGAAAGTTTGGTGAATTATTTTGGCTTGCTTTAAATGCCCGTATTGCATGGAAAATATGTCTGTCAGTAATGATACGTCCAATTGGTTTAATTTAAATTTTATTACTCATCCAACGCAAGTTAAAGATACCCCCGTTTTGCCTAATAGCATTAAAATCACTTTTTACAAATGTCCGTCTTGTGAAAAAATATCAATTAAATGTGACGGATTGTCTTCTGATTTATCAGATTTGCACGTTGATATACTTCCACAAACAACTGCAATTAAATTCCCCGATTATGTTCCTTTAGCAATTCGTCAAGACTATGAAGAGGCGTATGCCATCTTGAATTTAAGCCCTAAGGCTTCCGCCACTCTGTCAAGGCGTTGTTTGCAAGGAATAATAAGAGATTTCTGGGGAATATCTAAATCAAGACTTGTTGATGAAATCGATGCGTTAAAAGATAAGATACATCCCTCTCAATGGAAAGTAATTGACGGTGTCAGAAGAATTGGAAATATCGGCGCTCATATGGAGAAAGATATAAACTTAATTGTTGATATCGACACCGATGAAGCGCATAAACTCGTAAAACTTATTGAGCTTCTGATTAATGATTGGTATATCAGACGTTATGAAACCGAACAACTGTATGAAGATATCATTAAAATTGACGAAGATAAAAAAATCATCAAGACTTCTCATTAACACTATCGTGTTCGGCTAAAAGATTGCCGTCAAAATCCCAATACTGAATGACCTCTCGCACGGGGTCATTTTCTGTTCCTGAGCCTTTTAAAGCCCTTGTCACAATAACAGAAATAACTTTTGCGCTATCACATCCTCTTGGCGTTACCATAACATTTTCCTTTCTCACGCTGATTTTGTGTCGCTTTTACACTTTTTTACGCTTAAAGCGTTATTGCGCGGTAAAAAAATTATTTCGTCATAACTAACCCCATACACGTCAAGTATGGCAGGAATTCTTTTAATACTGGGATATGACTCGCCTTTTTCCCATTTTGACAGAGTGGAAACATTTACGCCTATTAAATTTGCAGCTTTCTTTTGTGTCAAATCCTTATTAATTCTTGCGGCTTTTAATGTCATCATAAATTTACACCTCTTTTCTTTTTACGCTTTAAGCGTAACTATAATATATCACACTTTAAGCGATATGTCAAGTACTTTTTTCAAAAATATCTTGACTTTTTTATGCTTTTGGTGTAATATGTAATTAAACTAAGGAGGAACGATTATATGCAGTTAGGAAACAAAGAAATATTCAGCAAAAATCTAAAACGACAAATGGATATTCATAAAGTAGATCGCTATAAATTATGTGATGATTTAAATTTTAAATACTCTACGGTTAGCGAATGGTTATCATCTAGAAAATACCCAAGAATCGATAAAATAGAAATGCTTGCCAACTATTTCGGAATTAATAAATCTGACCTTATAGAAGATAAGACTGTCAATAACTCCTATATTGAATTTTTGCCCCGAAATACTGTTCGTATGATCCCGGTATTTGAATCTGTTTCCGCCGGCTTTGGTGCTTATGCTTCAAGTGACATCGTTGATTATATGCCGCTATATATTGAAAGCGATTATGAGGCAGTGGAAACATTATGCATAAAGGTTAAAGGGGACAGCATGTACCCCAAAATAGAAGACGGTGATGTCGTACAGGTGCACAAGCAAGATATTGTAGACAACGGGCAAATCGCAGTTGTGCTTTTAGATGGGGACGAGGGACTTGTTAAAAAGGTCTATTTTGAAAAGGATTGTATTCAACTGATTAGTATTAATCCTGAATATCCTCCAAAAAGGTTTGAAAAGGACGATATGAATAGAATAAAAATAGTGGGGTTGGTCAGAAAAATAATAAAAGAATGTTAAAACATTTTTGTCATTTACAATTTAGTCACAATTTGTCACTTGTTGACAAAAAATTCAATTTTTATTGTCGATATTGCGAATTGAATTACCTCGCTATATATGTTATTATTTTTATATAATAAATAAGGAGGAGATCGTTTATGTATAGTAAAGGATCACATACGATGAGACTTATAATTGGTATAATTTCAATAGTATTGTGTCTCATTATTTTAATTCAATCTTGTGCTGCGGGAATAGGAAACGCAATCGCCGACAATGGGGAAGCGGGAGGAACCGGAGGATTAATTTTAAGTATTTTCATGCTCATTTCCGGTATAATTGCTATCGCCGCAAGAAAATCCAAAGGCGGAACAATAACATCAACTGTATTTTACGCAGTCGGTGCTGTTATAGCTTTTGCAAGTGCAGGAAGCTATAAAGATTTAATTGTGTGGGGCGTTGTTTCAGCTATCTTTGCAGTTTTGCTTATAATAAGCTTGTTTATGAAGGAAAAGGTATGAAGTGTTCTAAATGCGGAAGCGAAAATGTCACCCTTCAAATTGTCCAAACAGGGGGTAAAACACAAAATAAGGGCGGAGGCTGCTTGTGGTCAATCGGCAGATGGGCGCTTATTATTTGCACTTGCGGTTTATGGCTACTAATCGGCAAACATAAAGGTACAGGAAAAACCACATTTAAAAATGAAACTATGGCTTTGTGTCAGCAGTGCGGAAATAAATGGACTGTATAAAATATCACTCTCCCCGACTAACATCGGGGAGTTTTTATAACAAAAGCTTTCTGAATCGCTCCACAGCTTTATCGTTATATCTAAACGCGTCAACTTCCTTACTGGAGTACGGAGACTTATCGCGATAGAACTCTCCGTATTCGTCGGTTTTTAATTCGTAAGCATTTGCAATCCGCCCAACCTTTTGAGCCGATACATTAAACATTTCACCGATTTCAGTGGCCGAATACATTTTCTGTTCCGACTTCGGTAAAGGTAACAACGGTTTTCCGGCAAGAACTTCCGCCGACTTAGCCACCAGAATATTTTTATACTGCTCCGAAAGAGTATTGACCGAAGCAAGCTTTAAATATTGATTGGACATCCTAACGCGAGCATTCATTTCTTTGACTTCCAAACTCTTGGATTTATCAGTATTGGACTGCGGGACTTGATAGCTTCCTGTTTTGCGAATTGACGGTAATACTTCACTTGTTACCCAATGTTTGAACTTTTTCGCATTTGGCATTTTGCTCGAAAGAATAAGACTGTAAAGACCGGACTCGTTGATACACACAGGATTTTGTTCTCTTCCTATGGAGTCACGAATCGTTACCCCATCCGTCTTGTCCTCTTCATCCACATGGTCGATGATAGCTTTACGTGGATTTGCATAGGCAAGAATTTCAGCAACATCCTTGCCTACAAAGTATGGCTCACCTTCAATAGCAATTGCGCGAACAGAGCCGAACTCGGTGTTCTCAAAAATTTTAATTTCATTCATTTCAATTTTTCCTTTCTGCCGCTATGCGGACTTTGATTCTTTTTGAACTAACAAATAGTCAACGGGCACTCCAAAAATATCCGCCATTTTTAAAAGCTTATTCTGGGGGATTTTGCCTTTTATCCTCCAGTTGTAATATGATTTTCTGCTTACCCCCAGAAGACTTGCAAGCTGAGTTATTGTCAAGCCATTTCTTGCTCTTTCAGCCTCAATGTTAGGATACATAAAATCACCTCCTTGGTCTACTCGTTTCGGGTATATTTATAGTTTATACTCATTTCGGGCAGTTGTCAATATGCATAATACCCAAAATGAATACTATTAATTTGTATTATTTACCCAATTAGAAAACATCCTATTGACACACTTACTCAATTTGTGTATAATCAAATTAAGAAGGGTGGTACGAATATATGAATAGGATTAAAATGCTCAGGGAAGAAAAGCAAATGAATATGAGGGAAGTTGCTGACGCTTTAAAAATCCCTTATACAACTTATGTTAACTATGAAAAGGAATTGAGGGAGCCTAATTCTGAAATGCTTATATCACTAGCAAACTATTTTGAGGTCTCTATTGATTATCTTATCGGTAGAAGTGATTCAAGAAAAAACAATTTACTTAGCAATGAATTAGAATCCAATTTTAATATAAAAGAAAAGAAACTCGTTGATTCTTACCGAAGCCACCCGGAAATGCAATCGGCAGTAGATAAACTGCTGGGGATAGATACTGAAGATTAATCGTTGCCTCCTTTCGATTTATTGTCGAATCATGATTACATTTTTTATTATACTCATGAATTTCAGGATTGCAATAGCGTTGTCGTGAAATACGCGTATACTGTCGCAGTAAAATTTGGAAGTGGGTTTCAACAGTGCTTTTTTGTGCAATATTAACATGTAAAGGAGCGTTAAACATGCTTTGTATAAAGTGTAAGAAAGAAATACCGGATGATTCCCTTTTTTGCAATTGGTGCGGAAAAAAACAAACAGTCGAAAAAAGGAAATCACGCCGTAGAGCAAATTCACAAGGCTCTGTATACAAAGTTTCCGGAAATCGTAGAAAACCATACGCCGCTATTTTGCCGTGTAAGTATGATAAAGAGGGAAATTCTAAGCGTACTGTTCTCGGATATTTTGAAACAAAAACGGAAGCTTTAAACGCTTTAAACGAAGCGGTAGCTGCGAACATGTCCGATAAAATAAGAATGTCCTTAGGAGATGTTTTTGAAAGCTGGAAAAAAATTCACTATAGAGATCTGTCTAAAGACGCAATCAGTAATTATAATTCTGCATGGAAATATATTGAAGTTTATGGATTCAAAAAAATTAAGGATTTAAGAGCTCCCGACATACAAAAGTGTCTTGATGACGCGGTGGCTTCTGGAAGATCAAGAGCTACATGTGAAAAAATACGCTCTCTATATAGCCAGTTATGCAAATATGCAATGTCACAGGACATAATATCTCAAAACTATGCGCAATTTTTAAAATTACCTAAAGCAGATAAAAAAGAAAAAGAAACTTTTAGCGAATCGGATATAAAAATTTTACTGTCCAATGATACAGATAGGACCGCTAAAATTGTTCTGATACTCATTTTTAGCGGATTGAGGATAGGAGAACTTTTTGACATGAAGAAAGAAAACGCATATTTAGACGATTCCCCTCCTCGTTTAATTGGCGGCAAAAAAAGCGAAGCCGGAACTAACAGAATAATACCTATTCACTCGGCAATAATTAATTATATAAAATACTTTTACAATGAATCCGGAAATTATTTAATATCAAATAAAGTTGGAAACCGATTAAATGAAAAGAATTTTAGAGAAAGGGAATACTACCCTTTGCTTGAAAGGTTGGGAATAACTCGTAAATCGCCCCACAGCACCCGCCACACTTTTGCCACCCTACTGCAAGCTAAAGGAGCTAAACCGGAAGATTTGATAAAAGTCATAGGACATGCAGATTATGAAACCACTACAGAAAATTATATACATCAAAACATAGATAAGCTATCGGAAATGATAGAATTATTAAAAGTGGAAAAATGATAGCAGTTTGATAGCAACCGTTTTTAAATACGGGCATATAATCACAAACAAAACAGTGTATTTACGCTGTTGAGCCATTAATATTTTATTTGGTAAGGACGAGGTCACCAGTTCGAATCTGGTTAGCAGCTCCAGGATAATCCCCCATTTTACGCCGTTTGCAAGCAATTGCAGGCGGTGTATTTTTATGCCTAAAATACGGCTACGACACTTACTACGACACTTGTACCAAAAAACTTTTTAAAAATAAAAGCGCACACCGTCATTACAGTGTGCGCTATTATTTTTAAAAATCATTTTATCCCACTACTCCCAACCCCTCCCCTGTTCTCTCCGTAAAGATTTTCAACTTCTTCAAATTCTAAATCAGGCTGAATCTTTTGTATTTCAAACTGAGCTATTCTGTCCCCTTTGCGTATTACAGTTTCTCTTAAAGCTATTGCAGGGAATTGCCACTGATCATCATTCCCGGAATAACTATTATCAATTTGACCTACGCTATTAGCTGATATTATACCAAAACTTTTATAAGTACTGCTGCGAGGATAAATGCACGCCTTATACCCTTCCGGCAATATCATGCCTACCCCTAATGGAATTAATTTATATTCTCCCCTATTAAACTTTATTGTTTCTGCCGCCCTCAAGTCAATTAGATCTCCTTTGGAGAATTTTGAAATTCTTTTTATATCGTTTGCAAAATACTTTATTTTAATTTTCATCATTCTTTTACCTCTGTTTTTATTTTCTTAAATCGTCCGCAATGACAGAAACCTTCGGTTTGCTGTTCCTTAAAATTTTTGCATGGACATTTGGTGTCGGGATTTTTTATTAGCATACACGGGCAATATCCATCATTTTTTTTGACAACCTGTGAAATTTCATTATATTCTATTTCAAGGTTTGAAGTTGCTAAAATTACTCCATGTTCTATATGATTAAAGAATATAACTGTATACGATTCAGAGCGCGGTTGGATTCATGAAACTGATAGAAACGCAATTGACTCAGCTCAAAAAGAATATGACGATCTTGTTTTAAATGAAAAAATCCAGTCCTTAGAAAAATTAATCGATTCGATTGAAAATGGAACTAATACAAGCCATAAACTTGACGAAAGTATTAATGCAATTGAACAGGTAAAAGTTCTGCCGGGAACGATTGACATTATGCAATTAATAAAAGGATTTGATACTGAAACAGTTAATCAAATAAACGGTATTCAAAGCTCAATAGAATCTAATACTGCTATGCCTTCAAATATGGCACGTCAATTTGAAAGTAATTTAAACAATAATTATTCAACTGAATATAAAACAATGAACGTTAACATTGATAAGGTTGTTTCCGATAACCCTATGCAATTCGCAAAACAGATGGAAAGTATTGCAGATAAAAGTTTTGATAATAAATTTCCTGATGCCATGAACAAATTTGCTGATGATTTGAACAGATATAAAATGAATCACTCTAATTAAATGGTATTATTTTATAAGAAAAAATACAAATTACTAAAAAGTTTATATTTATTTCAAAAGGAAATTGGTTGAAAACCCAAAATCGAATAAATTATAAACTAATCTTTTATCTAAAAATGGGAATTGTAATATTGACAAAGTCATAAATTTGTGGTATAACAACTCTTAATTATTTTCACAGCAGTGAATGCTAACATGGAGGTACAAATGTTATCAATCAAAGATATTGATAGATTCTTAAATATAAATAGTAGTACGAAACTATATGGTGACTTTCAAAGTATTGATTATGCAAATATAGAAAAAATTAATACTGAATTGGAATTAAAATGCGAAAAACAAAAATCTATGGATAAAACGGCTTATATAGAAGCTTCTAAAACTTATGCCGGATGATTTTATTATAACAGCTCTACTGTTAAATATCGGTAGAGCTATTATAATTATTTAGATTTAAATTATATCTCGCACATTTAAATGTATTCTTTGATATAAAAGGATCTAATGGCTTTAGTCCCTTTAAGACAATCAAGTTATTGTATAATATTGTTGTATTGGAGGCAATATTATGGCATATATAATTGATATTAAAAAAAATTTTCTATAAATAACGGCTTTCTTTTTATAACTTTTTATTCACTGAATGTTTTATGTAATATATAACTAAGTTATGATCGGGACGTAGTTTATCCCTATTGATGTTTTTAGAAAAGGAATCAAATATAAGTAATTTATATACAAAATTCAAAAATATGATAATTTTTCTTAATCAAGTTCACAAAAAATTTACAAATTATTCATATTTATTCATTGATTAATAAATTAACACATGTTATTGTATAACTAATCGACAATTATCGTCAAATTTGTTGATAATAAAAATTGGGGGAGTTTATATGAATTTATATTATTATGCTTATAAATATGGTTAGCTTTATTAATCAATTGAAATTAAGCAATTTTTAAACCATTTAAGGAGGAATTATGACAAAATATTTTTATAAACGAGCAATTGCGTTAATAACAATGGTTATAGTTATTGTGCCAACCTTTGCACAGCTTGCCGTATCAGCAGAGGAATTTAAAAAATACCCATATATGCTTTTTGGACGCAATGGAATAACGATGACAGTTACATCAAATTTGTGTATAAACGGTAATATTCACACAAATAAAGAAGCCGACATATCCTACTTAAACGGAAATATCAACGGTAAAATCACAACGGGCGCTGATATTGAAAAAAGAATCAAGCACGTTTACGCCGACACTAAGATTCGTGAAACATATTTCACTGAAAACTGCGAGCTTTACGAGGACGGTTATGTTCGTGATGAAATGAATATACATATTAATAATTCGGTGTTCTCTTACGGAAACATCGAGCTTGACGGAAACGTAGCCCTTAATTCCAGCATGGGTACGCTGATGGATATAAACGTGACGGGAGAGGTTAAGAACGCTAATACTTCCGTTGTATATTCAAAGTACGGCGATATTACTATTGAAAACGACAGCACAGCCAACATTAACGGACTTATTTACTGCCCTCTGGGAACGCTTACGATTGATTCTCCGAATATTAACTTGAACGGTGTAATTATTGCCGATAAAATCGTAATTAACGGCGGAAGTGTAAATATCAACTATAAGGACGATATTGCAGGCTTTATAGGAACAGAGTCCGAATATTATGATTTCAGCGATTTAGAATACCTGCCTGAATCTTGGCTTGGCGATACTGATGAGGATATGCTTTTTGATATTTATGAAAAAGTAATAGATACTGATCCGTATGATATAGATACAGATGATGATGGATTGCCTGACGGATATGAAGTTTTAACACTGAACACTGATCCGTTAGAAGTAGATACAGATGAAAACGGAATTTCCGACGCTGACGAAGATTTTGATAATGATAATCTGAATAACTTAGGCGAATATTTGAACAAAACTGGACCGTTCAATCCCGACACAGACGAGGACGGACTTCTTGACGGAGACGAAATCAAAACATATGGAACTGACCCGCTCAATCCGGACACTGACAATGATAAGCTGCTCGACGGTGAGGAAGGCTATGACGGAACGATTTACAAAAAGTACGGCGTTTACTTTGACCCGCTGAATCCTGACACAAACGGCAACGGAATACTTGACGGAGATGAAGTTTACACTCAATCAAAAAATCAGTCTGTTGAGACTTATGACAAAGCGATTACGGAAATCAAGGTTGACATGGACACAAACGGCAGTCTTGAAAGAAATCTTACAATTGAAAGTATGTACGGAATTGACGCAATGTCAAGCGATGTATATGCCATGATAGGCGAGCCGTTTAACTTTACTTCGGAAACAAGCTTTGAATCTGCTACAATTACCTTTAAAATTGATAAATCAAAGCTGGGCGATACTAAGTTTGACAACTTAATTATTCTCTGGTATAATGAAGAAAAACAGATTTTTGAAGAAATGCCCACAACCCGAAACTGGGAGAACTCAACCGTAAGCGCCACAACTACTCATTTTTCACAATACATGATTGTTGACAGCGAGAAGTGGTATGACAATTGGGAAGAAAGTTTCATGGAACTGCGGAAGATGTGGAGTAGCCATACTACATATTATAAGGCAATGAACACTATTTTAGTGGTGGATTGCTCATGGAAAATGGACAGCGCAGACCCGATCAGCTATTCTATTGAGGTTGGATATAACGGAGTTACAGAAGAAAACCATACCGAAATTCTATCTCATATTCAAGGTACTCAATCAAATATCGACTATTATATGAAAAAATACGGACGGAGGAAATGCAACAGAGCATATATATGTGAAAATATAATCGGAAATATGGGCAGCGGAGACAGCGCCGCAGTCATTATGTATTCGGATCACATAGAATCCAATACAGGTTTGACAGGCTCAACGGGACCGCTTTATTCCGCAGTTCAAGGTGTAAACAGTGATGGAAATTCGTTATGGCTGAACAGCGCCGTTCAGACTGCGTTGTCATATGTAAGCGACAGCGATACCAATATGTACCGAATCATAGTATTAACAAACGGCGACGTGTCATACGGTTATGAATTATCATCATATGATTATACAAATGTATCTTTAAATATAGTAAGCCTTGGTAGAGGAAGTATAGGTTCTGATTTAGAAAATATTGTTTATGATACATACGGAGACGTTTACTACGGTTATCCATCGAGTGCTCTTACAAACGTAACCGGAAATACAATAGATATTCCGCCGCAGTTTATTGGTGAAGATTCGGACGGAGACACCATTCCTGATATTGTAGAGCTTTATGGACTAAAGCCAAACGGTCAGCCGATAAATAGTGATCCGAACAAAAAAGATACCGATGGAGACGGACTTGATGACAATGTGGAAATACATTATAACGGAAGTAATTGGACGTCAGAAGTGAACAAAAATGAGTATGACGGTACTGTATACTGTGGCTCCGATCCGACATTAATAGATACGGACTGGGACACATATGACGATAAAAAGGAATATGAGTTAGGCTCCAATCCGTCAGTAGCAAACTTCTATATTGAAAATGAAGATTATGAGTTTGTGATGAATAATGATTACTATAATTCAGACGCATATCGAACGATGTATAACAATAGTGTTCTTACACAGATGTATGTGGGCTTAGGAAACTATGTATTTAACTCTAATTATAGTAAGGTAGAGCTATACAAAACGGCGATTGTTGATTATTTAAATAGAACATTAGAATCCAAAAAGTCCATCTATGAAACACAAGAATGGATTGATTTGGCAAAATCAATTTGTGATGGTTATAATGATTCTGTCGGTCTTGCTTATAAAGTATTGGAGACATCAGGAAAACCGATTGATATAACCCAAAGAGATATGGAGTTGATAAAGGAATTTCAAGCAAAAATGAAGGAAAATTTAAAAATAATTAACTCATATAATCCTTTTAACCAATCAAGTGAAGAAGTTGTTGGCTTAGTTAAACAAGCTAATTTAGATTTTGAATATTTATCATCACAGGTTGATTCTGTTTCCAAAAAAATAAATTTAAAGAATATGAGTATTAAGTTTATTGATGGAAGTATAGGCAGAATAAACGGTATTATTAATATTGCTGACTGGTCTGCTTCTGCTATTGAAGTTTATCATAACTATGCAACATTTAAAAGTAATGTTCATGTTATGGAAGATGGAATAAAATTATTAGAAACCTTTACTCAGTCTGATGATGTATATGTAAAAAAAGCAGCTTTGGAGTTACTGGACTATGCTAATACAGAATATGAAGAGGCTCGTTATGCTTGGTTTCAAGCTGCACAGTCTGTTGGAGAAGATATATTAAGCGCTGAAGTTGATGCTCTATTATTGACGTTGCCTAAATATGGTTCATATGCAAGCTTATTTGTTATTGTAAGTGATTGGGCAACAAATATAGGTGAAACGGCTACACAAGCCGAGTATACCTTTGCAAATGCAACAGTAGCTGAATCTTTACGAAAAGAAATATGGCAAATGGCTAAATCTGGAGAACAGCTTCAAAATGGTATTTCAATCAGCAGAGATTACAAATCTGCTGCAAGGAAATATGTTGATTTAATTGTACTGAGAATAAACGCAGAAGAACAATACATAGCATATAGCAAAGCGTTTCCTTGGTATTCAGAATGGCTGGATAAAGATAACCAAGAGCACGCACAAAATAATATTGATAGATTAAACAATATATTGGTAAAATATATATAAAAGGAGTAATAATTGAAAGAGATTCTATCTTATTGGGATATTCTTTTAGGGTTTTTAGTTATATATATAGGAATACTTAAATTGCGCAAGTTTGAAATTTATAGAAAAAAACGTGATAATGATAAATTAAGAAGTGGTAAATGGACAGTATCCAAGAATGATAGTTTTGAGTATACTCTATTTTATGGACTAATTCTATTAGGTATCATATTTATTTACAATAGGCTCAAAGGTAATATGCCTAATATTATCATTCTTATTAAGTATATTTTTACTCATTAAAGTTTAACTTTGATAAAAATAAAACAACTTCGGTTTCACTTGAAACCCAAGTTGTTTTATTGTAAGCTTACTAATAGCAAAGCGTTTCCATGGTATTTTGAGTGGCTGGATAAAGATAATCAGGAGCACGCTCAAGGTAATATAAATAAACTCAATGATATATTAGAAAAGTTCACATAATAAGGAGAAATAATTGAAAGAGATTCTGTCTTATTGGGATGTTTCTTTAGGTTTAATCGCTATAGGCTTTGGGATTTTTAAATGGATTAAGTTTGAAAAATATAAAAAAAAGCGCAATCAACAAATATTAAAGAATGGCAGATATAAGATTTCATATGCAAGATTTAGGTCTGATAGTCTTTCATATTCTTTATGTTATCTTATAATTACCGCTGGAATAATATTTATCTACAACAGATTAAATGGCAATTTACCTAATATTATTGAGCTTATTAAAGAGTTTGCATCTTATTGAATAAAAATCATGGGTATAGTATAATGCTATATCCATGATTAATTTCAATCAGCAGAGATTACAAAGCTGCTGCAAAAATTCAAAAGAGCAAAACAAACTTAATTGTTTGTTTTGCTCTTTTTCTTTATTACAAAAAATATTTTAAAGGAAGTGATAATATGATATATAAACCTCAAAATGTATACCCTCATAATACGGCTATAGACGCCTCTGAAGATAACAGCTTCTCATTTATATTTAACGGGGATCATTTAAAGGGTTATGATTTTGTGTTCTATGACGCAGGCAATAACGGCCTTATTAAAAAGATGTACGTTCCTCTGTCTGCTTCGGCTATATACAATGATTATGAATCCAGAACAAGAATGTCTTCGGGTACTTTTGAAAACGGTAAAAGCTATAAATATAAAATGAATATATATCAGGAAAAATATGATATATTCGCTATGCAGGGAACAGTCAGATCTATTAATGTTTCTCACCCTTCTGTTCAGATTCCTATTACATACGGCATAACTGAAATTCAGAATCCCATTTATTATGAAGTAAACGGCATTCGCACTCTTTACGGGGCTTGCTGCATGGAAATTGATAACGGAACTGTAAAAGAACGAAGAATGATTACTAATTATGATCCGACTTTGAAATACGGTACAGACGACGGTTACGGCAATTACGATTACAGAACTCTCGTTACCTTGGAAGCCCCCTTTTCCGCGATTCCCCCTGCCGGAACAACATATAAAATATATAAAAATTATATTACTTCCCCCGAATATTTTTTTGAATGTGCAAAACGGCCTGTAATTATACCTGATGTTTCTTTAAACGAATTCGGGAATATTGAATGTGCCTCGTCTTATTCCCAGGAACAAGATATAGGTATTAAAAATTATAAATATTCCTTGTTTAAAGATGAAAAGTCGGACGGTATAATCGACGCTGTTGTAAGGGATTCCGATTCTGTTTCCGAAGATACCATACCTGTATCTGTACCGGAAGGATTGATTTTCTCCATATTTGAAGACGATTATGTTACCGTTACTTATTCTACAGAGAATTCATATACTGTATCTGAAACGAGAATAGTAAAAAGCTATGACTATATTAACAATATAATAACTGTTAAAGAAGGCTTTAGTATTATTCCTCCCATTGCTTCACAGGTTTCCGTATTCAGAGGAAAGCTTACTCTTGTGAGGGAATCGGAATTAATTTACAATCAAACCTTAAAATATGAATTTAACGATATATTAAGCTTCATCCTATACGGTAAAATTAGAAGTTACCGCGCAAAACAAGTCGTGGGGAATATTACCCATCCGCCCGCAGTACTTCCTAAGATTAGAGAGATACCCGCTTAAAATCGGGGCGTCCATTCGTTCACTCCTTTCTTTCTCAATCATGCGCTGCATAAGGTTGTAGTCCTCAATGCTCATGCTCCCGTCAAATACATAGGGGGTCAAAATCCTCCCCGTCCAGGAACGGTCTTTCGGAAAATGGAAGTCCGGCGGCATGGGCGGCTGCCCGCCCTTTCTCGATTTCCTCCGGGGATAAGCGGTCGTCGTGGGCTTCGATAAATTCCTTGATATTGCTATACCCGTTTTCATAGTGGTGCCGTACTCCGGCGGTCAGCTCGTCAAGGTTCATGTCCTCCCCCAGATAGCCGGAATAGTAGCCGTTTACCACAATCGCGCCGAGGTCTTTCTGCCGGATTTCTTCAAGGCGGCTTATGTCATGGGGATAGAGGTAGTCGTTCAGTTCCAGATTTATCTGAAACTTTCCGAGCTCCATCCGTTCCACACATTCCGGCCCCACCCGTTCAAGGTGCGGGACGATGCCAAAATGCAGGAAACGGTGGAGTCCATCAAGCTCAACGGCGTTATGGTTCCTGGCCTTGCCCGCCCCGAAAAAGACGGAAACGGCTATGAGATTGTGGCGGCCATCGGCGCTGTCGCGGCAGTGAGCTGGTGAGCCTGGAGGAAATGCCCTTTATTGTCCGGGATATGACCGACCATGAGGCGGTTGAGGCCATGAAGGACAGCAACAAGCAGAGGGATCAGACGCTCCCCAGCGAGCTGGCCGCCCTTTTGGATCTGGAAGTGGAGGACATTAAGCACCAGGGCTCCCGGCTGAAAGGCGTGGCCGAGGGGGATGTGGGCAAACGCTCCGTTGAGATCGTGGGCGAGGCGCATGATATGAACTATAAAAAGGTCATGCGCTATCTGCGGCTCAATTCCCTTGTGCCCGAACTTCTGAACAAGGTGGACGAAAAGAAGATGGGCTTTATGCCTGCGGTGGAGCTTTCCTACATCAAGCCCAAAAACCAAAGGCTGATTGCCGTTTCCATTGATGGGGAGCAGGCATCTCCCTCTCTGGCCCAGGCCAAACAGCTCCGGGAGCTGGACAAGGAGGGGAAACTCAACGGCGATGTGATTGACGGCATCTTATCAGAAAAGAAAAAGGAGGATCGCGGCGTGATTATTTCTATGGCTGAACTGGAGAAGTATTTTGGCAAGGAGGTCACTCCCGACAAAATGAAGGAGCAGATCATGACTTTGCTGGACGAGTGGAAGGAGAAACAGCCGCCCGAGCTGGCAAAGTCCTCGAAAAAGCTGGAACAGGACAAGTAACCTATCCACTTCGAGACAAATTGTCCTGAAGGCCCGTCCTTTCTGAAAAAATGGTCTGGTGGTATATATCCTCCGTCGCCGCCTGTTTTCCTGCACAGCCGGGAGTGGGCCGTCAAGGGTGCAACGCACCGCCGCTGATGGCGGCCCTTTTTGAAGCCTACATTACCAACCTGGGAAAATACAACGAGGGTGAGCTGGTTGGAGAAACGCTGAAATTCCCAACCACCACGGAGGAGGTGCAAAGGCTGCTGAAACGCATCGGCGTGGATGGGGTGCGTTATGAGGAGTTTTTTATTACCAGCTTTGACGGTGATGTGCTGGGGCTTTATGACTACCTGACGGAATATGAAAATCTGGACGAGCTCAACCATCTGGCCTGCCTGCTTTCCGAGCTGATCAAAGTGATTTGGAGAAATTCGAGGCGGTGATCGACAGCGGCGAGCATACTTCCAGCGTGGCCGACCTTATCAACCTGACACAAAATTTGGATTGCTTTGAATTTTATCCGGGCGTTGAGGACGATGAAACGCTGGGGCGCATCTATGTGGAAGATATGGAGGCTATCGATGTGCCGGAGCACCTGCTCAACTATTTCGATTACGAGGCATACGGGCGGGACATTCGGCTCAACGAGGACGGCCACTTTGCTCCCGGCGGCTATGTGCTGAACAACGGCGGCAAATTCATCGAGCACTATCACGGACTCGATGACATTCCTGCCGAACACAGGGTTTTCGCCTATCCGAAACTTTCGATCCGGGAACAGATGGCGGCCTACAAGGAGATTATTGACGGTTCCTCTCTGGAGGGCTACCGAAAACTTTCCCAAAAGTAGCATGAGGAACGATAGGCGGCACTTCGAGACAATTTGTCCCGAGGCGCTGCTGGAAAGGAGGCGGTGTAACTGATTGATGAAGATGTTTCCCGGCGCACGATTGCCATATCGGTAAAAGCGTCAAAACTGACAGCTCGGGGGCTTGCTTATGTGCTGGGGGCGGTTGCCCGGAAAATCCGAAAGCACCACCGGGCTAAACAAACGCCCCACGGTAGGCAGAGCGTGAAAAAGCTCATGGGGCATGGTACGGCCACAAACAGCATCGAGCTCTCCGGGGATACGAAGTCTTTTGACCGGGTAGCCCGGAAATGGAATGTGGACTATGCCTTTTACAAAACCGGGTCGGACAATTATCTGTTGTTCTTCAAGGCGGGCCAGGCAGATGCGATGACCGCCTGCTTTTCAGAGTATTCACGGAAGGTGCTGAACAAATCCAAATCCAGCCGCATCCCCATCCGGGAACAGCTCAAACAGGCGGCGGATCAGCTTGCAAAGGAAAAGCCCCGCAAGCGGGAACGGGTAAAGGAGGCGGTACATGAGGACAGATAGCGTAAAAAAGTATGTGATACCCAATATCCCATATCTGTTTATCCTGTGGACCTGCCTGAAGCTGGGAACGGCATACCGGCTGGCCGCTGGCGCAAACTTCGCTCACAAGCTCCTGGGGCTGGGCCAGACCATCGGCCCGGCTTTTACCGACTTTGCGCCGGGGCTTGATCCCTTTGATTGGCTGGTGGGTATTGTAGGCGCGGCGGTCTTTCGCCTGCTGATTTATGTAAAAAGCAAGAACGCAAAGAAATTCCGGCGGGATGAAGAGTATGGTTCATCCCGTTGGGGCGGCCCCAAAGACATCCCCCCGTTCGTCGATCCAAAGTTTGAAAATAATATCATTCTCACCGGGACGGAGTTTCTCACCATGAATACCCGCCCCAAAAATCCGGCCAACGCCCGCAATCTCAACGCCTGTGTGATCGGTTCGTCCGGCTCCGGCAAAACCCGATTCTGGCTTACCCCGCAGATCTTGCAGGCCAGCGCGGATAAAAAGGCTGGTTGCAGCTATGTGGTGGTCGATCCCAAAGGCGGGGTGCTCTCCCAGGTGGGAGCTTTTCTGCAACGGCGCGGGTATCGGATCAAGGTGTTCAATTCCATTGATTTTTCCAAATCCATGCACTATAACCCGTTGGCGTATATCCGAAACGAGGCCGACATTCTGAAATTTGTGGACGCTTTAATCAGCAACACGAAGGGCGAAGGCAAAGAGGGTGATCCATTCTGGACGAAGGCCGAGACGCTTTTGTACTGCGCTTTGATTGCCTATATCATTTTCGAGGGGCCCGCCGAGGATCGGAACATGAACACGCTTGTGGATATGATTTCCGGTATGGAGGTCAAGGAGGAGGATGAAAATTTCCAAAATGCCGTGGACTATATGTTTAGGGGGCTGGAAAAGCGAAAGCCGGATTGCTTTGCGGTCAAGCAGTATAAGAAATACAAACTTGCCAGCGGTATGCTAAACTCATAGAGAGGTTTTAATCACTCGATTTTTACATAGTTTTGAAGAAAAGGAGGAGTGACGAAAACTATGGAAAACCGCAAGATTACGGCACTTTATGAGCGTTTGAGCCGAGATGATGAGCTTCAAGGCGAGTCAAACTCTATCACCAATCAGAAGTATATGCTCGAAGAATATGCACGCAACAACAACCTGCCTATCCCTGTTCATTTTACGGACGATGGTATATCGGGAACACGTTTCGACAGACCCGGTTTTATGAAAATGATAGCGGAAGTTGAAAAAGGAAATGTGTATGCTGTCGTTATAAAGGATATGAGCCGACTCGGACGTGATCATATTGTTGTGGGACAGTATCAGGAGATGTTCCGTCAGAAAGGTGTTCGCCTCATCGCCCTTAACGATAATGTAGACACTTTTCGTGGAGAAGATGACCTCGTACCGTTCCGCAACATTATGAACGAGTGGTATGCTAAGGATATTTCCAAGAAGATAAAATCCACATTCAAGGCAAAGGGCAAATCGGGCAAGCACGTTGCAAGTATTCCGCCGTATGGATATGTTAAATCCGAGAAGGATAAAAACCAATGGGTTATTGACGAGGAGGCTGCCGATATTGTCAGGAGGATTTTCAAAATGACAATGGACGGAAAGGGACCGTATCAGATTGCAAAAATATTAGAGGAAGAAAAAGTGTTAATTCCCGGTGCGTACTTAGCACAGAAAGGAATAGGATTGCACCAGAACAAGATTTTTGATAATCCATATCACTGGCAGTCCTCAACCATTGCAAGCATACTGAAAAAGCGTGAGTATCTCGGACACACAGTAAATTTCAAAACCGATAAGCACTTCAAAGACAAGAAAAGCCATTATGTGTCTCAGGATAACTGGGTTGTCTTTGAAAATACTCAAGAGCCGATTATCGACCAAGAACTCTTTGATAATGTTCAGCGTGTAAGAGGAAATGCAAGGCGTTATCCTGACGGCTGGGGCGAAGCAAATACGCTTACAGGACTTATGTATTGCGCTGATTGCGGCAGTAAGATGTATGTTCACAGAGTGAATAACGGTAAAAGAATACCGCAGTTTACTTGTGCAAATTACAGCAAAATTCCCGTAGGAAAGCTATGTCCAACACAGCACAGAGTAAATGCCGATGATGTCATTTCCCTTATAAAAGAAGTGCTGAAAGCAATAGTCGATTATGCCAAACTCGACAAGGAGGCATTTGTAAAAGCGGTTATGGATATTGATAACCAAAAGGAAAATGACGAGATAATCAAGGCAAGAGCCAAAGTTGAAACCCTTACGCAGAGAGAACAGGGAATAGAAAAGCTGATTTGCAGAATTTACGAGGATAACGTCCTTGGCAAGCTTCCCGATGACAGATATTTTACGCTTGATAAGCAATACTCCAAAGAGAAAAATGAAATATCAAATGAAATACAGGTGTTACGGCAGTTTTTAAATTCCACTTGCAGTGAAAAGCGTTCACCCAAAAAGTTCATTGACCTTGTAGAAAAATATCTTGAATTTGACGAGCTTACCACTTGTATGATAAATGAATTTGTCAGCCGAATTGACGTTCACGAGCGTGAGCTGAAAGGAGTAGCAAATTCACCGCAGAGAATAGATATTTATTTCAATTTCATAGGCTTGTACTTACCGCCGATGTTCAATGAAGTCAAAGAGCTAACCGAAGAAGAAATAGCGGAACAGAAGAAAGCACAGGAACGCAAGGAACGGCTTCACAGAAACTATCTCAAAAGAAAAGCCAACGGCAAGCAGGCGAAGTATTATGAGAAATCCAAGGCGAAGAAGAAAGCCACGATTGACTCAATGAAACTTGCTGCAAGAATTGAAGATATGCAAAACGGAGTGTTCTGCTATGTTTCGGATATAGAAAAAACTCCGAGAGTTGCAAGCCCCGAAGCTATATGATACAAAAAAGCAGCGATTTTAATGTCGCTGTTTTTTATTTTCCCAACACCGAAAAAGGTTTTCTTTTCTCGGTTGTCGCCGTCCCGTTGTCAGGAAAGGAGGTGGTGCTTATGTGCTGATATAGTTTAATTCCGAAGAATCAAACCGAAACAATAACAACAATTCTATTTATGAAAGGACAATGCCAAATGAAAAATACTGAAAGAAACCTTCTCGATATCCTCTATGCGAACATCATTGATTATCTGAACGGAGTGCCTTGTGCCAATATGGAACCTCTTGAAGAAGAAATCAGAGAGAGGCTTTACAATTTTATCTGCAAGAGATTTTCCGTAAGCACTCTTGAGGAAATTCCTAATGAGCGTTCGGGAGAGGTTGCCAAGTATCTTGAGGAACTGCTCACCGAAGAAGAAATCAGAATGACAGCAGAACTTCTCGATGAAAAGCGTTCTTTCCTCAACAGAGTCGTGTTTACAACAGTCGTTGACAGATTTGAAGATGAATACTGCAAGGCATTCACTATCTTCTCAGGCTGTTGCAAAAAGGAACTGCTCGAAAGCATTTGCGGATACTTTGATGTAGATGAAATCTATGAAATTGACGATGGCGATATCAGTGAACTGCTTATCTTTTGTGCCAAGTGGGAAATGTCGGAGGAGTTAAAACAGGCAATCAATATTTTCAAGGTGACAGAGATTTTTGAAAAGGAGAAGCAAAATGACAGACGAGGAACTGAAAGAAAAAATACAAAGGGCAGAACAGGATTTAATGGTTGCAAATCAAAAGAGAGTTGCTGTTGAGCACGAAGAAAAAGCACTTCAAAAGAAAATGAAAATGCTGACTCGCAGCCAGAGAACGCACCGCTTATGCGAGCAAGGCGCTATCCTCGGAGCGAAACTGAAAGAGCCTGACTTGCTCACGGCAGAGCAAGTAAAGGCTGTTCTTGATGTGGCTTTTTCACATTCTGATGTGCAGGAGCTTTTGCAGAAATATCTTGAACAGGTTGCTCATATCCCTTAACCTGCGGATAAGGGCGCAATTATACACCGCTATGGGCGGTGAATTGCGTTCTGCCGAAAGCCTCTTGCAGAGAGCCGAGCATAAATGCTCACAAGGGCGCTGCCCCTGCGATTGCTTTTGCAATCTACCCCCTGAATACAAAAGGCTGTTTACACAAAAGTAAGCAGCCTTTATTTTATGCGGAAAGGAGGCAAAGAGAATATGCCTTGCCCTCATTTTAAGATAACGATATGCAAACGCAGTAACGGACAATCTGCTGTTGCAGGTGCGGCATATCAGAGTGGAGAGAGCCTTTTCTCGGAGTATGACCAAAAGAAAAAAGCCTATACGGAGAAAAGAGGTATCGCATATACCGAGATAATGCTGCCGCAGAACGCCCCACCGGAATACAGCAATCGTGAAAAGTTGTGGAACTCCGTTGAAATGAACGAGAAACAATGGAACGCACAGCTTGCCAGAAGAATTGTCCTTGCACTTCCAAAAGAAATTCCTCGTGATGAGCAAATAAAGCTATTGCAGGATTACTGTAAGGAGCAATTTGTCGATAATGGGATGTGCGTTGATTTTGCACTTCACGACAAAGGCGACGGAAACCCTCACGCTCACATTATGCTGACGATGAGAGCCATTGATGAGAATGGAAAATGGTTACCAAAGGCACGAAAGGTTTATGACCTTGATGAAAATGGAGAGCGTATCAGACTTCCTTCGGGAAACTGGAAATCTCACAAGGAAACTACCGTTGACTGGAACGAACAGACCAAAGCCGAGGAGTGGCGGCACTCGTGGGAAGTGAAAACAAATCAATTCCTTGAACGCAACAACTGTTCCGAAAGAGTAGACCTACGTTCATACCAACGGCAAGGAATAACAGATAAACTGCCAACTGTCCATATGGGAGCGGCTGTTTTTCAAATGGAAAAGAGAGGTGTGCAGACTATTGTCGGTGACCTTAACCGAGATATACAAAAGACAAATGTGATGATGAATTTTATCCGCAAGAGCATTTCATCCATTCACGACTGGATTAAAAGATTAACCGGAGAAAAAGAGAGCCTTAGCAAAAGGCGAACGGCTCAACTTACTGTCCCTGAGTTGTTATTGGAATATATCGAAATCAGAAAATCACGGCGTGAAGAATGGAACGATTACGGAAAGCAGAACGCACTTGTCAAGGACTTGCAAAAGGTATCTCAGGTTATAGCCTTCGTTGAGAAAAAAGGAATTGTCACTCTTGAAAGTCTGAATGCCGAGCTTGGTAAAATGAAAAATTCAGCTAACTCCTTGCGAACGGAAATGCGAAAAAAGGAAACTCGCATAAAAACCTTGTCTATGATAATAAAGTGCCACGAAACAATGGAAAGGCTTGAACCCGTTCACGATAAGTATATCAGGATTAACTGGAAGTCAAGAAAGGATAAATATGCCGCAGAGCACAGAGCCGAGCTTGATGAGTATAACAAGGCGGTACGTTATCTGAAAAAGCAAGGCATAGACAGCAATTTTAACTTTGACTCTTTCCGTGCCGAGATGAAAAATCTGAAATCAGGTCGTGATACCTTGCAGAAGGAACTTGAAGAAATAAAAGATGAAATGCAGCCTCTTAATGATGTGCGTTATTATATCGGACAGGTTATCCCTCTTGACAACGAGGTTATGACAACCGACAATAAAAAATCTATTTCGGAGAGCATCAAGGAACATTCCACGGAGCCAAAGCAAACTACACTCACACAAGATGAGCAACGAAAGAAAAACAAATATGAACTGGAGTGATTTTATTGAATGTTTTCCAAGCAGTAAAGGAAAGAATTACAACAAGGCAAGCCGCAGAGTATTACGGTCTTGATATAAAACGAAACGGAATGACCTGCTGTCCTTTTCACGATGACAGAAATCCGTCAATGAAAGTGGATAACCGCTTTCATTGTTTCGGTTGCGGTGAGGACGGAGATGTTATCAACTTTGCAGAAAAGCTGTTTTCTCTTTCGCCGAAAAAGGCTGCACAGAAATTAGCTTATGACTTTGGAATAAGTTATGATAATTCCGAAAGATATCAACTCGACAAGCAAAGCATAGCCAAAAGAATTGAAAAAGAAAAATACAAGAGTGCTGAAAACAGAGTTTTTGGCACTCTTTGTAATTATGCAAGACTGTTGAAAGAATGGAGGATACGATATGCTCCCAAGACAAAAGATGAAATCCCGAATCCCTTATTTGTGGAGGCATTGCTGAGATCGGATTATGTAGATTATCTGCTTGATATCCTTATCAGCGGAACTGCACAAGAAAAGTCGGAGATTGTTGCCGACTATGGAAAGAAGGTATCAGAGCTTGACGGACGAATATCAGAATACAAATGCACAGCGGACAGAGACAACTCAACCGAGCTTATCGGTTGATGAGCTGAAACGTACTCTAACCACTAACGATAAAGGAAAAGTAAGCAATACAATTCAGAATTGTCTTTCTGTATTTGAGCAAGACCCG
Organism: Ruminococcus sporogenes; assembly: GCF_054655175.1. Lineage (NCBI taxonomy): Bacteria > Bacillati > Bacillota > Clostridia > Eubacteriales > Oscillospiraceae > Ruminococcus > Ruminococcus sporogenes. The sequence continues at coordinate 169,204 of NZ_BAAHOA010000002.1, read as the reverse complement.
CTATTCAAGGGTGCGATATGCCGGAATGTTCTGACAGGTAGAGTTGATATTGTAAAGCCGATAGGCTGGCACAGAGATAGTGCAGTGCTGACCGATACGGATATGAATTATATTCAGTTGTACCTTGAAAAGAACTATGGGCTTTTTGCAGAGAACAAAATCTTATCTGCCGTTCAGATTGTTGCCAATGAGAATAAGTATCACCCGATATGTGAATATCTCAATTCTTTGCAGTGGGACGGTACGGAACGAATCGGAAATACACTTCATCATTTTCTTGGTGCAGACGTCAACGCTTATACCTATGAGGTGATGAAACTGTTCCTTCTCGGTGCTGTAAATCGGGTGTTTAGTCCCGGCTGTAAATTTGAAACGATGCTTTGTCTTGTAGGTGGACAAGGTGCAGGAAAGTCAACATTCTTTCGTTTTCTTGCAATAAAGGATGAATGGTTTTCCGATGACCTCAGACGACTGGAGGATGATAATGTTTTCAGAAAGTTACAAGGACACTGGATAATCGAAATGTCGGAAATGCTTGCAACAGGCAATGCAAAGTGTATTGAGGAGATAAAGGCTTTCCTAAGCAAGCAGAAGGACAACTACAAAGTGCCTTACGAAGTTCACCCACAGGACAGAGCAAGGCAATGTGTTTTTGGTGGAACTTCAAACACTCTGGATTTTCTCCCTCTTGACAGAACAGGCAACAGAAGATTTTTGCCCGTTATGGTATATCCCGAAAGAGCCGAGTGTCATATTCTCGATGATGAGGAACAGTCAAGAGAGTATATCAATCAGCTATGGGCGGAGGCAATGACAATCTACCGCAGCAACAATTACAAGCTTACGCTTTCTCACGATATGCAAAAACAGCTTACAGTTTTACAGCAGAACTTTATGCCAGAAGATACAAAAGTTGGCGTTATTCAGAGTTATCTTGACAATTTCAACGGCAATATAGTTTGCTCAAAGCAGCTATACAGCGAGGCACTCAAACACAACTATGACGAGCCGAAACAGTGGGAAATACGAGAAATAAACGACATTATGAATAACAGTATTGTCGGTTGGGCGGCTTTCCATAATCCGAGATACTTCACGAACTATGGCAGACAGAAAGGCTGGGAGCGTATCACGGAAACATCGCAGCAGGAAGAACAGCTAAGCATTACCGATGAGCCTTTTCCTTTTGATTAAGGTTTTGAGTTTGTCGGTTGTCAGACAGAAAGGAAGATTTATATGGATAGAAATACAGCAGTACACACAAATTCCGAAACACCTATTTTTACAAAGAAGATAGGAAAAACCACCTATATTGTCGGTATTCACTTTGACGAAAAAGCAAAAGAACGCTTGGATAATAAGCTCAAGCGTATGCTTATTGCGAAGGTTACCGAGAATTAATCACTAACGAAACAGCCCTCTTGCCGATTGGCAAGAGGGCGTAGTTTGCATTATGAGAAGTTTGCTGACGGCAGCGTGAAATGTATCGAAGATGAGATTCCTTTTGAACTGCCACAGGGGTGGGAGTGGACGAGATTAGGCGTTATTTTTTCTCATAATACAGGAAAAGCACTTAATTCAAAAAGTCAAGTTGGCAACCCCTATACATACATCACAACATCGAATTTATACTGGAACAGATTTGAACTCACTGATTTAAAACAAATGTTATTTACAGATGCTGAGTTAGAAAAGTGTACGGTTAAAAAGGGGGATTTACTTGTTTGCGAAGGCGGTGATATAGGACGTTCAGCCATATGGGAAAATGATGATGAAATTAGAATTCAAAATCATATTCATAAAATGAGACCATATATAAAGTTGAATATAAAATTTTACTATTATGTTTTATATTTATATAAGCATACTGAACGTATCAACGGAAAAGGTATAGGTATTCAAGGATTATCTTCAAATCAATTACATTCCTTGTTATTTCCATTACCTCCAATTAACGAACAAAATATTATAGCAAACAAAATCAACGGATATTTTGAATATATTGATTTTCTTGAAAAAGAAAAATCAAATCTCTCAAGCGCAATCCAAGCCACCAAATCCAAAATCCTCGACTTTGCAATCAGAGGAAAACTTGTACCGCAAGACCCTAATGATGAACCGGCAAGCGTTCTCCTTGAACGTATCAGAGCAGAAAAAGAAGAACTCATAAAACAGGGCAAAATCAAGCGTGATAAGAGGGAATCTGTTATCTTTAAAGGTGAGGATAACTCTTATTATCTTACAACTTCTGATAATAAGAGTTATGAGGAACAGTTTTTGTTTGACCTACCTCTTGGATGGGCATGGTGTTCGCTTAATGATATTGCTAAAATTGATTTGGGAAAAACACTTGATAAAGCAAAGAATACTGGCGATTACTACCAATATCTTAGAAGTGTTAATGTTAGATGGGGAAATTCAGATTTGTCTGATTTGAATGAAATGCGTTTTGAAGAAAATGAACTTGAGCGATACCGTGTACAAAAATACGATTTATTGATATGCGAAGGCGGTGATGTTGGTCGTAGCTGTGTTTGGACTTCTAATAACACAATCTACTATCAAAATGCCTTACATCGTGTTAGGTTTTACAAAGAGTGCAACCCATTTTTCTTTATGTATTATATGATGTATTATGAGAGTAAAGGCATAATTAAATCACTATGTAAAGGAGTAACAATCAAGCACTTAACAGGTAATGTTTTGAATACTATCCCATTTGCACTTCCCCCCCTCCCCGAACAATACCGCATAGTCACCGCAATTGAAACCATATTCACACAACTCGATGAAATATCAGAATCCTTGTCATAATAAATACAAGCCGTTCTCCGAATGAAAGAGAACGGCTTGCGTGTTGTTAGAATGTTTTGATTACCAAGTCACGATTTTATCGACAAGCTCCTGTTGTTCGCTGGCGGTACGGCGCAGGTAAATTCGTGTTGTTTCGATGCTTTCGTGTCCCATAAGGTCGGCAAGCAGTGCAATGTCATTGTACTTTTCGAGGAAATTCTTGGCATAACGGTGACGGAATGAATGAGGATAAACCACCTTTTTATCAAGTCCGTATTTGTCGGCATAGTTCTTCAGTTGCTGAGAAATTCCCCTTGTGGTAATACGCTCACCAAAACGATTTAAAAACAAATAGCCAAAAGTGCGTTTTTCTTCTTTCAGCCATTCCATTGTTTCATTACGCAGCTTCTTCGGTATGTAAAGTCTGCGGAGCTTTCCACCCTTTGAATACAAATCAAAATAACCGAGTTCAACGTGCTCAATCTTAATCTGTATCAGTTCACTGACTCTGGCACCGGTTGCCGCAAGATACCACACAACGAAATACCATTCCATATTACCATCTTTTTTAAGCTGTTTCTTGAGAAAATTATAATCAGCGTTACTGATTACATTTTCAAGAAAGTTTTTCTGCTGAACCTTCACAGCCTTCAAGCGGAGCTTTTCCTTGCCAAGATAATCAAGGTACTTGTTCATTGCCTGAATACGCAGATTCACGGTTTTCGGCTTGAAAAACTCCATCAGATAGCCCTTGTAGGCAAGCAGATTTTCCTTACTGACGCTGTCGTAATGCGAATGGTAGAAATCGACCGTCCACAAATACGATTCAATCGTGTTTTCTGAGAGATTAGTTTTTCTCAGATATTCTTCAAATGTTCCTTTCAAAATAAACACCTCCGTTATAATTGGTGCGAAATTCCTTGCACTTTAATTATAACAGAGGTGTAATTATAAGTAGTTCTCTCTTATTATGAGAAGGTAGGTGGTAAAGTCACTTGTATTGACGAGGAAATACCATTTGAAATACCGGATTCGTGGATGTGGTGTAGGCTTGAAAATTGTTGCCGTAAAGAAATTAAACGAGGTAAATCTCCTAAATATGCAGAAACAGGCTCAACGCTTGTATTCGCTCAAAAATGCAACACCAAATGTAACGGCATTGATATTAGCCTGTCACTATTCCTTGATAACAATGCTTTAAGCAAATACTCTGATACGGAATATATGTTGGATGGTGATATAGTTATCAATTCCACTGGAACAGGAACTTTAGGGCGTGTGGGAATATACAGGAATTCTGATAATGCAAATCGTTTACCGATTGTGCCTGATTCTCATGTGACGATTATACGAGCGTATAAATCTTTACTCGCTGATTATGTATATGCATATATGAAAGCTTTACAATCGCAGCTTGAAAAAATGGGAGAAGGCTCAACAAATCAAAAAGAACTTAAGCCACTAACCTTAAAAAATCTCCTTATCCCTATTCCACCAATAGAAGAACAAAAAGCCATAGCAAGTAAGATAACATCATTATTTTCCTATTTGGATAGTATAGTTGAATTACTCGATTAAAGCGTTTTCAATGCCGTCAAGCATATCAAATAAAGCTTTGATTTTGGCGGTAATGCGTTGTTGCTCACTAAACGGACATATAGGAATTAAAGCAGTTCTTATTTGTTCAAGATGTAAATTTGGTACACCTATGCCCTTTAATGAACCTTTAAAATAGTCTTGTGTTACTGGACTTTGAATGATACGAAGTAAATAGTGTGGAGAAATATCGTGGGTTACTGTACGAATAAGAGCGAGTGTAACATAAATATCAAAAACGCAATCTCTGTCAACTATTGCCGCCACACCTGTTGTTCCGTTTTTGGCTAATAAAATATCATTTTTTTGCGGGGACAATCGAGAATATAACTCGTTGTGTAAATTTTCTGGAATATGCATTACATTTTCCCAGTCAATAACACCATTAACAACATTTTTTGAAGATAGAAAAGTATAACCTTCTTCGCTATAAGTCGGTGTTTTATGAGTACCGTCAGTGATAGGCATACAAACTGTTTGAAGTCTTGCCCATTCCCAATTATCAGGGATTTCAAACGGTAATTCCTCATCAATGCAACGCACCTCAGAGCCTACCTTCTCATAATAAGAGTTATCCTCACCTTTAAAGATAACAGATTCCCTCTTATCACGCTTGATTTTGCCCTGTTTTATAAGTTCTTCTTTTTCTGCTTTGATGCGTTCAAGGAGAACGCTTGCCGGCTCATCGTTCGGGTCTTGCGGTACAAGTTTTCCACGAATAGCGAGGTCGAGGATTTTGGACTTGGTTTGCTGGATTATTGTTTGCAAGTCTGTTTTATCAGATTCAATAGTATCAACAAACGATAATAACTCGTTGAGTTTTTCTACTATGCGGTGTTTTTCGTGGAGTGGACTAACAGGGATTAATGATGTGCGAATATGTTCCAAATGCAGATTAGGTACACCAATACCTTTTAATGAACTGCTGAAATAATCTTGTATTGTCGAACTTGCTATTACTGATAATAAATATTCTGGTGAAATAACATATTTAACGATTCGAAGTAGTGCGAGACTCACATAAATATCAAATACGCAATCCCTATCTACTATTGCCGCTACACCTGTGGTTCCATTTTTAGCAAGTAATATATCATTTTTTTGTGGCGATAATCTTGAATATAATTCGTTATGTAAATCTTCAGGGATGTACATTACATTATCCCAATCAATCTTTCCGCTCGTTACATTTTTTGAAGATAGAAAAACATAACCATTCTCACTATATTGGGGAGTTTTATGTGTGCCATCGGTAATAGGTTCACAAATTGATTGTAATCTCACCCACTCCCACCCCTCCGGCAGCTCAAACGGAATCGCATCTTCAATACATTTCACCGTACCATCGGGGAACTTCTCATAATGCAAACTATCTTCACCCTTGAAGATAACAGTATCATTCTTAATGTCCTTTGCTTTCAGCTTTCCGTCCTTAACCATCTGTTGTTTTTCGGCTCTGATTCTTTCAAGCAAAACGGACGCAGGCTCGTCATTGGGGTCTTGCGGTACAAGCTTGCCCCTGATTGCAAGGTCAAGAATTTTTTGTCTTAATGCTTTTGTATCCATTATTCATCTACCTCGCCAATCAATTCTTCCAAAGCCGAAACAGCCGCAGCAATATTTGTGGATTTTTCCTTGATTTCGTAAATCAGTTCAGACAATGTACGCTCATCTACTGTGTTATTGCTTTTTATCCAAGTAATATCAAGACTTGTCTTATCTCTTGCAAGAATATCCTCATAGCTGAATTTACGCCATCTGCCGTTTGGATTTTCTTCACTGTATGTTTCCACACGCTCGGCAAGATTTCCGTCTTTGTAGCACTCAACAAACTCATTAAAATGCTCGGCTTTAAGAGGATTTGTTTTGCCAAATGACGGCATATCGGAGCGAAGGTCATAAATCCATACTTCCTTTGTATTATTCTTATCGGAAGTTCCTCTTGTGAAGAAAAGTACGTTGGTTTTTACACCCTGAGCGTAGAAAATACCTGTCGGCAGTCTGAGAATGGTATGAAGATTACATTTTTCCATAAGGTCACGGCGTATTTTTTCACCGTCACCGTCAGCAAAAAGCACGTTATCGGGAAGAACAACCGCTGCTCTTGCATTTCCCGTAGTTTTCAGACTGCGGTAAATATGCTGTAAAAAGTTCAGCTGCTTGTTGCTTGTCATATAAGTCAGGTCATCACGGGTTGCACGTTCTCCGCCTTTCTTTGTTCCAAACGGCGGATTTGTCAATACAACATCATAGTTTTTCATACTCTTTCCGATATTAGAAAGCGTATCACCAAGTATAATTTCACCGTCAATATCGTGGAGCATAGCATTCATCAAAGCAAGTCTGTGAGTATCGTGGACAAGTTCACAGCCTGTAAATGCTTCATCACGTTCAAATTGCGCTGTATCTGCATCAAGCGTAAAAAAGTTATCTGTCTGCTCACGCACATATTGACTTGCTGAAATCATAAATCCGAAAGTTCCGCAAGCAGGGTCGTTGCATCTTTCGCCCGGCTGTGGCTTGATGAGCTTTGTCATTACATCAATAAGCACACGAGGAGTAAAGTATTGTCCTGCTCCTGATTTCTTTTCATTCGCATTCTTTTCAAGTAATCCCTCATAGAGGTTTCCAAGACCTTCTTCACGAGCTGAAAACCAATCTAATCCATCTATTGTGGTGATGATTTTTTCAAGGTTTTTAGGCTCATCAATATTTGTAGCCGCACCGGAGTATATTTCACGCACTCTGCCTGTGCATTTTTCTCCGAGGTGGTCTAAAAGCTCCTTATAGAACTTTTTCAGCTCAATGCCGCTTTTAGATGTGAGCTTGTCCCATCTGTATTCTTCGGGCACTTGTGTTTCAGAACCTGTTTCTTTAGCCATTTTTAAAAACAGAATATATGTAAGCTCGGTTACGTACTGATGATATGTTATGCCATCATCTCTGAGAACATTACAGAGATTCCAAAGTTTTGATACAATTTCCTGCGTTGTCATACCGCTTTTCCTCCATCATCGTAAAGATATGTGTTTAGTTCAAGGATAATATTTTCAAGATTATTTGAAAAAACCTTATTGATTCTGCTGAATCCGCCTTGTGACCTGAAACGGCTGTCTTCATCAAAAACCTGAATATTAAGAACAGATTCATTCATAAGATAATCTTCCATTCGTTTTATCCAGTTATCCTCCAATTTGCTGAATTTGTGTGCTTTCCTGAGCTTATCAACAGCTTTTTTAATTCTTGCTTCGTGGCTTACAAGAGCCGAACCGATAGCATATCTTCTGATAATGCTTATAATATCAGCGGCAATTTCTTCGTTTGTAACTTGTGAAATAGCTGTATTAAGCTGCTGCTGAGTGAAGCCTTCTCTATCAAGTGCAAGTCGCAGTGATTTAAGACTCTCACGAGTAAGGTCTTTCGGACGAGTGCAGACAATATTCAAAGCGGCTATTTCATTTACGTGAGTACGAATAAATGTTGTGAACTCATCAAGGTAATCTTCAGGCTTTGAATCTGACTTGCCATATCCTCTTGTAGTTCCAATGAGAGTATCTTCCGTGTGAGATATAACAACGCCTTTTGGTTTACCGTGACTGCAGTCTATGAATTTGAAAATCTCAATATCTTCGATGACTTTTGATATAGCAGCAATAGTATCAAGCTTCTGCAAGCTGTCAATATACTCGTTCGGCGTACAGCCACCCGTCATATCTTTGAAGTGAGCGAGTGTTTCATCTGTCATATTACGCTTTTTTCTTTGAAGTTTTGCAATAATCTGGTTAATCTGATTCTGCAATACATCAACATTGTCAGCCGTTTCTTTTATGCCCTCAATGAGCTGCTCAAATGTAGTGTTTGGTTGCGTTACAACTGGTTTCATTGTGTTTACATCTTCAAGAGAATCATAAACACCGACAGGGTCGAATATATCAAAATGTGTTTTGTGAATTTCGGGGCATAATCTTGTAGCACGTCCGAGCATTTGTTCAAAAAGTATTCTTGATTTTACTCTGCGCATAAACACAAGATTTGTAATTGACGGAACATCAATTCCGGTTGTCAAAAGGTCAACGGTAACTACAACCGATGGATAATCCTCGTTTTTAAAGCGATTTATAGCTTCTTGTATCTTCTTTCTATCGCCATTTGCCACACTTCCCGTTATTTTCATAATAGCGTCATTGTCAATACCATATTGAGAATAAATTTCTTTCAAGATAGAAACTATCATATCGGCGTGGTCGTCATTTACTGCATATATTAGAGTTTTTCCGTTCTCTCTTGGTGTTTCAGGGTCGATATACTGAGAAATCTCCGTAAGAACTGTTCTGTTAAAAGGCTCTGTAATAACTTTCTTATTGAATGCCTCAACATCAAAATCAAGCTCATCGTCAAGCAGTTCGCCGTTTAATATTTCGTGTGTAACAGGGTCAAACACGGTAACAGTATCTCCTGCTTTATAGTGAATACCTTCTGTATTAAGTTTTGTTTCAATGTGATGAGGAGCATCGTGGTCAATCAGATAACCTTCTATTACAGCTTCTCTGTATGTGTATTTGAAAACAGGTTGTCCGAAAATTTCAGTAGTATGTAAGGCAGGGGTTGCTGTCAAAGCTATTTTTACTGCGTTAAAATACTCAATTACAGTGCGATACTTGCTCTGATAATCTCTTTGGTCACGATAAAGAGATTCATCATCGGTCATTTCTTTGTCTAATATATATCCTCTGTGTGCTTCATCGACTATAATTAAATCATAGTCCGACACAGCGGGCATAGTTTCGCCTGTGTTATAAAGTACACGCTTTACCATTCCTTGTACCGTTGAAATATGAATACGAGTTTCTTTATCAATGGTTTTATCTTCAAGCCCCTTGATGTTGTAAATATCATCAATGGTAAGAAGTTCTTCCATTTTGACTTCCTTGAAAACATCATAAGTCTGTTCGCCCAAAGATGTTCTGTCAACAAGAAAAAGGATTCTGCGGAAACGTTCGGTTTTTAAAAAACGATAAATCATTCCTAAAATAGTTCTTGTTTTGCCTGTGCCTGTCGCCATAGCAATAAGAGCAGTATTCTTTCCTTCGATTATTGCTTTTTCAGCAGCTTTTATTGCATTAAGCTGGTATGGTCTGAGGTTAAGTCCACTTTTGTCTGTCAGTAAATCGTAAGGCATTTCTTCGAGCTTTTTATTTGTAGAATCGATATCGGCTTCAAGGAGTTCTTCAATACCATCAGGACTAAACCATCCCTTTAATGCAATGGGCGTATTATCAAGACTTCTGAGGTCAAGAAACCATATTCCCGATTTTTGCTTATACTGTTCAAGATAAGGTCTGCCGTTAGTTGCAAATGTAAATGGAACTTTATATTCTCCCCATTTACCGATAGTGTACTTTTCATCTTCTTTGCGAATATTGCGAGGATAATCTTTACCTTGATAATCAATAACAGATGGAATGTCTTTATGAATTGCCTTAGCTTCCACTATTGCAACAAGTTTTTCGCCGATAAACAAAGCATAATCGGCATAACCTTTGTGCGAGATTTTTGAATCTGTCGGGTATTCAGCAATAGCAAGATTACGTCCTTTTGTCGGTCTTATACCTTTTGAATATCTTATCTCATCAGTGTCAGCTTCCCATCCTACTTTTCTTAACTGTTCATCTATTAAGAGGCGTGTTTCTGCTTCGGTTTTAATTCTTTGTGTATTTGCTTGTACAACTTTTTTCTTTCTGTTTGCAACAGATTCCGCCGGAGATTCAGCCGCTTTCTTTTCTGCTTCTTTAATAAGTTTTTCTGATGTTGCATTTTCAATTTGTTTTTCAGCAATGGTAGATGTGACTGCTTCATTTTGTAAAGGCATAACAAAAGGTTTGCTCTGATAATTATATCCATCTACTCCATAAGTTTGCATAAACCATTCGCAAAGGCTGTATGTGATAGGGAGAAACTTCATCCCATCAGATACAGAAGAATAGTTATCGTGTGCAGCTTTATTGCGAATTTTTCTTAATTGATGAAGTAATGATGTTAAATCATCTGTTAAAAGACCTTCTCTATAAAGATAATCAATTTTTGAAACTTGTGAGCTGTCTGTCGGAACGGGAATATTGTCATAGTAATACATCAAGTTTACAATTGTTTCTCCAATCATACCAAGTTTCATAAGGCAAGAATTGGAGTCGCTATACAGGTATTTCTCGGCAAGCTTTCCAAATTCACTGAGAACAGGGAATTGGTTGTCCAAAAAAGCGTAATTTGAAACCATTTTATTCCTCCTATTGTATGTCAAACTTCCGATAATATAAAATTATCGGAATATGGTAGGTTAAAATAAAACTTCATCACACTATGTATGAGAAGTTGAAATATGATGCTTCATTTGGGTATACTCTTTTATATTATATCATATTGTCGTGAAGAATGCAATGGTTTCAAGTCGATTTTTCACGGCAACAGCATTTACTTTTTTGAAGAAAAGAAGTATAATAGGAGATATGAAAATAGAAGAAATAAAAAAGGGGATAAAAAATATCAAAGAGCCAAGGAGGACAGGATACGGAAATTTCCGACATAAGCTTGAAGATATAATAATCATTGGATTTTGTACCGTAATATGCGGAGGGGAAGATTTTGCCGATATGGAGGCGTTCGGCAAAAGTCGTCAGGAATATCTGGGGAAATTTCTTGAACTTCCGAACGGTATACCGGACAGTGATACATTCAGACGGGTGTTTGAAAAACTTGACCCGTCTGAACTATCGTCATGCCTGATAGATTGGGTGGCAGCCGAAAGAGCGGAGCGTGGCGTGGTTGCAATAGACGGCAAAACAATATGCGGAAGCGGAAACGCAAAGCACAGGGCGTATCACGTAATAAGTGCATTTGCTGCAGAAAATCAGCTTACGCTGGGTGAACTGACGGTTGAAGAAAAAACGAATGAAATTACAGCAGTTCCCGAACTGCTCAACCTAATTGATGTTAAAGGTTCAATTGTCACAGCAGATGCAATGAGCTGCCAGAAGAAAATCGTTGAAACAATAACCGAGAAAAAAGCTGATTATGTTATAGGGTTAAAACAGAATCAACCTGCACTGTATAAGGACACGGAAGATTATTTCAACGAATTTTATAAAGTGATTCCCTCCGCAACTACTCTCGACAAAGGTCATGGGAGAATTGAAAAGAGAGAGTATCGCCTTTTAACCGACTTATCTTGGCTTGAACAAAGGAGCGAGTGGATTGGGCTGAAAACTCTTGGTTCAGTTAAATCAACGATTACCGAAAAAGGTGAAACCCACGAGTTTACAAGGTATTTTATCTCATCATTGACTGATCTTAATGAATTTTCTTACTCCGTTCGAAAGCATTGGTCTATTGAAAATCAGCTTCATTGGTGTCTTGACGTTATCTTTCGCGAGGACGCTTCAAGAGCCAGAAAGGACAATTCTCCGTTAAATCTCAATGTACTAAGAAAGACCGCATTAAACCTCGTTTCTCAGGCTCAATATAATCGCATTAGCAAGAAACGTCTTATGTTCAGAGCCGCCCTTGAACCTGCTCTCTTTCTTGATATCCTCCTCGACCCGTCATCTGTTTCGCCTCAATAATAAATGCTGTTGCCGTGGTCGATTTTTTAAATTTTGAATAATTTATAAAACAGAAAACTGAGATATGAAAAGTGTAGGCAGCGAACTGTATACTTTTTAATCAGGGCAATTTGTACAAATTGTGGCGCAATTCGGCGTATGTGATTTGTTTAATTGTGCAGAATTACATATAAAATGATTAAAAAGTCCTTGACAAGTGACTTTAGGCAAGACGGCCAAAAGTATTTTGATTTCCTGCGGTTCCCGTCTGGCCCCATTTGACATCCCCCAGCTCCGGGAGGTCATGTCCTATGACGAGCTGGAGCTTGACCGCATCGGGGATCGGAAAACGGCGGTATTCTTCACGATTTCTGACACCACGCCCACCTATAACTTCATTGTTGCCCTGGCCTTTTCACAGATGTTCAATCTGCTGTGTGAACGGGCCGACAATGTTCACGGGGGCCCCTGCCCCACCATGTACGGGTGCTGTGGGACGAGGCGGCCAACACGGGACAGGTGCCCCAGCTCGAAAAAATCTGCGCCGTGATCCGCTCCCGCGAGGTGTCGCTGACGCTCTTTTACCAGCAGTTGGTGCAGTGCAAGGCCATTTACGATAAACACGCGGAGACAATTCTCGGAAATATGGACAGCGTGGTATTCCTGGGAGGCCGCGAGGCCAGCACCATCAAGGAAATATCGGAAAACTGGCTGGGGAAAGCAACCATCTATATGCAGACCGATGGCTGCTCGAAGGGGCAGTCGGAAAGCTACAATCTGAACACCCAGCGGCTGGGCCGGGAGCTGATGACGCCCAGCGAGCTGGCAACCATGCCCGGGGACAAGTGCATTTTACAGCTTAGGGGTCTGCCCCCGTTCTACTCCCCGAAGTATGACCTAAAAAAGCACCCGAATTATAAATACACGGCTGAGGCCGACAAAATCAAAAACGCTTTTGACCTTGATAAGCTCATCAACCGCCGCAGGCGGCCCGGGCTTAACGAGGCGTGTGAGATGTATGAGGTGGCTGTGCCGGACGATGCGCTCACGGAAGAGGACGAGGACATCCTCAACTATGACGACATCGACGATCCAGACGCCTTTGCATAAATGGACTTTGGGACAAAGTGTCCCGAAGTTGTAACCTGCCGCCAGTGATGGCGGCTTTTTTCATGGCCGGGGAACACCCGGAGAAATGGAGGCTTATATGGCTTTTTTCGCATCTGCTATTACTACCTTACAGACACTTGTGATTGCGCTGGGCGCTGGCCTGGGCGTGTGGGGCGTAGTCAATCTTCTGGAGGGCTACGGCTCGGACAACCCTGGATCTAAGTCGCAGGGCATGAAACAGCTCATGGCCGGCGGCGGCATCATCGTTATCGGCACCACGCTGATCCCTCTGCTGTCCGGCCTGTTTTAAGGTAGCGGCTTATGGGATTTCTCACCGACTGGCTGACCGACTGGCTCAAAAGCCTGCTCATTGAAGGCATTTTAGGCAATCTGAGCGGCCTTTTTGATACGGTAAATGCCCGAGTCGGGGAGATTGCGGGGGAGGTGGGAACAACTCCGGCGGCGTGGAACGCCGGAGTTTTCTCCCTCATCCGCCAGATTTCCGAGACGGTAATTTTACCGATTGCCGGGTTAGTCCTAACCTATGTGGCAGTCTATGAGCTCATTCAAATGCTGATAGACCGCAACAACTTACATGACATCGACACTTGGATGTTTTTCAAGTGGATTTTCAAAACGGCGGCGGCCATCCTCATCCTCTCCAACACATTTAATATCGTCAACGCGATTTTTGATGTGTCGCAGAGCGTGATTGCAAGCTCGGCGGGGGTGATCCAGGGCTCCACGGACATATCGCCGGATATGCTGGCGGATTTGGAGGCCACGCTGGAGACAATGGGGATTGGCTCCCTTTTGGGCCTGTGGCTCCAGTCTATCTTTATCGGCTTTACCATGACCGCGCTGAACATCGTGATTTTTGTTCTGATTTATGGCCGTATGCTGGAAATCTATATGCTGACCAGTTTAGCGCCCATCCCGGTGGCTACCCTGTCCAACCGGGAAATGGGGAGCATGGGGCAGAATTATCTGAAGTCCTTGTTCGCTATTTCCAGGGGCTTTTGATCCTGCTGTGCGTGGGCATCTATGCGGTGCTTATTCAAGGGATAGCCACAAGCGGCGATCCCATCGGCGCGATATGGGGAGCCGTTGGCTATAATCCTTTTGTCCCAGGCCCAGAGTGACCGGACGATTTTGGCAAAACAGAAACCGCCGAAAAAGCCGGGCCCGGTTAAGCGTGTGGGCCGGGTGGCCAGCGGCTCCGTCCACGGCTTTGTGCATGGCAAGATTTATGAAAACGAGCACGAAAATGTGGGCATCGAAGGAGCCCACCGCTCCGAGCTTGTGGGCGAGTCCGTTCTGCGGCATGGCTCCCAGTATGTGAAACGGAAAATCCGGGAGCCCCCGGCAAAGGCTGTCCGGCGGGCCGAGTCCAAATATATCAAGGCCACGGCGGACTATCACTTCCGCACCGCCGCCCAGGATCACCCGGAGCTGTCTAAAAATGCCCTGCCCCGCTACTGGCAGAAACGGCGGCTCCGCAGGCGGTATCAAAAGCAGGCGAAGGAGGCCGCCAAACACGGGGCCCAGGCCGCCGGGAAAACGGCTGTAACTACGGAAAAACTGGCGGCCCAGGCGGTGGGTTTTGTCAAACGCCATCCCGTGGGCTGTCTGCTGGTCCTGGCCTGCGTCCTGCTTGTGCTGGTGATGCAGTCCTGCTCGTCCTCCCTTGTCACGCTGGGGAACAGTACCATCGGCGCGGTGGGGGCAAGCACCTACCCTTGCGAGGATGGGGATCTGCTTGGGGCTGAGGACGCCTACTGCGGTTTAGAGACGGAGCTTTCCGACTATCTGGACAGCTACGAAAGCACTCACGATTATGACGAGTATCATTTTGACCTGGATGAGATCAAACATGATCCCTATGTGCTGTTGTCCCTTTTGTGTTCGCTCCATGAGGGGCAGTGGACGCTTGACCAGGTGGAGGGCTCCCTGCAAATGCTCTTTGACCGCCAGTACATTCTGACTGAGGATGTAGTGGTGGAGGTGCGCTACCGGACGGAAACCCGCACCGACAGCGAGGGCAACGATTACGATGTGGAAGTCCCTTACAATTACTACATCTGCTTTGTGACGCTGGAAAACAAAAATCTGTCCCATCTGCCTGTCTATCTGTTGAGTGAGGATCAGATGTCCCGGTACGCCATCTACATGGCAACATTGGGAAACCGCCCCGACCTGTTCCCCGGCTCCGAGTATGTGGGAAAGTACACGGAAACGCCGGAGGGCTACGAAGTGCCCGGGGAATATCTGGACGATGAAACCTTTGCCGCCATGCTCTCCGAGGCACAGAAGTACATCGGCTATCCCTATGTGTGGGGAGGCTCCAGCCCGTCCACTTCCTTTGACTGCTCCGGCTATGTGTCCTGGGTAATCAATCACTCCGGCTGGAATGTGGGCCGCCTGGGGGCCCAGGGGCTCCCGGCTGGAAACCTCCGGCCCGGATTTTTTCAAGTATTACTCTACCCAGCGGCCCGTGGATATAGCCACCTATCCCCGCCCGAAGGACAACCTGCCTGTGGCCCATCTCAACTACAACGCCCGCCAGCCAGTGGAGGGCGAGTCATTCCGGGCATGGGGCGAGCTGTGGTATCTCCACCCGCTGACGGAAGAGCAGATGGCCGATTATGAGCTGAGGCCCGCCCATGACAATCCCGTGGGCCGTGAGCCTGTGCCGGAGCGGGGTGCGGCAAAGAAACCGCCGATTGCTCGGCAGATGAAAGAGGCCGGACGCAAGGCCTGGGAACACCGGGCCCCGGATGCACCGGAAAAGAAAAGCCCCAGCCGGGGCGACAGATAGGAGGACTGCGCTATGGAGAAAAAACGGGAACAGGAACTTGCCGACCAGGAGGCCCTGCGGCTGTACCGGGAATTTCACGCCCCGATACCGAAAGAGCCCCCGGAACGGGAAAAGCCGTTGGACAAGGTAAAGGAGCCGCCCCGGGCCAGCCGGAGCCTGGAACGGGAGGAACGATGACAAAGAAACGCCGCCGTCCATCCATCTTCATGTGATGGTGTCGGAGGGGGAGCAGGCGCTCATACGGGAGCGCATGGCCGAGGCGGGCATCCGCAACATGGGAGCCTATATGCGGAAAATGGCCCTAAACGGCTATGTGCTCCATGTTGACCTGTCCCCCGTCCGGGAACTGGTATCGCTCCAGCGGCGGTGCTCCAACAACCTTAATCAAGTGGCAATCCAGGCCAACACCTACGGCGGCATTTATCCCGAGGAGATCAAAGGGCTGCAACGGGACTATGAAACGCTGTGGGGGCCCTTATCTGATCTTTTGAAAAAGCTGTCTGCGATTGTGGGGTGTTAGCCCTGCCGGGGAGCGGTTTAGCCGTTCCCTGGCTTTCACTACTTCGGTACAATTTGTCCCGAAGTCAATAACATAGACAAACCATTTTCTTTATGTTATGCTTTCTTAAAATAACAATGTAGCTAACTGAAATATTTTCCAAATAATACTTCCTTAAATCCATAGTACCCCGCTCCTCAAGACAGAATACTACTACAATTTTTATGACTTAATCAGTGATGTAAATACCACTTATAATGTATTTTATGGTGTGCAGGAAACGCAGAATTATAAATTCATTATTAGTGACACCGATGATGCAATAGAAAAATTCAAATATTTATGTCTGCCAGAAAACGAAAATCATGATAAAGAGAATAAGTGTTGGTTTTATTTGATTTGATTTTATTTTATCTTAATAAAAATGGGTATTATATTGAAGAATTTCCCAGAATTATTGAACATCCACCTTTGGATAGTTTTGAGTTCGTTAATAAAGAAATAAGGAATAAGCTAATAAACAATAACAAAGATGTTAATGGTACGGTTCCGTATAGAGAGCGGAGAAAGTTTGTTGCAAATCTTACATTTAGCCAAAAGGATAGATACATAGAATTGGGTAATGTGATAGAGGCGAAATTTAAGGAAATATCTACTCGGCAAGCATCATTTCAAAAAATGAGCACAGATGAAAAACTGGCTGAAATAGCAAACTTGATAGAAAACCTTTTGAAGAAAGACGGAAATTATATTACGCTTGATTATTCAAAAATATGTTTTGATTATATTAGCGAAGACACAATTAAAAATTACAGGAAAAGGATACAATGCTTTAGACACTCGGCAACAAAATCAATTAACGAAAGAAATGCGTTTTCAGAGGTTCAAAAGACCTTTATGATTGATTTGGGATTGGCCATTATTAAGGTAATTCATGCTTTGTTAAATGAACAAGAGTAAATTATTTTGTACTCTACAACAACTAAAATGAGCTGCTCACAAGAAAAGCTGTTTGCTATTGTGAAGTGTTAGCCCTGCCGGGGAGCGGTTTAGCCGTTCCCCGGCTTTCACTCGCTTTAGCGAGTTCCGCGCCAAGCGGAACCAATAACCACCCGCTTTGCGGGTGAGGTTGAGAATTTAAATAGAGCCGCACCGATGGGATAAGGTAGAATAAGTTTCGCAAATTGAAAAGAGGATAAAAAGAGACATGGTTTGCAGATCTCTGGTAGAATGAAGTCGCAACACACCATTCGAAAGGAGACAGCAAACCATGTCCGAGAAGATTGTACAGCTAAATGAGGAAGTAATCAAGGGCCAGCTCAAGGAGTTGGTACGAGGCAGCGTAGAGGAAACCCTCAACGAACTGCTGGAGGCCGAGGCGGAGAAGCTGACCCAGGCAGCCCGGTACGAGCGCAATGAGCAGCGCCAGGGCTACCGCAGCGGCCACTACAGCCGCAACCTCACCACCACTTCTGGAGATGTCACGCTCAAGGTGCCCAAGCTCAAGGGTATCTCTTTTGAGACTGCCATCATTGAACGGTACCGCCGTCGGGAGAGCAGTGTGGAAGAGGCTCTCATTGAGATGTACCTGGCAGGCGTATCCGTCCGGCGTGTGGAGGACATTACTGAGGCCCTGTGGGGCAGCAAGGTTTCGCCCTCCACCATCAGTGAGCTGAACAAGAAAGCATATGTCCACATTGAGGATTGGCGAAATCGCCATTTACAAGGCGAGCGGTATCCATACGTCTATGTGGACGGGATCTATCTGCGCCGTAACTGGGGCGGAGAGTTTGAAAATGTGGCCATTCTGGTGGCGATTGCAGTCAACGAGGACGGATACCGTGAGGTCTTAGGTGCTGCCGAGGGCATGAAAGAGGACAAGGCCAGTTGGATCAGCTTTTTCCAGTGGCTCCGTAGCCGTGGCCTGAACGGGGTAAAACTCATCGTTGGAGACAAGTGCCTTGGTATGCTGGAGGCTGTGGGAGAAGTGTTTCCTGAGGCCAAATACCAACGCTGCACTGTCCATTTTTACCGCAATGTGTTCTCTGTGATACCTCATTCCAAGGTGAAGCTGGTGGCCAAGATGCTTAAGGCGATCCACGCCCAGGAGAGCAAGAAAGCTGCCCAGGAGAAGGCCAAAGCCGTGGTGGAGCAGCTGCGCGCTATGAAGCTGAAAGAGGCTGCCAAGAAGGTGGAGGATGGCATTGAGGAAACGCTGACCTACTGCGACTTTCCCAGCGAACACTGGACTTGCATCCACACCAACAATGTCATTGAGAGGCTGAACCGGGAGATCCGCCGCCGCACCCGTGTGGTGGGTAGTTTCCCGGACGGTAACTCTGCTCTCATGCTAGTCTGTGCCCGGCTGCGCCATGTGGCCGGCACCCAGTGGGGCAACAAAAAGTACATGAACATGAAGCACTTGGAGGCTGCCGTTGAGGACGCCTCCATTGCTGGTTGACTTCATTCATCCCGGAGTCTGCAAACCAATTTGCGCAAAATCCTTGACACTACCGGCGGACAGTTTAGCACATAGTAAATGGGTGTGCAAGTATCACATCGTGTTCACGCCGAAGTATAGAAGGAAGATAGATTATTGGGGGATGCGGGAGGATATCCGAGATATCATCCGGAATTTATGCAAGTGGAAAGGGGTAGCGATCCTGGAGGGAAAAGTAATGCCGGATCACATCCATCTATTGTTGTCGATACCGCCCAAGTATTCGGTGTCAAGCTTCATGGGATATCTGAAGGGAAAAAGTGCGATGATGATATTCGAGCGTCACGCAAATCTCAAGTACAAGTACGGCAACCGACACTTCTGGGCCACCGAGTATTACGTCAGCACGGTAGGCTTACAGGAGAAGGCCCTGAGGAAGTATATTCAAAAGCAAGAGAAACAGGATCAGATAGAGGACAAAGTTAGCACGAAAGAGTACGAAAACCCTTTTAAGGGTAACGCGAGGTAATCAGTCCACAATGGCTTGAACGTAGTGAAAGCCAGCGTCTTTTAGGCGCTGGCCTCACTATGCCCCTACGGGGCTATTTCAAGCCACCCCTTTCAGGGGTGGTCTTGACTACTTCGGGACAATTTGTCCCGAGGTGTTGAAAGCCGGAGCCATCCTTGTTGTCCCTCCCGGACAGAGGTATAATTATCGTATAGGG
This sequence comes from Ruminococcus sporogenes, assembly GCF_054655175.1. Lineage (NCBI taxonomy): Bacteria > Bacillati > Bacillota > Clostridia > Eubacteriales > Oscillospiraceae > Ruminococcus > Ruminococcus sporogenes. The sequence goes on along the minus strand of NZ_BAAHOA010000002.1, from coordinate 149,628 downwards.
ATAACCTGTCAATCAAAACAAGGAGGTAGCAAGTTATGCGGATCATTCTGAAAATCATCGTGGCCCCTTTTGTGCTGGCCCTTACGCTCATGGTAGCGGTATTAAACTTTAGTGTGTCTCTTGCGTCCTGGGTGTTTGGCATCCTGTCCTCTTTTCTCGCATTGTGCGGCCTGTTTGAACTGTTCATCCAGGGCAATCCACAATGGGGGATCACGGGGCTGGTGCTTGCTTTTCTGCTTTCCCCTTTCAGCCTGCCCGCCGCAGCCGAGTGGCTGGTCTGCCTGCTGGACGATCTCAACTACTCGTTAAAGAGCTTTATCACGGGATGACGCTTTGGGACAATTTGTCCCGAAGTCCTATGCGGCGGCTGGAACACAGCCGCCCTTTTTCTTGAAAAGGAGGTGCGGCCACGGCTACAACTTACATCCGGCCCTACAAAGTAGCGGCGGGAAAAACGGCTGTTCAGACGATGGAGGAGCGGTTTGCCTATGGGCTCAATCCGAAAAAGCTGGGGGCCGTGTCTGCCTATCTCTGCGATCCAGCATCGGCCCCCGCCGAGTTTCTTCTGACAAAAAGCCAGTACCAGGCGGAGACGGGCCGGGCCGTGGAGCGCGGGGCCCTGTTCTTTCAGATCCGGCAGGCGTTTCCACCCGGTGAGGTCACGCCGGAGGAGGCAAACAAAATCGGCTATGAAACGGCTATGCGCTGGACGAAAGGCAAGTATCAGTTTTTCGTCTGTACCCATATTGACAAGGGCCATCTGCATAACCACATTTATTTCAATTCCACGGCCTTTGACTGCTCCCGGAAGTTTCATAACTTCATCGGCTCGTCCTTTGCTCTGCGGCGGCTCTCTGACCGGGTGTGCATTGAGCATGAGCTGTCGGTTATTCAAAATCCGAAACAGCACAGCAAGGGCCGTTTCCTCCACTATGGCCAGTGGATCGGGGAAAAACCGCCGTCCGCGCAACAGCGGGTGCGGCTGGCCGTTGTGGAGGCTCTGGAAAAAAAGCCCGCCGACTTTGCGGCCTTTCTGCGGCTCATGGAGGAGGCTGGCTTTGCGGTAAAGCATGGGCGCGGCGGTGTGCTCTCGTTCCTAGCTCCGGGGCAGGATAAGTACACCCGCCTGCGGGCATCCACCCTGGGAGACGGCTTTGATCCCGAGGGCATCCGGGCGGTAATCGCCGGGGAGCAGCCCATCCCGGAGCTCCCGGAGGACAGTCCAGCCCCGCCCCGGCGCGTCAATCTGATGATTGATATTCAACAGCGCATGGCCCAGGGCAAAAGCCCGGCCTATGAGCGGTGGGCGAAGGTTTACAATTTGAAACAAATGGCCGCCGCGCTCCAGTATCTCCAGGAGCATAACCTTATGGACTATGACGAGTTGTCCGCAAGTACCGAGGCGGCGGTGGATCGCTTTCATACTTTGGACGGGGAGCTGCGGGACACGGAGGCGGCGCTCTCGCATACTGTCCGGCTCATGGGGGCCACGGTGGACTATGCAAAGACGCGGCCTGTATTTAACGGCTACAAGGCGGCGATGAATGAGATATTAGTTGGGGCAAAACTCCCGAAAATGAACGCGCTGAAAAAGGAGCGCCGGGAGCTCTCCGAAAAGAAAAAGGCCCTTTATGCTGAGTACCGCAAGGCCCAAGCGGATATGCGGCAGGCTGTGGCGGTCAAGGCGAACATTGATTATCTGCTCGGCCACACGGACGGGCGGGAAAATAAGGCCCAGGAGCGTTAGCCCGGGCCGCAGGTAACAGGCGCATCGCGCCGGGACTTTGGGACAATTTGTCCCGAAGTCCAGCGGGTTTGGGGAGCTCCCCAACAAGCATTTTTGCGGGCCTTGTGCCTGCAAAAATTTCGGAGTGTGGCCACACCCGAATTGCTTGCCGAAACCGCGCAACCCGCAACATGGCGCAAAAAACGGAGGCCGCGCTTTTCTTACGCTCCCTCCGTTTCCCGGGCTTGCTTGAGTCCCTCTGCTGTGGCTTTGATAACGGTTAGTTCTTTTTCATCCATTGAATTAAGCATGACATCAATCTGTTTCCGGCAGTTGCTCTCTCCTTTGAGTTCATCCGGGAAAAAGAATTGATCCACGGAAATTTCCAGCAGGGTGACGAGCTTGTAAAAAACATTGAGGCTGGGGTGCTGGCCCCGGTTTTCCATATACATGATCGAGCGCGGGGTACGATCCACAAGCTGAGCCAGGTATTCCTGTGTTCAGCCTTTTGCCTCCCGTTTGCGTTTGATCTCACGGCCAAGGGCGTGAAAATCAAGGTTTTTGTCATATTGGTACATTCTCATATCACCCTATATTATTCTACATTTCGGGTGAGACTATGAGAACGAAATAAGTTTTTACTTATAGTAGTATTTTGTTTCGTGTTTTTTAAAAAGTGTGCCAAAATCACAGTATATCGTTGACCTAATAGGTAAATTGGTGTATAATGGTATTGACCTAATAGGTCAATATTTTGCTGTGTGTAAGGAGATACCTATGCCGATAAAATTATTAGATTTAGAACCGCAAAGGCGAGATGCTATTCTCAATGCTGCATTAAAAGAATTTGCAGTACAAGGATATGACAATGCATCTACGAATGTAATTGCTAAAAACGCTGGAATTTCCAAAGCTCTTATGTTTCACTATGTAAGCAATAAGCAGGAGTTATTTTTTATCGTATATGACTACTTTTCCAATTTGATAAAACGAGAATATTTCGAGCAGATGAACTACGAAGAAAAAGATGTATTTGAAAGACTACGGCAGTCTTATCTGCTACAAATTAAGATGTCTGAAAAATATCCTTGGATATTAGAATTTGGAAAACTCAAACGCATTACGAACTCCGGTGAAGTTAATCACGAATTGGAACTTAGAGCGCATAAAGATCAATCCAACTGTTACCCAAAACTTTTTGATAATATAGATGAAGCTAAGTTTAGAAAAGAGCTGGATTTAGAGAAATGTAAACAATTTATTTTTTGGTCAAATATTGGATTTGCTGAGCAAGTATTGGAAGAAATACGAAATAGCGAAAGTTCTTCCTTAGATACCGAGTCTATTGTAAAAAAACTTGATGAATACTTTAATGAACTCCGGAAAATCTTTTATGAGTCAAAATAAATTTTCCGAAACATTAACCTCTACCAGACGAAATAGGCGTTTTTTGACTTGCTTGCTATCCGTAGTGATACTTGTTGTTATAGATATGGCTTTTCAAAAATCAAATGAGAGGGAGCAAGAAGTGCAGACAATAAATAATCCGATTGTTGTTCAATTCCCTTTAAGAGGAGAATGGCTTTCCCCTAATACTCCGGGGACAAAAATTCCAAGTCATGGTACAAATCAATTAGGGACAACATACGCTTATGATTTTATACAAGTAGACTGGAATAGGACTGGCTTACCAGCCTACCGTGTAAGTCCGCTACAGTATCTTTTTTTCGGTGTTCCTCTGAATGAATACTATTGCTGGGGGCAAGAAATATATGCTCCCTGCGATGGTACTGTTGTTGTGGCCGAGGACGGTTATGAAGAACGGACTCGAACAAATCTATTCTCCGATTTTTCAAATGCGTATAAAAATACTCACTATTTTGATCCAGAAAAAGATGATACTCGATCTGTTGCCGGGAATTACATAATCATAGAATGTGGTGAAAATGTTTACGCAGCACTTTGCCATCTCCAAAGTGGATCAATTCAAGTTTCTGTTGGTCAAAAAGTGAAAAAAGGCGATTTTATCGGGCGTATAGGTCATTCCGGGAACTCTTTTGCCCCACATTTACATTTTCAGCTTATGGACAGCTGTGACATAACCGTTGCCAATGGATTACCTTGTGCTTTTGAAGAATACGAAGTATATCAAAATGGAGAATGGCGTACCATCAAAAATGGAATACCCACAAGTCGAGATAGAATAAGGTTTTCAAAATAGAGTAAAAACGAAGTGAGAATTACAATTACTGGCCGCCCAACGGGATAATAAAAAAACCGTTGTTTCGGCGGCTGAATATTCACGCGCCAAAACAAAATACAGTAGCCTTACGGCGGTTTTGAAATAACAAATTTCAAGCCGCCGTTTTCTTTTCAAAAAATGAGAATACGGAGGGTGTGTTAAAGTCGCCCTTTTTTAAGGATACGGCGGTGTCCAGGAGGTATCGCTGTGTCCTTTATCTTTTTTCATCCCCCTAACCTGTCAAAAAAGCCCACCCGCCCAGCAGGATCAGTCCGGCGGTGGATGCGAAATTTGGCAGTACATAAATGAATTTGTAATTTCATGCGCTTGCGTGGCTTTGCGTCGCGCAGGCGCTTTTTGTTATCCCCACTTCGAGACAAAGTGTCCCGAGGTGCGGGGCGGCTCCCCAGGGTGCCGTTCCCCGCCGGGCCCCGTTTCGGTCACTCGTCCACCAAACACCGAAACGGAGGTTTACTTATGACTATAATCAATCTGAAAGATTTTTATTATTGGTACACCCAGGATCAGCTCATCGAGGTTTCTGACAAAGTGGCGGAGGTCTTTCTTGCGGATGCCCGTTATGAAATGGCCTATCAGCGGCGGCTCTCCCGGCACAAGGCGCAGTATTCCCTGGACTGCGAGGACGGGATCGAATACTCGGCCTGCCTGCATGAGCCCACGCCCCAGGAACTTTTGGAGCGGATGGAGCTCTTTATCCGTCTGTGGAACGCGCTCAACTCTCTGCCGGAAATCCAGGGCCGGAGGATTGACGCGCACATCATTCTTGGCAAAAGCATAAAAGCGATTGCCGAGGCTGAAGGCGTACATGAGGAGTCTGTCCGCCAGTCCATCAAAAGAGGGCTGGAACGCATGAAAAAAATCTTTTGATTTTTCTGTTTCCCCCACTTGGAAATGATGAAAAAATGTCTCGGTTTATGAGAGGAGATTTTCTTTTCTCCGCAGATGAACAAGGGTGGCCCCGAGCATGATCCGGGGAGCCGGGCGGCGGGTGCGCGGTGACTTCCCAAAAACGGGAATGAGCGAACAACACCAGCGCCGCAAGTGGGACGGGCCATCTCACGGCCACGATCCGGCGGTGGACAAGCTGGCCGCTTGTCCCTCCGGGCCGCCCTCTCGCCTGCGTGGGGACGCCGCGCCGAGTATAGTTGTCTTTGGACAGGTCAAGAAAATGGGCGCGGCGTTCCCTAAATTTTATCAAAGGGGGAATAAAAAAATGAAGTACGATCCTGCATTGGCCGCTATGTTGGCCGAGCCGTGGAGCAATAACGCCTGCCGGGGATATGTGATGTATGCGATGGAAAACTGCGGTTTTTCCCCTGAGGACATCCGGCGCGTTGTTCGGGAGCTCCATTATGTGTTTGACTTCAAGTCTTTAGACGAGGCCCAGCGCCATTATGAAAACGGGCCGTATTAACATCGAGACAATGTGTCCCGATGTGAGGACAGGCCAAAGGGCGGCACTTTTGCGGTGCCGCTTTTTTGCGTTTCCCCACAGGACAGCGGGAGGCGTTTAGCAATTTGAAAGAAGGAGGTTTTACCGTGAGATTATCCGCACAGGAACTGGAACAAATGAAAAGCGTTGACATTGGCGCAGTTGCCCCCGAGTCTCTGCCCGATGTGAGCGGTATGACCTTTGACAACGCCCTTTCCCGCAAAGAGCGCATAACAAGGTTTTTACAGATTGTCAAAAATCCGTACTGCTTTTGCATCGGTGGCATCGGCGTTCAAATCGAATTTTCAGAGAACGGGCCGTCCCTGCAGGACACTTTAACGGACTATTTGATCCGGCAGAAAAGCGGGCTGTAACTTCGGCTGCGGCCCGCCCTACTTCGAGACAAAGTGTCCCGAGGAGGAGCCATCCTTGTTGTCCCTATGGGACAGAGTTATAATATAAGTGTAATGTGATAGGGAAGGAGGAACAATGTCACGAACAAAAAACAGAGGGTTTCAGCAGAGTTTCTCTCCCTCTTATACAATCCGGCGCTGGCGGCTGGGGAAATATATCCGGCTATCCAAAGAGGACTTGAAAAAGGGAAAGGATGACAGCAACAGCGTAAAAAACCAGCGCGATCTGTTGAATGATTTTTACCAAAGACACATTGAGGAATTTGAAAGCATTACCTTTTATGTGGACGATGGGCACACAGGGACAGACGCAAACCGCGAGGACTTCCAGCGGATATTAAGCGATGTTATGAGCGGAAAAGTCAACTGTGTGGCAGTAAAAGACCTTTCCCGTTTTGCCCGGAATTATAGCGATGCGGGAAGTCTGATTGATAATCTGTTTGTGCAGATGGGTGTCCGCTTTATCAGCCTTGCGGAAAATGTGGACAGCTTTACAAACCCGGACAGCGTTTCCAGCATCATCGTCCCCATTACGAATGTAATGAACGATCAATACTGCTATCAAACTTCAAAGAAAATCCGCCAGGTATTTGATTACAAGCGGCGCAACGGGCAGTACATCGGCTCCTTTGCCCCCTACGGCTATATAAAAGATCCGAAAGATAAGCACCAGTTGATTGTCGATTCCGAGGCCGCCGAGATTGTAAAGCTCATTTATAACATGACTTTGCAAGGGGAAACAAGACGGGCCATCGTCTACCACTTGAATGACCACGGCATCCCCAGCCCGACAACCTACCGGAAAAACAAAGGTCTGCCGTATTCCTGCTCTGTATCTGACAATCCCATGTGGGGAGATCGGGTGCTGAAAAACATTCTCACAAATCCCATTTATACCGGGGATTTAGTCCAGGGCCGCCGCCGTGTAAAAAGCTACAAGGTACATGAGATTGAGGCGGTGCCGGAGGAAGAATGGGTGCGGGTGACTGATACCCACGAGGCAATCATAGACCGGGAAACCTTTGATAAGGTGCAGGCCCTTTTGAAACGGGACACCCGGACGGCTCCACGGAAAACGGAGCTCCATCTGTTCAGCGGCTTTCTCCGCTGTGCAGATTGCGGAAAATCCATAACACGGAGCCAGAGCGGGAAAAATGTATATTATGCCTGCTCTAATTACAAATACCGCTCCCGGGCCGCCTGCTCCATGCACTCAATCAAGCATGAGCGGCTGGAAACCGCCGTCCTGTTTGGTATTCAGTACCAGGTACATTTGGCTGTTTCCTATTCCGAGGCGATTGCCCGTATCAATTCGGCCCCTATCAAAAAAAGCCAGTCTTTCCGACTGGACGATCTGATTACCGCAAAGGAGCGGGAACTGGCGAAAATTACCCGTTACAAACAGTCCCTTTATCAAGACTGGAAAGACGGGGAAATTACCCAGCAGGACTACCGGAACATGAAAGCCGACTATGAGCGGCAGGCCGCCGCCCTTTCCGATGTGCTGGAACGGCTGAAAACGGAACGGGCAGAACTGGCAAACGGTGTTGACAATGAACATCCCGCGCTGGTGGCATTTATGAAATATCAGAACATCAAAACGCTCAACCGGGAAATCCTCATTGAGCTTGTGGATCACATAAAGGTCTACGAAAACGGTAATATCAAGATTAAATTCAAGTTTGCTGACGAGCTCCGCAAGATTGCCGAGTACATTGAAATTAACACTTCTGAAATTCCCGCCGTGGCGGGCTAAGGCCCGCTACATCCTATCTGGCAGTGTGTTTTCCTAATATGAAACATTCATATGCTTGCTGCGTTACTTATATCTTCAGAAGCTCCACCCGACAATTGACGTATTTCACGCCCGTATCGGCTAAAACAATGCTCCCGGCGTAGGTTTTGCCCGTTTTCGGGGAATAGAGCTTTTTTATATCTGCTTTGCCGTTCTTTAAGAGCGCGGCGGCGATTTTCGGGGAAAATATTACTTTCCGTTCCTCAAAGAAACGGTCATTTTTCCACATGGTAAAGCTGCACTCTTTGTTAGAACAGTAATATTTTTTCTTTCCCTCATAGACGGGACAGCCGCAGCGGGGGAATTTCCCGGTTTCCTCACGCTCCGGCACGAAAAGCTGCGATTTGTCGTCGGAAAGGAAAGGATAGGTCTTTACAAGCTCCCGAGCCATTTCCTCAATCTCCTGCATGAAGTGTTCCGGGTCTGCCTGCCCCTTTGCTATCTAGGTCAGACGGTTTTCTCATTCTGCGGTCAGCTTCGGGGAAGTGAGGGTTTCCGGCAGGACGCATACAAGGTTGATACCGCCCTTTATAGGAAGTAGCTGTTTTCCTTTACGGGTAACAAAGCCACCGTTTATCAGTTTTTCAATGACAGCGACGAGGGTGGCGGGCGTTCCAAGCCCTCGGCGTTCCGCGTCCGGGTCGGTTTCCTCGTTCCCGGCGCGTTCCATAGCAGAGAGCAGCAACGCTTCATTGTGTGGCTTTGGCGGCGTAGTGTCATACGCCGTTATCCTTGCCGCCGGGTGTTCAAAGGTCTGCTCCTTAAAAAGCTCCGGCAGCGCGGACGGTTCCCCGGCTTCTTCCTCCGGCTTTCCTTTGAGGGTTTCCGCAAAACGGCGTTCTATCTCTTTCCACCCGGCAGAAAGGACGGTCTTTCCTTTGGTGGTAAATTCTTCTCCCGCGCAGGAAAAAACCGTCGTAATCGCTTCAAAGGTGTGCGTCGCGGCGGCTTCATACATAGGCGCGTCCCAGCAAGGGTAAGGATATTCGCTCACTTTCCGGCAGCGCGGAAAGGTCAGTCTTAGAAAGCTCCCTTGTTGGTATGATTGCATGGTGGTATGATACCTTTTTGATGTTTAGGAGCTTTCCAACCTCCAGCGAAAAATCCATGCCGGACAGAAAGGGGAGCTTTTCGCTAAGAAGCGTTACCATGCCCTCCGCCGTTTCTCCCATGTATTCCTCCTGCTTGTCTTTTATTTTGATGTTTTTATTATATAATACTTGTCCACTTTTTTAGTATATATCCAACATAGGTCTATGTCAAAAGTAGGAACAACAACGGATAACCCGATTATTGAATCAATTAACGGTTGGGTTAAAGAAGAATTATATAAAGATTTCAATCTTTATCGATGTGATGACATTGAATCCTTGATAACTGAATATGTTAAATACTACAATACTGAACGTCCTTCAACCAAATGCGGTAGAAAAAGCCCTGTTCAGTTCAAAACTGAACAAGGCTTTGCTTAACTTATTTATTTTAAGTCTTTTTTATTGTCTACTTTTGCTTGACACCTTCAGTTTAACAGTAAGGTAAACTTGATCTTTATAAGTTGTCCAAAAGCTGACCAAACAAGATTTGAAATCTCGTAAGCAACATAATATAGCCGTTTTTGAGAAGATTTCTTATCTCTTCGAGAACTGAGGCGCGCGACGGGCTGCCTTGAGACCGTACTTCTTTCTTTCCTTCATTCTTGGATCACGAGTTAAGAATCCAGCCTTCTTAAGAGTCGGACGAAGCTCAGGATCGTAAACAAGAAGCGCTCTTGAAAGGCCGTGTCTGATTGCACCAGCCTGACCTGTTACACCGCCGCCTGTAACTGTGCATATTATATCAAATTTATCGCTTGTATCAGTTAAATTAAGAGGCTGACGAACTATCAGCTTAAGAGTTTCAAGACCGAAATATTCATCAATGTTTCTTCCGTTAATTGTGATATTTCCTGATCCTGGATAAACTCTGACTCTGGCAACAGAATGCTTCCTTCTGCCCGTACCGTAGTAATATTTAGTTTTTGATTCGTACATTTAAGCTTTCCTCCTTATATTATAATTCGTAGGCAACAGGCTTCTGAGCCTCATGCTTGTGTGCGGCGTTTCTGTAGGTTCTCAAACGCTTAATCTGATTTCTTCCCTGAGAATTATTCGGAAGCATACCGTTCACAGCCAACGTCATAGCTCTCTGAGGATTCTTTTCCATCATTTCCTTATAACTGATAGATTTCAGTCCGCCGATCCAGCCCGTATGCCAATAATAATTTTTATTTTCAAGCTTTTTGCCTGTGAGAACAGCTTTTTCACAATTAATAATAATCACATGATCACCGCAATCTACATGAGGAGCATAGGTAGGCTTATGCTTACCTCTGAGAATATGAGCGGCTTTTGCAGCAACGCGTCCGAGCGGTTTGCCGGTTGCATCTAATACATACCATTTACGGCTTACTTCATTAGCCTTTGGCATAAATGTTGACATAATTTGTTTTCCTCCGTTATTAATTTTTTGTAAGGCTTATAAACTCGGCGGGTTAATCCGGTTCGGTGTGCATTCCGCAAGTAAACTGCACCATAGCCTTGACATTACGAGGATAATTATAACAAATCAAAATAATAAAGTCAATACTGATTTTACGGTTTTTTTAATTTATATTCAGTTCTCGCTTGTTTTCTCTTCATTTTTCTCGTTTTCTCTCTTATTCTTAAAGTTCATTCTAAAATAAAAAAACTATATATCGCTTGAGAATTCTATATGTGTTTTATTACTTTTTTCTTTTCTTTTTTCTAACAGAAAAACCAAAATCGCCAAGTTTTCTTCCTAAAGCAAAATACTCTCCGTGAGAATAAGCCGCAAGTCCGCATTGCTGAAGATTAAGCTTGCCCTTGCTGTCTATATATCTTTCGTCAATATCTGTCCCGACAATTTCAGCGATAAACATATCATGACTCCCAAGAGGAATAATCTGCTTAACAACGCATTCCAAGCTAAGAGGAGATTCGTCAATAATCGGAGCATTGATTTTTTCTGCTGCTGAAGGATGCAATCCGCAGCTTTTAAATTTATCTGTTTTTGCACCGCTTTTTACACCGCAAAAATCAGCAGTTTTAACAAGCGCCGACGTAGTCAGATTAATAACGAACTCGCCAGACGACTTAATAATATTATATGAATATCTTTCAGGCCTTACTGAAATATAAGTCATAGGCGGCTTGGTATTCGCAATACCGGTCCAGGCTATTGTTATTATATTAGGCTTTTCTATCGTACCGCATGAAACAAGCACCGGAGGTACCGGAGACAATAGCGTCCCGCCGTTCCAGAATATTTTTCCCATTTAAAATCCTTTCAATATATGTAATTTTATTTTTTATATTATGCCGCTATATCCTTACGTTTAAATTTAATAATTCCGGTTATAACCGTAACGACGTCATTTGACAAACCAGAAAAAAACCAAAGTCTAATCCATATTTCCCAAACCGGAGGAAAACTTTATAAGCTCCCCTACTCTCATACCTGGATAAAAAATACGCCCTGACGGTATATAACCGACTTTTGAAAGTATTTCAGTAGTTTTTTCCAAAGGATTTACGAACCTCGGCATAATCTATAGTAGAACGAATAAGTCCTAAAAGAATTCTGACAGTCGTTGATTTTTCTGCGCAGTACGGATCGATGAAGCCAAAGAACTCACCTTCTCCGACAATCAGATTTAAATCGGTTATACCCTTCAAATTAAATCTATAGGCTGAGTCATTATATCATATACTCAAAGAGGTCATGATATAATTATCCGATACGCAGGGAGCCAATCTCATATTTGCGCATCCGCGAGGACATTTTAGATAAATATATAATAATCGCTTGCGAATATTATATCACATAATGAAATTTTTCTCAAGTTATTAACTAATTCTTAATTGTCATTTAATTTATAAATCCCTCCCCAAATATTTTACTTGCGTCAGTTAAAATTATAAATATTTTTTCATCTATTTTCTGCGCTTCCTTTTTAATAGCGTAGGCTTGAGAATTTGAACATGCACATATCAAAACGTTCTTTTCATCCTTGGTAAATGTTCCGACAGCCCGTATTGACGTAGAACCCCTTCCGCTCACCTCAGAAATTTTCTGCGCTACAATATCAGCATGCTTGGTAATAATAACAAGCATCTTTGCGGCTCCTACCCTATACATAATCTTGTCAATAACCACAGACGCTATAAAAGTAGATATAACTCCGTATAAAACTGCATCTATATTTCCAAAAACAGGCCATCCAAGGGAAATAATAATCAAATCAATACTCATCGTAACAAATCCGATAGAAAAATAAGGCTTAATGGTTTTTATAGTCATTGTAAGAAAATCTGTACCGCCCGACGAGGATCCGCGCATATAAAAAATAGCTAAGCCGGTTCCAAGAAAAATACCGTAATATAATGCGGCAAGAACCGGTGAACCGGAATATGAAGGAAAATAAGGAAAAATTATATCTATAAAAATATTGCAGATTATCATTGAACGAACGCTTTTTATAAGAAAACTTTTCCCAAGAAATTTAAATGAAAAAATTATAAGAGGAATATTTAAAATTAATGTGGTCAGACCAATCGGCAGACGCCATAAGTGATTTATAATAAGAGCCAAACCGGAAAGTCCGCCGGGAGCAAAGCCGGAATTTTTAGCAAATATATATATGCCTGTCGAATAAAAAAATCCTCCTATTATATCAAATAAAATATTTGCCGCTAATTTTTTTAATCTTGACCGCTTATTTACTTTCATAATAATACCTTCAATTTCCTAATGAATTTTTGCTTTATTATTATTGGTTAATAAATTGAAAATATCATATATGAATATAAAAAAGACCGGCATTGATATCAGCATTGCCAGTCTTAAAATATAAGTACAAACTTGAATTAACCTGTTATTCCCTTAAAAGCTTCGCCATATATTCCTCTGTGGTAAATCTTCCCGATCTGTTGTAACGATCAAGAGTAAAAAGACATTGTGGATCTCTGGTTATATAATTTGGACGTTCATAGCAACTATATGCCGCTGAAAAACCCATAGATCTAAGAACCGGTATACTTTCCTTAGATATACTTCCGTAAGGGTATGTAAACACTGCCGGAGTAATGCTGCAATTCATTGAAAGAAGAGTTTGGCAAAGTCCTATATCCTCTATTATGGTATCAGCATATTCATCCTCCGTCTCATACGAAAGCTTTGAACAACCCTTCCTTCCCTTATCAGAATGAAGATTGTATGTATGATTTGCAATTTCAATATAGCCTGACTGCACAAGCTCAGATATATCTTCCCAGGTAAGATATGAATATTCAGGAATATGAGGATCTGCCTGGGCAGTAACTTCGCTGTAATATCCCACAATTGAAATAGTAGCTTTCATGTCGTATTTTTTAAGGAGTGGAACCAAATAAGTATAATTATTGTAAAATCCATCATCGGCAGTTATAATAACGGGCTTTGGGGGAAGATCGCCTCCTTTTGTATAATTAATAATATCTTCTGTAAAAACTGCATTATATCCGTGTTCCTTTAAATATTTTAAATCATTTTCAACCATTTCCGGAGTTACTACATAATCGTTTACCCGTGAGCTGTCATTAAGAATACTATGATACATAATTACAGGCAGAAATATCTTTTCATCTTCGTTATAAGCATTCCAACTGCTTTGTCCCGCAAAAGTAATAACCAAAGCGAAAAAAATTATAAATAGATCGCATAGAAGCAACTTTAAAAATTTTTTGAATTTAATACAATGATACAATTTAATTCACGCCTTTCATTACACATAGTACATTATATTAAATAATGTATAAATTATGACGTCATAACGGAGAGTTTTTATGAATATAATGAAAGTAAATTACCAATAGTAAAGGCGGGAGGTTAAATGAGGAAACGCATAAAGCGCAGAAGACTAAAAAAGGTCGGAATAGCTATTGCGGCTGTAATGCTGCCGTTTGCAGCGGGACTTGGAGCAAAGGCTGCACCGGTTTTTACTGAAATGGCGCAAAAATTGAGCAACATTAAAGTTGGATTTGAAAACGATCCGGACAGATATACAGGCGAGCCGGAATTTAATATTCAAAGCCTGCTCGGCGAAGAAGAAATAATATCCGAGGGGTTTGGATGGCAGGAAGAAAGCGACAGCAATAAAGCTGAAAGCGCCGATGCAGAAATCTCAGGAGAAAAAGGACCTAAGCCCTATCCCGAAAAATGGGATATTTCTGAAGAAAATACAGTATATGAAAGCTCGTTCGGAAATTACAGCGGTTCTAAATATATTTCTCTTGACGACGGCGGTCAGGTTAGAAACGAAACGGATATTTCTAATGGAGTTCTGCTTGAAGAAAGCCGTCTTGAACCAGATTTTAAAATAGAACTGAATTCTGAGCCGCAGGTGTTAATAATGCATACTCATACAACTGAAAGCTTTGAACCTTACGTGAGAGAATTTTTTGATCCTTCATTCAATTATCGAACGACGGAAGAAAGCTATAATACCGTTGCCGTCGGAGAAAAAATCACTGAAGAATTAAAAGCGGCCGGCATAGGAGTAATTCATGACACTACAATTCATGATTACCCGTCTTACAACGGTTCTTATGAAAGAAGTGCGGAAACAGTAAAAAAAATACTTGCCGAAAACCCTTCAATCAAGGTTGTTCTTGACATACATCGCGACGCTATTGGCACTAACGAAAGCATAATGCAGCCGACTGTTGAAATTGAAGGCAAGGAATCAGCGCAGGTAATGATTATATCCGGCTGTGATGACGGAACAATGGATATGCCCGATTATATGAAAAACTTCAGGTTCGCTTCATTGTTACAGCAGCAGATGTCCTCTGATTACGAGGGGCTAACAAGACCTATACTATTTGATTACAGAAAATACAATCAAGACCTGACTACCGGGAGTCTTCTTATAGAAGTCGGAACACACGGCAATACTATTGAACAGGTAAAGTATGCCGGAGAGCTTGTCGGAAAATCGCTTGCTAAGGCTTTGAAAAAAATAAGTTAAAATCATGGAGTATAAAAATGAATAATAAAAGAAAAATAAAAAGAGCCTCTATACTTGCTGTTATCATTTATATTATGATAAACGGCTTTGTATGGGGGCTGATGAAAGCGTATATTAATTCCTATAATTCAATAAACCGCGATAAGCTTGTAATGGCTCAGATAACGGACAAGCCAGACGGTAAGGAGATAAAAATTCTGGGAGGAAGCTTTATTATACCGGAAAACAATTCAGATACGCAAGCGGTATACACCGCTGCGTGGTCCCTTATGCCAGATAAAATAAAGGCTACCGCAAAGCTCTTCATGCGGATCGGACAGGATACTGTTCAAGAAGCTTTGAAATAAAATCCGTAAAATCCGGATAATTATTTAGATTACCCCTGTAAATAAGCTCAGCTCCCTGAATATGTCTAAAATCTTCCGGCGTCTGCAAACAGACGGGTTTTCTTATATGCGATTCTATTCCTGACTTTTCAAGCATATAACCTACAAACTGAGAACAGACAAATTTATTTTTACGGCTAAAAGCGATATTAAAAAACATAAAACCCAGTCCTATACAATTATATGAATAAATTTCCCTGTTTCTTTTAAAATGCTCAAGGTTTTTCATAAATAATATTTTCTGATCCGCTGTAACAGGAAGTCTATATAATTCACATGGAATAAAGCTATATTTTCCCAGTGTACCCTCCCCTATTATTTCCTTATTAAATGTAGCAGGAAGAGGTCTTTCAGGCTTATTTCTGCAAAAGCTATACATTTCGCTAAGATCCTCTTTGCATGCTACTGAAACATGATTATAAGGCTTTCTGGTAAATATTTTTAAAATCTTAGAAATTGTAGTTCCCGTCTGACTGACAAGAATATAAATATAGTTATCTTTCAAGATTTTCATCTCCGTGTAAATAATATAATCGGGTATAATAATTAAAAAATATTTTGCATTTTAAAATATAGAAATTTATTTGCGGATTATTAATAAAATATGCAGTTAATTTCATTAAAATTAATAAAAGAAAAAATTTTCTTTAATATTATATCACAACTACTTGAAAATTTCAAGATAATCTGGTATAATTTTAAAGTAAGATATTTTATGCGCCTGTAGCTCAGCGGATAGAGCATCGGCCTCCGACGCCGTGTGCGATGGTTCGATTCCATTCAGGCGTACCAAGTTGAAAGCTACATTTTTAGTGCAAATCGCACAAAAATGTAGCTTTTTTGTTATGTAAAACCACAATATAATAGAAATAAAAACGAGAGTTCAAATCCTGTAAGTTGAACTCTTGTTTATTTTTATTCTATCTTTTATATAAAAAGGAGGAAATTGTAATGTCAAAACTAAAAGTAGCAGCTTATTGCCGAGTAAGCTCAGATCACGAAGAGCAGGAATCAAGTCTTATTGTGCAGAAAGCTTATTATGAAAAATATATACAAAATAATAAGGATTGGATTTTAGTAGACATATACGCTGAACGAATGTCAGGTTTGAGGTTGGAAGACAGAACGGAGTTTCAACGTATGCTGGAGGATTGTGAAAAAAGGAAAATTGATTTGATACTGACAAAATCAATCAGTCGTTTTGGAAGAAATACACTTGATACATTGAAAATCTTGTATAAGCTTTTTAATATGGGAATAATAGTGGAATTTGAAAAGGAACATTTAAATAATTTTGATAAGGAGCTGAGAATATATATGTCAATATATGCAGCGTTTGCACAAGAAGAAAGTAAAAATATGAGCGAGAATATAAAATGGGGAATTCGTGAAAGAATGAAATCGGGTAAAGTTTGTTTAAACTGTACCCGATTTTTAGGTTAAGTTTTGTTTCTACGATTTATGTGTATTTAAGTGAGTATATAACAATATCAGATTTTCCTCTTCAAGCTGTGCATTTCGTTTCTGAAGCTCCTTGATTTGCCTGGAGGTAAGAATGGTGTTATCATCCATTTTTACTTCTGAATACTTCTTTATCCAGTTGGCTAAGGCGCTTTGCGATATTCCGTATTCCTGACTTATCTGTGAATACGTTTTCCCTGCTTTATATAAATTTACGATTGTTTTTTGAATTCCTCTGTGTACTTTGGTGGGCTTTTTCCTGACATTTTTTATTCCTCCTGCTTGTCTTTTATTTTGATGTTTTTATTATATCTTACTTGTACACTTTTTTAGTATATATCCAGATATTGTAAGCGATCAGTTAAGCCTGTTTGAAACAACCGATCCATTTACAAGAGAAAAGTATAAAAAGAAATAATAAAACCCCTTAAGTGGTAGCTGAGAATGAAATGCAGTTGGTAGGGCTTTCTCAAACCACCCGTTTAACGGGGGGGTTTGATTCTTTACAAAAGCATTGGAATTATGATATAATAAATTTGTTGCATACATTATCGACAACCAGTTCTATGAAGCTGATTGTTACATCAGAGGCACAAATCTTGTTGCGAAGTACAACTACAGAAATGGCAACAAGTCCGAGTATACCTACTATACGCAGAATGAGCATGGGGACGTTGTAAATCTTACAAATGCTGACGGCGAGGTTACAAAGAAGTATACATATGACGCTTTTGGCGTTGAGAAGAATATCGATAAAAACGATACGAATGCGTTCTGTTACTGCGGTGAGTACTTTGACAAGGAAACTGCGACTGTTTATCTCAGGGCGAGGTATTATAACCCGGCAACAGGTAGATTTATCAGCAGGGATTCATATGCAGGTAAATTAGAAGATCCGCTTTCGCTGAATAGAAAATGCACATGGCAATAATAATGATAAGGGACAACATGTACATTTATCATATAAGAATGGAAAAAAGACTTATTCACAGAATGATGATGGTTCTCCTCATGATAAAAATAATAATTCTCCTGGCTCTCCACCTTCTAAAGTTCTTAAAACATTAAAAGAAAAAACAGGTTGGGATTGGAAAAAGAATGAAGAAAAATTTTTGAGTAAAGCAGAGTATGACTACTGTGGCACAGTTAGTAAACCATATTATCAATTATATGATGTATATCAAGTAACATATGCGGATGAAACTATACGTTTTGCATATGAAAGTCCTTTTAATGAATTTTCACCATCTACAAATAAATTAAAGGATATTTATGAAGATGGTATGACGAGTAATCCAATACAAGGCAACCAGAATGAAAACACGTCATTATAATAGGGCCAATGCCGTATAGTGGACTAGTATACATACCATCATTTAATTTTTTTCCTGTTCCCGCACTATTATTTTAGTTAGAGAGTTTAAATCATGAAGTATTTTAAGCAAGAATATTTAGATTATGATTACAAAGATGAGAAAAAGAGAACAGAAATGAATAAAGTTTGGAAGGAAATTTGTAAAACATATTCTGATTATTTTAAGACGATAGAAAGTTCTTTTTCAAAACTTTTTCTTCAATTATATTATAATAATGATGGCTTCCATGATGTACCAATAAAAAGTATTGTCGTAGAAAAAGTATATAACAACAAATGTAATATAAAAATTAAATTGGAAATTAATAATAGTATCTATTTTTTAGTCTATAAAAATGTGGTATCTTATTTATTTAATGTACCAAAAGATCATAAATGGTTTGCTGGTAAAATGTGTTGGGGATATGGAGAATTTGAATTATTATCAAATGGATATATAAATCATAAAATCTTATGTTTAGATAATTGTGAATTTGACATCACATGTAAAAAGGTCTATATAAAAAGAAATAATGTTTTATCAAGTGCACGCACAAAATAATATTGATAGATTAAACAATATATTGGTAAAATATATATAAAAGGAGAAATAATTGAAAGAGATTCTGTCTTATTGGGATATTCTTTTAGGGCTATTATCAATTTCACTTGGGATTTGTCGTTTGATTAAGTTTCAGAAATTAAAAAATATAGATGATAATAAAATGCTGAGAACTGGAAAATGGATAGTATCTTATTCAAGGTATATAGATAATAAATTTTACTATTCAATGTATATGTTCTTGATTTTAATAGGAATATTATTTATTTATAACAGGCTAAAAGGTAATATGCCTAATATTATCATTCTTATTAAGTATATTTTTACTCATTAAAGTTTAACTTTGATAAAAAATGAAACAACTTGGGTTTCAAGTGAAACCGAAGTTGTTTTATTGTAAGCTTAATAATAGCAAAGCGTTTCCTTGGTATTCTGAGTGGCTGGATAAAGATAATCAAGAGCACGCACAAAATAATATTGATAGATTAAACAATATATTGGTAAAATATATATAAAAGGAGTAATAATTGAAAGAGATTCTATCTTATTGGGATATTCTTTTAGGGTTATTGTCAATAGCTTATGGAATAAATCGTCGAATCAAATTTGAAAAAATTAAAAAAAAGCGTAGGAAAGAGATGCTCAGAAGTGGTAAATATACTGTATCTTATGCTAAATATATGAGTAATAAATTTGAATATTTAATGGATGCACTTTTTGTTACTATCGGTATTATATTCATCTACAACAGATTAAATGGTAATTTACCTAATATTATTGAGCTTATTAAAGAGTTTGCATCTTATTGAATAAAAATCATGGGTATAGTATAATGCTATATCCATGATTAATTTCAATCAGCAGAGATTACAAATCTGCTGCAAAAATTCAAAAGAGCAAAACAAACTTAATTGTTTGTTTTGCTCTTTTTCTTTATTACAAAAAAATATTTTAAAGGAAGTGATAATATGATGTATAAACCTCAAAATGTCTACCCTCATAATACGGCTATAGACGCCTCTGAAGATAACAGCTTCTCATTTATATTCAACGGGGATCATTTAAGGGGTTATGATTTTGTGTTCTATGATGCATTATTAATTCAAGCAATTATAAACTCCTTTTGAACCTCTTGATAGCTTTGACCGGAAAATACTTTAGCGATATATAACGCGTCAGCTATTAATTTTTCTTTTTCAACACCGTTATTCTTATATATTAAATCGTATACAGGAACTGTCTGAATTTTTTTTTCATATAACTCAATAGTTTTCATAACACTGAATGTTGTCTTTATTATTTTCTTTTTTATATCATCTAAATAAATATTCCAGGCAATAGAATATTCTGCCATTTTATCAAAAGGTTTTGAATAAACACCGGCAATTCCCACAAAATTGCCAAGCGAATATGTCACAAGCTTGCCTTCATTTTTTCTGGAAAAATCTCCACCATGTACGACATGTTCATGACTTCCTGCAATTATATCTATACCATTACTTATTAAATATGAAGAAAGCTTTTTAGTATATTCCGTCGGACCTGGGTTATATTGTCCCCCAGAATGCATATACATAATCGTAAAGTCTACATTTTGCGCTTTTATATCTTTAATATCCTCAAGTAAATTTTTCATTTGCTTTGATTTTTTTTCTATCCGTTCGTATATAGGTTTATTAAATTGAGCAATTTTAAACTTAACTAAAAATTTATAAAGAAATTTAAACGGACCGGCATTTCTGTTCTTATAAATATATCTCAGCGCTTTATTAGATAATTCTTGATTTTGAAACATATTAACCATATATTTTTCATCTTTATTTAAATACTCATTATTAGAAAAGGCGTTTGTTCCATAGGTATACGAAAGTATACCAAGCTTTACGCCATTTATAGTAACTACTTTCGGCTCTTTATTTTCTTTTGATAAATAAGTACCTGTATGTGCAAGTCCAACCTTGTCCAATGATTTAATAGTTGAAGTAATTCCATCAATACCTCTGTCAAGACAATGATTATTTGCGGTTGCAACAAAATCTATCCCGGAATTATAAACGCTTTCTGAGAACTCATAGGGCGAATTAAAACGCCATTCTTCAGAAGTCAGATCTCTATTATCAAACGAAACCGGAGTTTCTAAATTAGCAAATACATAGTCTGATTCACTAAAATATTCTTTCATATTTTCAAATATCAAATCAAAATTATAACCGCCTTCAGTTTTGCATGCTGTAATTATTTGCGATTTACACATTACATCGCCTAAAAAAGTTAATTTTATCAATTTGTTCTCCTTTATTTTTTTCTGAATTTTTTTATATGAATTTTATTACTTATTTTGCTAAGTAAAAAAGCCCTTTCTTTTTTATTCAGTAATATTAAAATACTGATAATCAATCCTATTATTCCAAGAATTATTGCGGAAATAATTAAATTAGTCCAGGAGGCCTTCGGCAAAATAATATTAACTAAATAGAACACTATTATCAAGCCTATTGACGAAATTATAGTCATTATTACTTGAGGGAAAAATTTATTCCACTTATATCCTAAATACTTGGCTGTTACAGGCAATGTAAAAATCATATTTCTAATTAAATTACATAAAGTACTTACACCGGCAACGGCATAGATTCCAAAATTTGTAAATTTAATAAAAAATATAGTTATACATGTTGAACATACTCCGCTTACAATCATAGCGATGGCATTAGGCTTCACTTTATTAACGGTTGTAAATACATTAAACAGCATCTGCGTACCGCTTGTAAACATATATCCAAGTATAGACAATATAGATAATATCTGCAATAGTTTGGCGTCCTGAGACGGAACCCATAATTTAAAAAATTCTTCTCCTAAAACAACAACAATAGCAATCGGAATCGTTAAAATTATTGAAGTTATTTTCATTGCCCTTCCAATATCGTTAAGAACCGCCTCCTTATTATCGCTTGCATAATTTATCGTCAGTTCGGGAGCAAATGCATTCCTAATCGACGATGAAAGCTGCTGCATATAATTAGGAATTATTTTAGAGAGTGATAGAATACCCATATTTGTAGCGCCTAAAAACAGGTTGCATATTACAAGGTCCAAACCGCTTAATAACATATTTCCGACGTTTGATATAGCATTCCAAATTCCTGAACCAACTAATTCTACAATCGCTTTCTTACTGCATTTTATTTTCCTTTTTAATTTCAGCTCTGGAGTCAGCTTATGAGTATTATAGCAATTTGCAGTTAAATTAATAACAATAAGAATAGTAGCCGCAATTCCTACATAATAAACCTTGGGGGAAAAAACCATAAAAATAAGTATTAAAAACGCACATCTTACAATTGACGCAATCATCTGAGGAATATATGAACGATCTAAACGATTGGTAACATATGTTCCGCAATCCCAGTTAGGCAGTCCGGTAGTTATAAAAAAATTAAAAAAGACAAAACTAAATAATAATTTTACATCAGTTATTATATTTTGAGGTACATTTATAATATTTTCCAGTCTTGCAATAAAATAAATTGCGGGAATAATTAAAACGGCTACAATAATTAAATTTCCCCAAAAAACGGAATTATAATATAAATTGGCCTTTTTGTAATCCTTTTTCACATATGATATTGCTATAAATCTTGCAGCCATGCTGTTTAAAGCGGTTACTATAAGTTGAGCATACGTCACAAAATTATTAGCGAGCGTAACAAAGCCGTTGGCTTCAACACCAATATTTTTTACTATAAACGGAGACAGCCAAAAATTAATAATAATATTAGTAGCCAAAACCATAAGGCTGCAAATCAAATTTATTATTGTTTTTTTATTTGAACTCATATGTTTCCTATCCTATTAATTTTTTTGCTTTGCTTTTGCATTTTCCGAAAAAATGACGATAAGGATGATACCCAAGCTTACGTATATCTGTTTTATAAAACCATTTCAATTCAGCAGGTAAATTATTATAATTTAAATTTTTCCTCATTGTCTTTTGTATTTCTGAATAAACGCTGCTTTTCCTATATTCAGGTATATTTTTTTTATCATAAAACAATTTATGAAAACTTTTTAGCTGCTTATAATTATAATTTAAATCATAATTTTCCGCAGATGCTCCTTCAGCAATTAACTCCAGTATTGTCCTCCAGCATTTTTCACACTGACAGCAGTTTTTTCCGCCGGTTGATTTCCAGCATACTCTCAGCGGAACCTTTATTCCATTTTTGTTAGAAAACTCTACTATATTATGAACTTTATCCTGACGGCTGAATTCATAGCCGTCATGTACTACACAAGAACCTGCGAACTTAACAAAATTATCAATTGTAGGATCAGACGCACATGTTATTTTACCTTTATCGGCAGCAGTAAAGGACGAAGCAAAATATACCGTTTTTTTCTTTTTTACATAGCAAACCGGCGCGGCATGTGCGATTATTCCGATTCCATGCTGAAAACCGTGCCACCACATATCACAGCTTGCTTCTACTTTTTTATTTAATATACCCGGATTAATAAAACGTCTGAAAGCTGATTTTATCGTCACAAACTCAACGTCAAACTGTGAAGCGGTCTGCCGGATATGATTATAAACATTTTTCCAGCCTTCTTCATCTTCAAACGTTATATCCGCTCCCCAAACGGTTAACAAGGTCGGTTTTTCATCTATATGATTAACCAATGTATTAAACGCGTCTACTCCTCCACTGAAAAATGAAACAGCGCCTTTATTATCTTTTTGACTGTTGTCTTCAATATTTTCTGCATGAATATTACCTTTAAATTCAAGCATGGGATACATATCTTCATATCCTTTTTTAAATTCAGGTATACTTTCTAAAAAGGTTTTATCGCAGACTTCAAGATACACATCGGCGTCATATACCCATACAATGGGAAGTATATTACATAAAAAAGGTATTACTGCAATTCCAAACGGTATATTTGAAATATTACAGCTATATTCAACAAAAAAATTCTCTGATAAATTAAAGGCTTCGCTCCATTCACCGGAAATTTCATAAACATATTTTATTGTGCGTTCTGATATAACAGGCTGAAAAATCTTTATAACGTTTTTCATTCTTAGACTCCTTTGACAAAGTATTTCATTATTCAAACCTTTTCAAAACCTCGGCAAGCTTTGAAAAATTTTGCCTAAATTCTTCTATGTTGAAATTTATTTTCTTGAATTTTTTATTTTTTATCATTTCAACAACGTTGTTTATGTCTCTTGAATCAGAAACAAATACCACGTTAGAATCCTTCAGCCATGTGTTATATAGGTTGCCTACCTTACCGGTGCTATTGTCGAGCGCTATGCATGGAGTTCCGGTAATAACGCTGAAAATCATACCGTGAAGTCTGTCCGTTATAACTAACTCTGATTTTTTAAATTCACTCCAAAGTTTATTTAATCCCTCAAGCTGAAATTCATATTTATTTGCATAATCCCTGCTGCATGTGTCGATATACTTTATATTCTTTTCATATTTCTCAGAAGCCTCTGTAATAGCTTTAATCAAATTGCCTGCTTCTGAATTTTTTTCCTTATCATGTCTGAGACAAAAAAGTATACCATTTCTTTCTGCGTCCAAAATATCAGGCTTATAGGATAATACGATATCAGGAACCAGGTAGCCCTCGCAATTGGGAAAAATTTTTTCCCTGATTAATTCACTGTATTTTTCACGGGTAAATATTACAAGATTTTTATGTGACTGATAAATATTTCTTGCC
This sequence comes from Ruminococcus sporogenes, assembly GCF_054655175.1. Lineage (NCBI taxonomy): Bacteria > Bacillati > Bacillota > Clostridia > Eubacteriales > Oscillospiraceae > Ruminococcus > Ruminococcus sporogenes. The sequence goes on along the minus strand of NZ_BAAHOA010000002.1, from coordinate 125,428 downwards.
TTTTGTAAGGCTTTTGATTCTTCTGAATAATCAATGGACTGAGGAAAAATTATAATTTTAGCCTTTTTGAGTTGTTTAACAGCTAATAATCTTATACTCTCCTGAAATGGGTATAAAATACCCATATTCCCTCCTCCAGGAATAATACATAAATTATGACGCTTATTAGTTAATAATTTCAAACTAATCAAATTTCTGTGGCATTCATATTCTGGTATTAAAACAATTTTTCTATTTGGAAAAAGATCCGATATATAATTTACCTCTGCGGCAGCGATAGCCTGATCTCCTATGTTTCCATACTCCGGTACTCCATATATAAATATAGTGTTTTCATCATATTCGTCATACTTTGCCTTATTCATAAAATATCCGCTAATAAGCGTTTTGATATATTTAATTTTTCTCTTGATTTTTTTTAGAAAAATAACTATATTAGGACTAAAATAATTTAAAATTGCTTTTATCCTTAATTTTTTATTAATCAAACGCAACACATTAAGCTTAAAAAATTTTCTGTATTCTCTTATAAGCTTTTTCATCATAACTTTATCATGCGCAGAATAACACATTAGCCAATAAGGCGGCATATCCTGAATGTATCCTGCTTTTACAGAATTCATAATCTCATTATTATTAGAGCTCTTATAATATTCAAAGGTTTGAATATAATGTTCAAACCAGCATTCAATACGAAAACGATTATATTGACATCGTGTTATACTTCCGACTCTTTCGCTGACATAATAAAGCTTTGCATTTGTTACTGATAGCTTACCGGCAAGCTCATAAAGCTTATACATTATAGGCATATCCTCATGAAGCCTTCCCTTTGGAAATCTAATATCTTTAAATAAATCCCTTTTGTAAATTTTCGCCCATGCCATTATATGAAAGTTCTCTTTCGACGCATATAAATCCATTAATGCATCATGACTGCTACATAATTTGCTTTCATAGCTTAATATTTTATTGCAAAACGATTCATAGCTTTGTATTGTTTCCCTCACAAATCTGCATTCAGAGATACCCGCGTCATATTTTAACGCGTCTTTTATTAAAATTTCATAATGCTGTGGATGTAAAAAATCATCACTATCAACAAATCCCAAGTAATCGCCTTTAGCAATGTCTATACCTACATTTCTCGCGTCAGACAATCCGCCGTTTTTCTTATGAATAACCTTTATTCTGTTATCCTTGATAGCAATTTCATCGCATATTTTACCGCTGTTATCTGTTGAACCGTCATCAACAAGTATTATTTCAAGATTTTTATATGTCTGGTTAATAATTGAAAGAACACATTTTTCAACATATTCTTCTACATTATAAACCGGAACAATTACACTAATCAGCTTTTCCATTTATCTTATAACTCTCCCATTGCCGCCGTTATTTATTAAGCTCTCAACTTCGCTTAGCGTTACTCTGTTGAAATCTCCCTCTATCGTATGCTTAAGACAACTGGCCGCAGAAGCAAATTCAATTGCTTCCTGATTTTCTTTTCCTGTAATTAAGCTGTATATAATGCCGGCTGTAAAACTGTCTCCCCCGCCAACTCTGTCTACAATCTGAATATCATAGGCTCGTGAGAAAAATGATCGTTTCCGCTCGGCGTCATAAAGCATACCGCTCCATCCGTTTCTACTGGCAGAATAACTTTCACGTAAGGTAAATGCCGCATACTTACAGCCGTAACGACTGCAAATTGTTTCAGCAACTTCTATATAACCATTTTTATTAAGCTTTCCCGATTCAATATCAGTATCCCTTGATTTTATCCCCAAAACTTTATCAGCGTCTTCTTCATTGGCTATGCAAACGTCTACATAAGGCATTAAGCGATTCATTACGTTCTTAGCCTTTTCGCTTGACCAAAGGCTGCTTCGGAAATTAAGATCGCATGACACAGTAATACCATTTGATTTTGCAATTTTACATGCTTCAAGACAAATATCCGCGAGATTATCTGATAAGGCCGGATTAATGCCTGTCCAGTGAAACCAATTAATATTCTTGAATATATTTATCCAGTCATATTCATTCTTCTGAGATAACGAAACGGCAGAATATTTTCTGTCATATATAACCTTTGAAGGGCGCTGCGAGGCTCCTTTTTCCAGATAATATAATCCCATTCTTCCGTTTCCAAAAAACACCTTTGAAGTATCCACACCAAAATAACGAAGTGAATTAACCGCCGCTTTTCCTATATCATTATCAGGAAGCTTGGTTATAAACATCGAGTTTATTCCGAAATTAGACAGCGATACGGCCACATTAGCTTCGCCTCCGCAAAAGGTGGCCTCTAAAGAATCCTTTTGCAACAATCGCGTATACCCTGGCGCAGCCAAGCGTAAAAGTAATTCACCGAACAATAAAACTTTCATTATATAAATACTCCTATTGTATATGAATATATTTCTCTGACGTAATCAATTTGATTTTTACATTTTCATTAAACTTCTTAAGAACATCGCTGATCCCTCTGTTTAATGCGTCAAGCACAGCATTCTTTGAAATATATGCCATATCCTTTACAGCATAGTTTTCTTCGGTTTCGTGAGAATAACCATCAAATCCGGCTAATAGTATTTCTTTTACATCGTTATCCATAAGCAGCTTAACGCACATTAATCCTGCGTTGTCTTTAACCATATCAGTATCATTGAGCAAATCATGGTATTTAACCTGAAGATAAATCTGATCAGCTGAAATATTTGAAGTAATTATTAATTTTTGTTTTAAGTCTTTATCAATACTGTTAAATCTTCTTAAATTACTGATAAAAATATAATCCGTTTTAATTTGATTATAATTATGATTTATACTTATTACTATTGTATTGTTGTCAATACAACGCAGTATTTTATCGGTCTCTTCAACCGAGCTTCTTCCGGGAGCAATTAATATAATCCTTTTTCCTTTGATCTTATCTTTGAATTCTGATAGCCGCGCTTCCTGTATAACCTCGCGGTTCATATAACGCATATATAATTCTTCTATATATTCTTTATCAAATTCTACACTTTTCTCCGAGTCCATCATATCAAATATTTCATTAATATTTTCAACAGTAAGTGTTTTCTTATCATCAAGATAGCTTGCATAATTCGGATGTGCATTGTGTGACGCTGAAATATAATTAGGCAATGAATATCCCCAATAATTTTTCTGATAAAAGCCATTTATAATATCGTCAATTATTTTAAGAAGAGGCTTAATATTATATTCAGTTCCACAATTATCATTTAAATACTCTACAAAAAGCTCAGTATTTAAATTACCTGCTCCCCTTCCCATACCATAAACAGAAGAATCAATAATTAAATTTCTATTTGTCTGTATATTAACAAGCTCCTGGGCGTTTGAAAATGCAAGCTGCATATTATTATGTGAATGAAAACCAATCCAAATATTCTCATTTAAGTTGTGTTCTACCATATAAAATAATCTTGTCAGACTTTTCTTTTTCATCATTCCAAAGCTGTCAACAATGTAAAACGCATACGGTCCAATTTTGTTAGCATAATTTATCAGCCTTAAAAATTCTTCGTCCGTATAGCTTAACGATACCATTGCCTGAATAAATACCTTATAACCCTTAGATTTAATTTTTTCACATAAATCTAAAGCCTCCGACATATCCTTTTTATGAAACGCTACTCTTATACCGTCAATTGATAATCCATCATAATTCGGCAATAAATTTATATCATATTCTCCATAGTTTACCATTGCAACAAAAAGCTTACCGTCCCTTTTGTCGGGTATAACAGATGATAGTTCCTTAAGATCAGTAAATTTTGTGACGTTTTTATTATATTTTACCTTATCGGTTAAAAATCCGCATTCTATTATTTCAACATTTGATTTAATTAATCCGGAAATAATATCCTTCGTATTTTCAAATCCAAAGTCCCATAAATTACAATATCCGCCGTCTCTTAACGTACAGTCTAAAATATGAACTCTATTCATATCAATCCTCCAGAAATCATTCTAATATAATATGATTATAAATTGCGTCCGCTATTTTAAAATCTTCAGGTTCATCAATATCAATTGATTCTATTTCACCTACCTCAACAAGAAAAGGCTTTTGTCCTATTCTTCTGTTCAGATTTCTTATTATATTTGATTTGTATATATAAAACCCGCTTGTTTCTTCAAACAACGGAGGTAAATCTTGCGTTCGGGGAATATTATCCAACTCATAGTTAAAAGGCCTTCCGTCTTTCCATAAAAAATCCTGAAGCTTCTTTACCGCAAATGACGAATCGAAATCGCCTGACAAAACAGCCTCTAAGCCTTTTTTTATACTTGATGATTTTATAAAAGGAGCGGTTGTATGCGTCATAACATATATGTCCGAAGGAATTTCTCTCGCAAAAGCCTGTAAAACCTCATTCATTTTAGTAGAATCCTGATCTAAATCTTCTGAACGTTTCAGATAATTGACACCTTCAGGAATGTATTTTTTTATATCTGGATTACTGCAATAAACATATACTTCTTCTATTTCATTTATTTTTAAAAGAGTCGATAATATATACCAGCACAGCGGCTTGCCATTCTTAAAACATTTTGTATTCTTTTGAGGCAAACGTCTGTTATTTAATTTCATTGGAACTACAGCGGTTACTTTCATATAAATCTTCCTTATTATATCATTTTAATTTTCAAGCGCTTCATTAATTGAAGCTGTTTTAATTGAATTTATTAACGACTTTTCTGAACAGTTTTTCAGAATTATATTTTTATTATTGCAAATATCATTCAAATACTCATAGCCCTTAAACAATAAATACTGATCAAAAAAAACCTTAGACATATTCCAATGCTTAAGCAAACCGTTAATCTCATTTTCTGTATTATCGTTGCCGTACGCATGCATATCTTTATTTTTCTGATTTAAAGCGCAATTTATTGTCGCTACTATACCCGTAGAATCACAGCCTAACAAATATATCTCGTTGAAACCCATGTATATTGCTACAATTATACAATATTGTACAACAGTAGTAAATGAAGGAATAATAGAACATATATCAAATTCATCAAGTTTAAAAGCTTCAAATGGTATGCCGTTTATCAAATAATTAATATTAAGCTTTTCATCCAGCTTATTATCCTTTATAAATTTTAAAGCGGAAATAGGAACAAAGCATTCTGCATTTTCTTCAGACATTAATGAATAATTGTTCATTATATCATCCATATTATATTTCATGTCTTTTCTTAAATTAAAAAAAGCGTCATCTATCCAAAAATGATAGTTTGTTTTGGCATTTTTAAAATCCTTAACCTTGCAAAAATTATTAACGGAGAAAACAATTTCATTTGATAATAAAGCTAAATCTACATCCTTTAATGAGGGACCGTTTCCCAATATAAAACATCTTTGATTTTTGTGAATATCCTTAAATCTATTATTATTATTTATTTTATATTTTATATTATCATCAATTTTAGCAAAATCGCTTAATATTTTATTTTTACGTAAGCTATTATATCTTTTTTCTCCTAATATGCTTTTAATAATATGCTTTAAATAAATATACAATTAACATCATCCTAACCTTCAAACCAGATCAAATCCATTTGATCTGAATATTTTTTCAATAATTCCTCGGGTACGTCTGAAATCTGTATATAACCTAATTTCCTATAAAACTTTATTGCTCTATGATTATTAGTAGATACACACCATATTACTCTTTTTATATTTAAATCTTCATGTGCGATCCGAATTATTTCATTCATACCAAATGAAGCGAAATTTTTTCCCATTGCCGTTCTTCTGACTGTAATGGCAAACTCTGCAAAGCTATCAGTATAATTAATATTTTTTAACGAAACTGTACCCATATATTCATCATTATCATCTGTTATGGCCATATGGATATTTTTTTTATCTGATAAACTGGATGAAATAAAAGAAACACAATCATCCTCAGTTTTATTTCTGAAATCTGTTTTTAAATACATAGTAACGCTTTCGTCATGCATCCATTCCAACATTAGCAATGCGTCCTTTATTTTTAGTTTCCGTAATTTCATATTACCATCCATTTCATTATTCTCAAAAATAATCAGTTGAATTTATTTACCGTTTCAATAACATGACTTATTTGATCTTCAGTCATACCATAAAATATAGGTAAACTAAGCTCCGTAAGACTTAATTCTTCCGCAATCGGAAGTTCGCCCTTTTTAATATTCAAATCTTTATAACATTCCTGCAAATGGATTGCGGTAGGATAATGCATATTTGTAACAATGTTATTTTTTCCGAGAAATTCTGAAAGTTCATCTCTGCGGTCTGAACGGACTGCAAATATATGCCAAACCGGTTCTGCCCCTTCAATTACATGTGGAAGAACAATTGAAGGATTTTTTATTTCATTGATATACCTTGACGCAATTCTTTTTCTTTCCTGATTCATACGATTTAAATGTAACAGCTTAACTGACAAAAAAGCTGCCTGCATTTCATCCAATCTTGAATTATTTCCCTTATAAATATGATGATATTTATAATCTGAGCCGTAATTTCCCAATGCTTTAACCTTGTCCGCAATATCCTCAGAATTAGTTACAACTGCGCCGGCATCACCGAGAGCTCCGAGATTTTTTCCGGGATAAAAGCTAAATCCCGCCGCGTCTCCAAAACTTCCGATTATCTTATGTTTATATGTTGCTCCGTGAGCCTGTGCACAATCCTCTATAATATACAAATTATTTTTTTTGGCAATCTCTATTATCTTATCCATATCGGCCGGTTGGCCATATAAATGAACAGGCATAATTGCCTTGGTATTCTTTGTAATTTTCTCTTCTATTTTTAATGGATCAATATTATATGTTTTAATATCCGGTTCAACAAAAACCGGTGTAGCTCCCGCGTATGTTACAGCCAAAGCAGTAGCAATAAACGTATTTGAAGGTATAATTACTTCATCGCCTGTTTTAATATCAAGCGCTTTTAACGCTAACATCAAAGCGTCAAGTCCGTTGCCTGTTCCTATACAGTATTTAGAATCGCAATATTCAGCAAACTTCGATTCAAAATCCCTGTCCTCTTTTCCGTCTATATACCAGCTACTGCATAATACCCTGTCAAAGGCTGCTCTAAGTTCTTTATCCAGTTCCCGCTCCATTGGTTTAAAGCTGACAAACGGTACGTTCATTACGGCTTCTCCTTACTATTTACCATTTTTATAAATTCGTCATAATCTCGAATATAATCCGATTCATCGTATAAATCCGACGCTAATACAAGCAATACTGCGTCGGGAGAAAAATCATACATTTCTCTCCACATATCATTAGATATGTACAATCCTTCGTATGGTTTTTCCAGTGGAACAATTTTCTTTTCAAAACCGTTATCCAAAAGAATTTTACATGTCCCATGAATACAGATTAATATTTGCTCCAGCGATTTGTGTGCGTGAAAACCTCTTCTTACGCCTTCTCCTGTTTCATACATGTAATACACGCGCTTGATTTCAAATGGTATATCAATAAACTCTTCAAGCGCAACCAACTGTCCGCGGTCATCGCCGTGAGGCTGAAACACATATTTAACTACCTGCATATTTTAATTCCCCTTATTATTTTTTGACTTCATCCTATTATACAAACCATATATAAACACATTTTTATAATTAAATATACTTTTCATATCATTTGTTTTGTACGCTAATATTTCTGGAATAATTTTTTCAATATTATAAACTGCTTCTGTATTTGAAAAAGATAATAAACTCATTTTCTTATAATCTTCATATGAACTATTCATAACCTTTGAAATCAAAGAATACGCATCATCCTTACAACTTTCATCTACAGTATTATAATGAACATCTTCATAAAATAAACATTTTGCTTTATTTTCAAGAGTATTATATCCAACTGCTATCGATGGTTTATATTTTAAACTCGAATCAATAACAGTTGTTCCCATACCTATAAATAATTTACATTCTAATATTTTATTGTTTAATTCGTCATAAGGTATCCAACTTGTCAATAATATTCTCTTTTTTACACTTTCGTCCAAAGAGTCGATAAACGATTTTATTTTATCAATATCTGGTCCATCTGAAACTATTTCTAAATATATATCAGGAAATTCAGAACATAATTTATCAAAATCTTTTATTAATCCCATAAAATAACCTTTAAAAGGAAATATTGCTCTTCCAGCTGTAAGAATTTTATTACTTTTATAACTTTTTTCAATAATTTCTTCATAATTCTCGATTTTTTCACAATACATTGGTAACCACCATATTGGGAATACAACATCATCATTTAAATCATTATATTTTCTTGTACTTTTAGCGGTTATATGATCCATCATAACTAATGACTTATTATCAATTATATCTATTAAAATATTTTTATAATATTTTGTTATAAATGCATTTAAAATACCTTTATGACTTTTACTTCCTGATTCTAATGTATCAGGGTGAATACAATATAGTACATTATAAAAAAACATAGATCCTTTATATTTTACATATTCAATATCCAAATATGCATCTCTTGTAAAACATATAACTTTTAAATTATTATCATCTAATTTTTTTAATATTTCATAACAATCTAAATAATTTTTTGTCTTAAAAGAGAATATGGGTATATTAAGATCTTCAAACATTTTAATAGTGAAATTATCATTTTTATCATTTGTCATTAATGCGCATGATATATCATGTTCCTTAAACCATTTGCATATTCTAAATTTTAATGTTTGTGAGCCACCTGCTCCTCCTAATGAATCATAAAATATAATCATTATATTTTCACTTTCCTTTTATAATATATAATCAATAGCTAAAGTCATTTTCATTTATAATAATTCAGCTGATTTTATATATTTTGTTCTATAATATATAAAATGTCAGCATCTTTATAACTATTTCTATATTTAAAATAATATATAGCTTCAATAATAAATGGATAAAATATAAAAGAAAAAAATCCATTATCTATAAAGTTTACTGCTGAAAGTACGATTATTGCAGCTAAATAATATCCATTATTTCGTTTATATGCCCCTTTCGTAATAGATATAAATATCATAAATATAGGGACAAGAATAATAACACCATATCTTGCAATTGAATAATAATAACCATTATCAAGTGTAAGAATAATTTTTTGAAAATATTCAGTTGTCATAAAATTTATAACCTTGAATTCTTGATATTGATAGTATAACCAACACATATGAATTCTATTGTTAAAAAAATCATTAAATGTAATCGCTATCGACGAATTTATGCTATATAAATATAATAATAATAATGAAATAATTGCTATAATAATAGGAGAACTAATTGCAATAAGCTTTAAAAGTTTAATATATCTTCTATTACAACGATATTTTTTTACTATTATAAAAATAATTAATAAAACCTGTATTGCAAAAAAAGCATTTCTTGAATTGCATATAATATATGCTAATATAGATACTACTTCAAAAACTGTAAAGCTGACAAGTGTTATATTTTTTTTGAATATATGATAATAAATACAAAGATATAAAATTATCTGTGGTAAAACATTACTATGATAAAAGCCTAGAGAATATCTCTGCACACCATTTCTTGCGGTAACAACATTATTAATAACACCAATCATACAAAGTAATATTGTAACGATTGTAATAATTAAAAGAAGATAGAAACTTATTTTAAAAAGTGGCTTCAAATCCTTTATTCTAAGATAAATATTAACTCCAAAAAGGTAGATTACTATTACAAAAAAATCTTTAAGTAAAACAGCACCTATAGCAACACACATTACTACAAGGATTCTTTTCTTTTTAATATACTTAAACTTAATTCTAATCATAATTTTAGGAATTAAGTTAATTGCAAGACATAAGCATGTAAATAAAGCTAATAATATTTTTAATGTTCCTGCTTTTTCAAAAGGAATATAAGTTACAAAAATACTTATATAATATAAAATGAAAGCCACATAAAATATAATATTATCTTTTATTATCTTTAATTTCATTTTTTCCCCTTTTTATTAATAGTTTAAGTATATTTTTCTTAATATTTGTTTTTTTAGGATATTTAATCGAAAAAATTTCATTTATAAGAGTATTAGATTTATATACATTTTTAAATAATCTTATATTATAAAAAACATTTTTGGAAATAAATATTTTCCTAAATATCACTCTTATATATGATTCATTTAATATATATATATTATTAGTATTTTTAAGTGTTTTTATTTCATATTCATAAGCTAAACAATAGTCATTTATATCTGATGCAGATAATTTTTTTGTTGTAATAGAGTTATCATTATATATATAATGATATAAAACTATATTCCAAATTTTAAGACTTTTTATTTTCACATAATATTTTAGTAAAAATTCTAAATCTTCACCCAACGATATATTTGTATTAAATCTAATATTGTATTTTTGAATGATATTAGATTTAAATATTTTGCCAAAAGGATTATTTAATTTCTGAGTTAAAATTTCCTTAAATATATAATTATAATCTTCTGATAAATATTCTATTTTTGAACCAATGTGTTTCCCATTTTTATTTACTAAATCATAATCAAATAGAACTAAATCATCTATTTGATTATATCTTGAAAAAATATAATCAATGATACTTTTCTCAGTATAATCGTCACTATCAATAAAAATTATATACTTCCCCACAGCTATATCAAGTCCTGTATTTCTTGCTGAACTCACTCCACCATTTTTTTTATTGGTAAGAATAATATTAGAATATTTATTTTTATAATTCTCACAAATTTGCTGAGTTTTATCTTGGGAGCCATCATTAATAATAATTATTTCATATTTATCAGAATATCTTTCGTCTATAATATTATCTAAACATCTGCCTATTGTTGATTCGCAATTATATGCCGGAATAATAATACTTAAATCCACCATTTATTTTCCTTCCTTTAATCCATAAATAATCTTCGTACAGATTTTAAAAGAGATCTTTCCGGTCATTGCCATAATTGCAGCCATCTTAGAAGATTTTTTACTATCTTTATCCTTTAAAATAAAAAATTTATTTTCCTTTATAAATGAATATAATGTTTTCTCATATTCTTCATATTGGGCATTTGATAACCATAATTTATAAAGCATCTGATAGCATCTGCGAAATTTTAAGTTAATTGCCGCTTTTTCTAGATAATAAAAATTATCTTTTTTCTTTATAAAATCAATAATATGATCACAGGCCTTAATTATATCCATATTTTTTAAACTAAATTTCTTTTGTGTTATACTATTCTGATTAATTCTATAATAATAACCCTTATAATCAATTACAGATACGCTCTTTGTTTCTGATAATACTTCACAAATCACAAACATATCTTCATTTATAAAACCTTTAGGAAATATAATAGAATTAAATACCGTTTTATGATATAACTTATTCCAGGCTGCAACCGAATACAAACTATCATCATTTTGATAAAGAATATCTTTTAGCACTTCATTGCTATCAACTTTGTTTGCAATTGATTTATCATTTGAAAAATCATTGATATTTCTTGTAAAACGGCACATTGAAATTTTACAGTCATCACCTTGGGATATTAAAGCGTTATAAAGATTTTCTATAAAATATTTATCAATATAGTCATCTGAATCTATAAAAGAAAAATACTCACCATTTGCATTTTTCATTCCAAAATTTCTGGCATCAGATAATCCGCCATTTTCTTTATGAATAACCTTAATTCTTGGGTCAATAGTAGCATAATTATCACATAAATTACCACTATTATCTGTGGAACCATCATTTACAAGTATTATTTCTATATTTTTATAACTTTGATTAAGTATACTTTTAACACATTCATCAAAATATTTCTCAACATTATAAACCGGAACTATAATTGATATTAAATTCATCTTTATCCTCCGAACATGTTACTATATAAATTAAATAAATTTTCGAATAAATGGTATTTTTTTTAGTACCCATGTGCAACAATATGATAAAATAATATTAAATATAATAAGTACAAAACCAATATATAATCCATCTTCAAATGGATTTAATGACAACAGCTTATATTCAAAATTCACAAATAACATATGCACTAAATATATACCAAATGATTTATCAGCTATTTCAAGTAAAACTTTCTTCAGCCATTTTGCAAGATTTAGCTTCAAAATAAGTGCAAATAAGCCTACTGATTGTCCAATAACTAAAATTGAGGAATATCCAAATAAATCAGAAAAATTTAAACTGCTAAAATAATCATATGTTTCAAGATAACTTAATACTAATAATAAAGCCGAATTTGTAAGGATTAAAGTAACTGCTCTTTTTTTGGATATATCAAAAAATCCTCTATGATACCCTGCACCACATAAAAACCAAAATGGATATATATTTGAAATATGATTATAAAAACCAATATTAAAACCCATTGTATTTAAAGTTTTTATAATCGATGCAAAAATAAATAATATTATTAAAATATATTTAAATTCTCTTTCAGAGGCATTTTTGCTAATCATATTCCATATAGGAAAAGTAATATATATTCCTAAAAGACAATATAAATACCATAAATGTGCCCATGTTTCACCTTGTATAACATTAATGACTGCATTAGGAATTTGAAAAACATTAATTGTCTTTTGAGAAAAAACAATTTCCATCCACGAAAAAATAATTCCAAATATTCCAAGAACAATTAATATTTTCAAAACATATTTTTTATATAATGTTCTTATATCAATTTGTTTTTTAGGTAAAAGCAATAATAAACCTGTAAGCATTAAAAAACACGGAACAGCAAACCACATAAGATTCATAACTGAACGATATATATATATTCCGAATTTATTTGTTGTTTCGTCACCAAATAAAACAATAGCAGTATACATTGTATGTATTATAACTACAGCAATAGCTGCTATTGCACGAATATACTCAAATCTTTGATCCTTTTTATTCTTAACTGATGATGAGTTTGCATATATTTTAATATTATTTTCCATCTGCTAATTAACCTCAATTAAAACTTTGTGAAAACATCAAAATATTTTTTCGTTATATATTCCCAGCTGTATGCTTTTTGAATACGTTCAGTAGAAAGTTTTGAAACTTTTTGAATTTCTTCTTCTGACAAAATATCCACTTTATCAATAAGCTTTGCAAGATTTCCATTATCTTTATTCCAATATAAAGCCGAATCTTCAGCCACTTCCCTGTTAAATCCAACGTCAAGCAGCAAGTTTAAATCAATGCTGCTTAAAGCCTCCAAAAGGCTGGGATTTGTACCTCCAACCTCATGTCCGTGAAAATAGCCGTATGCGTTTTCACGAATTTTCATCAGCAATTCCTGATCATAAACAGTTCCTACAAACTTAATTCTTCCGTCTTTTTCAAATTGCGTCTTCCGTTTTAGTTCTAAAAGAAATTTTTCCGAAACATTAGTAATCAGAGCAAAATTTTTATTTGTTTTGCTTTTCATAAATTCACTGATCATTGTTTCATAATTATTTTCAGGTACAAATCTGCCTACTACAAGATAATATTCCTTTTTAGACAGACCGTTCGACCTATACCATTCCAAAAGCTTCGCATCGTCATCTGAAAGACTGCTTTTTCCGGTTTCGGCGCCGTATGCTATAAATGTTGTTTTAGGATTATATTTTTCATAAGATTCATGAATATATTTTTCTATATTTTTACTGTCGCATATAAGCAAATCGGAATGCTTGACCATAAGACGCTCTGAAAGCTTCCAGTACATTTTTACAGGTGCAGACCATTTTGCTCTTTTCCATTCATGACCGTCCGGGTTAACATAAACTTTTCCGCCAAGCGAATGAATTTGCTTTACATATCTTTTAAAAAATGGTCCTATACGACAGGCCAGTATATAAACAACGGCTTTATCAATATTATTCTTTTTTATATAATTGACTGTATATTTTAATGCATCAATATCATAAACAATTGCCTGTGCAGGCCCGATCTTTTTCCTTTTAATTTTAAAGCATTGCGCGTTATGATATATAAATTCTCCAACCTCTTTGTTATCGTCAACGGCGCACGCTACGTGATATTTTATTTTATCATTTGTTTGATGATATTCAGTAAGCTTATCTACAAAAGTTTCATATCCGCCATATGAAGCAGGAATTCCTTTTGAGCCGATAATAAAAACATTCTGCATATATCTTTTACCACACTTTATTTCTAAAATTTAAAGGTATCTTTTAAACCTAACCAAATCTGATCCTTATCGCTTAAAACCAGACTCGTTCCGTCTTTAAGAGTATAGCCCTCGGCATTAGCGCCGCCGCTGTATTCTCCTACAATCTCGGGCCAAATAATCCCTATTTCAGGATCATTCCACGCTATACCGCTCTCATCACCGGGATGATAAAAATCGGTTACCTTATAGCAGAATTCAGCAATATCACTCAATACTAAAAAACCATGAGCAAAGCCCTCGGGAATATAAAATTGCTTTTTATTATCTTCAGTAAGCTCCACGCCGTGCCATCTGCCGTACGTTTCCGAATCGCTTCTTAGGTCTACAGCAACATCAAATACCCTTCCCCTTATAACTCTAACAAGCTTTCCCTGCGGATACTGCTTCTGAAAATGAAGTCCTCTGAGAACGCCCTTTTTAGAGCATGATTGATTATCCTGTACAAAATTCATGTCAAGACCGGCTTCATTCATATCCTTTTTATTATATGTCTCCATAAAATAGCCGCGATTATCACCATGAACCGCAGGTTCTATAATGCAAAGACCGTCAATCCCGCCTGCATTCTTTTCAACTTTAATCTGTCCCATAATTTATTCTATTTCCTTTAGATATCTTTTAAGTGCATTCTGCCAGGTAGGCAGCGGCTCAAAGCCGTTTTCTAAGAGCTTTGATTTATCGAGTCTGCTGTTAAAAGGCCTTTTAGCCTTTGATATTCCGTATTCCTCGGTTGTCACCGGAACAACGTTCGTATTATATCCTGCCTGTTTAAAAATTTCACAGGCGAAATCATACCAACTGATATAGCCTCCCTCATTGGTAGCATGATAGTAACCGTAATTTTCCGACTCGGCCATATCGGCAATAAGCCTTGCAAGATCATAAGTATATGTCGGAGTTCCGATCTGATCATTTACAACCCTTACCGTATCATACTTTTTGCCAATATTAAGCATAGTCTTAATGAAGTTTGAGCCATTCACACCGAAAACCCATGCTATACGAACAATAAAGTACTTATCAAGAGCGTCTGCAACCGCAAGCTCTCCTTCAAGCTTGGTCTGACCGTAAACATTCAGAGGAGCATAATTTCTGCAATCAGGTTTCCAAGGATCTGTTCCACGGCCGCTGAACACATAATCAGTAGAAATATATATCATTTTACAGTCAAGCTTTTTACATACATTCGCAATATTTTTAGTACCCTCAACATTAACTGAACGAACTATCGATATATTATCACGATCCTCGGCAGCGTCCACTGCCGTCCATGCGGCGCAATGAATTACAACATCGGGGTTGGCTTTGACAACGACTTTATTTACGCTTTCCGGATCAGTAATGTCCATTTCTTCAATATCAACGCCGATAGTTTCATATTTACGGCTATTAAGCTCATTGACTACATCAGATCCAAGCTGACCTTTAGCGCCTGTAACCAAAACTCTCATTATGCGCGTCCCTTTTCCTTATACATCTTATCATAATAGCTCTGATATTCACCCGATATTATATCCTGCCACCATTTTTTATTATTAAGATACCATTCAATAGTTTTCTTTATCCCATCTTCAAATTTTGTTTCAGGAAGCCAGCCAAGCTCATTGTGTATTTTCGTCGGATCTATAGCATATCGCATATCGTGTCCCGGCCGATCAGTAACATAGGTTATAAGACTTTCAGGCTTGCCAAGCTCGGCGAGGATAGTTTTAACAACCTCTAAATTAGTTTTTTCATTATGTCCGCCTATATTATAAACCTCTCCTTCTCGGCCTTTTCTTATTACAAGGTCGATTGCCCTGCAGTGATCTTCAACATAAAGCCAATCGCGAACATTTTCACCTTTGCCGTAAACAGGGAGATTTTCATCGGCAAGCGCGCGGCTTATTATCAGCGGAATAAGCTTTTCTGGAAAGTGATATGGTCCGTAATTATTTGAACATCTTGTTATAGAAACAGGAAGTCCGAACGTTCTGTAATATGCAAGTACAAGTAAATCCGCACCAGCCTTTGAAGAACTGTAAGGACTGCTTGTATGAATCGGAGTATCTTCCGTAAAGAACAGATCAGGTCTGTCGAGCGGCAGATCGCCGTAAACCTCATCGGTAGACACCTGATGATAACGCTTGACGCCATACTTGCGGCATGCGTCCATAAGCACCTGAGTACCCATAATATTTGTTTTTAAGAATATACCCGGATCTTCAATGGAACGGTCAACATGCGATTCAGCGGCAAAATTAACGATCATATCAGGCTTTTCTTCTTCAAAAATTTTTTCAACAGCCTCTCTGTCAGCGATATCAGCCTTTATAAATCTGAATTTAGGATTTTTCATTGCATCTTTCAGCGTTGAAAGATTTCCGGCATACGTGAGCTTATCCAGACAAATTATTCTGTCCTCCGGATGCTCCTTAAGCTGTAAATATACAAAATTTGAACCTATAAATCCGGCTCCGCCTGTTACAATAATAGTCATATTCTTCTCCATTAATCTATTTTCTAATTTTTCAAAGACTTTCCCATAAAAAACTTAAATTATTGTTGTCAATAAATCTTTAAAGAAAAAATAAAAAAGTATATATATGTGAACGCATTAAATAAAGACATAATTTATTGTAAAATAAAAACCATGATACATAAAAAAGCATCTTAAAAATATGGCGCTGAAACTTTAGTTAATAAAAAGATAATTCAAATGATATTGAATGACACAACGCCGCTATATTATACAAAAATCTATTGATGTATTTCTTTTTATTCCGGTCACATATTTCCCAATGCATCAATGAAGCGTATCCATATATTTTCCATCAATAACGTCCATAAGGTATCGACCATACTGATTTTTCTTCAATACCTCATAGGCTTCAAGAACCTCTTCTTTAGAAATCCATCCGTTAAGATATGCAATTTCTTCAAGGCATGCAATTTTTCTATGCTGATGATCTTCAATAGTTTTTACAAAGTTTGAAGCTTCTGCAAGGCTTTCATGCGTTCCGGTATCAAGCCATGTAAATCCTTGTCCCAAAAGCTCTACACTCAAGGCGCCGTTTTCAAGATAAATTCTGTTAAGATCAGTTATTTCAAGTTCTCCGCGAGCTGAAGGTTTAAGGGTTTTTGCGTATTCAACAACTCTTTTATCGTAGAAGTAAAGACCTGTCACACAATAATTAGACTTAGGATTTTCAGGCTTTTCTTCAATTGAAATTGCTTTTCCGTCATCATCAAATTCAACGATTCCAAATCTCTTCGGATCATCTACATAATATCCGAACACCGTAGCTAAATTCTGATTCTCTGCTTTTCTTACTGCTTCCACAAGTCTTTTTTTAAGACCGTGTCCGGCAAAAATATTATCCCCAAGCACCATTGCGGCGCAATCATCGCCTATAAATTCCTCACCTATTATAAAAGCCTGAGCAAGTCCGTCAGGAGACTGCTGCACCTTATATGATAAATTCAAACCAAACTGCCGTCCGTCGCCAAGCAATTCCTCAAACCGAGGCGTATCATAAGGAGTAGATATTATAAGAATATCTTTAATTCCGGCATTCATAAGCACTGACATAGGATAATATATCATAGGTTTATCATATACCGGTAATAGCTGCTTGGATGTAACCTTTGTTAAGGGATATAGTCTTGTTCCGGATCCACCGGCGAGAATTATTCCTTTCATGTAAACTCCTCTATTTTTTTCGATTATATACAATATAGCCTTAATACAGCATAAATCACATTTCTTTTATTATATCACTCAAATGTCGCAAGGTCAACTGTTTTAAAGCCTTTTCCAACAATTTGTCAAATAGTCGAATTTAATATATATTTTTATAAGCTAAAATAAACAAGTAAGAAAAGTAAAAATTATCCATTATTACTAAATTTAAAAATTAATTTATATCGTAACAATAAAATTTATATATTAAAACGCCGATTATACTTAGTATAATCGGCGTTTATTCTTTTATTCAAAAGATAAATCTGACACAATATCAAAATTATTATTCAAAAGAAGCCAATTTGGACGAAAGCCTCTCATAAGATTCCAGTAGCCAGCTCCGCGAAGACCGTATTCCTTAATAAGATCAAACTTTGCCTGTATGCTTCTTACATCCTCAAACCACACTTCTCTCTCAGTTCCGTTTTTTATATAATGAAAATTCGGCGCCTGTGAAACGCTGTCATAATCTATAACAGCTCCGTTCTCTCTTGCTATATCAACCGCCTGAATGTTTCCGATAGTATCAGCCCTTGTTACACCTCTTCCATACGGCAACGGCCAATCATATCCGTAATTTGGAATACCAAGATTAATTTTATTAACTGGTATTTCTGTAACCGCATAATCAACTATACTTCTAACCTGCGGCAACGGTGCAACCGCCATAGGGGGGCCATAGGTATACCCCCATTCATATGTCATAAGCAATACATGATCCGCTGCTTCTCCAAGCCCTCTGTAATCTATACCTTCATATAATAATCCCCGCTGATCGACAGAAATCTTCGGCGGAAGAGCTACAGATACCGTTCTTCCGATAGAATGCATTTCTCCTGCTAACCTTCGTGTAAATTCAACATAAGCGTTTCTGTCCTGCGGAAGTACAAATTCAAAATCAAGGTCTATACCGTCGTATCCCTTAGCCTGAACAGCATTAACCAGCTCCGCTATTACATTATTCTGAACCTGTTTATTTTTCAATAGAATATTTACAAGCTCGTTACTGAAATTTCCCTGTTCGTTCAGCGAGGTAAGTACAAGAATCGGTTTAACTCCAAACTCCTTCGCACGCCTGATCAGCAATTCATCATCGGCATAAATAAGATTTCCCTGATTTGTAAAACCATATGAAAATATATATAATTCCGTAAGAAACGGCAAAGTTTCAGTTAAAATGTTCTGATCTATAAAGGTATATGCATAACCTCCGGAATACAAAGCGGAAATTTTAGTCTGACCTTTATAGCTTATTACTATCGGCTGACCAGGCTGAATATAAACACTGCCCAAAAGAAATGGATTGTTTCGTATAAGCTGCTTTAAAGATATTCCAAAGGCGTCTGCAATTGAATATATAGAATCTCCTGAAACGGTGGTATAAAGAATTTCCGGTTCTAATATAAGCAGAGCCTGCCCCGTTACAAGATCGTCAGGCGTTTCAAGCTGATTATCATAAATAAGTCTGCTTACCGGAATATTGTACCTCGCCGCAATAGAATATGACGTATCGGCAGTTGAAACTATATGTATCTGCATAAATGCTCTCCTTGTATATCAGTTATAATTAATATTACAGAGAATTTTAATTGTTTATTATATTTATACTATTTAAATTGTTGTTTTATGTCAGTATACCAAAGCTATAATTCACTTATTTTCCCAGTTAATTTGTATTACTACATATGCTATATACTTATGAAATGAAGGGAGTATTTATTCTTGAGCTGATAGAATTGTTTTAATCCGGAGCGTCGGAATGCAGGCATGTTCTGTATATTACAGATAAAGACGTCGCAGTTTTCTGCGATGATTTTCCCAGTAATGCCAAAACATACACTGCAAAGCTGCGGTCATCGCTAAATCATGACATAGCAAAAAGCATTTAAAAATATGCTAAACAAAAAGAGACTGCACATTTACATGCGCAGTCTTTTCCTTTATAAATTATAATTAAGAATAAGCCTTCTTAGCAGAATAAGGTCAAAAGTATTTACATATCCGTCAGTATTCAAATCAGCTCGCATATATTGATTTTTCTTCAGTTCAGTTTTTCTGCAAAGATACTGCTGAAGAAGTACGGCGTCGGCAACATTAACCTTACTGTCAATATTTATATCACCGTATAGCCCGGAATCAGTTCCGCCTTCCGGTTCTGTTCCCCAAACAAGCTCTCCGTCCTGATATGCTGTTATTTTTTCTGTAAGAGTATAGGTTTCCTCTATAAGACCTTCCCGACTATAATCATCTGACGGATCCCAATGCGTAGTATAATTTGAATCCATATCGGCTATAAGTCCGAAATGGAACGCCCTCGTACCGTAAAACGAACAGCCGTCCCAGCTTATTTCAACATAATAGGTTCCCTTATCGTCCCATTTGACCGGCTGGGATATAGTCGCAAAGGATTTTCCGTCACTGTCCGCATTTTCCTGGTCATAATAAATATCCACCGTAACATCGTCTACCGACTGCCCCGCATTTATCAGCTCATTAACATTAAAGAAATATTTTGCGCTGAGCGTATCAATATATCTCGGCGGTATTGAGGTATCGTTGCAAATAGATATTTCTATCTGTGAACGTGCGTCATTTTCCTGCATAACGCGAGCCTGAATATATACTTCGTTGATTTCTCCTTTAATTGATTCTTCCGAGGGCGGAAAATTTTCAACCGGCTTGTTTCCCATTTTTTTACCGTAATACTCATATAATCCGGCGCATGCCCCTGTAAACGCGGCATTATAGTCGACGGCTACCTCATTGTAAATAAAATCCTTAGTTTCATCTATGTGAAAATCATCCTCATCGGGTCCCCCTACCAATGCTCCCCAAAGCACATGAGTCTGATCAAGCGGATCATCCATATTAAGCGTCTTTGATCCGTGAGCAGCACGATGATGAGGATGTGAAGCAGCATTATCAGAATATCCGACTATATAGGCTCTATTCATAGGATTATCACCCATTATATATTCCATCTGGCCCTCTGCCCAGTCGGCAAATTTCATATCTCCGGTTTCCTTGGCATAAACAAGAGCGCATAGCTGCGCCGCAGTATCATATCTGCATGAACCGTAATTATTAAGCATTGAAAATCCGGCCGGAGTTTTGCTTAAAAAAGCTCCGTCAGTAGGATCTGCTGTCATTGCAGATTCGGGATCGTATTCAAGATTCCAAAGCGTATCGTCGGGACCTCCGGGATATGCATGCTCTATACCGGACCAGTATTCAAGATTCCATCGGAAAATATACCAGTCCCGAGCGGTATTTGTAATAGGAGCAAGCTTGGCGAAAACTCCGCCCCAAACAGTATCCCAGCAGTGTACCCATATATTCTGCCAGCAATTTCCCGTATCGGAAATTATTCTTTTCATATAGCCTGTATACGGATGAGCGCCCATATCGTTTGAAACGCTTTCATCTACAGAGATTATATCATTGATATAATCATATCTGCCCGTGCATTCATAAAGCCAAACGGCCGCCCATGCAAGCTCGTCATAATCATAGCTTGACGTATAAAAGCCTCCATCATAGCCCAGACTCGTCACCGTAAGACCATCGGTTTCAGAATGAGTTCTAATAGCAAATTCATAAAGCTTGATTGCCGCATTAAGGCATTCGGCCGCATATTCGGGCTCTGTATCCCTGAAATTCAGATAATTAACGGCTAAGGACGCAGACACGCCGGCGCACATATCAGATGCAGGAGTTTCCTCAGTAGCAAAATAAGCCGGTCTTGCAAAATTAAGGAGACTTTCATTCTGAAGCTCCGGTGCGTTCCAATAATTATGATCTATATTGCCTTCTCCCACCTGATAGCAGAATGCAAGAACATCCCCGTTCTCGTCAAAATATGTGCATTTAAGATAATAATCATTAAACCAATGAAGAATATCTTCAACATGCCATTGCTGACCGGAATCTGCATATGCGTCCCTGAATTCATAATATCCCCAGCCGACGGTAGACGCAGCATAGCTTCCCGGCAGACAGAATTTAACATGATCTCCCGCGTCGTGCATTCCTCCTGAAACGTCGATAGTTCCGTTTCCGTCAGGATCAAGTATTTTACGGTGTTCGTTTATAAATTCCTGAGAAAGATTCGTACCCTTAAAATCTTCCCCCATAGGAATAAGCGGAACCTCGGCGTCTTCAGTATGACAATCGCCCCTCCACTCAAGATTTCCTCCTGTTATTCCAGAACCGCATTTATTTGCGTCGTAAAAATAAAGCGATAACTGGAGAGCCTTTGCAAAGTTTACATCAACAGCCGAATCAGCAATATCTGCCGTAATTTCCGCCGCAGACGGAAGAACAAACGACATGCATATTATCGAAAAACATACTGCGGCCGATATAATTCGCTTGATTAAATGTCTTTTTTTCAAAAATACCGCGTCCTTTCGTCATAATTAAAACGTCTTTATAGCTTATACCGTTTATATGAATTTAACAAAACTATATTTATATGTTAACATTTTTCTGTAAAAAAATAAAGTACTTTTTTCAAATTTAAATATATTTGTGAATAATTACTTAAAATCATATAATTATATTGTTTGTTTTTTATAATAATTCTTTCAAAACGCTTTTCGGCGCTTTATACAAATAATTTCCTAAATCCATTAAAATCATTGACATAATTATACTGCCGTGTTATCATTTAATTGAATACTATTTGTGAAGGAGAGGGAAATATGAAACTATCTTTTTATAAAAGAATTATCGTATCCATTATGACCGCCGCCGTTATCATGATAGGCTCATCAGGAATATCTGCCGGCGCGGCTCCGGATGAATACCACGACGACTGGCTTCATGTAAACGAGAACGCCGAAATTGTCGATATGTACGGAAATCCCGTATGGATAACAGGCTGCAACTGGTTTGGATTTAACGTGGGAAGTCAAGTATTTGACGGCGTGTGGTCACAGAATATGCACAGCATGCTCTCACAGATTGCCGATCACGGATTCAATTTTTTAAGGGTACCCATGTCAACTGAAATACTGCTACAGTGGAAAAACGGAGATCCTGATCCCGCAACGCCTAAGGTAAACGAATACACTAACCCTGAACTAACCATTGAAAAGGTTCAGGGCGGAACCGTCATGTATAGCTTCGATATATGGAATCAGGCAGTTGAATGGTGCCGCGAGCTTGGCATCAAGATAATGATAGATATACACAGTGCGGAAACCGCTTCTGCTGGTCATCAGGTAAGTTTATGGTATACTGACAAATTCAGCGCAGAGGACTGGTGCGAAGCTCTTGAATGGTTTGCGGATTATTACAAGGACGACGATACAATACTTGCTATTGATCTTAAAAATGAGCCTCATGGTACGGCCGATGTTCCCTCGCTTATGGCGAAATGGGACGATACCGAGGATCCGAACAACTGGAAGCATGCTGCTGAAACCTGTGCCGCACGAGTTTTGAACAAAAATCCTAATCTTCTTATAATGGTTGAGGGAACTGAGGTTTATCCCAAGGAGGGATATGACTGGACTGCTCCGAGAATCGATTATACGACAATGACGGAATTCTATCACGGAACATGGTGGGGAGGAAATTTCAGAGGAGCAAAGAAATATCCTATAAATCTGGGCGAACATCAGAGCCAGCTTGTATATTCTCCTCACGATTACGGTCCCTTAGTATACGATCAGAAATGGTTTTATGACGGCTTTACTAAAGAAACGCTGCTTGAGGACTGCTGGTATGATAACTGGTTCTTTCTCCAGGACGAAGGGACAGCTCCTTTGCTTATGGGAGAATGGGGTGGTTTTATGGACGGCGGTAAAAACGAAGCATGGATGACTTATCTACGCGATTTCATGATCGAAAACAGAATACATCATACATTCTGGTGCTTTAACGAAAACTCAGGCGATACGGGCGGTCTCGTTTACGATAATTTCGGAAAATGGGACGAAGAAAAATATGCTCTGGTAAAACCGTCGCTGTGGCAGAATGAAAGCGGTAAATTTATAAGTCTTGATCATACGATACCGCTTGGCGAAAACGGAATATCCCTATCAGAATATTATTCCGATTCTACAGATCCGACGATTCCCTCGTTTGTTTTAGGAGATGTAAACGAAGATTCAAAGGTAAACATCTTTGATTCCGTATTGATTAGAAAGTATTTATTAACAGGAGAAGCTGAAATAAATTATGATAACGCCGATATGAACGATGACGGTACTATAAACGTTGCTGATCTGGTTATGCTGAACAGCTTTCTGATTTCTTGAGCGATCTTATAGCATTTTGGAATAAAATTTATATTTTAGCCGTTTTATAATTGACATATGACGGAAACTGTGATAGAATGAAAAAGAATGAGGTGTGTTTATGCCAAGACCGCAAAAGAAAAGGTTTGTTTGCCGTTTACCACAAACTGAAAAATTCTTTCCGTCCAAAATTACAAATACAGATTATGTTAAAATGACAGTCGATGAATATGAAGCAATAAGACTGATTGATCTTCAAAACTGCACACAGGAGGAATGCTCGTCACAGATGCATGTTTCCCGTACAACAGTTCAAAGCATTTATAATGAAGCGCGGAGAAAAATAGCAGACACGATAGTAAACAGTAAAATACTTTTAATTTCCGGAGGAGATTATATTACATGCAGCCGTTATAATAAGCAATGCAAAACAGGCTGCAAAAAATATTGTCATAAACACCAATGTTCCAAAAAAGCTTTGGAGGATAAATAAATGAAAATTGCAGTAACCTATGAAAATGGTCAGATTTTTCAGCATTTCGGACACACGGCTCAATTTAAACTCTATGAAATTGAGAACGAAAAAATACTCGGCTCCAGCATTATTGATACAAACGGAAGCGGTCATGGAGCGCTTGCCGGTTTTCTGGTTTCAAATAATGTCAGCGTATTAATCTGCGGCGGAATCGGCGGCGGAGCAAAACAAGCGCTTGAAGAAGCCGGTATTAAGCTTTTCGGAGGAGTAACCGGAAACGCAGATGAGGCTGTAAATTCATATCTCTCAGGAAATCTCGGATATGACCCGAATGTGCACTGTAGCCATCATGAACAGGAGCACGGAGGTGAATCCCACACCTGCGGAGCTCACGGCTGCGGAAGTCATAAGTGCGATAATAAATAAAACAACGGCAGACACTTTACGTGTCTGCCGTTGTTAATTTACCATATCCTTGTTTATTCTTTAGCTGTATAAAATATGATTGAATCCATGCTCTGCCATATTGCTGAAAGATAGCCAATTCCTCTGCTTGCTCCGGTTATAAAGCGCATCTGTCCTTAATACTATTCATTTTTAATATCCTTTTTTGCCTTTTCAAGCATTTCTATTACTTTGTCGCACCAAACATCAAATTCTTTGTCCTCAACTTGACACTCTCTATGAGAAAGTACATAATCCACAGTCTGTTTTATTCCCGTTTCCGCTCTTACAACAGCCTTAAATTCCGGTACGGCATTTTTAAGCTTTGTATTGTCAAAAACAACAGAATTTGATTTATCACCTGTAAGACTTCCGTTAAAATCATAATCGCCGACCGCGTCTAAAAATTCAGACGCAACATAATACGGTTTTAGCTCAACCCTCAAAGCATCCGCTATAATCTTATATATCTGATTCCATGTAAGGGTTTCATCAGAGGTTATCTGAAACGCTTCTCCGACAGCATGCGGATTTCCGATAAGCCCGATAAAGCCCTCAGCAAAATCCGTATTATGGGTAACAGTCCAAAGCGAGGTACCGTCGCCTTGTATTATCACGGGTTTTCCCTCAAGCATACGCTTTAAAACCTGCCAGCTTCCATTTTTTCCATGAACGCCCACCGGTACAGAACGATTTCCATAGGTATGGCTGGGACGAATTATTGTTACAGGAAAATCATTTTCACGATGCATTTTCATAAGAAAATCCTCACAGGCTATTTTATCTCTTGAATATTTCCAGTAAGGATTGGCAAGCGCCGTGCCTTCCGTTATTCTGTAATCTAAAACCGGCTTATGATAGGCAGAAGCCGAACTGATAAAAATATACTGTTTGGTTTTTCCGCTGAAAAGCCTGAAATCCCGTTCTGTCTGTTCGGGCGTAAAGGCTATAAAATCGCATACAGCATCAAAGAAGCTGTTTCCAAGCTTTTTAGCCGTATCTGATTCGTTATTTATATCAGCTTGAATACAACGCGCGTTTTCAGGAAGTTCTATGTTCCTTGTACCCCTATTTAACAGATAAAGCTCGCAGCCCTGTTCAGCAAGTCTTTTCGATACGGCTGAGCTGATAGTTCCAGTTCCTCCAATAAGCAATACTTTCATTATATTTACCTTTCAATTATAGTTTTGCCTTTGCGGCTATACGAAAAATTTCCGTAACGTCCCCGGAAGAAAGAGAAACGAAGCCTCCCGTTTTTCCTTCGCCTAATCCCAGCTTTTCCACCATTAAAGGAATGTCCTCCTCTTTGGCGCCGAGTTCATCAAAATTAATCGGCATTCCTATGTCATGTAAAAATCTTCTGAACGCTTTTATTCCCTGGACAGCCGTTTCCTCCGGATTTTCAAAGTTCATTTCACAGCCCCAAACTCTTGTCGCCGCTTGAGCGAATCTCATAATAT
Organism: Ruminococcus sporogenes; assembly: GCF_054655175.1. Taxonomy (NCBI): domain Bacteria; kingdom Bacillati; phylum Bacillota; class Clostridia; order Eubacteriales; family Oscillospiraceae; genus Ruminococcus; species Ruminococcus sporogenes. The sequence continues at coordinate 98,803 of NZ_BAAHOA010000002.1, read as the reverse complement.
TATGTCTATAAACAAATTCCATCCATGCAGGCATAATCACTGCAAGTCCGGCGCCGTGAGCACAGTCATATAGTCCCGAAAGCTCATGCTCTATGGCATGGCTGTTCCAATCCTGACTTCTTCCTACTCCGACAATGTCATTGTGAGCTACGGTTCCCGCCCACATGATATTTGCTCTTGCTTCATAATTATCCGGCTGATTCATTACTCTTGGAATTTCCTTTATCATTGTAAGAAGCACAGCTTCGCATAATCTGTCAGTTATTTCAACTTCTTTAGTATTAGTAAAATACCGTTCAAATACATGAGCCATAATATCGGAGGCTCCGCATGCCGTCTGATATGCCGGAAGCGTAAACGTAAGCTCAGGATTAAGTATCGAAAATTTCGGTCTCAGGCAATCCGCACCTGTATCGCGCTTTAGCATTCCGTCTTCCTTGGTAATAACGGACGCACCGGAAGCTTCGCTGCCAGCCGCCGCTATCGTAAGCACTGTTCCAATCGGAACTGCTCTTTCAACCGGCTTATCCGTACCATAAAAGTCCCAAAAATCCCCGTTATAACAGACGCCTGCCGCAATGCCTTTAGCGCTGTCAATACAGGAACCGCCTCCTACTGAAAGTATAAAATCAATATTTTCGCTTCTGCAAAGCTCTATACCCTCATAAACCTTGGTATCACGTGGATTAGGCTTAACTCCTCCAAGCTCGGCATACGGTATATTTTCCGACTCCAGCGACTTTTTTATTCTTCCGATCAATCCCGACCTTACTGCCGATCCTGAACCGTAATGAATAAGTACCTTAGTACCGCCGTATTTTTTCACATACTTCCCGCATTCGTTTTCTCTTCCCTTGCCAAAAACAAATTCTGTGGGACTATAAAAATTAAAGTTATCCATAATAATCTCCAATCCTCCGCCCGCGGCATATATAATCGCCAACATAAGCATACGGTTTCTTTACCGCTATTTTACCATTATTTTTAAATGAAATCAATAGTATTTTCCAATTTTTTTATATGCACAGGTTTTAAAGCGAAACGGAGCGCCATGAAAAAAACGCTCCGTTTCAATTTACAGAAACTTTCTTAAATTAGAGGAAAGATCTTCTTCAATACTAATCAGCTTTTTAGCAAGCTTTTTTGATTTTTCATCTGCCGCTTTATATTGGTTTAAATATTTAAAAAGCGATTTAACACCCATATTACATCCGTCCGTTATTAAATCTGCTACAACATTATCCGATTCATTTACAGCTAATTTTACGTTTGTTTTCATCCAAGACATACCCTTTGCCATTGCTCCGGGATCCTTTCCGTCGTCATGATAATCATTCAAAAGCTCTAAAAGCTCATTTTTTAATTCTTCATTGTCCTTCATGCCGTTTTGAAGTACTTTTTTCAACTCTTCATTCTTTACATATTTCATAACCTCGTCAATTGCAGATATTCCCATTTTTATACCTGCGTCGCACTCCCGAAGCAACCTTATGGTATCCTGTTCAATCATAATAAGTCTCCTTTGATTTTTTAATATCTTTAATAATTTTGCCTGTTTATATAAAAATATTCTAAACCGAATATAAATTTATTGCTTAACGCTTTAATCCTATTAAATAATATTTTTATTAAAGATGTTTTTTTATTGAAAAACTGTATAAAATATGATATAATTATTAATATGTTTGCCAATAAATCTGACTATATTATGGCGGAAATGGAGATATATATGGACAAGCCGGAAATCCTTGAAAAAATTAAGAAGCTCTCTGAAGAAATTGAAAGACATAACAGAAATTATTATATTTTGGATAATCCCCAGATTTCAGATTTTGAATTTGATTCAATGATGCGGGAACTGATAAAGCTTGAATCAGAAAATCCCGAATTTGCTCTTGAAACCTCCCCCACTAAGCGTGTAGGCGGAGATGTATTGACTTCTTTTAATAAAATAGAACATAAGGTTCAGATGGCCAGCCTTCAGGACGTTTTTTCATTTGAGGAAGTTGAAGCTTTTATAAACAGATGCAAAGAACAGCTTGATTCTCCGGTATTCGTTGTAGAGCCTAAAATTGACGGTTTATCCGTATCGCTTGAATATGAAAACGGAATTTTTAAAACTGGATCTACGCGAGGAAACGGTTTTGTCGGAGAAGATGTAACAGAAAATATTATGACAATAAGATCCGTTCCGTTAAAGCTTAAATATCCTCTTGAACTCATAGAAGTAAGAGGCGAAGTATATATGCCTAAAAAAAGCTTTAACGAGCTTGTAGAAATTCAAGAGCTTCATGATGAACAGCCCTTTAAAAATCCAAGAAACGCGGCAGCCGGCTCATTAAGGCAAAAGGATTCAAAAATTACTGCAAAACGTAAGCTTGATATTTTTGTATTCAATTTACAGCAGATTGACGGAGCGAAAATAACATCTCATAAACAGTCGCTGGATTATATGGCAGAGCTTGGATTTAAGGTTATTCCGGGGTATAGACAGTGCAGAACATATGAAGAAATAACGGAGGAAATCAAAAAAATCGGAGAAATGAGAAACAAATATTCCTTCGATATTGACGGAGTTGTTATAAAGGTAGATAATTTTGAGCAGCGCAGAAAAATGGGAGAAACGGCTAAATACCCTAAATGGGCCGCCGCATATAAATATCCGCCTGAGGAAAAGGAAACCAAGCTGCTGAGCATTGAGGTTAACGTGGGAAGGACAGGCGCTATTACTCCGGTCGCCTTGTTCGAGCCTATCATTTTGGCCGGTACAAGCGTTTCAAGGGCAGTACTTCATAATCAGCAGTTTATTGACGAAAAGGACATAAGAATTGGAGATACCATACTGGTAAGAAAAGCAGGAGAAATTATTCCGGAGGTTATTCGTTCTGTCAGCCATTCGGAGGATTCGGCTCCGTTTCATTTACCTGATGTATGTCCCGTATGCGGCGCTCTTGCCGTCAGATATGACGATGAAAGCGTTTTGCGATGCCCTAACACGGATTGCCCGGCTCAGCTCTTAAAAAATATAATACATTTTGCATCAAAGGACGCTATGAATATCGACGGTCTTGGTCCCGCAATTATAACTGTACTTTTGGAAAAGGGACTTATTAAATCAGTCGCAGACCTTTATACTCTAAAAAAGGAACGGCTTATCGAGCTTGACCGTTTTGCTGAAAAATCCGCAGATAATCTCATTAACGCAATAGAGGCTTCAAAAAATAATAATCTTGACCGGCTTATATTTGCGCTTGGTATAAAAAATATAGGCTCTAAAGCTGCAAAATTATTATGTGAAAAATTTTCAGATATTAACGGCATAATAAATGCGTCTACCGAGGAAATAAGTCAGATTGACGGCTTCGGAGATATTATGGCGCAGAATGTTGAAAAGGCATTTAAGGAGCCTCACCTGATTGAAATTATTAACCGTTTTAAAAGTTACGGCATTAATATGTCTTATAAATCCTCGTCGGATAACGGGGATAAACGACTTAACGGCAAAACGTTTGTGCTTACCGGTACTCTTCCCACAATGAAAAGACGTGACGCTCAGGAGCTAATCGAAAAATCAGGCGGTAAGGTTTCGTCTTCAGTTTCCAAAAAAACCGACTATGTCGTTGCCGGTGACGACGCCGGAAGCAAGCTTATAAAGGCACGGCAGCTCGGAATAAGAGTAATAAGCGAACAGGAGCTTATTGATATAACTAAATAAAAAGGATGGTAGTTATGAAAATTGATATCAAACACACAGCCAAGCTTTCCAGATTAAAAATCGAAGACAGCAGGCTTGAAAAATTCGAAAAGGATATGGAAATGATCGTCAATATGGTAGACAATATGCCTGATATTGACGGTCCGCTCACTCTCCTTGACGAAGAAAACCCAATGACTCTAAGAGAAGATATAGCTGTAACGAATAAATTCAAACGCGAGGAACTATTGTCAAATGCGCCGGAGGTTCAGGCAGGCTGTCTTGTAGTTCCTAAAACTGTAGAATAATAAAGGAGTTAAAAGCTATGAAGTTATATGAAAAAAACGCGGCGGAGCTTTCTGAAATGCTCAGAAGCAAGAAATGCAGCGCTGCTGAAATATGCGACGACGTTTTGGAACGTATTCATGAAACCGAAGATAAAATAGGAGCCTATGTGACGTTATGCGAGAAAACCGCAAAAGAAAACGCCGCCGCAGTCGATAAGGCTCTGGCTTCCGGAGAAAGCCTTCACCCGCTTGCAGGAATACCGATAGGTATTAAAGATAATATCTCAACAAAGGGAATCAGAACTACATGTTCATCAAAAATGCTTGAAAACTATATACCGCCGTTTAACGCTACTGTTATGGACAAAATAAATGAAGCGAAGATGACGGTACTGGGCAAAATGAATATGGATGAATTTGCTATGGGATCTTCAACAGAAACATCTTATATGCATCTGACAAAAAATCCTTATAATACCGACTGCGTTCCAGGCGGCTCTTCAGGCGGTTCCGCAGCAGCTATATCCTCCGGAGAAGCTATACTTACCTTAGGCTCCGATACCGGCGGATCTATAAGGCAGCCTGCCGCTCTCTGCGGAACAGTCGGTATGAAACCGACATATGGAAGCGTTTCAAGATACGGTCTTGTCGCGTTTGCCTCATCTCTTGACCAGATAGGACCTCTCGGAAAATCCGTTAAGGATATCGCGATGCTCCAAAGTCTTATCTGCGGTCATGATAGACGCGACGCCACTTCAAAAAATATAGAATATCCTGATTATTCAGCAAAACTAAGGAACAATTTAAACGGACTTAAAATCGGAGTTCCCAAAGAATATTTCGGAGAAGGCATAGATTCTGAGGTTAAGGATGCCGTTATGAAGGCTATTAAGGAAATGGAAGCAAACGGCGCTGAAATAAAAGAAATTTCACTTCCAAGCACTAAATATGCAATTAATACTTATTATATAATCGCCTCGGCAGAGGCTTCATCGAATCTGGCAAGATTTGATGGAGTTAAGTATGGCTTCAGAGCAGAAAATTACGAAGGACTTATAGATATGTATGAAAAAACCAGAAGCGAGGGCTTTGGAGACGAGGTAAAAAGAAGAATAATGCTTGGTACATTCGTTCTTAGTTCAGGTTATTTTGACGCATATTATAAAAAGGCTAAGCGTGTTCAGAAAAGAATAAGCCAAGAATTCGACGAAGCGTTTAAGGAATGTAATATAATTGCAACCCCGACTGTTCCCTCCTCCGCTTTCAAAATAGGTGAAAATATCGGAGATCCTATAAAAATGTATTATAACGACGTATGCACTGTAACAGTTAATATCGCCGGTCTCCCCGCTATCAGTCTGCCATGCGGAAAAGACAGCAGATCAATGCCAATGGGATTACAGCTTATCGGCGGCAAGTTCAGCGAACAGCAGCTTTTAAATGCTGCATACGGATATGAACAGCTATGCGGCGGCTTCGACGTAATTTCAAAGACGCTTTAAGGGAGGTTTAAAATGAAGGATTATGAAATAGTTATCGGACTTGAAGTACATGCAGAATTAAACACTGAATCAAAAATTTTCTGCGACTGTAAAAACGCTTTCGGACTTGAAGTAAATACACAGGTTTGCCCGGTATGCATGGGAATGCCGGGAACACTTCCCACTCTTAATGAAAAAGTAGTCGATTACGCAATAAAAATGGGACATGCATTAAACTGCACTATAAATAATATCTGCAAGCAGGACAGAAAGAATTACTTTTACCCCGATCTACCTAAAGCTTACCAAATTTCACAGGCTGATGTGCCGCTGTGTGAAAACGGCAGTGTTGAATTTATGGTGAACGGTGAAACGAAAACAGTCGGAATAACAAGAATTCATATTGAAGAAGACGCTGGCAAGCTTTTGCATGACGAAGCATTTTCAGGTTCCCTTGTGGATCTTAACAGATGCGGAGTTCCGCTAATTGAAATAGTTTCCGAACCGGATATAAGAAGCTCCGCCGAAGCAAAGGCTTATCTTGAAACAATAAAATCCATACTTCAATATATAGGAATTTCGGACTGTAAAATGCAGGAAGGATCAATAAGATGCGACGTAAACGTATCTGTCAGAGAAAAAGGAGCTGCAGAATTCGGAACAAGGTCTGAAATGAAAAATGTCAACAGCTTCAGCGCCGCAGTCAGAGGCATTGAATACGAGGCAAAGCGCCAGATAGAATTATTAGAAAGCGGCGGTACTGTCGTTCAGGAAACAAGAAGATGGGATGATCCAAAGGGAATGAGCTTTCCTATGCGTTCAAAAGAAGACGCCCAGGATTACAGATATTTTCCGGAACCGGATTTACTGACAATAGTCGTCGACAAGGAAAGAATCAAGGCTCTAAAGGAACAGATTCCCGAACTGCCGAATATAAAAATAAAGAGGTATGTCAGCGATTATTCCTTATCCCAAATTGACGCTACTTTAATTGCAGAGGATATGGAAAAATCATCTTTATTTGACTTATGCTGTTCAATGAATAAATGCAAGCCCAAAAGCATAAGCAACTGGATACTTGGAGATATTTCAAAATATACTAATGAAACCGGAAAATTAATATCTGAAACTAATTTAACCGCCGATAAATTATGCTCGCTAATAGAAAAAATAGAAAAGGGCGTAATCTCAAATTCTGCCGGTAAAACTGTGTTTGAAGAATTAATGAAAAATAACGGAGATATTGACAGCATTATTAATGAAAAGGGACTTGCTCAGAATTCTGATTCTGATTTTATAGAAAAGCTTGTTAAGGAAGTTTTTGCAGAAAATGAAAAATCTATAAACGATTATAAAAATGGTAAAACTAATGCACTTGGATATTTAGTCGGTCAGTGCATGAAGGCATCTAAGGGTAAGGCAAATCCGGGAATAGTCAAGGATACTGTTACAAAAATGCTTCAGTTATAATGTCATAATAATAAAGGCGCTTTTACATAATGTAAAAACGCCTTTTTTACAAATTCAACCGCTTTTAATATCACGACTTCGTTTATAAAAGATTATTGAAATTAAAACTGTAACAGCTTCAGCTAAAGGAACAGCAAACCATATACCGATCTTGCCAATTAAAGCAGGCAAAATAAATAATACTATACCGCTTAAAACTATTCCCCTTATAACACAAATTATCAGGGACAAAAGAGGCTTAACAATTGACTGCAAATAATTCTGCATAAAAATATTAGCCCCCATAAATAAAAAAGCTGAAAAATATATCATTATTGCTTTCTTGGCATTAAACATATCACTTTCGGAAAGCTTTACAAAAATATTGGCAATTCTTTCAGGTATAATAAATCCGGCAATCGTAAACGCGGCGCCCACAATTATTGATGTTATTACGCCAAGTCTAAATACCTTTTTGATTCTGTCATATTTACCTGCTCCATAATTCATGGCAGTAATGGGCTGAGCAGCCTGTGAAACGCCGTTAAACAACGATACCGCCGTCAAAGACGTATTTGAAATAATGCTGTAAATAGTTATTCCTATAACGCCGTAATATTTAAGAAGCTGAATATTAAACAAAAATATCAAAACGCTTGAAGCAATATCCGTCAAGAAAACCGGAAATCCGGATTTTATAACGTCCGCAAATAATCGCAGTTGCAGATTCTTCAAAGAAAGCTTCAGCGAATTATTCCTTGCAAAAAAGTGAGTACATAATACCGCCACATTAACAACAAGTCCTATGACAGAAGCTAAGGAAGCTCCAAACATACCCATATTAAGAGGATACATAAATATATAGTCCAATATTATATTCAGTATACCTCCGCATAATGAGCCTGCCATAGCAGTCTTAGGGGCTTTGTCATTTCTTAAAAAAGCCTGAATCATGCTTGAAAATATAAAAAAAGGGATTCCTGGTATAACCGGCTTCATATAATCCTTTATATAACTGATTGTTACATCCGAAGCTCCCAGAAAACGCATAACAGGATTAAAAAATACGATTAATATAAACATATAAACTAACGCTATGAAGATACCCGATATTACCGCCGTTGTAAAATATTTCTTTTGAGCGTTCTGCTCATTTCGGCCCAAAGCAACGGACATTAAAACAGAACCGCCTATACCGAGCAGATTACCTGTGCCAAAGAATATCATAATAGGCGGAAATACAATATTCAGACCTGCAAGAGCGTCCGCACCAATTCTGTTGCCGATCATTATAGTATCAACAAGTATATAAATTGAAGTAACCATAGTAGCCAGAACGGCAGGAATAAGATAATGCATAAAAGCCTTTCTTACAGGCTCTTTTGTTAAATCTATATTTTTCATTAAACCTCCAAAAAAAATAAGGCGGTAATATTCCGCCTTATTTTAATCCTTAAAACTACTTAATAATTGACTTGCCGGTCATCTCTTCAGGCTGTTCAAGCCCCATAACCTTAAGCATTGTAGGAGCTATATCGGCAAGTACTCCGCCTTCTCTAAGCTCGCAGTCAAGACCGACAACGATAAACGGTACCGGATTGGTTGTATGGGCAGTAAACGGCGAGCCGTCTGATTCATACATCTTGTCGGCATTTCCGTGATCAGCCGTTATAAATGCGACTCCGCCTTTAGATAAAACAGCCTCAACTGTTCTTCCGACACACTCGTCAACCGCTTCAACGGCCGCTTTTGCCGCGTCAAATACACCGGTATGTCCAACCATATCACAGTTTGCATAATTTAAAATAATAGCGTCATATTTATTACTGTTTATTGCGTCCACAACAGCGTCGGTAACCTCGTAAGCGCTCATTTCCGGTTTCATGTCAAATGTTTCAACATCAGGAGATTTTATAAGTATCCTATCTTCACCGTCAAATGTTTTTTCCTCACCGCCGTTGAAAAAAAACGTTACATGAGCATATTTCTGAGTTTCAGCTATTCTAAGCTGAGTTCTGCCCATTTTACTGATATATTCTCCGAATGTCATGTTCAATGATTCCGGAGGAAATGCAACTGAAACATTAGGCATTGTAGCGTCGTATTGAGCCATACACACGAAGTTAAGCGGAAAAAATCCCTTTTTACGTTCAAATCCGCTGAAGCCTTCCTCAACAAACGCTCTTGTAATCTGTCTGGCACGGTCAGGACGGAAATTAAAGAATACTACGCTGTCATTCTCGCTGATCATACCGTTTTTATCACATACCGTAGGGAGCATAAATTCATCGGTAACTCCGTTTTCATATGAATCCTCAATCGCCTTAACCGGATCACCGCATTCAACACCATTTCCCAAAACCATAGCATTGTATGCTTTTTCAACTCTATCCCAGGCATTATCTCTGTCCATTGCATAAAAACGCCCCATTATGGTAGCGACAGAACCAATTCCCAGCTCGCTCATTTTAGAGCATGCTTCTCTCATATATTCTGCGGCTGAGGACGGAGGAACATCACGCCCGTCCAGAAAAGCATGAACATACACCTTTTCAATTCCGTTTTTCTTAGCCATTTCAATTAATCCGTAAAGATGCTCCATGTGGCTGTGAACGCCGCCTGGAGAAAGAAGTCCCATAAGATGCAGTGAAGAATTTTTTTCTATGCAGTTTTCCATTGCTGATTTCAAAGCAGCATTCTCAAAAAAATCTCCGTCCTTTATGGATTTTGAAATTTTGACAAGCATCTGATATACTATTCGGCCGGCGCCTATATTTGTGTGTCCGACTTCTGAATTTCCCATTTGACCGTCCGGCAGTCCTACATCAAGACCGCTTGCTCCGATATAAGTATGGGACCCCTGCATATACCTATCAATATTAGGTTTCTTTGCCGCGGCTATTGCATTTCCGTAATCGTCAGCGTTATAGCCAAAGCCATCCATTATAATTAAAGCAACAGGTTTTTTACACATAAACTTGACCTTTCCAATAAACTGTTATAGCAACAGAAGATTTATAATCTTATCCGAATTATATTATCAGCAGATTTTTATTTATTATCCTTCAACAGCCGCCTGAACGATTGTATTAAAATCAGCCGCTTTAAGTGACGCGCCTCCGATGAGTCCGCCGTCAACGTTAGGCTTTGAAAGAAGCTCTGCCGCGTTGCCGGCATTCATTGATCCGCCGTACTGAATTGTTATAGCGTCTGCAGTTGCCTGGTCATATATCTTAGCAAGCGTCGAACGAATAAATCCGCAAACCTCTTCCGCCTGATCCGCAGTGGCGGTTTTGCCTGTACCGATAGCCCAGACCGGCTCATAGGCGATAACAGTCTTTTTAACGTCCTCGGCAGAAACATCATACAAATCCAGCTTAATCTGACGTGCAATTACTTCTTCAGTAATATTGCATTCGCGTTCCCAAAGAAGCTCTCCAACGCAGACAATAGGCTTAAGACCTGCTGCTAAAGCAGCCTTTGTCCTCTTATTAACAGTTTCGTCCGTTTCTCCGAAATACTGTCTTCTTTCCGAATGTCCGATAACAACATATTCCACACCAAGTTCAACCAGCATATCGGCTGAGATTTCACCCGTATAGGCTCCGCTCTTTTCAAAGTGTACGTTTTCCGCACCGATCTTGACATTTGAACCTGACGTCGTATTAATTGCTGTTTCAAGATTTGTAAAAGGAACGCAGGCAATAACTTCAACCTTACCGTCAGCATTGGCAACCAAAGGCTTAATAGCTTCAAGAAGCTCCTTAGCCTCAGGTCTTGTTTTATTCATTTTCCAGTTACCGGCAATAATTGCCTTTCTTAAAGATTTATTCATATTAACTACTCCTTAATCAAATGTTTGTTTCACAATAAGGAGAACAAGGAAATATCCTCGTTCTCCGGATTAGATATTATTTATCTGCAATTACAGCAACGCCGGGAAGCGTCTTGCCTTCAAGATATTCAAGCGAAGCTCCGCCGCCTGTTGAGATATGACTCATTTTATCAGCGAAACCAAGCTGCATAACAGCCGCCGCAGAATCGCCGCCGCCGATTATTGTAGTAGCGTCTGTTTCAGCAAGAGCCTTGGCAACGGCAATTGTACCCTTAGCAAGCACAGGGTTTTCAAATACGCCCATAGGACCGTTCCAAACAACTGTCTTGGCAGATTTAGCAGCTTCAGCAAAAATCTCCTGGGTTTTAGGTCCGATATCCAAGCCCATTTTATCAGCAGGAATATTTTTTGATTCAACATATTCTACAGAAATTTCAGCGTCTATAGGTTCCGGAAATGAAACGGATACGGCAGTGTCAACCGGAAGAAGAAGCTTCTTGCCGAGAGATTCAGCCTTTGCCATCATTTCCTTGCAATAATCAACCTTTTCAAGATCAACAAGTGAAGTGCCTACTTCATAGCCCTTAGCTTTAAGGAAGGTATAAGCCATACCTCCGCCGATAATCAGGGTATCGCACTTTTCAAGAAGATTAGAGATAACATTGAGCTTATCTGCAACCTTTGCTCCGCCGAGTATAGCCACAAACGGTCTTTCAGGCACCTCAACCGCATTTCCGAGATACTGGATTTCCTTTTGCATTAAATAACCCACAGCAGTTTCAGAAACAAATTTTGTAACTCCCGCTGTAGAAGCATGAGCTCTGTGAGCAGAACCAAAAGCGTCCATAACAAATACTTCGTTATCGACGAGGTCTGCCAATTCCTTAGCAAAAGCCTCCCCGTTCTTTGTTTCTTCAGCGCCGCGGAATCTTGTATTCTGAAGAACAACAATTTCACCGTTATTCATTTCAGCTATTGTTTTCTTAGCTGTTTCGCCGGTTACTGTATCGTCTCCGACAAACGTAACCTTAGCGTCAACAAGTTCACCAAGTCTTTTAGCTGCCGGCTCAAGTGAAAACTTAGCCTCAGGACCGTTCTTAGGCTTACCGAGATGTGAGCAAAGAACAACCTTTCCTCCGTCGGCTACGAGCTTCTTGATTGTAGGAAGAGCCGCCTGTATCCTGTTATCGTTTGTTATAACTCCATCCTTAAGAGGAACATTGAAGTCGACTCTGACTAAAACCTTTTTGCCGTTAACGTTAATGTCGTCAATTGAAACCTTGTTTAAACCTGCCATGTTATCCTAAACATCCTTTCATTTATATACATATACAATCCAAGGCTGTTATAATTTTAACAACCATTTATATTTTACACTATTTCCCTTTAATTTGCAAGCTTTTTTTAGTATATTGAAAAATTTCTATTTCTGAATGCCGCGTATTATAAATCCAACAACATTATGACCGGCGTTACATGCGACTGCCGCCCCTATCTGCACGGTATATTCCGGAGGATAACCGAACTTTCTTGTCATTTCAGCAGCAAGCTCGTCTGTCAAGGCAGATTCGCTTCCCTTAACCATAATATAAGGCGTTTTAGGCGTCATAGATCTTTCGGCGTCGGCAAGCAGCTTAGAAACAATATTTTTTTCTCCTCTGATTTTCTCAATAACAGTTGAAACCCCTCCGGCAATCTTAATAAGCGGACGCAACCCCAGCAATTCGCCTGCAAAAGCCGCAGCGGCAGTCACTCTACCCGATTTCTTTACATATTTAAGAGTCATAGGAACAAAATGTACTTCAGCACAATCAAACCATTCCTTAAGATAATCAATAATCTCGTCAGGAGTTTCCCCCTTCTGAGCCTTCAGAGCCGCCTGCATAACAGGATAACCGTAAACTCCGGTATAGTTCTTTGAATCTACAACATAAATCCTCATGCTGCTGCCGGATTCCTTTATCTCCTTTTTAAACTCATCGGCTGCGGAAAGCGCGTTTTTATAAGTGGCTGAGCCCGTAGATGAAATGGTAACATAAATAACATCCGTCCAGCCCTCCTTATAAAGTTCCTTGTAAACCTCAAGTATTTCATATGGGGTAAGCTGCGACGTTGTAGGCATCTCTTTGGCGTTATCCATCATATTATAAAATTCTTCATTTGTAAAATCAATTCTTTCCCTGTAAGCAGTTCCGTCTACAATGACTGGAAAGGACATGATCTTTATACCAAGCCTTTTTTCATCCTCTTTAGAAATATCACAAGCCGAATCCGTTATAATTTTAATCTTCTGCATTATATCCCACCTTTCTGATTCCAGCTATATTGCGTCAGGCGTCCTTCTTTTGAAAGATCCGGAAAATTCCATTGCCTTAATACTTCATATACGGCAATTGCTACTGAATTAGATAAATTAAGGCTTCTCAGATTATTTCTCATTGGAATTCTGACGCAGCGTTTTTCGTTCTCAAATAATATTTTTTCATCTATCCCTTTATCTTCCCTGCCAAAAATAATATAAGCATTATCGGGATATTCAACTTCGCTGTAAACGCTTCTTCCTTTAGTTGTAAAATAATAATAGTTACCGTTATTCTGCTCATAAAATTCTGAAATATTATCATAATAACTGATATTAAGCTTATCCCAATAATCAAGACCGGCTCTTTTTAAATTTTTATCTGTTATTTCAAATCCGAACGGTCTAATAAGGTGAAGCCTTGCGCCGGTAACAGCACAGGTTCGAGCTATATTTCCCGTATTTTGAGGTATCTGCGGTTCAATAAGAACAATATTTAAATTTTTCATAAACTCACCATAATATATTATATCAGAAATCAAAAAAAATTTCAACAATATTGAAAAATTTGGAACGCAGCAGCTATGTATTTTATCAAATCCTTTATGCATAATACCATTGTAAGCAAAAAATTCAGCGCTATAGCTGATAAGAAAAATAAAATGGAGAAGATTCAAATGGAAACTAAAGCTATGATAAAAGGCATGGCTGCCGGCGCGGTGGTCGGAACGGCATGCTATATGATTTCAAAATCACCGGACAGAAAAAAGAAACAGCTTAAAAGGAATACCGGTAAAGCAGTAAAGGCCTTTGCTTCTGTTGCCGATTGCTTTTCGTCAATGTTTTAACCAAAGAAATACAGGAGGAGTACGTGGGAAAGCTATATTTTTACATTCTTGGCTTGATAACCGGTCTTGCTAACGGTCTTTTCGGCTCTGGCGGCGGTATAATCGCCGTGCCGATGCTCAAAAAATCCGGTATAACAACTAAAGAATCCCACGCCACCTCGCTTGCCTTAACACTTCCGTTAAGCATTGTAAGCTGTTTTTTCTATATAAGAAACAGCGATAAAATACTGCCGGATTCGCTCCGGTTAATTCCTTTCGGACTTGCCGGAGCGATAATAGGCGGTATAATAATGAAAAAAATCGCACCAAAATATCTAAAAAAGGCGTTCGGAATAATACTTATAATTTCCGGATTAAGGTTATTTATAAAATGAATTTCTGGATTCTTGCCGCAGCATTTTTAACCGGCATATTCGCTTCTCTCGGTCTTGGCGGAGGCATGATACTGATACTGTATATGACCATATTTGCCGGTTACACTCAGCTTGACGCTCAAGGTATAAATTTAATTTTCTTTATTCCCATAGCCCTGCTTTCTGTTATAATTCACACTAAAAGCAAGCTGGTTAAATGGAAAAAAATAATACCGTCCGTTATTTGCGGAATTATAACAGCAGTTATAGGCTGTATTATAGCCAAGAATATTGGAAACGAATATTTGACCAAAATATTTGCGGTTTTTGTTCTGCTAACCGGTATAAAGGAGCTGTTTACCAAGGTTAGAGATTAAAATTCGGCTATGCCTTTACCGCTGTTTTTCCTGTATCCCATGTAGCTTTCAAGTATAATAGTAGCCGCTACTGCGTCAACAACCGCTTTTCTCTTTTTGCCTCTGGTATTTGTTGTATTTAAATAATTATGCGCCGAAACGGTGGTACAGCGTTCGTCCCAAAGCTCAACCGGCACATTTGCAGACTCTTTCAGTTTTTCTGAAAACAAAACGCATTTTTCAGCTCTTTCGCCTATTGTGCCGTTCATATTTTTAGGATAGCCTACAACCGCGATATCCGCTTTATTTTCCGCTATTATTTCAGCGGTTTTTTTTATGCATTCATCAAAATCCTTCTCATTAATAACGCATAACGGCGAAGCCAGCATCTCTGTTTTATCACACATTGCAATTCCGGTCCTTGAATCGCCGAAATCAACAGCTATAATTTTCATAAGCTATTTTTCACTCCCGCCATACGCTTACTGCGCCTATAATATCCTTTATATCGGAAATACCATGGCTGTTAAGAAACTCGTTGATTTCTTCTATTATCCTGACAGGCGCATAGGGATCTGTAAAAATCGCCGCGCCTATCTGAACGGCCGAGGCGCCTGCCATCATCATTTCTATGGCGTCAGCTCCCGATGATATACCTCCCATGCCTATTACCGGAATATTTACAGCACCGGAAGTCTGCCATACCATTCTGACCGCCACCGGTAATACAGCCGGTCCCGACATACCGCCCATATTATTTCTTAGTATAGGGCGACGCGTATTGATATCTATCCTCATGCCTAAGAGCGTATTTATAAGAGATACGGCGTCCGCCCCCTCGGCTTCAACGGACTTAGCAATATCTGCAATACTGGTAACATTCGGAGACAATTTAACAATCAGCGGCTTATCGGTAGCTTTTCTTACAAGCCGTGTAACAGAGGCAGCTCCGTCGCAGGTTGCGCCGAACGCCATTCCCCCCTGCCTTACGTTAGGACAGGATATATTAAGCTCAATCATATGAACGTCTGTATTGTCGAGCTTTGCGGCAATTTCAGCGCATTCCTCAGCAGTTGAGCCGGCGATATTTGCGATTATTACCGTGTTCTTTGACATAAGATTAGGAAGCTCATCTGAAATAAATTTATCTATTCCCGGATTCTGGAGTCCGACGGAATTGAGCATACCGGACGGTGTTTCGGCTATTCTGGGAGACGGATTGCCGTTTCTTTTGGTTATTGTGGTTCCCTTAGTAGCTATACCGCCAAGCTTTGATAAAGGAAAAAGTTCTTCATATTCCCGGCCGTATCCGAAAACTCCGGAAGCCGGTATAACAGGATTTTTAAAATCTACTCCGCAGATATTAACAGATAAATCAGCCATTACCAAATAACCTCCTTCGAATTAAATACAGGTCCGTTTTTACATACGTGAGCAAAATGCTCTTCTCCGTCTTTTCTTGTTTTGCAGGCGCAAACCAAGCACGCTCCTATTCCGCAGCCCATTCTTTCCTCTAAGGATACCTCGCAGAATACTCCCGAATTCTCTGCAATCTCTGAAATTCTTTTAAGCATCGGCGCCGGACCGCAGGCATATATTGCGTCGGCGTTTCCTTCTTTCAGCAATTCGGCAAGAGGTTCGGTAACCAGGCACTTTCTGCCTGTAGAGCCGTCGTCGGTACATAATATCGTTTCTGCTCCGGCGGCTTTGAAATCCCTCTGCAATATTACAGCTTCCGCACTTCTGAAACCGGAAATAACAGTCGTTCTTTCACCGTATATTTTAGCAAGCGGCAGCATAGGAGGCGTTCCTATTCCTCCTCCAACAAGTATTATCTTTTTAAAGCTATTATCAATAGTAAAGCCGTGACCGAGAGGCGCAAGCATATCAATAAGCTCTCCCTCGTTAAGCTTTGCGATTTCCTTAGTCCCATCGCCCTTAGTTATAAATACAATTCGAAGCGTTCCGCTTTTTTTGTCAATATCGCATATAGATATCGGTCGCCTTAATGTGAAGCCGGGCGGAAGAATGTGAACAAATTGTCCCGGGCAGGCAATTTCCGTTATTTCCGGACACTTTATATCTATGCTGAATATATCCTTCGCAAGCGCGCGTTTGCCTGCTATCTGATATTTTCCCTGTGTATATTTCATAAGCTTTCCTTTCTTAATAAAAATTATATTACAGTTATGCCAATTATAATCGTTTCCGTGTCGGCGTTATTCCAAACGGAATGAGTAATTAAACGCTTATATTTCCTGATTATGACAGGCTCTTCTCCCTGAGTTACAATAAATAAATGAATTTAAATGATTCGGCGGCGTAACAAATCCATTCATAATAATCTTCCTATTTTATTTCACAGGTATAACATAATTATCTAAGCTGATTTATCCCTAATTACTTAAATTTTCTTTCAGCAATTCAATTATTTATTATTATAATTTCGGGCGGAATAAAATTCCGCCCCTATAAAATTATATTTTTGTAATATCAATCATTTCAACGTCGTCTATTGTTCTGTTTGTCTGGAGAACGTTCGCAAGCGCTCTGGCGGTATCTATTGCGGTAAGACTGCATATAGAACGCTCGACAGACTTGCGTCTCATTTTTACACTATCTCTGGCCGGCAGACGTCCCTTTTCAGAGGTCGAAATAACATAATGTATCTTTCCGCTTTCAAGCAGGGACAATACGTTAGGTTCTTCATTTGAGGAAATCTTATTTACTAAATTGGTAGCTATCATATTTTTGTTCAGCATACTCGCCGTACCGCTGGTTCCGTAAAGCTCGAATCCCATCTGTGCGAACTTATCGGCAATATTGATTATTTCCTGCTTATCTGTATCACGAACGGATATAAGAACTCCGCCCTCTTTTTTCAAATCGTATCCGGCAGCTATAAGTCCCTTAAGCAAAGCGTCTTCAAAGGTTTCGGCAATTCCCAGACACTCGCCTGTCGACTTCATTTCCGGACCTAACATTGTATCGACGTCCTGAAGCTTTTCAAATGAAAATACAGGAACCTTAACGGCAACATACTTACTTTTCTTATATAGTCCGCCTTCATAGCCCTGATCCTTAAGCGTTTTACCCAGCATAATTTTCGTAGCTATATCAACCATCGGTATACCTGTTACCTTGCTTATATAAGGAACTGTTCTTGAAGAACGAGGATTTACTTCGATAACGTAAACCTCGTTATTATACACTACATACTGAATATTTACAAGACCTATGACCTTAAGCTCAAAAGCAAGCTTTCTGGTGTATTCGATCAGCGTATCAACGATTTTTTCTGATAATGTCTGCGCAGGATATACAGAAATTGAGTCGCCCGAATGAACGCCGGCTCTCTCTATATGCTCCATGATTCCCGGTATCAGGAAATCTGTTCCATCACAGATTGCGTCAACCTCAACCTCTTTACCCATCATATATTTATCAATAAGTACAGGATTTTCAATCATCGTTCTGGTGATAATTCCCATATACTCTACGACATCCTTTTCGGAATGAGCGATAATCATATTCTGACCGCCCAATACATATGAAGGACGTAAAAGAACCGGATATCCAAGCTTGTCCGCAGCTTCAACCGCTTCCTCCGTAGTCATAACGGTATATCCTGAAGGACGCGGTATGCCGCACTTTTCAAGAAGCTCGTCAAATCTTTCTCTGTCCTCCGCAGCGTCTATACTGTCGGCAGAAGTACCCAGAATATTGACTCCCATATCGGCAAGATGACGGGTAAGCTTAATAGCAGTCTGTCCGCCGAATTGCACCACAACCCCGTAAGGCTGCTCGGTTTCAATAATAGATTCGACGTCCTCCTTTGTAAGCGGATCAAAATAAAGCCTGTCGCCGGTATCAAAATCCGTGGAAACAGTTTCAGGATTGTTATTGCAGATTACAGCCTCATACCCTTCCTCTTTAAGCGACCATACGCAGTGAACGGAGCAGTAATCAAATTCTATACCCTGACCTATTCTTATCGGTCCGGAGCCGAATACTATTATTTTCTTCTTTCCCTTATCAGTTCTTTCAATAAATTGCTTTGCTTCGTTTTCTTCGTCATACGTTGAATAAAAATAAGGTGTTTCAGCTTTAAACTCTCCGGCGCAGGTATCGACCATTTTATAAACAGCTTTCCTTTTTACGGGGCATTCCTGTCCGGACATACGCTCTATTGTGCTGTCAAGATAACCGTATCGTTTAGCAGTAAGATATTTATCCTCTGTAAGCTCTCCGTCCGCGAGCCATTTTTCAAGCTCGACAAGATTTTTAAGCTTATTTAAAAACCATTCGTCAATGAGGGTTATTTCATGAAGCTGTTCAACGGAAATACCGCGCTTTAACAGCTCATAAACCTGAAACGCTCTTTCGTCGTCGGCATGAGGTATTTTTTCAAGCAGCTCGTCAGTGTCAAGCTCTGAGAACTTTTTCATATTAAGCGAATCAACGCCAAGCTCTGTTGAGCGTACCGCTTTCATCATAGCCTGCTCAAAGCTCGTTCCTATTGCCATTACTTCTCCGGTAGCTTTCATCTGTGTTCCGAGAGTTCGTTTCGCATACACGAATTTATCAAACGCCCACTTAGGAAATTTAACCACAACATAATCCAGCGCAGGCTCGAAGCATGCGTAAGTTTTACCGGTAACCTGATTGATAATCTCATCAAGAGTATATCCTATAGCTATTCTTGTCGCCACCTTAGCAATAGGATAGCCTGTCGCCTTGGATGCAAGCGCCGACGAACGGGATACTCTTGGATTTACTTCTATAACAGCATATTCCATCGATTCCGGATGAAGCGCAAACTGACAGTTACAACCGCCCTCTACCTCCAATTCAGAAATAATATTCAAAGACGCTGTTCTGAGCATCTGATATTCCCTGTCAGAAAGAGTTACGGCCGGTGCAATTACAATGCTGTCGCCGGTATGAACGCCAACCGGATCAAAATTTTCCATCGAACAAACGGTTATAACATTACCCTTACTGTCTCGGATAACTTCAAACTCAATCTCCTTCCAGCCGCTTATGCACTTCTCAATTAGAACCTGTGTTATCGGAGAAAGCCTTAAGCCGTTTTTAGCAATATCCCTTAACTGCTCTTCATTTTCTGCAATACCGCCGCCTGTTCCGCCGAGAGTGAACGCCGGACGCACAATAACGGGATAATCTATTACCTCGGCAAAGCTGACGGCGTCCTCGATTGTTTCAACCACCTTTGACGGAATACAAGGCTCTCCGATTTTTTCCATCGTATCCTTGAATGCCTGTCTGTCCTCAGCCTTATGTATAGTCAGCGGATTGGCGCCAAGAAGCTTTACGTTGTTAGCGTCAAGAAAGCCTTCTTCTGCAAGCTGCATTGAAAGCGTAAGACCGGTCTGACCTCCCAGTGTAGATAAAACGCTATCGGGTTTTTCAATCTCTATTATCTTTTTTACCGCGTCAAGCGTCAGCGGCTCGATATAAATCTTATCTGCCATCGCCTTATCTGTCATGATGGTAGCAGGATTAGAATTTATTAAAACTACCTCAAGTCCCTCCTGCTTCAATGCACGACATGCCTGAGTTCCGGCATAGTCAAACTCCGCCGCCTGTCCGATTACGATAGGCCCCGAACCTATAACAAGTACTTTTTTTATATCCTGTCTTAAAGGCATATCAGCGCATCTCCTTTTTAATAATTTCTATAAATTCATCAAACAGATATTCAGTATCCTGCGGTCCGCCGTGGGCTTCCGGATGGAACTGAACTGTAAACGCATTAATATTTTTATATCTCATTCCCTCGCAGGTTCCGTCATTAGCGTTAAAATGTGAAACCTCGGCAATATTCGGATCAATACTGTCGCCGATAACCGCATAACCGTGGTTCTGGCTTGTTACAAACGTTCTGTCAAGCGTCTTGTCGACAACAGGCTGATTTGCTCCTCTGTGTCCGTATTTCAGCTTTTCTGTTCTGCCGCCGTGAGCCAGCGCCATAAGCTGATGGCCCAGACAAATTCCGAATATGGGGATTCCCAGTCGGCTTATTTCTTTTATATTTTCAATTATCTCAGTATTTTCAGCCGGATCTCCCGGACCGTTGGACAGCATGATTCCGTCAGGTGAAATTTCTTTAATTTCCTCAGCGGTAGTATAAGCCGGAACCACCGTAACCTCGCAGCCCCTTTTTACAAGCTCGTTTCTAATATTTCTTTTATATCCGAAGTCAAACAGCGCAACCTTATATTTCGGAGCCTCGCCGCAATATGTTCTGAATTCTGTTCCGGTAACATTTTTTACTGCGTCCCTTACTTTATATTCATGCAGACTCTTTAAAAGCTCGTCCTTATTTTCATAAACGTCTTCTGTAGAAATAATTCCGTTCATTACGCCGACTTCACGAATTTTTCTCGTAAGGCTTCTGGTGTCTATCGAATGAATACCGATAATATTTTGCTTTATAAGAAAATCTTCTATCGTTCCCTGACAGCGGAAATTTGACGGAGTATTACACCATTCTCTTACAATGTAACCGCTTACATAAGATCTGGCAGATTCGAAATCCTCGTCGTTTACCCCGTAATTTCCTATAAGCGGAAAAGTCTGAGCGACAATCTGACCGTAATAGCTTGGATCTGTAAGCGTCTCCTGATAGCCTGTCAAGCCGGTAGTAAAAACCACCTCTCCGGTTACGGTCCCTTTTGCTCCGAAACTGTGTCCTTCAAAGACGGTACCGTCGGCAAGAAGCAGGTAAGCCTTTTCACTTTGATTAAACAAAGACATCTAACCATTCCTTTCACAGATAAAAATTTCTATTTTAAATTAATATAAGAAGTTATATCGTTTCTCATTCTTTCAGCTTCTCTTCTTGCAGCTCTTGCAAAATCCTGCTCCGGACATTCTTCTTTTTTATAAGCGCACATAACGGCTCTTGAAGAATTAACTATAGCTCCAAGACCGTTTTCATCAAAAGCGCCTGCAATGCCCTGAGCTCCTCCTCCCTGAGCGCCGTACCCCGGCACAAGAAACATTGTATGCGGAAGTCTTTTTCTAAGCTCTGAAAGCTGTTCCGGATATGTAGCGCCAACAACCGCTCCTACCGAAGAATAGCCGTATTCGCCGATTCTGCCGCTTCCCCATTTTTCACACATATCTCCCATTGCGGCATACACCGGAATACCGTCAATGAGCCTGTCCTGAAGCTCTCCGCTTGATTTATTTGAAGTCTTTACAAGCACGTATATACCCTTATCCTTTTCATCGCAGACCTTCAGAAGAGGTTCTATTCCGTCTGTTCCCAAATAACCGTTGACGGTAAGAGCGTCGGCGCCGAACGGCTCGCACTCCGTTTCCCCTATCTTAACGCTGCCCAGATGAGCGTTAGTATACGCTTCCATTGTGGCTCCTATATCGTTTCGCTTTCCGTCGGTAATAACAAACATTCCCTTAAGCTTTGCATAACGTATAGTTTTCTCCAGTGTTTTAATGCCGTAATGTCCGTACATTTCATAATATGCTGCCTGAGGTTTTATCGCAGGCACAATATCGTATATTTCATCTATTATCATCTGATTGAACCTGAAAACGGCCTTTGCCGCCGCCTTTATGGTCTGACCGTCCTCGCTGAAAAATTCCTGCTTGATATATTCCGGAACATAATCAAGCTTCGGATCAAGTCCTACTACCGTGGGATTTTTCATATCAACAATTCTTTTAATAAGTCTGTCAAATGACATAACGCCGTACTCCTTTTTTTATTATTTTTCAAAATACTGCATTATTCCGTCAGAAATAACGCCGACTGCTTTTCCTTTAAGCTCCATATTCTTAAAAGCAGAATTTGAAGATTTTGATTTAAAGCTGCACGGATCCACGATCCATTTCTTTTCAGTGTCTACTAAGGTTAATTCCGCCTGCATTCCTTCTCTGATTTTAAGCTCGGAAAGTCCCAGTACCCTTCTCGGATTTTCAGACATAAGACCGGATATTCTTTTTAATGAAATCATTCCGGTATGATATAGTCCGGTAAGAACGGCTGCCAAAGATGTTTCAAGTCCAACAACTCCGTTAGGAGCCTTAAGAAAATCAGATTTATCCTCTTCAGAATGAGGCGCATGATCGGTGACTATACAATCGATAGTTCCATCGCATATACCATTGATAATTGCAAGCCTGTCCGACTCTTCTCTGAGCGGCGGGTTCATTCTGTAATCCGCGTCCATTGTCCTTAGCAGCTCGTCTGTCAGCATAAAATAGTGCGGACAGGTCTCACAGGTAACCTTAACTCCGTTTTTCTTATATTTTCTTATTAAATCAACGCTTCCTTTTGTGCTGACATGAGCGATATGAATCGGACAGCCTGTATTTTTAGAGGTTATGATTTCACGCTCCGTAATACTGTCCTCCGAAAGCCTGTCCATTCCGGGAATGCCGAGCTCTTCGGATATTTTTCCCTTATTAATCTTGCCGTCCTTTATTATATCAAGGTCCTCGCAGTGAGAAATTGTAAGCAAACCGCATTTTGAAGCCTCAATCATTCCGGCCCGAAGCATTTCCTGACTTTCAACAGGTCTTCCGTCGTCAGATACGGCTACAGCTCCTGCGGCCTTAAGCATCGGATAATCGCAGAGCTTTTCCCCCTTAAGCCCTTCCGTTATGGAGGCCACGGGATATATTCTTACTCCTGTATGTCTGCCCTTTTCAATTATATAGTTCAAGGTTTCCACATTATCTGCAACGGGATTGGTATTAGGCATACACGCAACGCCTGTAAAGCCGCCGTAAAGCGCGGAAGCGGCGCCCGTTATAATGTCTTCCTTATAAGTGTAGCCGGGATCCCTGAAATGAACGTGCATATCAAAAAGACCGGGCATAACGACAAGTCCAGTGCAATCGTATTCGCTGTCGGCCGAATCTTTTATTTCTCCGCTTATTTTTTTAATAACCCCGCCGTCTATCAGTATATCGCAATTAATATCCGTATCAGAATCTACGGCTCTTATGTTTTTCAACAGTATTGATTTCATTCCTTACCTCCGTCAGACGGTATATATGGAAACATTATCCCGCCCGTCAATTTCGGTCACAGATACTTTTACTTTCTCGTCTCTTGAAGTCGGAAGATTTTTTCCGACATAATCCGGTCTTATAGGAAGCTCTCGGTGACCTCTGTCTATGAGAACTGCAAGTTGAATCGACTGCGGACGTCCCCTCTTAATAAGAGCGTCAATAGCTGCCCTGGTACTTCTTCCGGTATAGATAACGTCGTCGACTATTACAACTCGCTTATCTCTTATATCAAAGTCAATATCGGTTCTGTCGTACGCTGCCGGAGTTTGTCTGTCGTCGCGATAAGGGGTAATATCCAGCGCGCCGCACGGTACCTTTACACCCTCAAGCTCCTTAATTTTTGAGGAAATTCTTTCAGCAAAGGCCACGCCTCTCGAATAAATTCCTACAATACAAAGGTTTTCCGCTCCCCTATTTCTTTCCAATATTTCATATGTTATTCTTGCAACCGCGCGTCTCATGGTATTTTCATCCATAATAATAGTTTTTCTTTCCAAGCTACCACCTCTCAAACGCAAAAAAAGCTTATCTGCCGCTGACAGATAAGCTTAAAATATACAGCCGGATATAGCTACAGCATGTATTTTAAACGCTACCTTGTCAACCTCACAGGATCAACTTAAAGGTTTTCTGTTGGATATTATACCATACAATACCGCAAATGTCCAGTAAAATACAAAAAAATATTTCTATTTTGTTTTTTTGAACTTTTTCCCCAATAATATAATACTGGCGCCTGCCGCAGCCAGTCCGGCTCCGATTAAAAGAGTGCTTTTCTTAAGTTTATTGCCGCTTTTCTTTTTCTGATGTGAAATGCTTTTGAGCTTTCTGTTCACAGATTGTGTCTCGTCAGTCAGAATACAGTCAAGAGAAAGCCTTCCCTCCAAAACAATAGCCTTCATTTTGTGACGTCCTTCATTTAGGTCGTTTTTATAATAAAAAATTTGTTTTGAACCGCATTTTTCCACAAAAAGCCCCGCTGTCATTATTCTGCCGTCGATCTCGATTTTCAGTCTGAGATTTTCAGCCTCGCCCATAAGCGCAACCATTTCTCCGCTGAATTCATATTCAAAATAAGCTCCTTTTTTCTCGGCTGCGGCGCTGGTACGGTTATAAAAACGAAAGCTGTCCATAGCGTTTTTATTCCAGCCGTCGGAATATACGACACCGTTTGACAGGCAATCCTCCCTTAACGAATAGGTCGGATAACCAATTACAGGAGTTATGGAAAGATTTCTGAATCTGTTGTTATAATAGGCGCTGTAAAGAGAAACGCGTCCCGACAGTATCATTGGAGGAGAGGTTATATATTCACACAGTATCTGACGGTTTACAACGCACTTGATCCTGTTTTTCTTAGCTGTGATTCTCATTGAATTCCATCCGGACTGATTTACGCATCCGTCTTTTCCTTCGGCAACCACATTATCAAAATATCGCAGCTGCCATTTTCCATCCGGGAATATCCTGAGCTGATATCCGCATTCCGCGCTATAATCGCAGGTTACTGCCGAATTGTATCTCAATCCGACGCCGACATAGTTTTCAGGATCAAATCCGTCAAACTCCGCCTCAACCCTTACGGTATAATTGCTCCAGCTATCGTCTCCTAAATTTGTGGCAGGCGTCGGAGTTCCCCTGAAGCGCCAGTCCGTCGGTATTATGTCTTCAGTTATTATCTGTTCGAGTATATTTTCATTTCCGCATTTTCGGATTTCAAACGCCCCTCCCTGATCCGTGGTATAAAGAGGAGCTCCTCCGCGAAGCCTTGTAAATTCGCTGCTGTAATTAAAGCTATCCGAATAGGGCAGCTCCAGATGAGACGGACAATTATCCCTTGCTCTAACCGATTCTGTTCCGTTTACAGATTCAACGCCCAAAGTGGTGCATGTCATAATCGAAAATGGCTTTACTTCCAGTCTGTAAAAGCAGCCCGTTTTATTATTCGCCGGAATTATTTTATCTATAACCCTAAACCATGACGAATCAAACCTGCCGCCTGCCTCCGGTCCTCTGGTTTCAATGCAGTGAAGCTCTTCATCCCATTTTTCTATATTCCTGACGCAGACATCATAATACCTTGGCTTATCGGAATCATTAGTTAAAATCAATGTATAGTCTCCGCTTTCGGACATCAAAGCTATGTGATTTTCCGTTGTCTCCGTTATATGATGATTTTCCTTTCCGTCTCCGAAGCATCCGCTTTTTATAAATTTCCATCCTTTTTTTACAAAACGCGTTATATGAGCGGCTCCCCAAAGTCCGGATCCTATTTCAAAAAAACCGGACCATGGCTGCTCCGCTGAAATAAGATATTTCGGCGTATAATTAGAACCCGTATAATAAGAAGATACCGCCGGCTGATATTCATACATTACCATTGATCCGTGGCAGTAGCTGTTTATGATTCTATTTGTTACGTCTATAACAGAATTTATTCCACATATTCCTGAACCGTCGCAATTTATGGATAGACTTGAAATATTACAGGGAGATATTCCTTCGCTGTACCAAATTTCCTTGCCGTATTTTGAATTTAAAATTTCAGTGTTTTCGTCTCCATAAGTAGTATAGTGAAGTCCTATTACGTCTACCGCTTCCCTGAGGCTGCTGTTTTCCATCATCTGCGCGGCAATATTTCTTGTGCCGACTTCGTCCGAAGCTACTATTTTTATAGCGCTATAATCATATCTTGTATTTTTCTCTTCCTTAAGCCTATGCGAAAAATATATAATCCATTGAGCGTCCGCTTTTCCGGTTTCGTTAGAATCAGCGCTGACATAATCTATTTTCAGCCCGAATTCGTCATAAGCGGCGTCGATCGTTTCCTTATACCATCTGTATCTTGCGTCAAAGCCGCTTTCAATTCCGTCTGAAAACGCCTTTGAAACCCATGCCGGCTCTCCCCATCTCAGAAAATCAACGGTTATTTCAGGATTGATTTTCTTAGCGTCAGCAGCAAACATAAAACCCGCGCCTCTCGTAACGTCCGCAGGTTCCTCCAAATCCCTTTTTACGCAGGGTTCGGTTCCCGACGATGAATTTATATCCGCACCCAGTTCAATCTTAACGTGAGTCAGTCCGGCTCCGTAGTCCGGTCTGAACAAAAGCTCCATAATCTCCCAATATGAATCGGGTGATTTCGCCTTATAGTCCATTAGAAGTCTGGACGAATTATTACCTGTAACCGCTCCGAGACCCCTGAACGCGCTGGCCGGATTACGGTCGACAGTGCTGCCGTCAATTATAAGCTCTTTAATACTGCTGTTCATAAAAATCCTTTCCTTATCCGGATATGTATTACGTAGATGCAATTAGGAATTTTATTTTCTTTCCCTCGTCTGTAAACATCTGCTCATGCTCGGTTACTATGTTTTCTTTAAATCCGCTGCCGTGAAGGTCATAGGTCTTATATTTTATTTTATACCCTGCTTGTTCAAAATATTCAACTGACTCGGCAAACAAGTCGTCGTCGTCAGTTTTAAACCATATTTCTCCGTTTAGGAACTCCTTGTATTTTATAAGCTGCCTATAATGAGTCAGCCTTCTTTTTTTGTGCTTCGACTTAGGCCAAGGATTGCAGAAGTTTATATAAATACGCTCTATCCC
Source organism: Ruminococcus sporogenes (assembly GCF_054655175.1). Lineage (NCBI taxonomy): Bacteria > Bacillati > Bacillota > Clostridia > Eubacteriales > Oscillospiraceae > Ruminococcus > Ruminococcus sporogenes. Next base: position 71,526 of record NZ_BAAHOA010000002.1, on the reverse strand, counting down.
GTCCTCTTTGCTGAAAACGCTGTCTATCTGCATTATATTTTTTATGAATATTCTTATGTTATCAAATTTCAAGCTGTTTTTTTCATATTCCGCCTCTATTTTTCTCTTTGCCAACACAAGCATTTCGTTCTTTATATCTACTGCGATGAAATTCTTTCCGCAGTCTGACGAGGCGGCCTTTGAAATAAATCCGCCCTTTCCGCAGCCAAGCTCAAGATACACAGGCTTGGAATTTCCGAGTTCATTCCTCCATTTCCCCTTAATTGCTTCAGGATCATTTATGCAGAAGCCGCAGGCTTCAAGCTCAGGCTTCGCCCAAGGTTTACATCTTATTCTCATTTTTATCCCCTAATTTATAATTTTAAAATCATTATAACATATTTTCATGAAAATATCATCTGTTTTTTAAAAATATTTATTGACAGATTTCTTAGAAATGATATAATAAAAATTGTATTAAATGCATTAAATTCAAGAAAGGAAACATTTTATTCATGCAAACAAATCAGATTTACAATATAAATCCCGATTACGAAAAAGCCGGTTTATCCGGCGAAGGACTTCACGCCGTACTTGAAGACTATTCTCTGGCTATATCTCAGGAAATCGGTCTCAGAAAACGTCCGGCGGTTATAATATGTCCGGGAGGCGGTTACGAATATCTTTCCGACCGGGAAGGGCAGGCGGTTGCCATGAGGTTTTCATCATTCGGCATAAACGCGTTTGTTTTAAAATACAGCATATGCACCGCGTTTCCAGCGGCTCTGCTTGAACTTGCCGAAGCGGTTAAATTCTTAAGGGACAACTCTGAGAAATTTGATATTGATCCTGATAAAATACTTATATGCGGATTTTCCGCCGGCGGTCATCTTTCAGCAAGTCTGGGTACGCTGTGGAACAGCAGCTATTTAAAAAGCATTTTTGGAAAAACTGAAATATACCGTCCGAACGGTCTGATACTATCCTATCCCGTTATAACAAGCGGACAATTCCGGCACGAAGGCTCAATAGAAAGTATAATAGGCAAAAATCCAGACAATGCTATGCTCGAACTGGTTTCACTTGAAAAACAGGTTACGCCGGATACCCCTAAAACATTTATCTGGCACTGTGCGGACGACGGCTGCGTTCCTCCGGAAAACACTTTTGATTTTGTTAAGGCTTTAAGCTTAAATAACGTCTCATTTGAATGTCATATATTTCCATATGGAGGTCATGGTCTGGCGCTTTCAGACGCTTCAACAGCAGGCTATGACGGACATATAAATCCTGTAGCCGCACAATGGTTCAGCCTTGCTACAGGCTGGATTTCAAGAGAATTTTTATAAATATCAAAAATATCGTTAGTAATTTTTAAGTTTTCTCGATTCTATTGCAAACGATTTGATTTTATGCTATAATAAATTTTAATGTAATATTGATTAGGAGAGAAAAGTATGTTTAAAATTGTTCACAAGCGCGTACTGAATCCATCGGTTGTTCTGATGGACATTCACGCTCCGTTTATCGCAAAAAAAGCAATGGCCGGACAATTTATTATTTTCAGAATAGATGAAAAGGGCGAAAGAGTTCCTCTGACGATAGCCGGCTATGACAGAGAAATGGGCTCCATAACCATAATTTTTCAGATAGTAGGCAAAACTACAGAGCATTTGGCTTCATTAAACGAGGGAGATGTACTTCTTGATGTTGCGGGTCCTCTCGGAATCCCTACCCATGTTGATGAAAACGCAAAAAAAGTATGCGTTATCGGAGGAGGAGTCGGCTGCGCTATTGCATACCCTCAGGCTAAGGAATTATATGACAGAGGTCTGAAAGTCGATGTAATTACGGGCTTCAGAAACAAGGATATTGTTATACTTGAAGACGAGTTTAAAAAAACCTGCGATAATCTTATTGTCTGTACCGACGACGGCAGCTATGGCAAAAAGGGATTTGTAACAGACGCCCTTAAAGAACTGATCGAGGCCGGAAACGAATATGACGCCGTAATAGCAATAGGACCCGTTCCAATGATGAAATTCGTATGCAGCGTAACTAAGCCTTACAATATAAAAACCATCGTTTCATTAAATCCGATTATGATTGACGGAACCGGTATGTGCGGAGGCTGCCGCGTTACAGTCGGGGGCAAAATAAAGTATGCCTGCGTAGACGGGCCCGATTTTGACGGACATGAGGTTGATTTTGACGAACTTATGAAAAGAAATTCAACATACAGAGAGCAGGAACATAACTGCCGTATGCTAAATAACTTGAAATAAACAGGAGGAAATGTTACAATGGCTAATATGGCATTAGAAAAGGTTCCTATGCCCGAACAGGATCCCAAGGTCAGGGCAAGAAATTTTGAAGAGGTAACGCTCGGCTATTCCAAAGCTATGGCTATGGAGGAGGCCAAGCGATGTCTTAGCTGTAAGCACAAGCCCTGCGTTTCAGGATGCCCGGTCGGCGTTAGAATACCGGAATTTATCGCTAAGGTCGCCGAAGGCGATTTCGACGCGGCGTATGATATAATAACTTCAACAAATTCACTGCCGGCAGTTTGCGGACGTGTCTGCCCTCAGGAAAATCAATGCGAAGGCAAATGCGTAAGAGGAATAAAGGGCGAACCGGTAGCAATAGGACGTCTTGAAAGATTCGTTGCGGATTATATAATGGAAAAGGGAGTCAGCAATACGCAGAAGCCGGCTTCTAACGGACATAAGGTAGCGGTAATCGGCGCGGGTCCTTCCGGTCTAACATGCGCGGGCGACCTTGCTAAAATGGGCTATCAGGTTACAATCTTTGAAGCTTTTCATACCGCGGGCGGCGTTTTAATGTACGGTATTCCGGAATTCAGACTTCCAAAGTCTATTGTCCAGAAGGAAATAAAAAAGCTGAAGGATCTCGGCGTTGAAATAATGCAGGATATGGTTATAGGCAAGATTCTTTCAGTAGACGAAATTATGGATATGGGCTATGAAGCTGTGTTTATAGGATCAGGCGCAGGCTTGCCGAGATTTATGGGAATCGAGGGCGAATCGCTTATAGGCGTGTGCTCTGCAAACGAATATCTGACAAGAATCAATCTTATGAAGGGGTATCTTGACGAATATGATACTCCCGTAATAAAGTCAAAATCAGTAGCCGTAGTAGGCGGCGGAAACGTTGCCATGGACGCGGCCAGAAGCGCTTTGAGAATGGGCGCCGAGCATGTCTACATAGTGTACAGACGTTCAGAGGCTGAAATGCCGGCAAGAAAGGAAGAGGTTCATCACGCAAAGGACGAAGGCGTTGAATTCCTCAATCTTAATAATCCCGTAAAAATTATAGGAGATGAAAACGGAAGAGTCTGCGCTATGGAATGTATCAGGATGGAGCTCGGAGAACCTGACGAAAGCGGAAGAAGAAGTCCTGTCCCGATTGAAGGCTCTAACTATAATCTCGAAGTCGATACGGTTATCATGTCAATAGGCACCTCCCCCAACCCTCTTATCAGAACTACTACTCACGGACTTGACGCAAATAAAAGAGGCTGTTTAATTGTAAATGAAGATATGCTTACCACTAAAGAGGGCGTTTACGCAGGCGGAGACGCGGTAACAGGGGCCGCCACAGTTATTCTTGCTATGGGCGCCGGAAAAACTGCCGCTGAATCAATTGACGAATATATTAAATCGAAATAACGGAGGACTTTAAATGAATAATTTTATAACGGTTATGTCTCAGAATACAGACGTTACAAACAGCATGTTCACAATGCTGATATCGTTTGTAATCATTATATTTTTCTTTTATTTTCTGCTTATAAGACCGCAGAAAAAAAAGGACAAGGAAGCCAAGGCAATGCGGGACAGCATTCAGATCGGCGATGAAATCATGACTATAGGCGGAATTGTCGGAATTGTCGTGAAAAAAACTGAGGATACTGTTGTTATTGAAACGGGCGGCGATAAAAGTAAACTCCGTATAAAAGTATGGGCTATTCAGGAAAATATTACTGTCAGCGAAAAAGCCGCGGCAGCAAGAGCGGATAAAACAAAAGCTATGATAGAAGCAAGACAAAATAAGAAAAAGAAAAAAGATAAGGATAATCAGGAATAATTTTTAAGGGACGTTTCAAGCGTCCCTTAAATTTTTTGTAACATTCGCTAATTTCAGTTCATAGTATAAAATAAGATTATTTTAAGGAGATGACAGCTATGGACGGTATTACTGTGACCGTTATCGTTATTATAAGTACAATCGCAGTTATTGAAGCGGTGAATATCTTTATGAAACTGCCGTGCCGTGACTGCTCTTGCGGATTTACCGCGCTGATTATTTTAGATAAAAATGACGATATAAGCAGACGTCTTGACAGCGTAATACATAAAGTAAGATGGACAGACGAAGAGCTTATAGGCAAGCTGATTATAGTAGATAACGGCATGTCGGAAGAACAGCTTGATATTTGCAGAAACTACTGCATTGAAAATAACTTTCTTGAAGTGGCAAAACCAAACGAACTTAAAAATCTAATATTTTCTATTGAAAAAAATAATGTAAAATAATTGCATTTCATGCAAAAAAAATGTATAATATAAGATATGATGTGTTATTTTGTTGAAAGGACTTGCAATGGAAGATCAGACTTTAAAAATAGAGGGTACGGTAGAAAATGTTTTGTTCCGCAACGATTCCAACGGATATACCGTTCTTGATATCGATACAGGCGGAGAGCTTGTAACCGCCGTAGGTGAATTAGGAGATGTTGAAAGCGGAGAAATACTGATTATCGAAGGAATTTATGTTACGCATCCGAAATTCGGAGTACAATTCAAGGCCGAATACTGTGAACGCAAGCTTCCCAACACATCTGTAAACATATGCAAATATCTGTCTTCCGGCGCTATAAAGGGTATCGGTCCTGCACTGGCTCAAAAAATTGTCGACGTATTCGGCGAACAGACTCTTGAAATTATGGAAAAGGATCCCAGGCGTCTCCTTGAAATCAAAGGCATATCCCCCAAAAAATGCGAAGACATTGCCAACGAGGTTCAAAAAATATTTAATTTAAGGCACCTTATGATTTTTCTTTCTCAATATGGAATTAAAGCGGGGTACGCTATGAAAGCATATCAGCAATGGGGATTGCAGGCAATTGAGCTTGTTAAAAGCAATCCTTATTGTTTATGCGGATATCCGATTAACATGCCGTTTAAAAAGGCTGAAGAGGCTGCCAAAGAAATGAACATTCCTTCAGATTCGCATAAACGGCTTCAGGCGGGATATACATATATACTTGAAGAAAACGCTAAGGCCGGGCATTCATGTATTCCGATAGATAAATTCGAAAAAATCTGTTGTCAGTATCTCAAAATCCGTCAGTCTGACTTTTACGACGTTTATAATGAAATGACAGACGACGAGCTTATTTTTGAATATTTGAAAAATGACAGAGGCTTTGTATACCTTGCAGATTATTATAATGCGGAAAGATATATTGCCGGAAGAATATCTGTTTTGAAAGCTTTTTCAAGTCCTGAGGATTACGACTATAAACAGCTTATAGACATGGAAGAAGAACAGAATAATATAAAATATGAAAAGCTTCAGCGTCAGGCTATAGCTACGGCTCTTTCAAGAGGCATCATGATTATGACGGGCGGTCCCGGAACAGGAAAAACAACTACTCTCAACGCTATAATATCATTATATGAGAAAAAAGGAGAAACAGTATTGCTTGCGGCTCCTACGGGACGAGCGGCAAAAAGAATGTCGGATCTCACCGGAAGAGAAGCAAGAACAATACACCGTATGCTTGAAGTAGGATATGATCAGAACGGAAAGCTCAAATTCAAGCATGACGAAAGCAATCCTCTTGAAGGAGACGTCGTGATTGTGGATGAGATGTCAATGGTAGACATAATCTTATTCGAAAGTCTGCTCAGGTCACTTAAGCTTAATTGCAGGCTTATTATGGTAGGCGACATTGACCAGTTACCGTCAGTAGGAGCCGGAAATTTACTGAAATCACTTATCGAAAGCAGATGTCTGCCGGTTATAGAATTAAAAGAAATTTTTCGGCAGGCTGAAAAAAGCTGTATAGTTACAAACGCGCATAAAATTGTAAAGGGTGAAATTCCGGATCTTTCTCAGAAAAATAACGATTTTTTCTTTTTTAAACGCACAGATCCTTCATTGGCTTTGAATCTTATAATAGATCTTGTCAAAAAAAGATTGCCGAAAGCATATAAATATTCTCCGACTGATGATATTCAGGTGATTTCACCCTCCAGAAAAGGCATACTTGGCGTTGTAGAGCTTAACAAGGCATTACAGGAACAGCTTAATCCTAAAGGTCCTTCCAAAAAAGAGGTTAAATCGCAGATTTATACCTTCAGAGAAGGAGACAAAATAATGCAGACTAAGAATAATTATGATATTGTCTGGAGCAAGGACGGCGAACAAGGAGCGGGCATTTATAATGGCGACATAGGAAAAATACTTAGTATAAATCGTGCAAGACTTGAATTAATAGTTGATTTCGATGGACGTATAGCCGTCTATACCTTTGATATGGCTGATCAGCTTGAGCTTGCATATGCGGTTACTGCCCACAAAAGTCAGGGAAGTGAATTTGAAGCTGTTATAATTCCGCTGCTTGGAGGTTTTGACAAGCTTTATTATAGAAATCTCCTTTATACTGCCGTTACCAGAGCTAAAAGATTACTCATAATCATAGGAGACGAGAAAATAGTATCCAAAATGGTTCTGAACAACAAGAGAACAAACCGTTATACATGCCTTACCGCTATGCTGAAAGAGGAAATGAGAAGCAATGAATAATATCTCACGTTTTATTCTGGATATCTTTTTTCCTAACCGCTGCCCAATATGCAGAAAATATATCGAATGGAATAAATTCATATGCAAAGACTGTGAAAACGTTCTGGAAACATATACAGAGGGTATATGCCGGCAAGATACGGAAAACGAACGCAGCTGCATAACCGCTCAATTTGATCGTATCTTTACATGCTATTATTACGAGGGCAAAGCAAAAGACGGTATTTTATCTCTCAAGGACGGTCACAAGGAATTCGGATATTATATTGGAAATCTTTTAGGTGAAAAAATTTCAGACAGCGGAATACGGGCTGACGCTGTGGTTCCCGTTCCGATGTCACGAGAATCGTACAGAAAGCGCGGCTATAATCAGGCAGAAATCATAGCTGAAAGAATATCTTCCGTTTGCAGCCTTCCCTTAATAACCGACAGTCTTTATAAAAATAAATCAGCGGCTCAGCATACCTTAGGGTTATCGGACCGTATTGAAAATACGTCTGCATACGGCCGTGGCAGCCGACGGCTTGACAATATGAAAATAATATTATGCGACGATGTTATAACTACCGGAAGCACGCTTAACAGATGCGCCGAGTTATTAAAGGAATTGGGCGCGTCTGTTATTTTCGCGGCTGCAGGGACAACAACAAAACTGAAAAAGGAATGAAAGAAATATGGCACAGGATATTGGAATAGATTTGGGAACCGCTAATATCGTTATTGCGGTAAACGGAAAAGGAGTCGTATTAAACGAACCTTCCGTAATTGCAGTTAATAAAAGGACAAATAAAATAGTGGCAATAGGCAAAAAGGCATATAGAATGGTGGGTAAAGCGCCGGAGTATATTTCCGTTATACGTCCTCTTTCATGCGGAGTTATTTCCGACGATGAAATGACTCAATGTCTAATAAGAGAGTTTGTACATAAGGCCAGCGGTCACAGGCTTGTTAAACCAAGAATAGTTATTTGCGTTCCGTCTTTTATAACTGACGTTGAAAGCCGTGCAGTTGTTGAAGCAGCCATGAACGCCGGCTCAAGAAAGGTTTATCTTATTCAAGAGCCTATAGCCGCAATGCTGGGCGCCGGTGTAAATATGTCTAAGGCAAGAGGTCATCTTGTAGTAGACATCGGAGGAGGCACTACTGACGTAGCGGTCGTTTCTATGAACGGAGTAGTAACCTCCCGTTCGATAAAAACCGCCGGAACAATGCTTGATCAGGCTATTGTAAGATATGTACAGAAAAGGCATAAGCTGCTTATAGGCGACAGAACAGCCGAACAGATAAAAAAAGAGCTTACAAATCTTTATGATCCCAGCGACGATGTCAGAATGAACATCGGAGGAAGGAATCTGCTTAAAGGTCTGCCGGAAATGATAAATATAAGTGAGCTTGAAGTATTCGACGCCATTGAAGACGAGGTATTTGAGATAGTTGACGCCATAAGAAATTTGCTTGAGGATACTCCTCCTGAATTAGTAGGCGATATTTATGAAAACGGTATTCTGCTGACAGGAGGCGGAGCAAATTTAGGAGGTATCGACAAGCTTATTAACAGAACTCTCGGTGTAAAATGCAATATTGCCAAGGATCCTATGGGATGCGTGGCAAGGGGAACTATTCAAGCCTTCAAACGTCTGGACAGTCTTCTTGACGGCTTTGAAAACGTCGCTCTTTATCAATATAAATAACAAAAAACTGACGCCCTGTAAAGCGTCAGTTTTATTTTTATTCAATTATTACATCAGGAACAGACTCCTCGGGCTCGTCTGCCGGGGGATCTGTTGCAGGCGTCTCCGGTTCGGGAGCCTTGGTCGGCGCTTCCGTCGGAGGCTCTGTAGGCGCTTCCGTAGGCTCTGGATTCTTAGCGTAATAAACCGTTAAAATTTCATCATCGGTTATATTAATTTCCTTACCCGGACCCGGACTTACTTTAGTAACATATCCGTCCTCATATTCATAATTAATCTCAGTTACTTCGGTATAAGGTATATTTAACTCATCAAGAAGCTCCGTATATTCATCAAATGTATAGCCTTCAAAATCAGGAACCTCAACCTTTTCAGTTCCCTTGCTGACTTTGATTTTTACCGTATCTCCTTCTTTGATTTTCTTTCCCTTCTCAACTTCCTGCCAGAAAATCAAGCCTTCCTGATATTCTCCGTTATATTCAAAATCAGCGCTGATTTTGATATTATATTTTTCTTCGATTTTTGATTTAATATCCTCATATCTCTGTCCAATCAGATCCGGCATTTTATTTTCCGCTTTAGATTCCTTGGTTTCCTCCGGCTCTGTTTCTTCAGTAATATCTACGATATTATCGCTTATTGAGCTTTCGTCGCTTGAATAATTATCTCGAAGCCTGCTGCTGTTATCTCCGGTAAATAATTTAAATAAAATTACGACTATCACCAGAATTATAGCCACAAGCAATACGCCGATTATAACAGGAATCTTTATTTTATCAAAGGTTGAAACATCATTTCCCTCAACCTCAGCCTCGTCATAATCGTCATAATCGTCGTATTCATCATCGTAATATCCGTCTTCGTCTTCCTCAGGCGAATACAAATTTTCATCATCAGTATACTGATCGTTTTCATATATACCGTTTCTTGATATAGTAAGCGTCTGAGTCTGACCGATACCTATTGCAGGCTGATCAAACAACGCTGTAACAAGCTCTGTTATTGTCTGTATCCTGTCATCTCCCGAAAGACTCATGCCCTTCATAATAACATCCGATACATGCTTTGGTATATTTGAATTTAGCTCCTGAGGCGTATATAGATTATCCTTCTCCAATCTTACATTTGCAGAATCAGGCTTGGATCCCGTTAAAATTCTATATAGAACAGCGCATATACCGTAAACATCCGTCCATGTTCCCTGGCGGCTTGCCGCTGAATACTGCTCGGGTGCAGCATAGCCTGAGAATATTTCATTTTTTAGTTCGGTATTAGCCGTTCTGACTGCCGATATACAGAAGTCAGTAAGCTTTAATTCGCCCTTATCAGTAACATATATAGTATCCGGACTAATTCCCCTGTGTAAAACTCCGGCATTATGTACAAGACTCAAGGTAGTAAAAAGAGGCGGAAACATTGCGGAAACCTCGCTCCAGCTCAGCTCCCCTGCATTTTCCTTCAGATAATCAACAAGCCTGACTCCGTCAATATATTCATATACCGCATAAGTCGAATTATTCTCCGCAAACAAATCAAGAGTAGGCGATAAATGACTGCTCAGGCTTCGCATTTTGGCAAGGGATTTATTAAGCTCGGTATATTCAGCCATGAGCGCCTTGTACTGTGCAAGATTATTATAATTTACGCTTATAGTAGGCTTGCCCTTTACTCTGACGCATAATCCGTCAGGCATATATTCGTTAAGCAGCACCTTGCAGCTAACTGCCGTATCATACGCTATATAAGTAGCTCCCTGACCGTTTGAGCTCAAAAGCTTTCCGACCAGATATCTTTCATGAAGAACAGTTCCCGGTATAATATATGACGGAAGAGACGGGGTATTCTCTACATAGCCGCAATTCGGACAAACCTTGGCCGAACCCTTATTTTCCATACACCCCATACATAGTTTTCTTTCAACCATTCTGACCTCCGTAATTTATAAAAACAATAAATCATTATTAAGAAATTAACACATCATAAATTATTTTATCAGTTATCCCGAAGGTTGTCAATATCTAAGGCTATTAATTACCGTTTCATTTCCTAATTGTATTATTTCTGTAATCTTTTTTTATTATTTTTAAATAGATTTACAGGATTATTGTAAATTAATGCCGTATTATATAAGCCCTCGATTCATCATTTCCTGAGCTGCCAGCATAACTCCTGTTTTTCCGCTTGTATATGTAATTCCGCCCTGCATCCATACAGCATAAGGCTCTCTCAGCGGAGCGTCTGCCGAAAGCTCGATTGAAGCCCCCATATTAAAGGCTCCGGCGGCCATAATAACCTGATTTTCATATCCCGGCATATCCCACGGCTCAGGAGTTAAAAAAGAATCCACCGGAGCGCCCTTCTGTATTCCGTAGCAAAACGCCTTTAAAAGCTCCGGCTCTCCAAGCTTTACTACCGTTATAATATCGCCTCTGGTTTCCTTGGCGTCAGGAAAGCACTCAAATCCCAAAAGACTGAATAAGGCGGCGGCAAAATCCGCGGTCTTTTTAGCGTTTGCCACTATATCGGGAGCTAAAAACAGACCGAGGAACATTTCCTTATTCTGCGAAAGCGTACAGCCTACTTCCTTTCCCATGCCGACGCAGGTCAATCTGTAAGAGCATAGCTCAATAAGCTCTTTTTTACCGGCAATATATCCACCCGTACGGGCAATTCCTCCGCCGGGATTTTTAATAAGCGAACCGACTATTATATCGGCTCCCGCCTGAATCGGCTCAGCAGCTTCAACGAATTCTCCGTAACAGTTGTCCACCATAATAACCGCGTCCGGATTGGCTTTTCTTACTGCCGCGCACATCATTTCAATATCCGAAACCGTAAAAGCAGGTCTAAGAGAATAGCCCCTCGAACGCTGTATGTAAGCGACTTTGGCATTCTTAGACTTTTCAGATATTAAGTCATAATCCGGGGTTCCGTCTTCCTTCAGTTCAGCGCTGTCATATGTAACACCGAAATCGGTCAAAGAACCGTTGCCTTTTATTCCTCTGATACCTATTACTTCCTCAAGAGTATCATAAGGACTTCCCGTTATTGAAACAAGCTTGTCCCCTTTTCTTAAAATTCCCCACAAAGCCGTAGAAAGAGCATGGGTGCCCGAAACAAAATTATGTCTGACCAAAGCGTCTTCAGCTCCGAAAACCTCAGCATAGACCTTGTCCAAAATCTCTCTTCCTATATCTCCGTAGCCGTAACCGCTGCTTCCGTAAAAGCACTGCTCGCTAACACGATTATTAATAAACGCCGACAAAACCTTGGTTCCGTTATATTCCTTAATTTTATCTATCTCACTGAATACGCATTTTTTTTCCGCCTCTTCAGCAAGCTTTATAAGCCTTGGACTGAATTTAAAAAATTTGGTATTAGTCATTATACTGCAATTTTCCTTTCAATATATTGTCGCTGCCGTTTTTTGATTTCTCAAGAACATATTCCTCTGAAACAGCCTTAAATCCAATTTCCCTGTAAAAGCTTTCCCGTATATCCAAAGCATAAAGGACCGCAGTTTTTCCCTGCTGTTCAAGATAAGCTGCAAGCCAGGTAAGAAACCTTCTTGCAAAACCGCCGCCCCGCGAAGCGATTTTGGTTGCAACCTGTCCCACAAGGACATGGTTATCTATATCATACGAAATTGAAGCCGTCGTACATGATTTATATGTCATAACTCGGCTTATTCCATGCCTGATTCTATGCGAAGTATCCGCAAGCCAGAGCGAATAATCAGACAGATTAGGAAAGCCCTCGGTCAATATACCGTAAACATCGTCAAGAGCAGGATTAAAATCAATTTCAGACTCGTCGATTAAAGTCTGTTCGGAAGACGCAAGCTGAAACGTGGTTCTGTGCAGCCGATTATATTCCCTATTGGAAATCATACCGATTACCTGACTGGCACCTTCTATTCGAAAAGGTTTATACATATCAACAAAGGAATTTATCTCATCTTGGTCAAAATCCTCACCGTAAATCAGCATAGTTGAATTAATCACAAGAATAACGCCGTTTCCGCTCTTATAGAATCGGCAGAAATCGTATCCTGTTCCGTAAGCGTTTAAATAAGACAGCATCCGTCTTCCGCAGCAGCTTTTTTTAAGAAGCTCATACGATATATTTTCGGGATTTTCTATAAGTCTTATCATATGTCCATTTCAGCCGCCTTTTCAACAATTGCATAAATAATATCCGCGCAGGCTTTTAGATCCTTTTTATTTGCTATGCACGACGGAGAATGAAGATAACGGCATGGAGCCGAAACGGCAATTGTTTTAACGCCGCCTCTTGAGGTATGGATTGCTCCGCTGTTGTTACCTCCTGCAATCAGGCTTTTAGTCTGCCACGGAATACCCTTTTTCTCGGCCTGTTCAACAGCCGCGTTATATAAATCACGGTCATACATCGTACTTCTGTCCATAAAAGATACTACGGCTCCCTTCCCCAGCCTGCAGACCTGTTTGTTCTCAGATATACCGTCAATATCTGCGGCAGTCGTTGTTTCCACAGCAATTGCAATATCCGGATTAACTGTATACGCCGCCGTCTTAGCGCCTCTGAGCCCTATTTCTTCCTGAACTGTAAACGTAAAATACAAGTCGTACGGAAGCTCGCTGTTTATCATATCTATCAATAATGCGCAGCCAAAACGATCGTCTATCGCCTTAGATTTTATTATGTCGTCTCCTAATTCCGCATATTCTGAAACAAAATACGCATAGTCGCCGGGAGCCGCATATTTTTCAGCCTCTTTTCTATCAGCCGCGCCGATATCTATATAAAGAGAATCCATTTCCGGAGTTTTATCACGCTCTTCTGCCGAAAGATTATGAACCGCTTTTGCTCCGACCACGCCAATCAAACCCTTTGAGCCAACCGTTACCTGCCTTCCTATAACTACTGTCGGATCAATTCCTCCGACTTCAGAAAAAGTCAGGGCGCCGTCAGACTGAACAGAGGTAATAATAAATCCTACCTCGTCCATATGAGCGTCAAGCATAATTTTATTTTTAGGAACTTCCCTTCCCTTTTTAAAAGCTATTATGTTTCCCATACTGTCAACGGAATAATCCGCGTTATCCTTTATTTTATCTATTATAAAGGCTCGAACGGCTCCCTCGTCTCCGGAAGCTCCGTTTAAGCGGCAAAGCTCTTTAAGATTATTCAGCATTCAAAATCCCTCCTTTTATAAATTCAGCCAGCAGGCGTCCGGTATATTCCAAATCATCTATCTTAATTATTTCGGAGGGAGTATGCATATACTTTAAAGGAATAGAAACAGTTCCTGCCATGCAGCCGTTTTTGTTCACGCTGAACTGATCAGCGTTCGTGGAAGTAAGACCGTTCATAACCTCCGTCTGATACGGAATTTCTTTATCCTTGCATATATCTATAAGTTTATCGGATAACGCTCTTGAAAGAGACGGCGAAATGCCTATCATAGGACCCATTCCCAACTTTCCGCATTTATATTCACAGTCGCCCTGAGTATATGCAAAGCTTACATCTACCGCCAACGCAATATCCGGTTCCACATTAAACGCAGCCGTTTTCGCTCCTCTTTCGCCCAGCTCCTCCTGTACGGAAAATACGACTGTAAAGCCGGGAGTTTCAATATCCTTAAGAAGCTCAAGCGCATAGAATACTGACGCTGCTCCGCAGCGATCGTCAAGTGCGCAGCCGGTAACTTCATTATTAAGCAGTTCTCTGAAACGTGTATCAAAAGATATGGCGTCGCCGGGAGAAATCAACGATTTCGCTTTTTCGTAATCTAAACCCGCGTCAATAGCCATATCCTCTATTTTCAATACCTTATCCCTATCGCCGCCTGAAAGATGCGGCGGAACCGAGCAGACAGCGCCTCTCAGCTTTTTTCTTCCGTGTATAATTACTGACTGTGCCGACAGCAGACGTCTGTCTATACCCCCTACATTACCGAATCGTATAAATCCCTTTTCCGTTATGGAAGTAACAATCAGTCCCACCTGGTCAATGTGAGAATCTATCATTAAATACGGACAGTCGGCTCTTCTTTCTCCGAATTCTCCGATTACATTTCCCGATTTATCTATATAGCAGTTTGCCGTATAATTACGAAGTATATTCAACGCTACTTCTGCCGCGTTTCCTTCGCTTCCCGAAACTCCGTACGCTTGTGATAAATCTGAAAGTATTTCTTTTATATCCATCAGGAAAGCTCCTTAACTAAATTTTTAAAATGTATTCCTCTAGCCTCAAAATTAGGATATTTATCAAAGCTTGCACAAGCCGGCGAAAGAGTTACAATATCATTCTTTTCAGCAATAGCATGCGCCTGTGAAACTGCTTCCTCCATCGAATTGACACGAATTATTTTCAACTCACCGGGATTAAAACCTGCCGACGACTTAACCGCCTTTTCAATTTTATCTGCGGTAGCTCCCATTAATATAAGCGCTTTAACCTTCTTACAAACAGTTTCAGCCATAGGCTCAAAGGGTATTTTTTTATCGTATCCTCCCGCTATAACTATAAGCTTACGATTAAATGAATTAAGTCCCGCCAGAACCCTTGTCGGACTTGTGGCTATACTGTCATTATACCATTTAACGCCGTTAAGCTCCCTCACAAATTCTATTCGGTGTTCAACTCCGCCGAAATTTTCCGCCGTTTCTGCTATTATTTCAGCGTCAGCCTCGCCCCATACGGCGCTAATCGCCGCAAGATAATTTTCAACGTTATGAATGCCGGGGATTCTGATATTATCCTTATGGATTATACGGCTGACCGAGCCGTAATCGTTATAACAAAGGTATCCTTCGCTATCCAGAAAGGCTCCGCAATACGGAACATCCTTTCTTGAAAATTTTACAAGACAGCCTCTTACAAGATCGGATAGTCCGTTTGTTATGTCGTTATCCATATTCAAAACCGTTTTGCTGAAAGCGCCCTGATGCAAAATCAAATTCTTTTTACTGTCAATATATTCCTCCATTGTACCGTGTACATCAAGATGATTAGGCGCTATATTAGTCAGCACCGCCACGTCGGGAGATTTTCTCATTGATATTAGCTGAAAACTGGAAAGCTCCACGACTGCCGCGTCGTTTTCGTTTATTTTCTCTATATCCGGCAAAAGAGCCTTTCCTATATTTCCGCCCTTGAATACCTTTTTTCCGAAACGAGCCAAAATATCCGCAATTATTGTAGTTGTGGTAGTCTTTCCGTCAGAGCCGGTAACCGCATATATTTTACATGGACATAAATCAAAAAAAAGCTCCATTTCCGATGTAACAGCTACGCCGTTTTTTCTCGCTTCAATCAAAGCAGGATTATTAAAATACATTCCCGGCGCTCTGACTACAATGTCAAAATCACATAAAGAATCAAGATATTTTTCTCCCAAAATAAAATCGGCGCCGACTTCTTTCAAATCTTCATAGGTTTCGCCCATTTCCTTTTGACTCTTCCTGTCGCATACAGTTACGTCAATACCTTTTTTCAAAAATAATTTTATTAAATCTGTATTTGAAACGCCAACGCCTATAACCGCTGTTTTTTTATTTTTAACGCTGTTAAAAAACCGTTCAGATCTATTCATTTCTTGCCTCCAAAAATTATCATATATATATTTATTATATACATTTTATGAAAAAATAGCAACTATTTTTTTGAAATCAAGTTAAATATTGGTTAATAAGAAAAAATAATAAAATTCTCTTGACATTTATTATCTAATGTGTTATAATAATAAAGCTTTATGAAATGCGCCAGTAGCTCAGTTGGATAGAGTGACTGGCTACGAACCAGTAGGTCGGGGGTTCGAATCCCTCCTGGCGCACCATATTACACTGACAAAATAGATGAAAGTGCCTTAAAGCCCGTAATTACGGGCTTTTTTGGTACCCAAACGGCGAAAAAAAGAGGTTAAAAACCATAGATGAAAAAAGCCGAAAAACACCGGCTGACGGGATTCGAACTCTCGACATTTAAATATTTCAGAAGATTGAGGCATATTTGAGAAAAATAATCTCAGATATGCTCTTTGTAAATATAAAAAATAGTATTTGATTTTGTTCTCTAAAAATGACTTAAACTGTGAAAAGCCTTGCAAATACAGGCTTTTCCAAAGATTGTGGCAATCGAAATAATAAGAATTTTTACCGCTTTGGTGCCCAAATGGTACCCGGATTTCCTGTGGCGATATAAAACGATACGGGCAGATATAAGAAAAACATACTGTTCGAGAGCGAAAGCACTCGTTACTTTTGCTCTCTTGGTTACCACGCAAGCAGGGGCAGGCGCATTTGTCAACGGCGGCGCATTTATGCGACGTTCATCTTGACCGTTGACGAGGGCGGCTGGCTCTGCTACTTCATACAAACGCAAGGGAATAATAGAAAAATTCATATATAGGTGCTATAATATAAACATACAAAGTGGCAAATTTGAAGTTGGAGGACATTTATATGCAGTACTCAATATGTAAAAAATTTGACATAGACCAAATGTGCCATCTGCGAAAAAGTGTTGGATGGAATGAATTAAAAGCAATGATATCAAATCCCCAAATGGAAAATCTTTTCAGTATCATATGTACGGAAAACGGAAAAATGATAGGATTTTTGAATGTTGTAAGCAACAATGTGACTGATGCTTACATTCAGGATGTTATGGTTGCACCTGAATTCCAGGGAAAAGGCATAGGTACAGAGCTTATGAACAGGGCGATATCAGAAATCAAGGCAAGAGGCATCTATATGATTTCTGTAATATATGGAGAAGAAAAACTACGCTGTTTTTATGAGAAATTTGGTTTTTGCACCATGCTTTGCGGCCAGTTGGAGACCAGATTTGAACAATGACATAATGCGCAAAATTCCAGTTTGATGTGGGTTTGGGATATTCCCAACAAGCCAAAAACTCTCATTCTGTCGCGGACGAAAACGAGTGATTTTTACGGAAAGGGTACCCCTTTCCTATGCTTGCTACGGAACTTTTTGTAAAGGAACAGAATGGAAAGGATAATCTGAACAGGTAGCAACTTGCTTTGAAATGTTACGCAGTTAAAGAGTGTTTTTGAGAAAAAAGGTATAAACACCTTACCTCATCAGTTTTAGTGCTTATACTGCCTTTTCTGCAAGGAATATAAGCACTCTAATGCCGTAACATGAAGATGTAAAAAAGGTTGTCCTAAATTACCTTTGTGGGCGTGATAACATCGCCTATGCCTCTGTGTATTGCCTTATTTGTGGTGCTAAAATGGTGCCCAACTTTACAAAATCAACTTATACGGAGACATGAGAAGATACACGCAAAAACGGAAAAACCATTGAAAATACAGGCTTTCTTCTCGCTTCAATAAATACTTGCAAGAAGTTATAAGACGATTTTCGTCTATAAAATCTATAAAAAATAGTACACAAAATTTCAAGGATCGTTTTGTCTGATATCACGAAAGTGATGTTAAACAAAGCGGTCTTTTTTTATGCCCTGAAGGAGGCGACAGCAAAAGGCATATAGAAACCGCAAATAAATATTACGGAGGGATAAAATGAAAAAGTTAAGTTTTAACAGTACGCTCAATCATAAGAGAGATAGTTACGATACCTATGAGGTAAGTGTGGAAAAGGTCATAACTCTTTGCAGCGATGAATTTTCAAAGCTGAAAAACTTCACCCTTGACGATAACCGTTACATTGCCCGGTATCATAAACAGATGTGCATAGACAGCGAAAATGTTGCACACTGTCTGCTTTTTGTTGACAACAAAAGCGGCGACGGAATACTTGTCGATTCCGAGGGCGCAAAATACGCCCGAAAGTCGCAGTTCATTCCCAATGCAAGAGCATTGATCGAAAACAACGAGCTGACCGAAGCTGAAAAGAGAATACACGAAAGGCTTAAGGAGATCACAAAAGGTATAGCCGTGAAAGCACATTGCGGAGATAAGCGCGTTTATTTTGAGGATGTTCTCAACGAAGAAACTATGGACGAGATCAAAACTGCTTTCATTCAGGCGGTTGGTGAAATGCTTGAACAGCGTGAAGATATCCGTTCTGTACAGATCAATGAACTTGATATTCCTTTTCAATCGGAAATAGAGGTAGAAGCTAAGCCGCTGCAGACGGAAGAAGAAATGGAAATCAGCCGGAATGAAGAACCCGAAATGAATCTTAAAATGTAAAGGGAAAGCGGTCTTTTTGCGGATAAGTGAGGTGAAAATTTGTAAGGAAATTTTAACGGTATCAAAAGACGGAATTTCGGAATCGAAATAGAAATGACAGGACTGACCAGATGTCAGGCCGCAAAAGCGGCGGCAAAGACGCTCGGCGGACAGGTATCCCATAACGGAGGGTTTTACGATAAATATACCGTAAGCGACAGCAAGGGCAGAAGCTGGTCGTTCGTATCGGATTCCAGTATTATCTGCAAAAACCGAAACGGCGAGGCGGCTTCCAGAGCCTACAGCGTGGAGCTGAATTCTCCTGTGCTGGAGTATGATGATATACCTCTGCTGCAGGAGGTGATCAGGACTCTGCGGCATGCCGGAGGAATTACCGGACCCGCATATAAATGCGGAACGCATATCCATATCTCAGCGGACGATTACACGCCCCGGCAGATTAGAAATCTTGTAAATATCTTCTCAAGCAAGGAGGATTACCTGTGGGAAGCATTGCAGGTCTCGTCAACCCGCGAGTGGTACTGCAAGAAAATCGACAAAAGTTTTGTGGAAAAACTAAATAAACGAAAGCCGGATACGATAGAAGAAATAAAAATGCTGTGGTATAACGGAAATATGTCGGAGGAGCATACCCATTACTCAGAAACAAGATACAGAGCGCTGAATCTTCATAGCTGCTTTCAGCACGGTCATTATGAGATCAGATGCTGCAACGCAAGCCTTCATGCCGGAGAGATCAGAAGCCAGATAGTCCTGGCTCTGGCAATAAGCAACGCGGCGGTTACAAGAAAGTTCTGCTCCACTATCTGAACAGATGACGTATAGATGTCCCAATTCCAAAGCCGTAGGAACGTCAGTGATCAAGGATCATGAATTGGAATTCAGAAGTTACGCCACTATCGTTCCGAAAAAAGGCGCGAGCGTTCCCGTTGTGATCTGGGAGCTTGAAGGAAGTCAAATTGTTTTAGAGAACACGAACAGCTAACTACACCGCATAATTGAATATTGAATTTTGAAGCACTTGCTTTTGACTGATTTGCAGTCAGAGGACAGGTGCTTTTTTTACGCTCAAAAATAATCCTCTGGAAATTTGACAAGGTGGACTTAACAAATGAGGTTTTCGTGTGGAAACAGGTAGAGATGAAATTTCCGCACCTTGAAAACTTCATAGCAGCCGCCAGAGAGATACCTGCCGCAAAGGATAGTATGCCACGATACGAGCCTGCCCTTTGCTTAATGGGTGCATAGCACCGACAGAGAGAACTCGGTCAAAGGGAGCGTGGAACGGTATGGAGTGGCTGTGCATACATATCTCAATTCTTGCGATTGGGGTATTAAAAATTTTAAGGAGGAAACGCCTATGTGCAAGTATGTAACCAGACGAAAACCACGAAAGGAGTACCGCTATGCAGAAGTTAAAAACGGTGGACGCAGACACGCTGCTCTATCAGCCGCTTGAGAAGCCCTGCTTTGTGGTGGACGGTCTTATCCCCACAGGTCTTTCTCTGTTCTGCGGCTCGCAGAAAATCGGCAAGAGTTGGCTTATGCTGAAGCTCTGCCTTTGCGTGTCGCAAGGCTCGCCCTTTTGGGAAATGCCCACAACGCAGAGCGATGTGCTGTATCTCTGTCTGGAGGATACCTTTTACCGTATTCAGAACAGGCTCTTTAAGCTGACCGATGAAGCAAGCGAACGCCTGCACTTTGCCGTGGCAAGCTGCAAATTAACGGACGGTCTTGTAGGACAGCTTGAGGACTATCTGAAAGCCTATCCCGAAAGCAGGCTCATTGTTATCGACACCTTGCAGAAGATACGGACATCTTCAAAGGAAAACGCCTACGCTAACGATTACGGGGATATATCCATTATCAAAGACTTCGCCGACAGACATTCCCTTGCGGTGGTGGTCGTTCATCATATCCGCAAGCAGGGCGATAATGATGTGTTCAATAAAGTATCTGGCACAACAGGACTGACGGGGAGTGCGGACACCACCTTTGTATTGGAAAAGGAAACGAGGGCTTCTGATACTGCAAAGCTCTATTGCGTGGGCAGGGATATTGAGTATCAGGAATTTACTCTCCGTTTCCGTGAGTGTGCTTGGGAAATGGTGGAACGCAAAGGGCAACAGCAGCTTGCAGAGGAAAGCATACCGCCTGTTCTTTTTCGGGTGGTGTCCTTTATGCAGAGCAGAGAAAAGTGGTCGGGTACGGCAACGGAACTTCTCTCACAAATGCAGGAGAATAACATACCGCCGAATGTTATCACAAAGCTGCTCAATGAATATCGTGCCACTGTCTTAAATGAGAACAATGTCTGCTACGATTACAAACGGACGAAAGCAGGCAGACGGATTGTTCTTTCAAGGGGTGACGGCGTTGACAGCGGTGACGGTTATTTTGGGATACCCCAAAATACGGAAACTGCTGACACCGACACCCCGTTATCCGAAGCGGAAAGCGTAGGATAATACAAGGCGAAGCCTTGTCAAAAGGGAGTCCAGAGGGAACATCTGGCACACCACCTTGCCTGCAAGGTGTAGTGTGTTACACCCTGTAAACGCATTCGGAAAAATCAGAGATTTTTCGGAACGCAGGAGTGGATTTACGAGCCGAAAGAGGGCGAGTAAATCCCACGCCTGCACCTGCGTTTTTGGGGTGTTCTCCCGTAAGGGCTGACAGCGGCGGGGGTATCCCGATAAAACCGTCATCACCGTCACCGCTGTCAACCTGTCGGGCAAGGCATACGGTATCGCACATCAAAAAAGGAATGGAGGAATACAACAATGCCCTATGCAATCCTGCGTTTTCAGAAACGCAAGGCTGGCTCTGTGGCTGCCTGTGAGCGTCACAACGAACGCAAAAAAGAAGCCTACAAGAGCAATCCCGATATTGATATACAACGGTCAAACTTGAATTATCACCTTGTCGCACCGCCGAAATACACCTACAAAAAGGAAATCAACCGTATGGTGCGTGAAGCAGGCTGCAAGGTGCGGCGTGACAGCGTAATGATGGTGGAAACCCTCATTACCGCTTCGCCAGAGTTTATGAACAGTTTACCACCTGCCGAGCAGAAAGCATATTTTACGATGGCTTTAGACTTCCTTGCTGAGCGTGTCGGCAGGCAGAATATCCTCTCCGCCGTGGTGCATATGGACGAGAAAACGCCCCATATGCACCTTTCCTTTTGCCCGATTACACCAGAGGGAAAGCTGTCGGCAAAAGCCTTTTTAGGCAATCAGAAAACCTTGTCTGAATGGCAGAGTGCCTATCACGAGCGTATGTCCTCACGGTGGAATGAGTTGGAGCGTGGGCAGTCCTCGATGGTTACGGGGCGTAAGCATATTCCCACTTGGCTCTTTAAATTGGGTGGCAGACTGGATAAGCAGTATGAAGAAATCGTCAAGGCTCTGTCCGATATGAACGCCTTTAATGCAGGGAAAAAGCGTGACAAAGCTCTGGAGCTGCTCTCTGCTTGGCTGCCCGATGTGGAGAAGTTTTCAAAGGAAATCAACAAACAAAGTGCCTATATCGACAGTCTGAAAGCACAAATCGGGCAGGAAGCCGACTATGCAGGGCGTATGCGTGATGAAAAGTATGCGGAGGAATTAAAGGTACAAAAGGCAAACGCAAAGATATTTGAATTGCAGCGTACCAACAGCCAGATGGAACGCTTGTTAAAGAAAATCCCACCCGAAGTGTTGGAGGAAATACAGAAATCGGGCAGGAACAAGTCAAGAGAAAGGTAGGTTAGACAATGAAAAAACAGGATTTTACGGTATTAAAGATTGAAGATTTACACCCATTCCCCGACAATCCTTTTCGGGTTGTGGAGGACGATATGCTGATGGAACTTGCGGAAAGTATTAAGGAGTTTGGAATGGTCACGCCGATTATTACCCGCCCCAAAGAGGACGGGAACGGTTATGAGATTATCGCAGGACAGCGGCGTGTCCGTGCGTCACAGCTTGCAGGGATTGATACCGTCCCTGCTTTTGTTTTGCCCTTAGACCGTGACAGAGCGATTATTACCCTTGTGGACAGCAACATTCAGCGTGAAAATGTGCTGCCCTCGGAACGTGCCTTTGCCTACAAGATGAAATTGGAAGCGATGAAGCGGCAGGGTTTCCGCACCGATTTAACTTCTGCCCAACTTGGGGAGAAGTTGACCTCTGTGGAATTACTCGCAAGGCAGTCCAACAACAGCCGCACACAAATACAGCGTTTTATCCGTCTGACGGAGCTGATACTGCCGATTTTGCAGATGGTGGACGAGGACAAAATCGCCCTCACGCCTGCGGTGGAGTTATCCTTTCTGAAGAAAGACGAGCAGGAAAATCTTCTCATCACAATGGAGAGTGAGGACGCAACGCCCTCTCTGTCACAGGCACAGCGTATGAAACGGTTAAGCCAGTCGGGGCGGCTTGATATGGATACCATCTTTGAGATTATGACGGAGGAAAAGGCAAACCAGAAAGAAACGCTCAAATTTAGTGCTGACAGGATACGAAAATACTTCCCGAAAAACACAACGCCAAAACAGATGGAGGACTATATCATCCGCCTTTTGGAGCGTGAATTGCAGAGAAAACGAAATAGAGAGAGCCGATAATCTTCTTTTTCGGTTGGTAAATACAGAAAGCTGAGGTGCAGGAAATGAAAAAAATTCAGTATGAAATCGTCAAAGAAATCGCTGTCCTTTCTAAAAGCGACAGCGGCTATACAAAGGAAATCAATCTGATTTCGTGGAACGGGAATGAGCCGAAGTATGATATACGCAGCTTTTCTCCTAACCGTGAGAAGTGCGGAAAAGGCATTACTCTGACTGAATCGGAAGTGAAAACGCTCCTTGAAGCATTGGAAACGGAACTGAAAAGCAAATAAATTGTTACGGATTGGGGGCGTTTTACGCTCCCTTTTCCTTTTTGGAGGGAGGTATTTGCCTATGGCAAGAACAGTTACACGCCCGAAGATAACGGTGCAGGCGGTCTATACGGGCGATAAAGATATGCAGGAACTCTTTCTCTCCCTGCTTGTAAATGCGGTGCGGAACGGAAAAACTTCTGTCCGCACCTTTGAGATTGTGAAAGATGCAGAATACAATGAGGACAGAAAACAGAGAGAGGAGGCAGACGAATGAGCGTTTTAAGGACAGCCCTCTACTGCCGATTATCCAAAGACGATATGGTGCAGGGTGACAGCGAAAGTATCAAAACTCAAAAAGCAATGCTCACACAGTATGCAAAGGAACACGGTTTTTTGGTGGCAGAGGTGTATGTGGACGACGGTTGGAGTGGATTAAATTTTGACCGTCCGAGCTTTAACCGTATGCTTGATGACATCGAAGCAGGAAAAATTGATGTGGTTATCACAAAGGATTTATCCCGTCTGGGGCGTGACCATTTGAAAGTCGGACACTTCACGGAGATTTATTTCCCGATGAAGAATGTGCGGTATATCGCCGTCAATGACTGTGTAGATACCGCCAACAAGAACAACGATATAGCGGCTCTGAAAAATGTAATGAACGAATTTTATTCAAGGGATAACTCCCGTAAAATCCGTTCTTCCATTCGGGCAAGGGCAAAAGCAGGCTTGTACCGCAGCTCCTTTAACCCTATTGGTTATCTGAAAGCACCCGATAATCACAACAAACTGATTGTTGATGTGGAAACCGTTTGGATTGTGAAGCGTATTTTTGAGCTTGCCAACGCAGGAATGGGGGCGCACAAAATCGCCACGCAGTTCCGTAAGGAACAAGTACCCTGCCCCTCTTGGTGGCTTCATTCAAGGGGCGAAAAGGACTATTCCAAACGCTTTGAAACTCCCGAAAACAAATACGAGTGGTCGCACACGGTCATTCGGAATATTATCTCTAATCCCCTTTATCTCGGACATACCGTGATGTGCAAGACAGAGAGCATTTTTAAGGTGGGAAAGAGTAAAAAAGTACCCGAAGCCGAGCAGATACGGGTGGAAAATACCCACGAGCCGCTTGTATCACAGGAGATATTTGACGGAGCAAACGCAAAGATTTTAAGCCGCAGGCGTGAGGATACAGAGCATTTCGTATCTCCCTTTGCAGGACTTGTGAAATGCGGCACTTGCGGAAAGGCGTTGGGCTTGCGGTATTGGGGCAAGGACAGAAACCGTGTTTATATCTGCACCACCTACGCCCACAACACAAAATCCTGCACAGACCACCGCATTTACTATGACGATTTATACAAGGCGGTGCTTGCGGATATTCAGTACCACGCCCGTATTGCCTATGAGGACAAGGATAAGGCGGTGGCTCTGGCGGTCAAGATGAACGACAAGGCGGACGGGAATAAAGGCAAAACCAACGAAAGCAAGCTGAAGCAGACAAAGAAACGCTATGACGAAGTGACAAGGCTGTTTGACCGTCTGTATGAAGATTCTCTTTCGGGGCGTATTTCTAATGATAACTTTAACCGTCTGGTCGAGAAATATCAGAGCGAGCAGGAACAGCTTTTAAGGCAGATAGGCACACTTGAAAACGCCTTGCAGGAGGTTAAGGACAATCAGAGAAATGCTGTGAAATGGGCAGATTTAATGGCTGAATATGTGGGCATACAGGAATTGACCGCCGAAAACCTCAATCTTCTGATAGAGCGTATCGAGGTATTTGACCGAACGGAAACGGACGGAGAAGTCTTGCAGACTATCCGTATTTGTTACCGCTTCGGCGGTTACATAGGGGAACGGACTTTCAAAGCAAAGGTCTTAAAGCACCCTTGCAGGAAAAAGGGCTGTCCTCTGGAAAGGAAAGAAAATGAGTGAGAAAAAATATCATTTGTATCTTAATGAAAACGAACTAAGGTTAGTGATTTACTGCCTGAATGAGCTTCGCAACAAGCTCATAGCAGAGGGCAGATATACGGACTGTGTGGACGAACTGCTGATAAAAGCGGCAAGAGCAAAAATAGTAAAAATGAAAATACGATAACGGAGGAAAGGACAATGGGAAAATCAATCTTTGAAGAAATGGGCGGCAGATACGAAAAACAGGGCGGTTACCTTATCCCCTGCCTTACCTTACCAACCGAAAAAGAAACAGTTATCGGCATTTGGGGGCAGCGGCACTTGCGGTATCTGAAAGAATACCGCAGGGTTACATACACGAATCTTCTCACAAGCGGCAGGCTGAACGCCTACCTTGCCGACATCGACAGACAGGCACAGGAACGCTTTGAAACGCTCATAGAGCAGATAAAGCAGGCACAGGGTATCACGGAGCAGCTCAAGGCGGAAAATGCCTTAGTATGGGTTGGACGGATGAATAACATTCGGGCGTGTGCAAGGGAGATTGTGGAGAGGGAAATCATTTATACATAAGGCAAAGTGGCAGGGAGAAATCTCTGCTGCTTTTCTATTTTGGGAAGTTATTGTTAAACGATGTGTAATCTCTTAAAACAAGAGATTTAATATCCTATTTTAAGATGCCAAAAATCTGATACTCATATAAGAAAACTGATATAAAGGTACATATAAATCCTCGCCTTAGTTATATTTGGATATATAAATTTAACTGCTGTAAAGAATGTTACGGAAGTTCGTCTTTATGCTCTATGAGGTAGTCAATGAAATATTTACTGGCTATGGGTAAGCTTTCTTTTTCTTTATAAGCAACTGCTAAAGTTCTAAAAACAGGGGGAACAATCGGCAGACAAACATTTTCAAAATTAGTGTGGCGTAACATTAATTCTGCTAAAATACTTACGCCTAGTCCCGCTTCCACCATTGTCATGATAGCGTAATCATCATGGATCGTGTATTTAATATTAGGCATAAGTCCTTCTTTTTCAAACGCATCCATAGGTTCGCTGTAGTGTCCTTCTTCCAACATAATATAGGGTTCTTTTGCTATGTCTTCAAGGCGGACATATTTTTGATTTGCGAGAGGGTGTTTTTTGGGAAGTACAGCCAACATTTCTCCGTCTTTGATAGGAATTGTCTTTAAATCTGTACTTGCCGCAGGGTTTATAAATCCAAAATCTATTGCTCCTGCCCGAATCCACTCAGGAATTAAGGTATAGTCCCCTTGATGAAAGAGAAACTGCACATTGGGATATTTTTTTTGGAAGCCTTTGATTAGGGCAGGCATCCAATGACAGGTAATGCTTGAAATTGTGCCTACTCGTATGATGCCTGTTTCAAGTCCCTTAATTTCATTTGCTTTTTCTCTCATAGCCAAATATTGATTGATGGAGCGTTCAATAAACGGATATAATTCAGCTCCCTCTAATGTCAATTTTACACCATATCGTGAACGAGTAAGCAATTTTATGGATAATTCTTTTTCCAGAGATGCAACCATTTGACTGATAGAAGATTGTGTGTACCCTAAAGTATCAGCGGCTTTCGTGAAACTTCCAAGCTCTATTATCTTTTGTAAAGCAATATACCGATTCATTTTTTCAAATCGCCTTTCCTAATGTTGATATTAAAAACATTCGTTTTACTTATTTTAAAGCATGCTATATAATAAAGTCAAGTCCTTTGGAAGGACAACTCAAACAAAATACAAGGAGGATTATTATGAAACAGTACATAGTAGACGCATTTACAGACAAGGTGTTTTCGGGAAATCCTGCGGCAATCTGCATTTTAGACGAGTGGGTTTCAGAAAAATTGATGATGGCTATTACATTAGAAAATAACTTATCCGAAACTGCTTTTGCCGTGAAAGAAAACAATGCCTATTATTTAAGGTGGTTTACACCGGGCGGTGAAATAGATTTATGCGGTCATGCAACATTGGCGTGCGCTTATGTAATTTTAAGGTTTTATGAAACCGATTGGCAGGAAGTTTATTTTAAGACAAAAAGCGGGCTACTGCATGTGCTTAAAAATGGCAATCGTTATGAGATGGATATGCCTGCATATAAAATGACACAAATTCCCGTTACGGATGAAATAGAGCAGGCAATCGGTATTCGTCCGACAGAAGCATGGATGGGGCGTGACCTTGTTTGTATCATGGAAAGTGAAGAACAGATTGTAACGGCTGCTCCAAATATGGAACGGGTTAAAAAACTGGATGGCTTGCTTTTGCATATTACTGCAAAAGGCACTACATATGACTGTATTTCCCGTACTTTTGCTCCAAAGATGTATGTGGAGGAAGATGCTGTATGCGGAAGTGGGCACTGTCATATTATTCCCCTTTGGGCTGAAAAGTTGGGTAACAAAGAAATTACGGCTAGACAAAGTTCCAGAAGGGGAGGCACTCTTTACTGCCAAAATAACGGAGACCGTGTGAAACTTGCAGGAGAAGCGGCGTTATATTCAGTGGCAGAATTATTCCTTGACAGTGCGATAATAAAAGGGGAATCGGAATGAGTCCAAAGACAGAAAAAAAACAATATTCTTTCATGCAATATCTGCTTGCTATGATGGCAGCCTGCCTTGTATTTGCAATCATGCAGGGAATTCATGATAATTATGGCATCATGCTGAACGGGATTGTAGCGCATACTGGTATAGATTATGCTTCGGTTAGTTTTGTGATTGCCGTGGGACAGATTTTGTATGGGGCAACACAGCCTATATTTGGTATGTTGGCACTGAAAAAATCGAACGCTTTTGTAATGATGTGTGGAATTGTTTTCATGGCTGTAGGACTGATTGTTACACCTTTTTGCAGCGGATGGTGGAGCTTGCTTATTTTCTTCGGCATTCTGTTGCCTGCTGGTACGGGTGCGCTTTGCTTTGGGATTGTTATGGGAGCAGTTGCACCAATCATTGGCGAAAAAAGGGCGGCAGTAGCTTCGGGTATCATACAGGCAAGCGCAGGGATTGGCGATGCGCTTATGTCGCCTTTATTACAACAGTTTACCGATTGGCGGGGAGTTTCATTTTCCATGCCTGTATTTGCAATTCCTATTCTGCTTATGCTTCCAGTGGTTTTCTGGTTAGGAAATAAAAGGAAGAAAATTAAAGCAGACAATGGCGAAAATTTACCAGACGAACCGAAAAGCGAAAGTTTATCCGAAATTTTACATTTTGCTATGCGTGATTGCACTTATTGGTGTCTTCTCATAGGATTTTCAACTTGTGGTTTTCACATGGCAATTATCGAAACACACCTTTTTTCACAGTATATCTCTTGTGGGATACCAAATAATCTGGCATCTCTCACATTGACAGTTTATGGGATTTTTACAATGCTTGGTGCTGTAATGACTGGATTTCTGGGTCAAAAGTTCCGCATGAAAAATGTGCTTGCCTTTGTTTATGGCATTCGTGTTCTGATTGCAGTATCCTTTATTGTTCTGCCAAAGTCTGTACCATTTGCATTTATTGCCACAGGAATTCTGGGATTGACGGGTGATTCTACTGTACCGCCTACTACGGGTATAATTAGTCGTAAAGTCGGAGTGGCAAAAATGGCTGTTGTATATGGATCTATCTTTATCGGTCATCAGATTGGGGCATTTGTCAGCGCATGGCTTGGTGGTGTTTTTGCTAGCACTACGCTTGGATATTCTGCTTTATGGATAGTAGATTTATGCCTTTGTCTGACAGCAGCCATAGCTAGTTATCGGATTAAGGATTAATAGGAGGGATAAGAATAAAAGAAAAATGGATATTATGTCCTATTTGCAGAAATAAAACAAGGGTGCAGATACGGGAAGATACAGTATTGAAAAACTTTCCTCTCTATTGCCCGAAGTGCAAGCAGGAAAGTTTGATTGAAGCAAAGAATTTACATATAACAGTCATCAAAGAGCCAGACGCACAGACGCAGAGCCGATGAACTTGTGAGTAATCACAGTTTGTCGGCTCTTTCTTTTCAAAAAATATAGGTTGGACAAGCCCACCAAATAAAAAAACGGTAGATTTGGTGGGCTGTTTTTCTACGCCCAGATTGACAGTTTCCCCCAGACCCGTTTGAGTTTGGGGGGATTTCTTATGTGCTGGTCAAGTACCGCCACTTCGCTGCTTATTAGAAGCAGCAATTATCTACATAATACCACGGATTAGCGAGGATAATCTGTTAAAAAAATCTTTGCTTCTGCGTGGCACTCTTATACCCTAAAAACAGATGTCAAATATCTACATAATAGAAACAGAAATTCCTATATCCGCATTGGTTTGACAGCCTTTGCGGATTTTCTTTTGTCGAATTTTGTTGAGTTACAGGATAAGCCTGCTTTTGGTGTGGGATGTCGCTCTCCACCTTACAATCTGGATTTTTCAAAAAAATTCAGATTGGAGGTAAAGAGAAGTGGCATATAACCACGGACGTGAAGAGCGCAAATGGCGTATCTGGAAAGAAGCCGAAGAAAAGATATTGAGGGATTGCGGCGTTCCAGAAAGCACCATTGAAGAAATCCGCATTTACGATAGGGCTGACTTCAATTCCAATAGGCGGTTTTACCGTTGGACGAATGATGTGGCGGAATATCTTGAGGATATGCAGGATAAACAGAAGCCGAAAGAGGTTGTTACGATAACAGATTTATTGGATGAAATTGAAAACGAAAAACTGTATCGGGCATTGCTCACGGTGGACAAGCGTACATTGCAAATTCTTTTGCTGAAAATGCAGGGATATGCCCCAAAGGAGATTGCACCTATCGTTCATTTATCGTTGGGTGCTGTCTATGCAAGATTAGACCATCTGCGGAAAAAACTGCGAAAAATTTTATAACATCTAAAGCCTTGCTGTTTCCTGCGGGCTACTGGGTGAGAGGATAACAAACCTCTCACCCATTTTTTCAGCAGGAGGACAAGACAATGGCGATACCAAAAAGGTCATACTGGCTTCGGGAGGTAGTGACGAAGGACGGAACGAGTTACCATATCAGTTTTCGGGACGGGCAGGGAAAAATTCAAAAGCTGTGTGTACCGTATGACTTCTATATGGCGTTTCGGAGACTGGAACTTGATGAACGGAAATTAGAGAATTGGGATTGGCGGCACAGGGAGTTTTCAGAGATTTACGATGAAACGCTGAACAGACGGGCGTTAAGACTTCCCAAAGATGTTGATGAGCTTATCATTGAGGAAGAACAGGCAGAGCTGCTTCGTAAAGCGATAGCTGTCCTGCCCGAAATTCAAAGGCGGCGTTTCCTACTCTATCACGAGTATGATTTGAATTACTATCAGATTGGAGCAATGGAGTATTGCACACCGCAGGCGGTACGGCGGTCTGTCATTATCGCAAGAGAAAAGATAAAGGAACAGATGAAAAATTACCTCTGTGCCTGATAGGATTTATACAATGCCTTTGTATCTTCGGATATGAGGGCATTTTGCTATATGTTCTCTAATGGAATCTTACAGAAGCGATATTACCGCTCTGAACCGATACGAAGGCTATCCCCGGCAGTACAGACAGGAAAAAATGACGTTTGATCTTGGCGGCAAAAAATACGAGGGCATGGCGTATCTTATGAATAGCGGAGAGATATCTCCTCCTGCCCGGCAGTATTACGATATTATCCTGCAGGGCTACAGAGAAAACGATCTTGACGAAAGCTGTTTGCAGACCGCTCTGGAAAACTCGATTCAGCATGAAATTGACGAGAATTTGAACGATGACTTTCAGATGACTATAGGAGGCGGCTGAATATGCAGTATAAGGACTATTATGTAAAAATAACTCCCGACCAAGGCCTGATAAGGGAAGCTGAAAACGGTACGGACATTATGTGCGAAGGGTTCAGGATCGAGGTTTTCACAGACGGATCGGAAAAAGAAAAGCTGGACGAATTTTCTGCGGCTGTGAATTATGAGCTGCTTGAAAACAGTATGCGGGAGGCGGAGCAGTTTGCAAAGGACTGTATTGAATGCGGTATGAAGGAATATTACAGGAATATTGAAGGGTCGTGATACCAATGGACTAATATACTATAAAAAAAGAAACTATACGGAGGAAATATGATGATATATGATCAGAATAAGGTTGAAATACTCAGACAGAGATACCCTGAAGGCACAAGGATCTGCCTTGACAGCATGGAAAACGATCCGCACCCGATCTAGTTTCATGTCGTGGGTAGGCGGCAAAAAAGCGCTGAGGGACGAGATTCTCTCAAGGTTTCCGCTTTACTATGAGAAATATATCGAGGTTTTCGGAGGGGCAGGCTGGGTACTGTTTCATAAACCGCCGGGCATGGATTTCGAGGTCTGGAACGACTATAACTCAAACCTTGCAAATCTGTACCGCTGCGTCAGGGATAAACCGAATAAGCTCAAATACAAGCTCAGGTACGTCCTTAATTCCCGCGAGGACTTTAATTGGATCTCAGCTCTTCATAAGAAAGGACTGTTCGGCAGATTCCGTGACGTTGACAGGGCGGCTAAGTTCTATCAGCTGATACGGTACAGCTATGCAAGCGGTCTTGACAGCTTCGGCAGTCAGCCACATTCCATGTGGGCGGATTTTCCGCAGATAGATATGGCGGCGAGAAGATTGCAGAAGGTTGTGATCGAGAATAAGGATTTTGAAGGGCTGATAAGGCATTACGACCGCCCCGTCAGCTTTTTTTACTGCGATCCCCCGTACTTTTCCACGGAGAACTACTACAAGGACGTCGGCTTTAAAAAGGAGGATCATATCAGGCTCAGAGATACGCTTCTGAAAATCAAGGGAAAGTTTTTGGTATCGTACAACGACTGCCCTGAAATCAGGAAGCTGTGGGACGGACCAGGAATATATATTGAGGAAATATCAAGGCTTAACAATCTTGCCAAGAGGTACGAAGGCGGCTGTATGTACAGCGAGCTGTTTATCTCAAACTACAGGCAAACGGAAAGAAACGCGCTTCAGCTTTCAATGTTTGACGAAAATACGGGAGGTATTTAAGTTTGAAACAAAAACCAAACCCAATCTCTAAAAAAGAGCATAGCGAAAAGACCGTCTGAGTAGCGGTCAAAAAAAGATATGAGAAGCCACTATTGTAAAGGAGTCGAAAGAATCAATGGGTCAAGGACATAACCCATATTGGAAAGGATTGAGATAGCCTGTTCCTGTGAAATAACGCGAGCCAAAGGAGGTTTTTCATCTTTGTGGTAAAGCGTAGGATTGTACGGCTCGTTCTTGGCAAGTATGTTGAAGATGGCGGTTAAAAGTTTTCTAGCAATAGCGACCTTGGCTTTTTGTCCGCCCCTGCGTTTTTTGAGAGCCAAATACTTTTCTCGAATTTCCGGGTGTTTCTCGCTTCTGCTTGATGCAATGGCAATCTGAATCAAAAGAGGTTTTAGGTAAGCTCCGGATTTGCCGATTCGAGTAGTCTTTTTCTTGCCGGCGCTTTCATTGTTTTGAGGAGTGAGACCTGCCCACGAGCAAAGTTTTTTGGAAGTTTCAAAAACCGACATATCGACACCGATTTCAGCAATGATGCGGATTGCAGTAAAAACATCGTTAATTCCGGGAACAGTCATTAGCAGTTTAATTTGTGAAGTATACTTTTCGGC
Source organism: Ruminococcus sporogenes (assembly GCF_054655175.1). Taxonomy (NCBI): domain Bacteria; kingdom Bacillati; phylum Bacillota; class Clostridia; order Eubacteriales; family Oscillospiraceae; genus Ruminococcus; species Ruminococcus sporogenes. The sequence goes on along the minus strand of NZ_BAAHOA010000002.1, from coordinate 38,400 downwards.
AATGCCGAGAATTAAGGATTCAAGCTCTGCTTTGTGACGGTCGAGAGAATTCATGTGGCTGCGGATAATTTTGAGTTTCTCCGCTTGTTCGTATGAGAAAACTCCGTCAACAGCTTTTTGGATTTTGTCAATAGGTGTACGACACCGTCCGTCAACAAAAGGAGCAACGTCAAAACTTTCTCCCGGATGTTCAAGCAATTGCGTAGTGATGGCAGAGGCGCTCTTTCCAAACACATTTGTAAACACATCATCAAGTTTGAAATTGAAAACGGTCAAGCAGTTTTGCGCTCTGTTCTTCTTGCCTGTAGTATCTGAGGAAAGTTTAACCCAATAGAGACAGAGATCACGAAGCTGACGGATATCTTTAGGCGGAATTAAACTACCATTTACAAGGTCGTGCTTAAACAAGTCGGCAATCCATTGAGCATCCTTTTTGTCGGTCTTTTGCCTTTTATTGCTTTTACGAATTTCGGAGGCTGACGACAACATTGCAAGTGTCCTCTAAAATGTTATGTATCGGAAACCAATATTTACCCGTGGATTCCATACAAACATCCTTGCAGTTGTTGTCGGAAAGCCAATCCTTTAAAGCTCGAAGTTCCTCTGTGTATGTGGAAAATCTGCGGGATTGGTATTCTGTTACACCCTGAGCGTTCGTAGTGGCAATACAGGCAATTACAAAATCCCTGTAAACGTCCATTCCGCAACAGATTGGATATACAATTTTCAGTTTACCCATTCAATGCCCTCCCAAAAAAGATTTGTGAGAAGCCATTGACTGGACATTCGGATAAAAACGAGTTGCGTTTTTACAACGATAAGTTTACAGGCTCAAAGTCCTACTTGTTGGTGCTTGAACAGATGTCCGACGACCTATAAATGAGCGCGATTACACAAGTGCACCGCACCTACCTCCACGTGTTCTGTAGTGTAGCTTCTCACACGAAAATTATATCATAATTATTTAAAAAATCTAAGCGAACAGACACCGACCGTTTTATTCCTTGTTGGTGCCTTTCGCAGAAAGGTATGGTTATAAATGAATATTACAAATGAAGAGTTATTGATGTTGGAACATTTGACTTATCTAAATGAAGATGTCACAAAAGCTGCTGACATAGATGGGTTTACTACGGTAAACTTAAAAGAATTTAAAGGTGATCTGATAATACGCATAAACCCTTGATTTTTCATACTATTTTGTATTTAATTATTGCTAAATATATAAAATTGTGTTATTATATATTAAGTGGTAATTTTATACAATATGGTATTAGAAAAATATATAAAGGGAGGTCTTTATGAAAATATTAAAAAGAATCTATATATTACTGCTGTCAGCAGTATTAATAATCGGAGGGAGCGGATGTGAATTGAATAACAGTGAAATTGTAAAAGAAGAGCAAGCAGCTCACGATGAATGGCTGAGGTGGAGAAAGGAGTTTCTTGCAGAACAGGAATTGCCAACGGAATATTCTCAATTAAGCGATTCACAGAAAACTTCAGTAAAAGCAATATATGAAATGATTATGTATTTGCAGGATAAATACGGCATTGAATTCGAATACACAGGATATGTAAGACCTCAGATATTGGAAGATGAATATTTGACTGCCATTCCTAAAGGTGGGAATGAAAAAACAGACACTGTTACAGTAACTCGTCAGGATGACGGCACGCTTACAGACGATTATCCTAATATTGCTGTAAGACCTTTTTATGAACAGATGATTACTGATTATATTGAGGATTATTTTGGGTCGGATAAGGTAAGAGTGTTTTCTACAGTTACTAAAACATCAATTGAAGATTTGAATAATATTTCAGCGGAAAAAATGAAAGGAGATGTGTATGGAAATAGTGTAGTATTTATTAGCAATGATATATGTACTGAAAACGAAATAAAGGAGTTTGCATCAGTATTTGTTGAATGGACGAAGGAAAATGGTCTTGTGAATTATACACAATTAATGTTGTTATATAATCCGGATATAGAAGAATTAAACCCAAATAAGTACTCTGATTATTATAGCAAGAATAATATAAAAGTGCGTTTGACATGCCATGTATACTCTGATGGACGTACAACGATAAGTAATGATAAATTATATGGTTAATATGGAGGTAAAAAATGAATATTACAGATGAAGAGTTATTGATGTTGGAACATTTGACTTATTTGAATGAAGATGTCACAAAAGCCGCTGACATAGATGGGTTTACTACGGTAAACTTAAAAGAATTTAAAGGTGATCTGATAATACGCAGAAACCTTTGATTTTTCGTACCATTTTGTATTTAATTATTGCTAAATATATAAAATTGTGTTATTATATATTAAGTGGTAATTTTATACAATCTGGTATTGGAAAAATATATAAAGGGAGGTCTTTATGAAAAGATTAAAAAGAATCTATATATTACTGCTGTCAGCAGTATTAATAATCGGAGGGAGCGGATGTGAATTGAATAACAGTGAAATTGTAAAAGAAGAGCAAGCAGCTCACGATGAATGGCTGAGGTGGAGGAAGGAGTTTCTTGCAGAACAGGAATTGCCAACAGAATATTCTCAATTAAGCGATTCACAGAAAACTTCAGTAAAAGCAATATATGAAATGATTATGTATTTGCAGGATAAATACGGTATTGAATTCGAATACACAGGATATGTAAGACCTCAGATACTGGAAGATGAATATTTGACTGCCATTCCTAAAGGTGGGAATGAAAAAACAGACACTGTTACAGTAACTCGTCAGGATGATGGCACGCTTACAGACGATTATCCTAATATTGCTGTAAGACCTTATTATGAACAGATGATTACTGATTATATTGAGGATTATTTTGGGTCTGATAAGATAAGAGTGTTTTCAAGAATATTCAATACTACAATAGAAAATGTTTCAAATATTTCAGAAGAATCTATTATAGGTAATGTTATCGGAAATAGCACAGTTTTTATCAGTAATGATATATGTAATGAAAATGAAATTGAAGAATTTGCATCATTATTTGCTAAATGGATGCAAAAAAATAATTTTGTAAGTGATACACAATTTATGTTGTTATATAATCCGGATATAGAAGAATTAAACCCAAATAAGTACTCTGATTATTATAGCAAAAATAATATAAAAATTCGTCTAACTTGCAGTGTGGAGTCTGATGGACGTATAACGATAAGTAATGATAAATTATATGGTTAATATGGAGGTAAAAAATGAATATTACAGATGAAGAGTTATTAATGATTGAGCATTTAACTTATTTAAATGAAAGTGTAGCAAAAGACGCTGACATAGATGGGTTTACTACGGTAAACTTAAAAGAATTTAAAGGTGATCTGATAATACGCATAAACCCTTAATTTTTCATACCATTTTGTATTTAATTATTGTTAAATATGTGAACTTGTGTTATTATATATTAAGTGGTAATTTTATACAATCTGGTATTAGAAAAATATATAAAGGGAGGTCTTTATGAAAAGATTAAAAAGAATCTATATAATACTGCTGTCAGCAGTATTAATAATCGGAGGGAGCGGATGTGAATTGAATAACAGTGAAATTGTAAAGGAAGAGCAAGCAGCTCACGATGAATGGCTGAGGTGGAGAAAAGAGTTTCTTGCAGAACAGGAATTGCCAACAGAATATTCTCAATTAAGCGATTCACAGAAAACTTCAGAAAAAGCAATATATGAAATGATTATGTATTTGCAGGATAAATACGGCATTGAATTCGAATACACAGGATATGTAAGACCTCAGATATTGGAAGATGAATATTTGACTGCCATTCCTAAAGGTGGGAATGAAAAAACAGACACTGTTACAGTAACTCGTCAGGATGATGGCACGCTTACAGACGATTATCCAAATGTAGTCGTGAGACCTTTTTATGAACAGATGATTACTGATTATATTGAGGATTATTTTGGTTCGGATCAATTTAAAGTATATGCAACTGTAAGTAGTTCGACTATGCAGAGTATAATTGATAATTCAGAAAGTATTAAGGTTAATGATATTGGCACAAGTACTGTTATTTTTATTGATAATGATATTTGTTCTAAACACGAAATAAATCAATTAACCAATTCTTTGGGTAATTGGCTTCAGAATAACAAGATATTTGGTGTTATTCAATTAATTTTACTTAATAAAGATACAGAAGTGATTAATTTATGTAGAGATAATTATAGCAAACTTTTGAGTAAGCAAGAATATGTAATTAGATTACGCTGTATCATTCAAGAAGGCAGAGAAATTAAAATACTAGGAGGAGAATAAAAATGAATATTACAGACGAAGAATTATTAATGATTGAGCATTTAACTTATTTAAATGAAGATGTCACAAAAGCTGCTGACATAGATGGGTTTACTACGGTAAACTTAAAAGAATTTAAAGGTGATCTGATAATACGCAGAAACCTTTGATTTTTCATACTATTTTGTATTTAATTATTGCTAAATATATAAAATTGTGTTATTATATATTAAGTGGTAAATTTATACAATCTGGTATTGGAAAAATATATAAAGGGAGGTCTTTATGAAAATATTAAAAAGAATCTATATATTACTGCTGTCAGCAGTATTAATAATCGGAGGGAGCGGATGTGAATTGAATAACAGTGAAATTGTAAAGGAAGAGCAAGCAGCTCACGATGAATGGCTAAGGTGGAGAAAAGAGTTTCTTGCAGAACAGGAATTGCCAACAGAATATTCTCAATTAAGCGATTCACAGAAAACTTCAGTAAAAGCAATATATGAAATGATTATGTATTTGCAGGATAAATACGGCATTGAATTCGAATACACAGGATATGTAAGACCTCAGATATTGGAGGATGAATATTTGACTGCCATTCCTAAAGGTGGGAATGAAAAAACAGACACTGTTACAGTAACTCGTCAGGATGACGGCACGCTTACAGACGATTATCCTAATATTGCTGTAAGACCTTATTATGAACAGATGATTACTGATTATATTGAGGATTATTTTGGGTCTGATAAAATAAAAGTATTTTCTAAAGTTACTGAAACAACTATTGAAGATCTTGATAATATATCAGCGGAAAAAATGAAAGGAAATGTATCATCAAGTAATAAAATATTTATTGATGGGTCTGTGTGTAAAGAAAAAGAAGTTAATATTTTTACATCCGAATTAAGTATGTGGTTAAATGATAATCAATTGTTAGGAACTAATTGGATATATTTGCTTAATGATAAAGTCTCTTTATCAAATATAACCCAAGCTAACTATAAAGATTACTTTGATAAAAACTATGTATCAGTAAGTACAGGTTGCAGTGTACAAAGCGATAATAGAATACAAATATTAAATTAAGGAGTTAAAAATGAATATTACAGATGAAGAGTTATTAATGATTGAGCATTTAACTTATTTAAATGAAAGTGTAGCAAAAGCCGCAGGTTTAAAAGGAATAGAGCTTGTTGAAAACAGGAGTATTTATACATTATTATCAAGTTTCGACTCAACCGCGATAGCAAACCTTGAAGCTAAAGGAGACGAACCTTTGGCGGCAGAGGTCAGCGGTTATGAGTGGGCGCAAATAATAAAATATTTACAAAATAATACAAGGCTAAATAAGTTAGTTCTGACAGAAACAATGGAAACACCAAAAGGAGTTCCATTGGCGCTTTGCTTTACAGACGGTACGCCTGATACGAGAGAAGCGATAATCGCATTTAAGGGAACAACCGGAGGAGACGAATGGAGCGATAACGTTGAAGGAGCTATACTTCGCGATACGCCCGACCAGATTGAAGCTCTTGAATTTGTACAAGGCTTACCATATGCCGATATAACATTAACGGGTCATTCAAAAGGCGGGAATAAAGCTAATTATATAACAATATTGTGCGATAAGGTAACACGCTGTGTTGGCTTTGATCCTCAGGGATTTTCACAGCTCTTTTTAAATGATCCGAAATACAGTAAACGAATTGAGGAAAGAGCGAGCCTTATAAAGAATTATTCCTTGTCTACTGATTTTGTACATATATTGCTTTATGAATTGCCCGGAGCAAAGCAGATATTTTGTAAAGGCTTTGGTGTAGATAGTACAGGACAGCATCATAGTCCCAATTCATTCTTTTATACAGATTACTATGGAAATCTTGTTTTGGATGGAATATTTGAATTCCCTATGTTTGTTGAAAGTGTTGAATCTGAATCAGTAGCGCTGCTTCGGGGATATGTTCGCTATTTGCTTGAAACAGGAAGTGAAAAAGAAGTAAAAGAAATGGTTGATTATATATCCGGAATAATGTATAGGAAAGATAAAGGCAGTTCAGAAATGATTGACTTTGCTTTTAGCGATTACGATAGATTGTCAACGATTGTCGGCGGCTTATTAAGCTATGTTGATAAAAACGATATAAGCGACAGAGATATTGAAAATCTTGTGATTACATTATTTGGCAGCGATGTTGTTGGAAAAATTGTAAGTCTTGCTGTTAATCAGGGAATAGACGATGATGACAGCGACCCTATTTTTACAAACTTAGCTTGGTTTTTAGCGGATAAATTATTATCATTAAAAGATATAGATTTAAGCGATATAATAAACCGTTCTGATTTTAATAAATTATGGGGCTTAATTAATGTGAAATTCAAGGATTTCAATAAACGTAATGACATGGAGCCTCCTAAGATAATACAAATTTTGAATGATGTAGAAATGTATATATACAAAGAATTATTATCCGGAGAATATGATTTAATTGACGGTACTCCCGGTAATGATCATTTGCGAAGCGGTTCTGGAAATGCCATGATTTTTGGTTTTTCAGGTGATGATACCTTAGAAGGCTCTTTTGGTGATGATATAATTTTAGGCGGCTTAGATAATGACCGTTTGTATGGTGGGAGCGGCAGCGATTTAATTTATGATATGTATGGAAATAATCTGATGTGGGGAGAGGATGGAAATGATATAATATACGCTGGTGATGGAATAGATCATTTATATGGTGGTATAGGAGACGATTATCTTTTCGGCGGCGATGGAGACGATATACTTAATGGAGAAGAAGATAACGACAACCTCTATGGAGAAGAAGGAAACGATGAGCTTCATGGAGGAGGAGGAGATGATGATTTATTCGGCGGAGATGGCGATGACATTCTTTTCGGCGATGACGGAAATGATTATTTAGAAGGCGGCAACGGTAATAATACCATGTATGGAGGCATAGGAAACGATACCTTTGTAGGCGGAGAAGATATTGATAAGATGTACGGCGGTTTGAATAACGATACATTCTACGGAGGAAACGGCCCTAACTATATGTACGGCGGTGAAGGCGACGATAACTTTACCGGCGGCGAAGGCTACGACTTCATAGAGGGCGGTAACGGCAGCGATACTATGAACGGCGGAAATGGATTCAATGAAATGTTCGGTCAGGACGGGATTGATTACATTTACGGCGGTAATGATAACGACTATATCGACGGCGGCGAATGCGACGATCATCTCTATGGCGGAAACGGAGAAAATGAAATATACGGAGGAGCCGGAAACGACACTATCTATGACGGAAACGACGGAAGCCATATTTACGGCGGTAAAGATAATGATAAAATATTTGCCGGCGGCGGAAACGATGTAATTGATCCGGGAGAGGGCGACGATTACATTCAGGACGATCACGGCGACGATACGATTATTTTCAAGGCGGGCTATGGTACAGATACTATTTCCGACGCCGCGGGAAATAATACAATACAACTTTCGGGACTTTCAATGTCAGACGCGGTTATGTCAAGAATAAACGGAAGCGACCTTATGATTTCATTCGGCGCAGATAATATCATTATAAAGCAGTACTTTGACGGAGCAGGCTTCCAGAATTTCAATATCAACGGTACGATGATAAACGATCTGATAACAACACTGCACGGCTCCGACAGTAGCGACTGGATATCCGCTTGGAGCGATAATGGAGTTACAATAAAGGGTGAAGGCGGTAATGATACTATTAACGGAGGAAACGGCGATGACACCCTCGATGGAGGAACAGGAAACGACTGGCTTTACGGAGGAAACGGAAACGATACATATATCTTCGGCAAAGGCTACGGAAACGACACGATTGAGGATTGGGGCGGAAGCAGTATCGTAAAGCTTAAGGACATAAGTTCAAGTGAAGTTACAATAACAAATCTGTGGGATTCCACGCTTGAAATGACTGTAAACGGTACCGAGGACAAGCTTACTATTAACGGCTACAAGTGGAATCAGGGCGGATATACCTTTGAATTTGCAGACGGAGCAGTAGGAACAGTAAATAAGGATACATGGGAGCTTGAGCTTAGTCAGCCTGCGAGCAATGATGCAATTGTTCAGGAAACCTCTGAGGAAGAAATTATACAGGCGAGTGCAGATTTGCTCAGCGATATGTACGCTGACGACAACGTTACTTCTGAATTACTCACAGAAACAAGCGGCGCCGTTCTGATTGATTCATCAAGCGCTGTTTCAGAGGCAAAGGAAACAGAGGAAACCGCAGATCAGACGGATATACAGGTAATGATACTGACCGAAAATATGTCCGCTTTCGGTACGGAGAACAACGTTTCTGACTGCATGAGCATTAGCGATCCGATGCAGGATACGTCAGCTTTGAATCAACTGCTTGTCGGTACGCAGGCAGAGTAATATAAATTCTGATTAAAAGTGCGGCAGTAAAAAAAGCTGCCGCATAATTTATGTAAAAAGGAAGTCGAAGCATGGAGAAAAAACAAGACAGCGGACTTAGCTGCTTTATGATAGTTATGAAGTTTCACGGTATACCTATCACAAAAGAGCAGGCTGAAACGCTATCAGTTCTTGATCCCGAACAGAAAACCGGAGAAATAGAAATAATAGAATCCGCAAAGAAATTGAAAATGCGGGCAAAGCTTTGTAAGCTGAATTTAAAAAAGCTGAAGGACGTAAAGGCGCCGATTATTGCAAAGAATAAAAATGACGAATTTTTCATCATAGCTAAGTCCAAAGAAGATAAATATATGATTCTCTTTGCGGATAAAACACAACCTGAAATCAAAAGCCGTGAAGAACTTGAAGAAATTTGGGATGGCACAGCGATCCTTATTACCAAAAAAGGAATAATGGACAGAGAAGCGGTATTCAGCTTCAAGTGGTTTATACCCACGATACTGAAATTCAAAAAGGAATTTATACAGGTACTGATAGCCGTATTTACAGTACAGATTTTAGGAATCCTTACTCCCGTTATGACTCAGGTCGTTGTGGATAAGGTTTTAGTCCATAGAAGTATGTCGACGCTTAACGTGCTTGCAATCGGCATCGCAATTGTATACATATACGAGCTGATTCTGTCCCTTGCCAAAAACTATGTGTTTACCCATACGACAAACAGAATAGACGTAATGCTCAGCTTCAAGCTGTTTCGGCATTTGTTCGCACTTCCCTTGAAATACTTTGAATCAAGACGAGTCGGCGAAACGGTGGCGAGAGTAAGAGAGCTTGACAGTATCAGAAATTTTCTGACAGGCACTCCGCTTTCCTCAATGATAGATTTTATTTTCATAATCGTATACATAGTAGTATTGTTTTTCTACAGCAAAATGCTGACAGTTATCGTCCTCTGCTCTATACCCGTTTACGCAGTACTTTCGGCTATAGTTACTCCCCTTTTCAAAAAAAGACTGGACGAAAAGTTTGAAACGGGAGCGAACACTCAGTCCTTTTTGGTTGAATCCATAACGGGAGTGCAGACCGTAAAATCCTATGCCTTAGAGCCAAAGTTCGAGAAAAAATGGGGCGATTTGCAATCCGATTACGTAAAGGCAAGCTACAAAACCTCTATGGTTTCCGCAACCGCCGGAACGACCGGACAGTTTATTCAGAAGGTATTCGACCTGTTGATTCTGTTTTTCGGCGCAAAAGCGGTAATGGACGGTAATTTTACAGTGGGGCAGCTTGTGGCGTTTCGAATGCTTTCCGGCAGAGTAAGCGGTCCTGTTTTAAGACTGGTACAGCTTTGGCAGGAATATCAGCAGGCGTCGCTTTCAGTAAAAAGAATCGGCGATATTTTTAATACAGCCCCTGAACCGATTCTAAACGCAAATCAGACTGCTATGCCCGGCGTTCAGGGTAAAATTATATTCGATCAGGTGCATTTCAGATACAATCCGCAGGGCGGAGAGGTTATCAAGGGAATGAGCTTTGAAATAGAGCCTGACACCATTGTAGGAGTTGTAGGCAGAAGCGGTTCGGGAAAGAGCACCATTTCAAAGCTGATTCAAAGACTTTATTTGCCGGAGGGCGGTAAAATATCCATAGACGGTATGGATATTTCACTTGTGAATCCCGCAATGCTCAGAAAGCAGATCGGAGTAGTATTGCAGGAAAACTTTATGTTCAACGGAACCGTCGCGGAAAATATTTCAATTCACTGTCCAACAGCAAGTATGGAGCAGATCATTCATTCTGCAAAAATAGCGGGCGCGCATGATTTTATCCTTGAACTTCCTAACGGCTATGAAACGATTATCGGCGAGAAAGGCATGGGACTTTCCGGAGGTCAGAAGCAAAGAGTCGCTATTGCGAGAGCAATACTTAACAATCCCAGAATACTTATATTTGACGAGGCTACGTCTGCTCTTGACTATGAATCCGAGAGTATAATTCAGAATAACCTTAAAGAAATATGCAAAGGAAGAACAGTGCTTATTATTGCTCACAGGCTTTCAACGTTAAAGGACGCGCAGAAAATCATGGTGATTGATAAGGGCAATCTTGTGGAATACGATACTCATGAGAATCTGATGAAACGGGAAGGGCTGTATCATTATTTGTATAACCAGCAGAAAAGGGGCGATATTGATGGATAATAAGCTGACGGAATACGTATTGAAGCACAGCAAAAACAAGGATAAGGAGCTGAAGTATGATTTTATGCCGTCCTTGCTTGAAATTATTGAACGCCCTGCCCATAAAGCGGGAACAGTAATTATTGTTGGTGTATTTACACTTCTCATTGCCTTTGTTGTATGGGCTTGCCTTTCGAAAATAGACGTGGTAGTTACTGCCGGCGGAAGCGTTCAGCCGTCAGGAAATGTAAACGTGGTGCAGGCCTATTCAGGCGGAACAGTAAAGTCAATAAACGCTGCCGAAGGAGAATATGTGAAAAAGGGAGACGTTCTGATAGAGCTTGATACGGAATCCCTTGATATTGATACAAACCAGCTTAACAGTCAGAAAGAAATTCTTGAAGCACAGCGGAAAATATATACAAAGATTAAAAACGGCGACGATATTTCAAAGATTAAAATTGAAGATTACGAAGCTGAGCTTAAACCGTATATTCAGTCAATTCTGGACGCAGACGCAAGCTATAATAACACTCTTGACAGTCTTAAGAAGGATAAGGAAAACGCCGATTTAAATCATCAGATTTCACAGCTGCAGCTTGAAGAATACGAAGAAAGCGGAACAATCCGTCAGGCTGAAATGCAGGAGCTTATAGTAAAGCAGAACGAGCTTGCGCTGAAACAGTCGGAAACAAAAATAAAGGATACAAAAACCCAGTACAGCGCACAGATCAATTCAAAGCTTTCGGAGATAAGCGGTCAGCTTGACGAAATAGAAACCAACCTTGAAAAATACGCCTTGTCTAAGGATTATCAGTATATAACGGCGCCTGTAAGCGGATATATAAACAACGTAAATGTGAACACCGTCGGAGCGGCGGTAACGAACGCGCAGGAGCTTGTAACGATAGTACCTGATAATATGCCCGTTGAAATGGTGTGCTATGTAAAGAATATGGATATTGCCGACATAGAAATCGGAATGGAAGCGGAAATCAAGCTGGAGGCGTACCCGTATAACAAGTACGGAACGGTGAAGGGAAAGGTGAAATATATCAGTCCCAGCGCGTTTGTCAGCGAGCAGACGGGCAGCGTTTATCTTGTGAAGCTTGAAATTACAGATAAAAATGATGAGATAGATGTGATTTCAGGATTGTCCGGAAGCGTGGAAATAAAGACGGATAAGAGAACTGTTATGGATTACTTCCTAGAGCCTATTAAAAAAGGCTTCGGGGAAGCTCTGAGGGAGAAATAGTTTTGAAATTGACACCTCCCCCCTATCACAGTGACGCGGGAAAGCTAATAAGATAAAGGAATATATATAAATACAAAGAGAAGTGTATAGATTAATATTCAAAACGGAACGTGTAAAAGCGTTCCGCTTTTTTTGTCTGCGAATTTATTAATTGTTTTACTATGCTTAATAACAATAAATAAGAGTTAATATCCAAACTGCGCGGAAACGTATTTCTAAAAGGCTATATTAATGTCAGATGAATTATTTATACCATTTAAGCACATATTTCGGCATTAATATAAAAATATAGACGGCTTAGTGGTATAATTAAATATTAGTAAAAGCAACCAATAAAACCAAAGAGTAAACAAGCTTTTAAGGCGTGTTTAGCTCAAACTCTGTTGTGCTTTAAAGGCAGAACGGAGCTTTTTTATGCCTGTTTTTAAGTGGCAGTGCTATATTGCCGAATATCCATAGCCTTTGATCTGATTTAAAACTTATCAGATCGGAGGTGAAAAGATGAAGAAATACATAATAAACGTGAAAAACACGTTTACGGATAAATATGAAAATATCGAGGTCAGTGAGGAAGTGTATACAGCGTATATGAGGACAGGCTGGAACATCAAAGATAACGATGATTCGTTCTTTAAGCATCAGATTCAGTTTTCAGTGCTTTTAGGAAATCTCGACGACGCAATAGAAAATTTCAAGGAGCTGGTGAATTCAAAAGAAGATATAGAAGAAATTGCTGAGTTGAATATTGAATTGAAAATACTTTTCAAAGCAATGAAACAACTGAGTAATGACGAATTGAAACTAATATCACTGATATATTTTGAGGACAAAACAGAACGTGAGTGTGCTGAAATTTATAATATTAGTCAGAAAAATATCAAAAAAGCGGATTTTGTGCAAACTCAACAAACTCATAAAAAACTATAAATTTTAGGGGTATCAAGCCCCTTGCAAATACCCCTATACAAGTGAAAGGGGAAATAAGGCTCCTTTAGAAGGTAACTTGAAAATTGAATAACAGCATCAGAAATACGTTAATCCTGCGGGCGGTATAAAATCTCGGCAGCCAAAGAAGCCATACGCTTGCGGTAAATATGAAGCTTCAAAATCCGAAACAGCTTTTCGGAACGGCAATGAAACGCAGGAGGATAATGATACTTCCGTCCAGTCACAGCGCCCCTTGACCGGGGAATCAAGCAATGAGGGCGGCTCTGTGAGAACCACAGAGGGATGAGATTTCCATGAGACCGATAAGCTGTCGGTCGTTTCCGGTATTCCGAACGTGATCGGATAAAACGCTTTTTAAAGCGTTGGATAAATTTCACGATAAATCGTCTGATACAACGAATCAGACAAAGGCAAAACGATAAAAGCTTGTCCGCGCCGTAATCATGTTTATTCCATAAAGGAAAGCGGATATAAAGGACGGCGCGGATATAGCTTAAACGCGGGAAATTCCCGCGCTTAAGCTATATAAACGACAGAAAGAGCTGATTAAATGAGTAATGTTTCTAAGGATAAAAGACGCAGAGAGGAATACGGCTGGCAGTCTATGGCCGGCAACGGATCAGGTATTTCGCTGAACGTTCCCTGCGTCAGATTACCGGATGATCATAAATGCAAGGGCTGCATATGGTACAGCAGGGATACCGACGTTCTGTATTGTCCGTTTGCCAGATGTATAAGGAAAGGAAGCGCTAAAAATGCTGATTAAGCGGGGAGATATATTCTATGCGGACCTGAGTCCCATCATAGGTTCAGAGCAGGACGGAATACGTCCCGTTCTGGTTATACAGAACGATACGGGAAATAAATACAGTCCTACCGTTATAACGGTACCCATATCCTCCAAAAAGAAAAACAGCCTTCCGATCCATGTTCCTCTTTCGGGAACGGAAGTACTGCCGAAGGAATCAATGATCCTGACGGAGCAGATAAGGACGTTAGACCGCAGACGGCTGAAAAAATACTTGGGTTCTCTGGATAATGAGATAATGGATAAGGTCAATGAAGCGCTGAAAATAAGTATGGGGGTTGAAGATGATGAATAAGTACGGTCAGGCGGAGTACGCCGCGGAAATTCTAAAACAGATAACTGAAAAAATGCTCTCGGCAGGTATTATTACAGACGAGCAGAAAAAACGTCTTGACAAGCAGAATATAGACGATTGCTATAGTCGTTTCTGCACAGTATTGGCGGCTTGAATTTGTCAGGTTTGATGATACCATTCAATAAAAAAATGTGGTATTCTTGTTGGTAAAAAGAATAAAGGAGTGAGGAAAATGCCTGCGGTTACAGTGATACAGCCGACAATAACAGAAGAAAAAACAGCAAAAATGCGCTGCGCCGCCTATTGCAGAGTAAGTTCTGACAGCGAGGATCAGCTTAATTCCTTTATGGCGCAGACAAAGTACTACAGTCAGCTTTTTGAGGATTCAGAAACGGAAGAGCTTATCGACATATATGCCGACGAAGGGATAACGGGAACACGCGAGGACAAGCGCGGCGAGTTTCAGAGGATGATGAAGGACTGCCGCAGAGGTAAGATAGACAGGATCTATACGAAATCTATCAGCAGATTTGCCCGTAATACAAAAGACTGTCTGAAAAATGTAAGAGAACTGAAATCCCTTGGAATAACGATATTTTTTGAAAAAGAAAATATCGATACCGCAAAGATGACCGATGAAATGATGATAACCATTATGGGCGGTCTTGCGCAGGAGGAATCGACTTCGATCTCGCAGAACTTACGTTGGGGAATAAAAAAGCGAATGGAAAACGGCACAATAAAAATGTGTACTCCGCTTTTCGGGTACGACCTTGTAAACGGAGAGTTAGCTTTAAATTCCCAAGAAGCCGAAATAGTCCGGCAGGTATTTGATTGCTATCTGAACGGCAGCGGCACTGCAAAAATAGCTAAAACGCTAAACAGTTTAAACGTCCAAAGGAAAGGCAAACCATGTCATTGGACTGCGGGTACAGTTAAACTAATGCTGACTAATGAAAAATATATCGGAGATCAGCTATTTCAGAAGAAGTATACAACGGATACGCTTCCGTTCAGACAAATGCTGAACAAAGGCGAACGTGAGCAATACTATTATTCACAAAGACATGAACCTATAATTTCAAGAGAAGATTTTGATAAGGTTCAGAAAATTTTAAACGAGCATAAAAAATCATTTAAAGGAATAAAAGACAGCCGGATATTTTCAAAAAAGCTTTACTGCGGAGAATGCGGTTCAACATTCAAGTTTAAATGCGGCAATAATAAAAATTATTGGGTGTGCAGGCTGCATGATACAGAGTCCGACAGATGTTCAAATAAGCAGATTTCAGAGGTAAACGTAATATCAGCATTTATACGTCTATACAACAAGCTGTATTTCAATTATAAAGAGATACTTCTCCCCTCACATACCGCTCTTCAGAATCTTAAGCTCAGAAAGTTCAGCGGTCAGGCTCAGGTAATGGAAGTCCGCAAGGAGATCGCAAAGCTTCGGGAGCAGTCTCATGTTCTCGCGCGGCTGAAAACAAAGGGATTTCTGGACGAGGCAAAATACATTGAGCAGACTGCGGAGCTTACAGCTAAAATCAATAAACTGCAAACGGAGCTGAAAAAGCTTACATGTTCCGACGATGAGGATGAAACGCTTGATCAGATTGAAATGCTGATCGACTTTTTTGAAAAGCAAGATGATCCTATAACTAAGTTTGAAGAATCGGAATTTGAAAGCATTGTTGATAAGATTGTTGTCATAAATCAGCATGAGCTGGAATTTCACTTGATCGGTGGATTGAAGTTTAAAGAAAAAATATAGACCGCATTGACAATTTAGCGTAATTGTGATAAAATATATTCAGGAGGCGATGATTATGGATATGAATATGATCAGACCTGTTTCGGATTTAAGAAACAATTTTGCCGATATTTCAAAGACCGTTCACGAAACCGCACAGCCTGTTTTCCTTACAAAAAACGGTTACGGCGATATGGTAGTTATGAGTATGGAAGCGTTTGAGAAAATGCATTTTGAAAGCGACGTATATTTCAAGCTTACCGAAGCTGAGCGTGAAGCTGCGGAAACCGGCGAACGCTTTTCGTCAAAAGATGTTTTAAGTGCAATGAAAGCGGCGGCGAGAGATGAATAATGTATACAATTGAATATTTGCCGATAGCCAAAAGTGATATGGTTGACATTGCAAAATATATCGGCGTAAAGCTTGAAAATCCCGAAGCCGCTGAAAGACTGGCTGAGAAAATGATTGAAGCTGCTGAAAAGCTGACGGATATGCCGTATAAGTGTCCGGTGTATATTCCTGTAAAACCGCTGAGGCATGAATACCGCAAGCTCATAGTTCAGAATTATATCATGTTTTATTGGGTCGACGAGGATAAAAAACGCATAACAATAGCAAGGGTTGTTTACTCCGGAAGAGATTATGAAAACCTATTATAGCGAAATGCCTTATGATAAAAAATCGTAAGGCATTTTTGTTGATATTGGTACTGGATATATTAAAAGCCTTGTGGTATTCTTATTGGTTGAAAGGAGTGAAATCAATGCCCAAAAACAGAGTTATCCCGTTTGGTTACTGTATGAGAAACGGAGAAATAACCGCCGAACCGAAAGAAGTCTATGCCGTATCAACGATTTTCAGCGAATATCTGAAAGGCGGCAGCTTGCTTCAAATAGCAAAGCTG
Source organism: Ruminococcus sporogenes (assembly GCF_054655175.1). Taxonomy (NCBI): domain Bacteria; kingdom Bacillati; phylum Bacillota; class Clostridia; order Eubacteriales; family Oscillospiraceae; genus Ruminococcus; species Ruminococcus sporogenes. The sequence goes on along the minus strand of NZ_BAAHOA010000002.1, from coordinate 21,553 downwards.
ATGGAAACTGAAAAAATCAGATATACCGCCGATTCTGATAAATGGAACAAAAACATGGTCAAGCGCATAATAGAAAATGAGAAGTATTTAGGCAACGATAAATATCCGCAGATAATTGACGAAAATATTTTTAAGCAGGCAAATGAAAAACGGGTACGGAAAGCCGCTGCGCTTAATCTGATATGTGATGATTTAAAAGAAATCAGAAGGATTGCATACTGCGCCGAATGCGGAGGAAAGCTTTTCAGAAAAACTAACGGCAAGGGACGTGAATACTGGAACTGCTCAAACCAAGGCTGCTTTAAATTTGAATATCGGCTGACGGATCAGATGATAATCGGAGCTGTATTAACTGCTCTGAACTCTGCTATTGCAAATCCAAGCTTAATAGAATGCGAAAGCGAAATCAGCGCCTACTCCCCCACTTCCGATATTCTTCGTCAGCAGAATGAGATCAGCCGGATGACAGATTCTCCACAGGTGGATTTTGAAAAAGTCAAGGCGGAGATTTTCAGACTGGCTGAAATAAAATACGAGCGCTGTACATACAGCGATAAACCGCAGAAAACAGCTAAACTCATATCCTTACTTAAAAATCATAATCAACTGAATACATTGGATATCGGCTTATTCAAGGCGTGTGTTTCACGGGTTTGGATAAGCCGTTATTGTACCGTAGAGGCCGAACTGATAAACGGAGTAAAAATTAAAAATACTACAGAAAAGAACAATTCCGCTTCAATAAGGAGGGAAAATGATGAATACAGCGCCGAATGTCAGAATAATACCTGCGAAAACGCAGACTGCGGAAAATCGTGATAAATATCATCAACTTCGTGTTGCCGCATACTGCCGTGTCAGCACAGAACAGGAGGAACAGCAGAACAGCTATCAGGTGCAGATCGCATACTACACCGATTTGATTAACAGAAAAAAAGAATGGACTCTGGCCGGAATTTTTGCCGACGAAGGGATCAGCGGTACTCAGACAAAGAAAAGAACGGAGTTCAACCGCATGATCCGTATGTGCAGAAATAAAAAAATTGATCTGGTGATCACCAAATCAATATCAAGATTCGCCCGAAATACAGTTGACTGCTTAGAATATGTCAGACAGCTGAAAGACCTTGGAATCGGAGTAATATTTGAAAAGGAAAACATAAATACTCTGACCATGACTTCGGAATTTATGATAGCTCTGTACGGCAGCTTCGCTCAGGCGGAATCGGAATCAATAAGTAAAAACGTTTCTTGGGGTAAAGAAAAAGCATACCGTAACGGTAAAGTTCCGTTTCAGTACAAGCATCTGCTGGGGTATAAAAAAGGAGCTGACGGAAAGCCGGAGATAGTTCCCGATGAAGCTGAAACGGTGAGAGTTATATACGATCTCTTCCTTGACGGCTTCAGCATGACCGATATTGCCAATAAGCTGACGCTTTCGGGCAGAAAAACAGCTCACGGAAATACGGAATGGCACAGGGAGATAGTAAGGTCTATACTGAGAAATGAAAAATATGCTGGCGACGCTTTAATGCAAAAAACCTTTACCGTTGACTGTATCACTCACAAGGTAATGAAAAATAACGGAGAGAGGCCCATGTACCTTGTGACCGATCATCACTCTCCAATCGTAGACAGAGATACCTTTAACCGTGTTCAGCAGGAGCTTGCAAGACGTAATTCCAAACGGAAGATTTCGGATAAAACAATCACGGAACAAGGCAAGTATTCAAGCAAATATGCGCTTTCCGAGCTTCTCATCTGCGGAAGCTGCGGAACTCCGTACAGACGGCAGATATGGAACTCAAACGGTAACAGATACGCTGTATGGCGGTGCATAAGCCGACTTGAACACGGAAAAAGATACTGTACTAACTCGCCTACTTTAAAGGAAACAGTTTTGGAAAAAGCTATTCTGAATGCGGTAAACGAGTATTTCAGCTGCCGGGATGAGATAGCAGAAATACTTAAAGCCAATATCGGCAGCGTCTTGGAATATCAGGGGCAGGATGAGATAATATCGATAGAAAACCGCTTAAAGGAAATCGATCAGTCGAGAAACGATCTGATCGGGCTTATAGCTTCCGGCGGTTGCGACGAGGATAAGCTGGACGGCGAATTCGAAAAGCTTTATATGGAAGAACAAAGCCTTAAGGAACAGAAAGAGGACTTAAAAGAAAAAATGCGTTTATCAGCCGATACGCAGGATAAAATCGATTCGGCTATGGATATGATAAAGGATGAAAGCATGAAGCTTGAATTTTTTGATAACGTCATAATCCGGAAGCTTGTAGAATGCATTAAGGTTAAAAGCAAGACGGAGCTGCTCATAATTTTCAAGGGCGGAGTCGAGGTTCAGGCAGAGATGAAATAAGAATATCGGAATAATTTTCCTCTTGAAAAGCCTAATTTGTTGATATATAATTAAAACATAGTTAAAACTAATTCAATAAAAAAACGGATATCCGAAAAGATACCCGTCGAAAGATGTCGTAAAATAAATCGTTTTACGAAATTCACAAACAGGCATAGAACAGCGCTAACACGCCAGCCGATTGACGTATTTGCGTTTTAATTTTTCCGAGGAATGGACATAAGTATTCAGAGTTATTTTTACATCTGAATGTCCTAAAAGCTCGCTTAAAGTCTTAATATCAAACTGCTTTTCCACGCACATTGTAGCGTAGGTATGGCGCAGAGCATGGAATGAAATATCGGATATTTTACATACCGCAAGAATTTTCTTGAATTTATGCTGTAATGTTCTTGGCTCGGTCGGTTTTTCCCTGCCGGAAAGAATGAAAATATCAGGCTTCTGCCTGAACTTTTTCAGCATTTCAATAATAAATAAAGGAATATAGACTATTCTTGCCGAGCTGTCCGTTTTAGGCGTATCAATGGAGATAACGGTTTTTCCGTTGCCAAGCGATATTCTCTGAACGGTTTTGCTGACTGTAAGACAGCCCCGTCTGAAATCTATGTCCTTCCATTGCAGACCGCATAATTCACCGATTCTTAAACCCGTATACAAACACAGCAATATGCTGACGTTGCATAAGCATATATTATCAATAAGGTACTTTTCAAGCCTTTTACGTTCCCTGTCCGAAAGCGTTTTTGCTTCGGGCTTCTTTATTTTCGGAACGGTTATTCCGTCGCAGATATTTTTAAGACCGTATTCAAGCTGAGCGTATTTTGCGATAGCTCTTAACGCTTTGATAATATCTCTTGTCATGCTTACCGACAGATCGCCTTTTCCGTCCTTTCTGCCGCTGTTCATTAAGGACGAAATATATTCATTGATATGCTGCTTGTCAAGAGCAGTATATTTTTTGTCCCCGATATCAGCAAAAATATGGTCGTTCAAAAGCCTTTTATAGTTGTTATATGTAGACGGTTTAACGGTCATCTTTTTATTTTCAAGCCATTGTTCCCCAAGGAATCTTATTGTCATATTTTTCTTTCCTGAAAGCCTGAACATAGTTATTAATTCTACTTTTCCCCTTTGTCGAATTGTAGGTTTTTACACCATATACAAAAATCGACATTTAATTAGTGCATTTTGCACAAGAATTTCGTGCCTATTTTTGGTATATTGGAAATCAAAAATATTAAATTAATATGTTATACTGTAAACAGTTAAATAAAATCAATAAAAACCATAAAACAATTTAGTGTATGGTATTTCTTATTATATCAAATAATTATTTGATAGGGGAAAATAGAATGTTAATTTTATTTAGCTGTTTGAAGCTTGACAATAGAATATTGAATAACAAGGTGCTAAAGTCAATTAAAATTTATTGATAATAATTCCGGAATTTATTATATAAGAAAATGCCTTAATAGTGAAAGGAGCAGGGAATGTTAAAAAAGAGACTGTTTTCAATGTTTTCTGCTGCAGCGCTGACTGTAACAATGGCTTTTAATGCGTCGGTAAGCGTGTCAGCAGAAAAGGACATGAATATTAACGGAACGTATAATCAGGGCACAACGATCAGTACGTTTCTAAAGGAAAATTACGAGGGCTACGGCTCAATAGAGCTTGGCTACGAGTATCTTTCCATACCGGAAACACCGTCCGCAACATTCGGTCTGATAGCATTTGATACGGAATGGGGAGGCTGGACTACTACTTCTGTAGGACAAAGCAACCCGGAATTAGGCGTGGATTATACGAGCATTGTCGGTATTGAACAAATAGAATCAACGCTTAATACAGGAAAAGACGCTTACGGCTTTAATCTTATAACGGACAATTTCGGAGAAGGATCAGTAAAACTAAATTATGTCAGGCTAAATGACAAGCAAGGAAAAGAAGCTGAAATAACCGGAGAATGGACAAAGGGAACAGCTTCGGCTATGACTGTAACAGGAGATACCGATATAAAGGTTGACGCCAATGAATATAACATATATATGTCGGGATTCTCGACCTATGGATTTACCAATCCGACAGTAGACGTTACAGTAACCTACAATGCACAGGCTGAGGGCTACAAGGAAGCCGCTTTGTATTACGTTGATAACTATAATACTTCGACGGAAACATGGACGCCTGTAGATTCCGATACATATAAGGCGGTTGAAGCGAACAAGACAGTAACTTACTCGTTTAAAGTTGACGATACCCGTCATTCGCTGTTCGCTTGCTTCGACGCTTGTACGGTAACGAAAATAGAAATTTATGATAAAGTACCTGATGATATTGTCATCACAGGCAATTGGACAAAGGGTACTGAATCAATTATGACAAGCAGCGATCCGAATGTATGGCTTTATGCGGGACCTGATAACATTTATGTGTTTAATTTCACATTGGACGGTTATCTGAATCCAACAGTTGAGGTGACGGCAAATTATACGTCAATTCCGGCAGACGGAAGCTATATGCAGGCTGAGCTGTACAGCGGAGGCGCTAAAATTGCGGGAGATTACGTTCCGGTTACGGAAACAGGCGAAAAGGTGTATAATTTTGATATAAGCAGACAGCTTACATCATTTAACGTATGCTTTGACGGCTGCACAGTGACAAAGGTAAGAATTTATGACAATCGTTCACAGGTGCCTGAAATCATTATGAATAAAACTGCTTCTCAGTTAGTTCCGATGATGGGCAAGGCGTGGAACTTAGGTAATGCGCTTGACTGCACTACTAACGGTACAGTCGGTGAAACCCTGTGGAATAATAAAGTACCTGTAAGCAAGGAACTGTTTGATCTTGTTAAGGCAAGTGGCTTTGGAACAGTAAGAATCCCTGTGTCTTACATGGACAAGATTGTTCAGACTTCCGATGGAACGTACATTATCGATTCAGCATATATGGCAAGAGTAAAACAGGTAGTGGACGCGGCTCTTGACGCGGGACTTTTTGTAATCGTTAACATTCATCATGACGGAAGCGACGGAGTTCAGAGCAAGTGGATAGACATAGGTAAAACCGGAACTGAATTTGAAGCTGTTAAAACAAAGTTCTCTGACGTATGGACTGAGATTGCCGGAACTTTTGCAGATTACGATCAGCATTTGATATTTGAGAGCATGAACGAAGTTATGATACACGGACAGGAAAATACGGCTTCTTCACCTGCTTATGCAAATATCAACACGCTTAATCAGGCTTTTGTAACGGCGGTAAGAGGCGTTGACGGAAATTCAGACAGATGTCTGCTTATACCGGGTTACAATACAAATATTGACGCGACTGTAAGCGGTCAGTTCAAAAAACCTGATGATACAACCGAAAACAAGCTTATGCTTTCCGTTCATTATTATGATCCATACAACTTTACTCTGAATGAACAGGGTACAGACGAATGGGATTTTGACACAGATTATATGGAAGGTCAGCTGCAGAAAATTTCTACATTTGCAAACGGACTGAATATGCCTGTTGTTCTTGGAGAATACGGAGCTATTTATAAGGGTAATGATGATTATAGAGCTTATTATATTGGAAACTTAAATTTAATAGCTAAATCATATAATATAGTTACTGCTTATTGGGATAACGGATATACCGGACAATATGGTTTCGCTTTATTTGATAGAACAAGTAATACTGTTACATCATCCGGAGAGATTTTAATAGATGCGATTAACGGTATATATTAAATTTTATATACAGATTGTATAACAACAAAATAATAAAAAATTGCTATTGCCTTTAGTGGTGATAGCAATTTTTTTGGGGAAATTGGAGGGATTAAATTGGAAATAAAATTTAAGCGTATAGTGAGCGCTTTTTTAGCAAGTATGTTGGGTTTAGTAACATCAATTTCTGGACTATGTGTAAGTTCTGATTTTTCGCATATTTTCACCTATAAAGAAAGCAATGGTAATAATGTATTGGTGGGTTTAGTGGATAATTATCAGGACTTATTAGGTGGTATAACTGAGATTACATTACCTGAAACTTACGACGGAAAAACTTGTACATTAAATGCAACAACTTTTCAAAAAAATACGTATTTCACAAAGATAGTTGTGCCCAAAACGTATGTGGACATAACCGGATTTATGAATTGTTCATCAGTTAAAGAAATAGTATTATTAAATGATAATGAGGTAACTTTTAAATTAGCTTGTTTAAGCGGCTGTACTGCACTTGAAAAATTAGAAATATATGCTTCCAATATATCGGGAATACCTGCTGTGGCGACATTTAAAAATGTTCCGTCAACAGCAGTTGCATACGTTAAAAATGAAACTGTAAAAGAACAATTAGTAAACTGGCCCGGAAATATTGTGGTTGATCCGAATATGGAATATGGGCAGGGCAGCGATTCCGGCGTAAATAAAACAGCGCTTGAAAGTAAAATTGAAGAGGCAGAAGCATTCTTGGCAGAAATAGATAAATCACAGTACAATAATGTAGAAGCTCTGGAAACAGAGCTTGAAGAAGCAAAAACAGTATATAACAATGAATCTGCAACACAGGACGATGTAAATAATGCGCTTCTTGATTTATCAACAGCGCTGACTAACGTTGTGAAAAAAACAGATAAAACAGCTATACACTAACGGAGCTGAAGGCTGTACAGTCGATCTTCCTTTAACCTCCGCAATAAAATCCGGCGACAGCATAAAAATATTTGCAAGCACATATTCATGGGAATTGGCTGCCGATTATGTATTCGCGGTAACAAAAATAGAGCTTATAGACGATATGGGCACAGCGCTGAAAACCGTAACCGACAGAACTATCGCGCTTGACGAACTGAAAGCGGCAATAGCGGAAGCTGAAAAAATTGAAGCTTCTGATTACACCGAGGACAGCTATGCGGAACTGACAACAGCTTTGACAGCGGCAAAGGAATTGCCGGAGGATTCTGAAAAGGCAGATATTGAAGCCGCTAAAACAGCGCTTGAAACGGCTGTTGCGAGTCTGGTTGAAAAGACGGACGTTTCCTCGTCTGAATCAACTCCTGATTCCGAATCAACGCCAGATTCCGAAAGCTCGTCCGATACAGACGCCGATTCGTCATCAAAAACAGACGATGAATCAAGCTCAAAGACCGATGATTCGTCAAACGACATCACGTCAAAGACGGATTCCGCAGGCTCCGACAGTAAGGCGGGGACAACGGGAATTGCCAATAACTCAGGAGCCAGCGGAACGTCCAATCCCAACACCGGAGCAGCTTCGGCTGCGGCAGCGGGAATAATTCTGTTGTCAGCAATCGGCGTTATCGCCTCAAGAAAGAAGTAACCTCCTTTACATCTTCATGGTTTATTTCACTGCTTCCGACTTGACTTTAGCGCTGAAAGCAAAAACAAGGGTACAGTTATCTGTGCCCTTGTTTCATTAACTTCGGCTCCAGTGGGACCGAAGTAAAATTTACTTTTATAAAGCTTGCAATGATTGGCATAGTATGATATAATGAAGTTAGAAAAAGGACGGAAAACAGACGTAACGGAGGCTGATACCAATGGGCAGAAACATAGTGAAAGCAAAGCTGGATATAATATTCAAAACGATGTTTTCAAAATCGGAAAACGAGGATATACTGCATAGCTTTTTATCGACTATGCTTGAACTGCCATATGATTCGATAAAGGAGATAGTGATTCAGAACTCCGAAATACTGCCGGAAACGATAACTGGAAAATTCAGTAGGCTTGATCTGAAAATGCAGGTGGACGATAAATTGGTCAATGTTGAAATGCAGATAAAGAACGAGCCTGACTTCAACGACCGCGTATTGTATTACTGGTCTAAGCTGTACAGCGGAGATCTGAAAAGCGGCGACGAATACGGCGATCTGAAGCAGAGCATATCAATCAATATAATAAACTTCAATATGTTTGAATGTTCCGAATTTCATTCATGCTTTAAGGTACTGGAAGTAAACAGGCACGAGTTGCTGACGGATAAGTGCGCGATACACTTTTTTGAGCTTAAAAAGATAAACAAGAAGATAAATAAGAATAACCGTATGGAGCTTTGGCTTCAACTGATAAACGCGGAGAGCGAGGAGGAATTGGAAATGCTGAGACAGACAAATGTGCCGGAAATACAGAAAGCGGTAATGGTGATACACCAGATGAGCGAGGATGAAAAGATACAGGAGCTTGCGAGATTAAGAGAAAAGGCTCTGCACGATGAAGCCAGCGCGTTAGGTCATGCAAGACGTGAGGGCGAGCAGATCGGTATAGAAAAAGGCATGGAAAAAAAGGAACAGGAAATAGCAAAAAGATTAAAAGAACTTGGCTTGTCAGACGATATGATAAAAGCCGCTCTTAATAAATAACAGAAACAAAAGGATACAGCGATGATCGGCGCTGTATCCTTAATTTTATCCAAATTATCTTTTCCCCTCAACAAACCATCTCGGCTCATCATAATACAAATAAGACTGCTGTTATGAAATATGGTAATACCATAATTAGCATTATCTTTTATAAAATAGTTTTAATCTATAGTCATTATTTACAAAAATATTATAGTAAATTATACAATTTTATAGAAAACGTAAGGGAAATGCTCTGTATTTGGCAAAATGTATTGCATTTAACATAAGCGTGGTGTATAATGGGTATTAACAAGTATAATTGTATTATTTTGCATTTACAATTATCTTGTTGCGAGGATGTTTAACCGATAAAATTTCTTTCTGTTTTGCCATTGCAACGTGAGTGTATATTTGTGTGGTCGTAATGGAACTGTGTCCAAGCAGCTTTTGTATGTAACGAATATCAACATCTTCATCCAGAAGCAGAGTAGCAAAAGAATGACGGAACATATGAGGTGTGATATGTATATCATACCCTGTCATAGCGGTGTATTTACAGATGATTTCACGAACAGACTGTTCAGACAAGCGATGATGCAGTTTATTTATAAAAAAGAAACCGCATTCTTTTATATCTGGTTGAAATAGTTCATAGTAGTTGTTCAGCGCCCGCAGAACATCAGTGTTTTCAATTTGTATCATCCTTTCTTTAGAACCCTTGCCAAAGATTTTTACAGTATGATTGGTTAAATCTACAGAGGACAACTTAAGATTGCAGATTTCAGATACCCTTGCACCTGTTGCAAAAAGTATTTCAAGCACGGCAATATCACGGGTGGTAATTTTTTTTGATATTCAGTTTTAGTTTGTGACTGCAAATTGTAGGCACAGATAAGAATGCTGTTAATTATGTTCAAAGGAATTGTTTTTGGAAGAATAACAGGTTCTTTGAAAGAAACTTCGATTTTGTCAAAGGGATTTATATCAATAACATCTTCAATTAAAAGATAGTGGGTAAAAGCTTTTACAGTTGCAATTTTCCTTTTTACCGTTTTGGGCTTAAACTGTTCATGCAGCATATCAATGTAAAGGTAGATTGATTCTTTAGTGAACGTATTGTCCGTAAATTCAGTGAATTGTCTAAGATCGGTTCTGTAGGCTTTTATGGTTTTATCGTTAAGAGTTTTTCTGCTTTTACAGCAGTTTAGGAAAAGTTCAGTTTGTAAAGTAAGATTTAACATTTGCGGTTGACTCCTTTATTTTTTAGATATTTATATTATATACTATAAAACTATGAATGTCGAATTGTGTAAATGGTTTCTCGGTGAAATCTTGAAAATATGATGACATAGGTAGAATTATGGTGTGTAATTTTATAAAAAGGACAACCCAAGATAACTACTAATTATCAAAGGAGAATCTAAATAAGTATGGATATTATTAATTATAACTTTAATACAGAATTATCAGAGAGGGAGTTAAATGAGTTTTTATACTCACAGAAAGTATTACTTAATCATGTTAACAATAAAGATAATTATAGAACTAATCAATATAAAATATTTAGTGGATTAATAATATCAAAAAGTTATGAGTCTCAAAATCAAAGAAGATCATATTTTATAGAATGCAATTTTAAAAATACTTCATTTAAAAATTCTGGGTTTACAGGTTCTTATTTTATTAACTGTAATTTTTATAATTGTAAATTTGATTTTGCTATATTTGATAATTGTTATTTTGATAATTGCCATTTTGAAAATTCAATTTTACGTAAAATATTATCTTCAAGTTTCTGCGGAAGCATTTTTAAAGGTGTAACATTTAGTTTGTGTGATTTCGATGCTTGTTCACTTACAAGTATTAATTGTTATAATACAAAATTTAATAAATGTACAATAAATAATATAATATGGGAAAACTCAAAAATTCATAACTGTGTATTTGATAATGTAATAATACAAAATACAAATATTGAATATGTTTATTTCTATGATAATACTCTTATTAATACTTCAATTCCGTTTGCATCAATCCCATTTGCTTTTAAATGCTTAGATTATATTTTTGAAACAATTGATGATATAAGAATAGGTTCAAAGGTAAGTGAAAATGGTATTTCTAAAGAAGAGTATATTGCTCTAATCCCAGACTTAATTACTTTTTACAAATATACTAATAATTTTTTTCCTTTGGCTAATCTTTATGCATCCACCGGGAAAATGAACCATTCATTTGAAGTAATAAAAAAAAGTGTATCATTTTTAGTTAAACTTCATGAATATAGAACATTAAAGTATATAAGTGTGCTTATGACGATATATGATTTTTCAATAGTTCAAAAAAACGAAATATATAAACTAATTAAATCTGAATTATATATTCAAAGCCTATCTAATGAAGATAAATTACTTAATGCAGATGTATATTTATTTGAAATTCGAAATAATCTCTTAAATGATACAACAAAAGGTTATGTTACATTTGAATTTTATACAAATATTGAATCTAATGATACAACTAAATTGTCTTTCTTTATAGAAAAAATCGAACACATTTTAAATGTATATAATAACAAAATTACACATTATATTGAATATCGGCACAATTCACCATATCAATTTTTGCTTTCAATTTTTTCATCACCAGAAAAAATAGCAGAGATTATTGGAATTTTGTATTTTTCTCTTTTAGGCATTGATAAGTTTATAAATAAATTTTTAGATATTAAACAAAAAAGGCTGAATATTAAAAAAACTAAAGAAGAAATACAAAAATATCATAATGAAAATGCAGAAAGGGATACCTGCAATTTCACAAAATTTACAAATAATGATTGCATAAAAATGCATGAAGACATGGAACAACAATCAATTAAGGTTAATTTACTTTATCACAATGTTTATAACATTGATATTTCAAATTATGGTGAAAACTTTCAACATTATTTTCATCGATAACTTATTTTAAAGCACAAAAAATCGGTTGATAAAATCTTGTTTTATCTGGAAACAACCAAAATGAATTAGAAAATGGTAGCTTTTTTGAAATACTTAAGAGCTTTTCTCGTGTAATGGCCCATTGTTTATAAGTACTATAAAACAATTTGGGTTCCTTTTGATCTTCAACTTCAATATAGAATTGCGAAGATGTACATTTATCAACATTCCAATCAAAATGCCTGAGAATAATTGCATATCCATTTTCGGTTTTTCTATATCTTGTTGGATATGCCCAAGCAGGCTTTTCTTCTATCATCTTATCATAATCACGAAAGCTAGCAATAAATATTCCCCCATATTCTAAACGTTCATATATACTATGTAAGGCACAATACATATTTTCTTCATCTAATAAGTGAGTTAAAGCACTATCTATGGATATAATAGCATCAAATTTTCTTGTGAATGCATTTTCTAAATTTCTACAATCAGCTACTTTATAAGTAATATGTAAATTATGTCGTAGGGTTTCAGTTTTAGCAACCTCAATTTCTCCTGAACTTATATCTGTACCATATACATCAAATCCAATTTGAGCAAGACTTATTGTTTGAACGCCAATTCCACATGTGCAATCTAAAACAGAATGAACTGGTCGATTTGAATATTGATTAAACAGTTGTGCCAACAGCTTCCCTTCTGTAGAAATTTTATATTCATAATCTGACATTATATACTTATATCTTGTTGCAAAATAATCGTAATAAGAATTCGTAGAATGTTCAATTTTAGTAGCACTTATGCTTTCTTCGTATATGTGTTTATAAGTAATTATCTTATTTCCATCATTTAATGTTCGGATTACTTTTTTGTGATTTATTTTGTTAAAACACCAGCTTTGATCTATTTGCAATTCTATCATTTTCTCTAAAGCAGTGTCTAATTTTTTTCCTTCTAATAAATCTAAATATAATTTGTGCACAGTTAATTGGTTGTTATTGTAAAGAAAGTAGTTAATAAGAAAAGTTGATCCCTGAAATCGAGGATTAAATTCTATAAAATATATCTTTTCATTATTAATTAAGAAATCTATCCCGCACAATCCAATATAATGATTTTTTTGCAAGCATTCAACAATGCTGTTTATAAAATTCTTAATTAGGTTTTTATGATTTATATATATTTCATTTCCGCTAATAAAGTCAGATCCTATAAAAATATTTTTTTCATTAAATAATTGCTCTGATATCGGGAAACATATACAACTTTCTTCGTTACAAATTATAGTGATATTAAGTGAAAATGAATTTGAATAAAAAGGCGAAATAATATAGGGAACGTTTTCTTCTAAATGGTTATATATATCACAATCATCTTTTTTTAATATAAAAGTTCCCTCGCCTCCTTCGGAAATAGCTTTTTGAATAATAAATGTTTCATATCCTTCAAAACTATTTAAAAGTTCTTGATATTTACAGTCGATTTTATTTCCAATAAAAAATGGAGGAACACATACTTTATTTGACATCCAACTTCTAGAATATATTTTATTATTTAAAAAATCCAAAAAAGATTTTTCATTTTTTAAAACTAAAAATTTTCTTAAGTCAGGCATCATCTGTAAAATATCATAGCCCCATTTTTCGTTATAAAAGTAAAATTTACAATTTGTTTTGTTTATAATGATTTTATTAATTTTATCTATTATGAAATTAATAAAATCATCATATGATAATAATTTTTCACCTCTTTCTTCAAGAAAAGAAAAATTACTATCTTTATTCGAGCCGTATATAGTAATAGTATGTAAAAATAAGTTTTTATCAGCAACTTCTGATTCATATTTTCCAATCCAAATCTTATGATTCATATAACACTCCTCTTTCACATTTTATAATGATAATTAGTAGTTATCTTGGGTTAGTATAGGTTTTTGATTAATGATACAGATGTAATGTTTATTGGTTGTAGTATAATGTATATTATGAAGAATTAGGTTATCAAGGTAATTAGCAAAAACAAGGGTACAGTTATCTGTGCCCTTGTTTTATTAACTTCGGCTCCATTGGGACCGAAGTAAAATTTACTTTTATAAAGCTTGCAATGATTGGCATAGTATGATATAATGAAGTTAGAAAAAGGACGGAAAACAGACGTAACGGAGGCTGATACCAATGGGCAGAAACATAGTGAAAGCAAAGCTGGATATAATATTCAAAACGATGTTTTCCAAATCGGAAAACGAGGATATACTGCATAGCTTTTTATCGACTATGCTTGAACTGCCATATGATTCGATAAAAGAAATCGTGATTCAGAACTCCGAAATACTGCCGGAAACGATAACTGGGAAATTCAGCAGGCTTGATCTGAAAATGCAGGTGGACGATAAATTGGTCAATGTTGAAATGCAGATAAAGAACGAGCCTGACTTCAACGACCGCGTATTGTATTACTGGTCTAAGCTGTACAGCGGAGATCTGAAAAGCGGAGACGAATACGGCGATCTGAAGCAGAGCATATCGATCAATATAATAAACTTCAATATGTTTGAATGTCCTGAATTTCATTCATGCTTCAAGGTACTGGAAGTAAACAGGCACGAGCTGCTGACGGATAAGTGCGCGATACACTTTTTTGAGCTTAAAAAGATAAACAAGAAGATAAATAAGAATAACCGCATGGAGCTGTGGCTCCAACTGATAAATGCGGAGAGCGAGGAGGAATTGGAAATGCTGAGACAGACAAATGTGCCGGAGATACAGAAAGCGGTAATGGTAATACACCAGATGAGCGAGGATGAAAAGATACAGGAGCTTGCGAGATTAAGAGAAAAGGCTCTGCATGATGAAGCCAGCGCGTTAGGTCATGCAAGACGTGAGGGCGAGCAGATAGGCATGGAAAAAGGCGAAAAAATCGGCATAGAAAAAGGAATAGAAAAAGGTAAAGAAGAAGAAAGAGCCAATATCGCAGCAAGGTTAAAAGAGCTTGGCTTGTCAGACGATATGATAAAAGCCGCTCTTAATAAATAACAGAAATTATAAGGATACAGCGCTGATTGGCGCTGTATCCTTAATTTTATCCAAATTATATTTTCCCCTCAACAAACCATCTGGGCTCCTCATAATACAAATATGACCGCTGACCTAAAATGCGACAGGTATACCTCATTCCGATACCTCCCGCTTTAAGACTGGCGGCTCTGCGTCTGTCAAGAATCCTGTCTATCTCATAAACCATACCGTCCTCCCATGTTACGGAAAGCGGAGTTATGTTCCCCTCTGTATCAAACTTTGCCGTTACCTCAACATAAACCTTTCTTACCATATCATCACCCTAATTAGTATTACTTTTTACGGAATGGATATACTACTAAAAAAGGAGATGTTCAATATGGCAGTATCGCACAGAGGAGCAATTTCATTCGGCTTGGTTCATATTCCCGTAGGACTGTATACAGCCACACAGGATAACGATATACATTTTAATCAGCTTTGCAGAGAGGACGGCAGCAGAGTAAAGTACAAAAAGGTCTGCGCTTCCTGCGGCAAGGAGGTATCGTCAAAGGATATTGTAAAGGGCTTTGAATACGACAAGGATAAATTTGTAATTATGTCTGACGAGGATTTTGAAAAAGCCAAGTCCGAAAAGGATAAAACCATTCACATTCTGCATTTTACCGACTTAAATTCGATACGTCCGATATATTATGACAAAACCTATCACGCAGTTCCGGAAGCCGGCGGAGACAAAGCCTTTGAGCTGCTTCGTAAGGCTATGAAGGACGAAAACAAGGTTGCTATCGCCAAAACCGTTATGGGTACCAAGGAAAAGCTTTTAACGTTGATTCCTACCGATAACGGCATACTCATTGAAACAATGTTTTTCGCAGACGAGGTAAAGCAGGCGCCTAAAGAGCCCGCGCACCCCGAAATAAGCGAGGCGGAGCTTACAATGGCGAAAACCCTGATCAATTCAATGGTTAAGGACTTTGAACCGAATTTGTATAAGGACGAGTATCAGGTAAAACTGCGTGAAATAATCGAGCAGAAAATTGCCGGAAAAGATATCGTCGCTTCATCTCCGGAAATCAAGGTAACGGCTATTGATATTATGGAAGCCTTAAAGCAAAGTCTCGAGCAGATAGGCGCTAAAAAATGACCGATATATGGGAAACTAAAAATATCAATCCAATGTTAATCGGAGCGGAGGGAGAGCCCTTTGACAGCGAGGAATATATCTATGAACTAAAGCTTGACGGAGAACGGTGCATAGCTTATCTGGATAAAGATAAAACGATTCTGAAAAACAAACGTAATATTTTAATGCTACCAAAAGTACCGGAGCTTTCGGACATACACAAGAGCATTAACGTCCGCTGTATACTTGACGGAGAGCTTGCGGTTATCAGGGACGGAAAGCCTGATTTTTTTGAGATTCAGAAACGCAGTCTTATGAGCAATCCCGTAAAAATAGAAATGGCGGCAAAGAAATACCCCGCCTGCTTTACCGCCTTTGATATTCTGTATTATGAGGACAGGCAGGTGACAAATCTTCCGCTCATGGAAAGAAAGAATTTATTGCAGAAAGCTGTAAAATCCGAAAACGAAAGCTTTGCCGTATCAAGATACATTGAGAAAAACGGCGTGGCTTTTTATGAGCTTGCAAAGCAAAACGAGCTTGAAGGAATTGTAGCCAAAAGAAAGGACAGCCGATATTATTTTGACCGCCGTACAAAGGACTGGATAAAAATAAAGTATATGCAGGACGATGATTTTATCGTTTTGGGTTACGTTCCGAAAGAAAACAGCATGAACAGTATAATACTGGGGCAGTACAGCGGGAAACGGCTTATGTATAAAGGTCATGTGACGCTGGGAGTAGGCGGAGAGCCTTTCCGCAGAATCAAAGCGTTGGATAAAACTAACTGTCCGTTTTCTGAAATCCCAAAAGGAAATGAAACCGCAGTCTGGATAAAGCGGGAGCTTGTATGCACAGTAAAGTATATGATGAAAACGGAAAACGGCGGAATGCGTCAGCCTGTTTTCAAGGGACTTAGGGATGATAAGGCGCCGGAGGATTGTGTAACGAATAAAAGGATTGAAAAATAGAATAATAAAGAAATACAATAAAATCAGGAGGAACAATTATGTTTGGACTCACACCTTATGAAAGAAATGATTTGTGGAATCCGTTCAGGGAATTTGAAAAGGACTTTTTCAAGGACTTTTCTTCAGTAAATCGCTGCCGTACAGATATCAGGGACGAGGGCGGAAAATATATTCTGGAATGTGAAATGCCCGGTTTCAATAAGGAGGACATAAAAATTGACGTAAACGGAAGCGTTCTTACCCTGTGTGCAGAGCATAAGTCAGAAAACGATGAAAAGAATAAAAACGGAGAATATATCCGCAGAGAAAGAAGCTACGGCTCATATTGCAGAAGCTTTGATATTTCAAATATAGATGAAAGCGCGATTGAAGCGGAGTATACAAACGGCGTTTTAAAGGTTACGCTGCCTAAAAAAGCTGAGCAGCAGCCGGAAACAAAGAGAATTGAAATAAAATAAGTAAACGGAGCGATGCATTCTCCGTTTTTTACGTATAAACTTGAGCTGTAAAACAAAATATCACCGTTACAGGCGTATGAAATGAATGAACTCCATACGCCTTTTCTCTTACCTGAAATCAAATAGGAGGTAACTCAAATATTATCTATTAGTTGGGGCATGAAGATTCGTAAGCTTTGCAAGAAGTTTGTATAGAGAAAATGTTTACTTTTACTTAATGGCAAATTGCATAAAAATGATATAGTAAATTATATAAATTTGTAGAAAATGCGTTGCAAATGCTCTAAATTTGGCAAAAAGTATTGCATTTAACACAATTATGGCGTATAATTTCATTAAAGTAATTTAATTATTTGTAATGATAAGGTATATATCAAACGAAAAAATAACGGAGGTTTAAAAATGGCTAAGATTATAAGTAAGATTGATGAGATAACCGGAAAAACAGAACAGGATCAAATTTTGAAAGAACAGTTTAGCTTTCTTCAAAAAATGGCGCAGGCAAAGTGTGAACAGTTCGAAGCAGAATTAAAAAGCATGTTTACAAGCGGTGGAACTTCTGAGTGTGAAGTAGTAGGAAATCGTGCGATAGCATATTACAAATGTCAGCATGTTGATATAAAAGCCGGATGTGGTACGGCAATAAGAGAAGCTATCAATATGTTTTTCAGCGGCGGAGATGATGTTAAAAACGGTTTTCAAAAAATTGTTGAAACTGCGCTTGACACATTGATCGGCAATACTTCAATGGGAGAGCATGAAGAAAAAATGTTTTTTGTTTACCCTGAAAACTTTGCTATTGTTCGTGTCGACGTTAAATGTTATAAATATTGTTTTTCTTCAAGCGGTGTTATTGCAAAGTCAGAAAACGTATTCTGCTACACAATGGCAAAATCTATTGTTGATCATACTAAACTCACAATAGATGAGCTGCTGTACATGGTAGTAGAAATGATTGGCGCTGAAAAAATAGATGAGGTTGAAGCATTTATCAAGCAGCTGAAAAGCATATGGAAAATGCTGGAGGATAAAAGCTCTGATGAAGTGATGAAGATAGCGTTAAATAATATAAACAAATAGCTGTTTGTTAAATAGAGCAGCTGTTAGTATATAATAATTTAAAGGAGTTGTGATTACGGAAAAGTCTATGATAACAAAACTGTCCCCTCCGTGGTATGAATACCACAGAAAAGTTCAGGCAATGTTCGGAAGAGATCCTGAAGTACATATCAAAGATTTGGCTGATCTGGGCGATGGTAAATTCAGCTATATGATTTTGGTGTATAATAAGGAAAAGGCAGAGGTAAAAAAAGCAATACTGCCGCAAAAAGTTGAAATGGGAAATGTTACGATCGAAACAGCAATTCTCGGACCGGAAGAAAATGAGGTAAAGCTTTCTGAAAAGTCTGTTACAGAAAATTATGAAGCAGCCTTTGCAGGAAATCCGATTTTTGAACAGGCTATAACAAGGGAGATTCTTTCCTTTGAAATGAATTATTGTATTTTCAAAAAGGAAGTAATTCAATTCTGGAATGATAATTTATCAGATTACTGCGGCAATTATAACGGTCTGGCATCGGATATAGCAAAGGAAATCTTTATTCCAACCGATATTCAGTTTTGTATTTCAGCAGAATAATTACCTTAACGCAGTTTGAACTTAAAGGTTCAAACTGCGTTGTCTATTATGCTGAGAATTCTGTAGATGTGGGATTTTAAGCATTTTGTATTATTAGGTAGGATTCGCATTATAAAGTTAAATATCAAAAAGAAAAAACTGAGGTTCGAACCCTTTAGTCCACTTTTATCATTCATCTATTTTGCAGTGCTTTACAGCTATTCCGGAGCTTACGGTAGTAGAAGCTCCACGACATATCAGTAGCTTATAAAAATAAAGCCTTGATTTCAAATGAAACCAAGGCTTTTATTTTATAAATATATGTCAATTTTCTTATTATCTCTTATAAATACAGGTATTATATCAAGCGGAGCAGGAACCGTAACATTCTGTCCCCCGCTATAAGCTTTTTTGGTATTGGCGTCAGTCCATATAGCCCCTTCAGGAAGATAAACCTTTCTTTCCGACGTATTTTCTTCCATAACAGGCGCAACAAGAATATCCGGTCCGAACATATACTCATCTTCTATTTTCCACGCTGTTTTATCTTTATAAAAATCAAAAAACAGAGGACGCATAACAGGCATGCCGCTTAATGAGGCCTCATCCATACACTCTCTGATATAAGGACGCAGACGCTCTCTTAAAAAGAGATATTTTTTCAGTATCTCAAAATTATCTTCTCCGAAGCTCCACACTTCATTATCCTGACCAGAGGTGAGCTGTCTTACTCCGTTAATAAATTCTTCTTCACGCTCATGCCACGGAGAACGTTCGCCGTGCATACGGAACACAGGACAAAATGCGCCCCACTCGAACCATCTTACCAGCAGTTCCCTGAATTTCGGATCTGAAATATCTCCGCCTAAGAATCCTCCTATATCGGAGGTCCACCAAGGTATTCCGGCAACCGACATATTAAGTCCAGCCTGAAGCTGCTCTCTCATGGCCCTAAATGACGAATGAATATCTCCCGACCATGTAAGCGCGCCATATTTCTGACTCCCTGCCCAAGCGCATCTTACAAGACTTAAAACTTCCGTTTCACCTTCAGATTTCAGTCCGTCATAAAAGCCCTTGACATACATTAACGGATATATGTTTGTACATTGCAGAGCCGGACCGGCATAATAACGGTAATTATCAAAATCATAAGGACCATACTCCGGCTCGGCCTCGTCCAGCCAAAAGCATTTTATACCGTATTTATAATAATTCTCACGGCATTTTTCCCACACATATTCACGAGCTCCGGGATTTGTTGCATCATAAAATACCGTATTACCCATCCATGTCATATGAATTCCGTTTCCACGGTCAGCGCTTACCAAATAACCGCTGTCTGCCATTTTACCGAAATTTTCACTTCTTTCATCAATAGTCGGCCAAATTGACACTACCGTTTCTATTCCAAGCTCCTTTAATTCCCTTATCATTCCCTCCGGATCAGGCCAGTCGCGCGGTTCAAACTTAAAGTCTCCCTGAATAGTCCAGTGAAAAAAGTCAATTACTATTGCGTCTATTGGAAGCCCCAATTTTTTATGTTTCCTTGCAACTTCAAGTAATTCCTGCTGATTCCTGTAGCGAAGCTTGCATTGCCAGTATCCCAGTCCGTATTCAGGCATTTTCGGCGCCCTGCCTGTAGCGGCAGTATAATTTTCTTCTATTTCCGCAGGCGTATCTCCGGCAGTAATAAAATAATCCAGCTTTTTCGTACTTTTAGCATACCATTCTGTTTTGTTGATTCCGAACGTAGCGGTTCCTATTGCCGGATTATTCCAAAGAAAACCATATCCCCTGCTTGAAAGCATAAATGGTACGCTTGCCTGACTGTTTCTGTGAGCAAGCTCAAGCACCGCCCCCTTTTTATTAAGATTTTTTTCCTGATATTGTCCCATTCCGAAAATTTTCTCATCGTCAAAGGCTTCAAAGCGCGCCGTAAGCTCATAATCTGTGGAACCCTGATAGCATTTAAGTTCCCTTGCTTCTACCCTAAGAGGTACGCAATAACGGTTAATTCTGTTTCGGTTTCGCCAATATTCTTCAGTAAGCAATTCGCCGTTCTGGTTAAAAAAGCTTATGCACCCTTCAAACGATACCTTTGCAGTAATTTTACCATTGGTAATAGTGTGATTAACTCCCTTCTGATGATATCTGCTGTATTCATCAGACATATACCACGGATCAGTCACATCTATAGTTTCCTCGCTGAAGCTCGCTTCACAATATTTTACAGGCTCACATAACGCCCAGTTATTTTCATTCATGACAGGCTCTTTTGTCATTCGGACACGCAGTGAATTTTCGCCCCAAGGCTCAATCCATACCTGGGAATTGCCGGATTTTATTTTAAGGCTATTATTTTCTCTATATATTCTCATTAATTCAATTTCCTTTCAGTTTTTTATTCTATTTTACACTATTACGGTTTATTTTTCAATATAAAAAATTATATAGTGTGAATAATTTTTCAGTTTCGGTTAATAATATCATATGATAGTATGAAATAAGATAAATCAAAAAAAATTCAAAAAAGTATTGACAAGCAGTTTTAAGTATGATATAATATTAAAGCAGTCACGGAATATGAAAAATTATCCTTAAATAGTATATTTTGGGGTGTCGCCAAGTGGTAAGGCAGAGGACTCTGACTCCTCCATTCCGTGGGTTCAAATCCTACCACCCCAAC